>JAKPPU010000059.1 GCA_029547185.1 Deltaproteobacteria bacterium | reverse complement strand
ATGAGACTGAGGCCAAACAACTTGGTCGTTAATAATCAATTTCTAATTTACGCTATCAATTGCAATGTAGTACAAGATCAATTCAAAGCAATTACGAAGGGAACTACAAGGCCAAGGGTAAATCTAACAATAGTAAGAGATATTAATTTATCACTTCCGCCACTTCCCGAGCAGCACCGCATCGTGGCCAAGATAGAAGAGCTGTTCAGCAGTTTGGATAAAGGCATCGAAAGCCTCAAAACCACACAGCAACAACTCAAAGTCTATCGGCAGGCAGTCTTGAAATGGGCATTTGAAGGCAAGCTGACGAATAAAGATATTGTGAATGGAAAATTGCCTGATAGTTGGCAATGGATCTCGTTTTCAGATTTGATAAAAATCTCGCAAAATGGATTATCGAAGCGAAATAGCAAAGAAGGTTTGGATTTCAAAGTGCTAAGATTATCAGATATAGAATCTCTTAGCATAAGCTATTCTTTTCCACGCTATATTAAGTTATCAAAAGAAGAATCTGATAAATACAGACTTTATGATGGTGACTTAGTTTGTATTCGTGTCAATGGAAGCAAAGACCTAGTTGGCAGATTGGTTATAATAAAAGAAAAAGATGCTGCGAGTGGTTGGGCATTCTGTGACCATTTTATTAGATTTTCATTGGATGCAAGTATTACTATAGCACCTTTTTACTTTTACTATTTCCAACTGGATACTGTCAGAAAATATGTACAAGAGAACATGGTATCGTCTGCTGGCCAAAATACTGTAAGTCAAGGAACAATGAGATCACTCGTGGTACCATTGCCACCTGTCCATGAGCAAAATACAATCGTCGCCGAAATTGAATCCCGCCTCTCTGTCTGCGATAAAATCGAAGAAACCATCGAGCAGGGCCTCAAGCAGGCTGAAGTCCTGCGGCAGAGCATCCTGAAGAAGGCCTTCGAGGGCAGGCTCGTTCCCCAGGATCCCAATGACGAACCGGCAAGTGTTCTCCTGGCTCGAATAATGGCGGAGCGGGAAAAGAACAAACCGGAGAATCTGCCACGGTGTCAGCCAGAAAAGACACAAGCGTGAGGAGCGAAAGGGAAAGATAATAGGTCACAAAGGAGATGAGCGGGAGGAGTTGGCAACTACCGAGTAATATTCGGTAGTTCAATGGGTGTATGATCGGCAGGCCAGCTTCAAGCTGTTGCACTTTTTGCAACAACTGCAAACGCATCTCTCATCATGAAATTTGAACTTGTGCAAAATTCGCACAAGTTCATGAAGGGAATAAAGAACTGTGAGCAGTGAAACCAACAACGCATCGGGCATCATCAGCAAGGTCTGGTCCTTCTGCCATACCCTGCGCGACGACGGGGTGAGCTACGGCGATTACCTGGAGCAGCTCACCTACCTGCTGTTTCTGAAGATGGCGGACGAGCTCACGAAGCCGCCCCACAGCCGGAAGCTGCCCATCCCGAAGGAGTTCGGCTGGGAAAGCCTCACCGCGAGGCGCGGGGCCGAGCTGGAAACACATTACTCTACCGTGCTGCGCGAGCTGTCGCGTGCAAATGGCACTCTGGGGCAGATCTTCGTCAAAAGCCAGAACAAGATCCAGGACCCTGCCAAGCTCTACAAGCTCATCGACATGATCGGCAAAGAGCAGTGGAGCGTGATGGGGGCTGATGTCAAAGGCAGGATCTACGAAGGGCTGCTCGAGAAAAACGCGGAAGACATCAAGAGTGGCGCAGGGCAGTATTTTACTCCGCGCCCCCTCATCAGGGCCATGGTCGCATGCATGAGACCCGAGCCCATGAAGACCATCGCCGACCCTGCTTGCGGCACCGGCGGCTTCTTCCTGGCCGCATACGATTTCATTTCAGAACACTACAAATCCTCGCTGACCAGGGAGCAGAAAAAGTTCCTGAAGAACAGTACGTTCCACGGCAACGAGATCGTGGCATCCGCGCGCAGGCTCGCGCTCATGAACATGTTCCTGCACAACATCGGCGACATCGACTCGGAGACCTCCATCCTGCCCACCGACTCGCTCGTATCGGACGCGAGGCTCAGGGTGGACTATGTGCTCACCAACCCGCCCTTCGGGAAGAAGAGCAGCATGACCTTCACCAACGAGGAAGGCGAGCAGGAGAAGGAAGGCCTAACCTACAACCGCCAGGACTTCTGGGCCACCACGAGCAACAAACAGCTCAACTTTGTCCAGCATATCCGCACCATGCTCAAGACGAGCGGCAAGGCAGCGGTGGTGGTGCCCGACAACGTGCTCTTCGAAGGTGGAGCGGGTGAAACCGTCCGGAAAAAGCTCCTGGAGACGACCGACCTGCACACGATCCTGCGGCTGCCCACAGGCATTTTCTATGCCCAGGGCGTCAAGGCGAACGTGATCTTCTTCGACAACAGGCCCGCGAGGAAAGACCCGTGGACGAGCGAGGTATGGATCTATGATTACCGCACCAATATCCGGCACACCCTGAAGAAATCGCCGTTGAAGGATGGAGACCTCCAGGATTTCATCGACTGCTACCATCCGGGCAACCGGCACAAGCGCAAGGAAACGTGGCACCCGGAAAAGAATCCTGAAGGCCGCTGGCGGAAGTTCACCTATGAAGAGATCACAGGCCGGGACAAGACCAGCCTGGACATCACCTGGCTCAAGGACAGGAACTTAGCAGACCTCGACAACCTTCCCGATCCCGATGCGCTGGCTGCCGACATCATCGAGAACCTCGAAACAGCGGTGGAAAGCTTCAAGGAGATCATGACGGCCATCAACGGGAAATAGAGTTGCCGGGGATAATGCTGTCGTGAATCCGATGAGCGGTCTTATGATCTTTCTTAGGTAGGCAGGAAGCATGTCTTCTTGACAAAACCCCGTGTATGAAATAGTAGCTTGTGAATTGTGGAAAAGATAAAGAGAATAGACGATATTACTCTCATCCCGGAGATGATCGGCGAGGCAGGGATAGAGAACGAGGTTACGATCTCACCCGAGGCCATGACCGGGATTTTCAAGGACATGGACGTGACGGTTTCGAAACCCTTCGACGTCCATTACGTCGTGGAGAGGGAGAAGGATTCGGATACCATCTGTGCGACCGTGGACGTCAGGGGAGAGATCGAGGCCTCGTGCTCGAGGTGTCTGGAGCCCATACGCCACACGGTGGACCTCCACCTGAAGACCGCCTACCTGCCGGCCCTGCCGGACATGTCGGGCGACCTCGAGGCGGAGAGGTCGAGCTCCGAGACGGGGTATTATCGGAATATCATCCGCCTCGGCGATTACATCGTTTCCGAGCTGGGCCTTTCGCTGCCTTTGCGGTTCATCTGCAGCGAGGATTGCAAGGGTCTGTGCCCCGGCTGCGGGGCGAACCTCAACCGGGAGGAATGCCGCTGCGAGACAGCACCGAAAGATCCCAGGATGAAGAAACTCATGGATCTCAAAGATAAGCTCAGGAGGAAGTAAAGCAATGCCCTTACCAAAGAGGAGACATTCAGGAACCAGAAGAGACAAGCGCAGGTCTCACGACGCATTGTCGCAGCCGGCGTCATCCTTTTGCCCCAACTGTCAGGAGCCCAAGCTCCCGCACCGGATCTGCAAGAACTGCGGATATTACGACGGCAAAGAGGTCATCAAGGTCCCCGAATCTTGATTCAGGAAGAGAATGCCGTACTGCCTGATATTCCCAGGTCAAGGTACCCAATTCCCGGGCATGTCCAAGGGCTTGAACCTGAAGTGGACAGGGGATGATGCCATTCTCGGCCTCATGGAAAACGGCCCGCAGGATGTGCTCACGAGGACGATAAACGCCCAGAAGGCAGTATTCGCCGTGAGCGCCGCCCTGTGGGAGGCCTCCGGCTTCGATGGGCCGGCCATGGTGATGGGCCACAGCCTCGGGGAATATATGGCCCTGACCGCCTCGGGCGCCGTGCCCGTCGAAGAGTGCCTGAGCCTCGTAGGAGTCAGGGCCTCTGCCATGGAGGAGGCCGCACGGGAATCGGAAGGTTCGATGGCCGCTGTTCTGGGGATGCCCGTCGGGGCGATTCAAGAAGCGCTCCTGGCAATCGACGGCGTGTGGGTCGCGAACATGAACACCCCGGGACAGGTGGTGATCTCCGGAAGGAGCTCGTCTATCCGCGAGGCATCGCTTGTGCTCAAAGACAGGGGCGCCAAGAGGATCGTGCCCCTGAATGTCGCAGTCGCTTCCCACTGCCCGCTCATGGAGCCTGCCAGGAAGACCCTCAGGGAATACCTGAGGGACGTCGAGCTCAAGCGGCCTGCCGTCGGCATGGTCTTCAACGCCGCTGCCAGGGAAGAATCAGAGCCGGAGAGGATGAAGGACCTCCTCGCCGATGGGCTCGTGTCCCCGGTTCAGTGGGAGGAGTCGGTCAGGTACGCGGTATCGAAGGGGATCGACCGCTTCATCGAGATCGGCCCCAAGTCCGTTCTCGCCCCCATGGTAAGGAAGATCGTGCCGGATGTAAAGGTGGAGGTGGTTACGAATGATCATTGATCTCGCGTCCCAGGTCGCCGTCGTTACCGGCGCATCCCGGGGAATCGGCGCAGCCGTCGCCTCGAGCCTCGCGTCCTGCGGTGCGCACGTGGTGGTGAACTACCGGGAAAGCAGAGACAGGGCAGAAGAGGTCGTGGCCGGCATCACCGGGTCCGGTGGGAGCGCAGAGGCAATAAGGTTCGACGTTGCCGATGAAGAGCAGGTGAAGCAGGCCTTCCAGGATATTGCGGGCCGCCACGGGCACATCGATATCCTCGTGAACAACGCAGGCGTCTCGAAGGATGCCCTCCTCCTGAGGGCGCGCTCGAAAGACATAGGCGAGATGATGGATACGAATCTTAAGGGTTCGATTTTCTGTTCTTTTCACGCCTCGCGATATATGCTAAGACAGAAAAGTGGGAGGATTATCAACGTCTCTTCCATAGTGGGTATGGGTGGCAATCCGGGACAGAGCGTATATGCGGCAACGAAGGCAGGGCTGATCGGATTCACGAAGAGCCTTGCGAAAGAATTGGGCCCCAAGGGCATACTCGTGAATGCGGTTGCACCGGGTCTCATAGAAACGGATATGACCAGAGACATCGACATGGGCTCCCTCATGGAGGGAATCCCCTTGAGGAGGATCGGCACACCTGACGATGTCGCAAGGGTCGTCGCTTTTCTCTGCTCGAGCTTGAGCTCCTATATCACGGGTCAGGTTCTCGTTATCGACGGCGGGCTATATACTTGATACTATCAAGATGTAAGAAAGATAAAGGAGGACTAGATTAATGGTAGATGTCGCACAACGCATCATCGAGCTTATTGCTGAGCAGCTGGACAAGGATGTCTCGGAGATTACCCCCGAGATGTCTTTTGCTGATGATCTCGGTGCGGATTCCCTTGACCTCGTCGAGCTGATCATGACCGTGGAAGAGGAATTCAATATCGAGGTTCCTGATGAGGAGGCGGAAAAGATCAAATTTGTAAAGGATGCCATCAATTACGTTAACTCGAAGTTATGATCCACACATGAAAGCAGTCGCTATTACAGGAATAGGTGTAGTCTCTCCTCTCGGCAGCGATATTCAAACTCTCTGGGACAACCTCATCCACGGAAAATCAGGAATAGATACCGTCAGTGAGCTGGCCGAGCTGCCGGTCACGTTCGGCGGACGGGCCTCGGGATTCGATCCCGGGCGGTACCTGGGGCCGAAGGAATTGCGCCATATGGACCGGTATGCCCAGATGGCGCTCTGTGCCGGCCTCGATGCCTATGGGCAGGCAGGCCTCTCCCGGGAAAGCTATGATCCCTTCCGGATCGGCGTTCTCATCGGCTCCGGCGCGGGAGGGATGGCCACCATCGAAGAGCAGATGAATGTGTTTTTCACCCGGGGGGCGCGCAGGATGTCGCCCATGACCGTGCCCATGTTCATCACCAATGTCGGACCGGCCGAGTGCGCCAAGAGGATCCAGGCAAAGGGGCCGGGATTCAGCCTCTCGTCGGCATGCGCCACCGGAGGCCATGCCCTGGCCGTTGCCGCGAGGCTGATCCAGTCGGGCGACGCCGACTGCATGGTGGCAGGGGGCGTGGAGGCATGCCTCACGCGGTTTTCGGTCGCCGCCTTTGCCGCCATGAGGGCGCTCTCCACCAGGAACGACGACCCGAAGAAGGCCAGCCGTCCCTTCAGCATCGACCGGGACGGGTTCGTCATGTCCGAGGGAGGCGCGGTGTTCGTCCTGGAAGATTATGCAAAGGCAAAGGAGAGGGGAGCGAAGGTCCTTGCCCTGCTGGAAGGCGTCGGTATGAGCGTGGACGCCTACCACATGGTCGCCCCCGACCCGGAAGGGACCTCTGTGGCCTATGCCGTGGAGCGTGCGATCGCCGAGGCCGGGATCGCCAGGACGGATATCGGCTACATCAATGCGCACGGCACATCGACGCCTCTCAATGACAAGATCGAGACGCTCGCCATAAAGAAGGTGTTCGGAGAGAGCGCCTATGACATCCCCGTAAGCTCCACAAAATCCATGACCGGGCATCTCATAGGCGGGGCAGGGGGTCTCGAGACCGCTATCTGCATCCTTGCCATGCAGAGCGGAATCATTCCTCCCACGATCAACCTTGACAACCCCGACCCCGAGTGCGATCTGAACTATGTACCGAACAAGGCGATAAGCCGTGAGATCTCGCACTGCCTGAACAATACCTTCGGTTTCGGCGGGCAGAACGTTTCGCTGATCGTAGGGAAGGACGCCTAGATGAAGATCGCAGTCGCGTGCGACCACGGCGGGCTCCCCTTGAAAGAGCTCGTCAAGGACGCATTAATCAAGAATGGGTGCGAGATCGCAGACCTGGGCACACGCACCGGGGAGTCTGTCGATTATCCCGATTTTGCACGGGAGGCCCTCTCGATGCTCGTCCATGGAAAATGCGACCGCATCGTGCTCCTCTGCGGGACCGGGATCGGGATGTCGATCTGCGCCAACAGGATACCGGGCGTGCGGGGAACCCTGTGCCACGATTCCTATACCGCGGCCATGGCAAGACGGCACAACGACTCGAACTGCCTCATCCTGGGGGGGAGGGTGCTGGGCCCTGCCATTGCCCAGGACATCGTGGAGGTCTGGCTCGCGACCGGCTTCGAGGGCGGAAGGCATCAGGCGAGGCTGGACAAGATCGACGGGCTGTGTACAGAGCTAAAATACCAATCGAGAGGATGAATATCATATGAGCATGGACAATCTCAAGAAAACCGATCCCGATCTCTACAAGGCCATCATGGACGAGCTGGGCCGCCAGCGGGGCAAGCTGGAGCTCATCGCATCCGAGAATATCGTCTCACAGGCAGTGCTCGAGGCACAGGGCTCCGTCCTGACCAACAAGTATGCCGAAGGCTATCCGGGAAAGCGCTACTACGGCGGGTGCGAGTACGTGGATGTGGCCGAGGACCTCGCCATCGAACGGGCAAAGAAGCTCTTCGGAGCGGACCACGCCAATGTCCAGCCCCATTCCGGCTCCCAGGCCAACATGGCGGTCTACTTCTCGATCCTCGAGCCCGGTGACACCTACCTCGGGATGGCCCTGCCGCACGGCGGTCACCTCTCGATGGGTTCGCCCGTGAACTTCTCCGGGAGGTTCTACAACGTGGTCCCCTACGGCGTGAGGGAAGACACCCACCGGATCGACTACGACCAGCTCCGCGATCTTGCGAAACAGCACAAGCCCAAGCTCATCATCGCCGGCGCGAGCGCATATCCCAGGATCATCGACTACAAGACCTTCAAGGAGATCGCCGACGAGGTCGGCGCCTACTTCATGGTCGACATGGCCCACATCGCGGGCCTCATCGCGACCGGCCTCCACCCGAGCCCGGTCCCCTATGCGGACTTCGTCACCACCACGACCCACAAGACCCTGCGCGGCCCGCGCGGCGGCATGGTCCTGTGCAAGGAAGCGCATGCGAAGACCCTCAACTCGAAGGTGTTCCCGGGCATGCAGGGCGGCCCGCTCATGCACGTCATCGCCGCCAAGGCAGTGGCCCTCAAGGAGGCCATGAGCCCGGAGTTCAAGGCGTATCAGCAGCAGATCATCAAGAACGCCCAGGCCCTGGCCGAGGGGCTCGTGTCCCGCGGCTTCTCCCTCGTGTCGGGCGGCACGGACAACCACCTCATGCTCGTTGACCTCACCAACAAGGACATCACGGGCAAGGACGCCGAGGCCTTCCTCGACCGCGCATGGATCACGGTCAACAAAAACACCATCCCCTTCGAGACGAAGAGCCCGTTCGTCACCTCCGGAATCCGCTTAGGCACCCCCGCGCTCACCACGAGGGGCATGAAGGAAGACGAGATGCGGCAGGTCGCGTCGTTCATCGCGGAGGTCGTGGACTCGAAGGGCGACGATGCGGTGATCGAGAAGGTGAGGAAGGAAGTCGAGGCCCTTTCGAGCCGGTTCCCGATCTACCAGGGGCTGGGGTGATAGATGCGCTGTCCCAGGTGCTCTGGGCTCGAAGACAAGGTCATCCAGTCGAGGATCAGCCGCGACGGAAGCTCCATCAGGCGCAGGCGGGAGTGCATCCGGTGCTCGTACCGGTTCACCACCTATGAGAAGGTCGAGGAATATCTGCCGCTCGTGATCAAGAAGGACGGCAGGCGCGAGGCCTTCAATCCCGACAAGGTCATCGCCGGGATCACGACGGCCTGCGAGAAGAGGCCCGTGAGCGTCGAGGAAATCTTCGCCATCAAGGACTCGATCATCCACGACATCCAGGCAAAGGGCGACCGGGAGATCCCCTCGACCTACATCGGTGAGAGGGTCATGGATGCCCTCCACAAGCTCGATCCCGTTGCATACGTCCGCTTCGCCTCGGTCTACCGCGAGTTCAAGGACGTGAGGGATTTCGTGGAAGAGATCCAGGGTCTCGACGAGACCAAGCCATGAAGGGTGATTCGATCTACATGATGCGGGCCTTAAACCTCGCCCGCAAGGGCCTCGGGAGGACAGCCCCGAACCCTCCGGTCGGCGCCGTGGTCGTGAAGAACGGCCGCGTCGTAGGCGAGGGCTTTCATCCGAAGGCAGGCCTCGCCCATGCAGAGGTGTTCGCGCTTCAGGCCGCGGGAGAAGAGGCGAAAGGCGCCACGCTCTATGTCACGCTCGAGCCGTGCTCCCACTTCGGCAAGACGCCGCCCTGCACCGATGCGGTCATCAAAGCGGGCATCGCCCGCGTGGTGGTGGGCTCCGTCGACCCTAATCCCGTCGTGGCGGGAAAGGGCATCCGCATCCTGCGCGAGCACGGAATCAAGGTCGACGTCGGGATCAAGGGAAAAGAGACCGCGAAGCGCATCGAATGGTATGCGAAGTGGATGAAGGAGAAGCGGCCCTACGTGATCGTCAAGGTCGCCATGACCCTCGACGGCCGCATCGCCACCTTGAGCGGCGACTCGAAGTGGATCTCCTCCGAAGAATCCCGGAAATACGTACACGAGCTGAGGAACCACGTCGATGCCGTTCTCGTGGGCGTCGGCACCGTCGCCAAGGACGACCCTCTCCTCACCTGCCGGATCGAAGGCGGCAGGGACCCTCTGCGGATTATCATCGATCCCCGGTTCGAGGTCCCGGCCTCGGCGAAGTGCCTGGGCCACCACACCATGATCTTCACCTTCCGCGACCCTTCGAGCAGGCTCGATGTCGTGAAGAGCGGAGCCAAGATCGTCCAGCTTTCCGTCGGCCCCGACGGCAGGTTCTCGTGGGAGAGCATCTGGATGTTCCTCGGCGGGATGGGCCTCCATTCCGTGCTCGTCGAGGGGGGGAGCACGATCCTGTCGAGCCTCATCAAGTCGAGGCTCGTGGATGAGATCCTCGTTTTCATCGCACCCAAGCTCCTCGGCGGGGGAATCCCGGTCGTGTCCTGGGAGCCTCCGGATACCATTGCGGAATCATTGCCGCTTGTGATAACAGGAGTGAAAACCATCGGGGACGACGTGCTCGTTTCGGCTCGTCTGGAGGGATGAATGTTCACCGGTATCATCGAATCGGTCGGCACGCTCAAGAGCATCCGGCCCCTGAAGCAGGGGTATGAGCTCAGCATCGATTCCGGGATCGACCTCAAAGGGGACAAGGTCGGCGACAGCATCGCCGTGAACGGGGTATGCCTCACCGCCACCGCCATCGAGGGGGAACGCTTCACGGCCGCAGCCTCGGGAGAGACCGTATCCCGCTCCACCCTCGGAGACCTGAAGCCCGGGGACAAGGTGAACCTCGAGAGGGCGCTCACGCTCTCTTCCCGCCTCGGCGGGCACATCGTGCAGGGCCACGTCGATTGCGTGGGAACGATTCTGCAGAAGACACAAGCCGGGGAATCTATCCGCGTGAGCATCCGATACGACAGGAAGTTCTCGAAGTACCTCGTCGAAAAGGGGTCGGTCACCGTGGACGGCATCTCGCTCACCGTGAACGAGATCCTCGGCGATGTCTTTACCGTCAATATCATTCCCCATACCGCCCGCTCGGTCGCCTTGACACTTCGCGGGCCGGGTGATAGGGTGAACCTCGAATTCGATGTGATCGGGAAATACGTCGAGAGGCTGCTCAGCAGAGAAGACGATACGAGTCTCGAATCGCTTCTCAAGAAGCAAGGATATATATAAGGAGTACTTCCATGCCCACGTGCACCGTTGAAGAGGCCCTTCTTGAGCTCAAGTCAGGCAGGATGATCATCCTCGTGGACGACGAGGGACGGGAGAACGAAGGCGATCTGACCATGGCCGCCGAGTTCGTCACTGCCGATTCGATCAATTTCATGGCCAAGTACGGCCGCGGGCTCATATGCCTCGCCCTGGACCCGAAGATCGCGGACAAGCTCGATCTTCCGCTCATGGTGAGAGACAACACCAGCAAGTTCGGCACCGGATTCACCGTTTCCATCGAGGCCAAGAAAGGCGTCACCACCGGCATCTCCGCTGCCGACCGCGCCGTCACCATCCGCACCGCCATTGCCGAGGGCGCCGTTCCCGGCGACCTTGCGCGGCCCGGGCACGTGTTCCCGTTGCGGGCGCGGGAAGGGGGCGTGCTCGTCCGCACCGGCCAGACCGAAGGGTCGGTCGACCTGTGCAGGATGGCGGGCTTGAGGGCCGGCGCGGCGATCTGCGAGGTCATGAACGACGACGGGACCATGGCGAGAAGGCCCCAGCTCGAGTCTTTCGCCAAAGAGCACGGCCTGCGCATCTGCACCATCGCGGACATCATCGCCTACCGGATGAAGAACGAGATCCTCGTGCGTGAGGCGGTCAGGGCGAGCCTGCCGACGCCGTACGGGGATTTCCAGCTCATCGGGTTCGACAACGACATCGACAACAAGGAGCACGTCGCCCTCGTGAAGGGCGACATCACCCCTGACGAGCCGGTGCTCGTGAGGGTCCACTCCGAATGCCTCACCGGAGACGTGCTGCACTCCATGCGCTGCGACTGCGGCGACCAGCTCCACCGCTCGATGGAGATGATCGAAGAGGCGGGCAAGGGCGTGATCGTCTACATGCGCCAGGAGGGAAGGGGGATCGGCCTGATCAACAAACTCAAGGCATACCACCTCCAGGAGAACGGCAGGGACACGGTTGAGGCGAACGTCGAGCTCGGCTTCGCGCCGGACTTGCGGGACTACGGAATCGGCGCCCAGATTCTCGTGGCCTTAGGCGTCAGGAAGATGAGGATGATGACGAACAATCCGAAAAAGATCATCGGCCTCGACGGCTACGGGCTCGAGGTCGTCGAGCGGGTGCCCATCGAGATTGAACCCAATGAGGTGAATAAGAAATACTTGAAGACCAAGAAGGAAAAGATGGGACATATCTTGGAGGTTGTGTAATGGCTGGTGTGATAGAAGGCAAGCTAATCGGCAAAGGCAAGAAGGTATCCATCGTTGCGAGCAGGTTCAACGATTTCATCACGGCACGGCTCATCGAAGGCGCCGTCGATGCGCTCAAAAGGCACGGCGTCGAGGAAAAGGATATCACGATCTACCGTGTTCCGGGCGCCTTCGAGATCCCTCCGGTCGCCAAAAGACTCGCCGCGAACAAGAAGACGGACGGCGTCATCGGTCTCGGTGCCGTGATCCGGGGCTCCACCCCGCATTTCGACTACGTGGCTGCAGAGGTCAGCAAGGGGCTGGCCCTCGTATCCCTCGAGGCGGGCTGTCCGGTCATCTACGGGGTGCTCACCACGGACACGATCGAGCAGGCCATCGAGCGGGCCGGCACCAAGTCCGGGAACAAGGGCTTCGATGCGGCCATGGCGCTGCTCGAGATGATCGACCTCTATGCTCAGATATAGCCCTTCGTTATGAGACTCAGGACAAAGGCGCGCGAAATCGCTCTGCAGTACCTGTATCAGATCGACATAACGAAAGATCACAATAAAGGTACCCTCGAGGATTTCTTCGATCATTTTGCCGAGGACAAGGAAGCCGTCCCCTATGCGGAAGATCTCATAAACGGCGTGTACGAACACCTCCACGTGATCGACGACCTCATCGAGAAGGCCTCCACGAACTGGTCGGTGAGCAGGATGTCCGCCACGGACAGGAACATCCTGCGCATCGCCGCATACGAGCTCAAGTTCAAGCCGGAAATTCCCTACAAGGTCGTGATCAACGAGGGGATCGAGCTGGCGAAGCGCTTCGGGTCTCCCCGCTTCCCCGCCTTCGCGAACGGTGTCCTCGACAAGATCTGGTCGGAAGTATCAAAAGAAAATCAGGAGAGTTAAGCCTACCTCGTCAGGTTCCTGATCCGTGCGCCCTGCACGATGATGCCCTGCTGCTTCGATCCGGTCACATCGAGGCCGTCTGCATTGAGGAGGGTGAGGTCGAGCTTTTCGAGGACGGCGTTCCTCATCTGGACGCTCTCCATGGTCGCGGCCATGAACGATGCGAGCGTGAGTTCGGAATCGTTGAAGGACGTCTTTACGAATCTCGAGAGGCCGAGGTTCGCCTCGCTCAGGTCGCACTTCTCGAACCTGCACCCCTCGATGGAGCAGAACAGGATCCTCGTTTTGTTGAAGTGCGATTCGCTGAAGTTCAGGTCCTTCCACGTGCAGCGGGCGAACGTCGTGCCCGAAAGCCGTGCCCCGGCGAAGTCCGCGCCCGCTACGGTCAGCCTGACGAAGTAGCTGTCCACGGCGGTCAGCCGGGCCAGATTGCAGGAGCTTAAGTCCACGCACCTGAGGGTGACTCCCGTAAGGTGGGCACCGCTGAAGTTTGTCCCACTGATGATGGCCCCGTCGAGCATCACCCGCTCGAGATGGGCCTCTTCGAAGTTCGTCCCGGACAGGTTCGCGTTCCTCAGATCTGATCCCCGCAGGTTTGCGCAGCCGAGGTCGAGCCCGCTCAGGTCGAGGCCTCTCAAGTCCTCGCCCTCGACCGGTTCGCCGTTCGATACGGCCTCAAAGAGTTTTTCCCTGTTGAATCCCGCCATCAGTCCGACTCCAGCTGCTTCTTGATCTCGGGCAGCATGACGAACTCCGTTTCCGCGATCTCGCCTTCTTTCAGAGAGAACTGCACCTTGACCCTGGGTGAATGGATGTCTCTGGCTACGTTTCCGATGCTGATCCTGGTTGCCTCGTTGGCCGTTCCCTCGACGTAGATGTTTCCCGCATGTGCGGTGTTGATCCTGTCCGTGATCTCCCGGATCCGTTCATCCCTGGAGTAGAGCTGAGACCTGATCGTCTCGACTGCGCTCAGGATCTTTTCATAGAGCTGTTCCTGCGCCGGTGAAAGCTGGCCCTGGGCCTTCAGGGTCCTGAGCTTGATCGTGGATGCCTGGAGCTTGAGGAAGTCGCCGATCTTTTCGATGATCTCCTGCTCTGTCTGTTCGCGTTCGCTGTAGAGCAGGGGATTGCTTCCGACGCTGAGTTTGGTGTCCACCGGGTTGTCGGGGCTTCCGATGGTGTTGCAGTAGATCCATGCCTCCGAGGAGACTATCCCGCCGGAGATCCAGCCGGTCGGACTCCTGACGATCACCGGGCCTCCGGCTGCTACGGTGCTGCTGCGGATATAGTCTTCCACGATGACGTCCTTTTTGGCATTGATGTGGGCGTCCTGGGCGAACTTCACTCGGACGGAGCCCTGGGCTGACAGAGAGGCCTTTTCCTGGCCGAGGATTCCTCCCGTTATTTTGATGTTTCCGCCCGATTCGATGATGACCCTGCCCACACTCGTACCCACGGTCACGTCTTCTGCAGCGTGTATCTCGAAGCCGTCCCCGATCTCGCCGTTCACGACCACCGAGCCGTTGAACCGGATGTTGCCCGTATTGGAGTCGACCATATCGACGACGTATACCGGTTCGACGGATACCCTCGGATCTTCCCAGACCACCATGCCGTCGATGGCCGCCACGAGCTTGGCCCCGTTGTCCGCAACCTCGACGTTCTTTCCGGAGGGCAGCTTCGCAGGGATGCCGAGCCTCCCCGGGATCTCCTCGCCCCTGACCGTCCTTCCGCTCCTGCCCTTCTCCGGAGGGATGAGCTCGCACAGGACATCTCCCTTCTTCACATTCTGAATGAGGTTCATGTCCTTGAAGTTGACCCTGCCGCTCGCATCCTCCTTCAGCCGTACCTTCCTGCCCTCCCTGCTGAAGTGGAAATGGACGTATCCGTCACAGCCGTTGCCGGCCTTCTCGCCCTGCGCGACCGTGACCCACGTATCTACGGGCTTTTCTTCGGCCATCTTTTGGACGGCATCGTTCAGAATGCCGAAGGTGACCCCCTCACCCGCGAGGGCTTCGTAGAGGTCGGCTTCAGCGACAGCGGCGACCTCCGTGTCCAGGGGAACGATTCTCAGTCGGGCAATGAGACCGCCTTCGGCGATGCCCACCTCGACCTTGTATTCCTTCTCTACTCTCTGGATGTCTAGTTTATCCTCGTCCACACAATCCGGTTCGGTTACTGCGCATGAAATCTTTATAAGATATAAGGTAATGCGCTGCATAACAGACAGGTTGAGGATATCACGGGTGAATTCTCTTGACTCTCCAGGGTGTTTTCATTACAGCTTTTCCATCAGGACAGGCAGTTCGGATGCGGCGATGAAGATAGAAGATGTGGCATCACTGGACATCAAAGGCTTTCTCGATCACGAGGAAGGCCTCGTGCTCTACGAAACCGCTTGTAAAGCAAGCCGGCTCGGCCCCTGCCTCGAGATAGGGGGATACTGCGGGAAATCCACCGTCTACCTGGGCCTGGGCTGCAGGGAGACAGGCGGGATCCTCTTCTCCATCGACCACCACCGGGGGTCCGAAGAGCAGCAGCCCGGCCAGCAGTATTTCGATCCCGACCTCTTTGACGAGGCTTCAGGGAGGGTGGACACCTTCAGGCTTTTCCGGAAGGCTATCGAGGCGGCCTCGCTCGAGGACACCGTCATCCCGATCGTCGCGCCTTCCGAGGTGACGGCGAGGATGTGGGCCACGCCGTTGAGCCTCGTGTTCATCGACGGGGGCCACAGCTACCCCACGGTGTTCACCGACTACACGTCCTGGATGCCCCGCATCGTGCCCGGAGGGTTCCTCCTGGTCCACGACATCTTTCCGGACCCCAAGGACGGCGGCCAGGCGCCGTACCGCATGTACGGCATGGCACTCAAGTCCGGGCTTTTCGAAGAAGTCGCGATGGTAAAGACGCTCGGGGTGCTCCGGCGGCTCGCTACCGGTGAGGTGCCCGACGAGATCAGGAACTTACGCGACTGGTAGGCGGTCGAGCTTCCTGTTGTGGGTCCAGTAGAGCCGTGAATTCCCGTTTTCGGATTCGTGCTTGATGTAGCCCGCCTCCATGAGGGTCTTTAAGGTCCAGGATACGAAGGGGTAGTCGCTGCCGAGCCTGCTCGCTATCTGCGAGGAAAAGAACTCGACGGGATCGGCCACCGGGTCTTTCGAACGGCAGACATTCTCGATGACGTCCTCGCTCAGCAGACGGAAGATGAAGTTCATCCTCTTCTTGCCCTCCACGAGGAGCTCCTCGCGGGGCGTGCACTTCTTCTCGGCATAGCGGCTGACGACCTCCTGCCACTGGTAGTCGAGGATCTCCTCGAAGGTCCTCACGAAGGCAGCCATCTCTTCGGGCGAGGCCTTCTCCGTTCGCACCACCGGACGGTTGGCGTCGTAGAGCGACCAGTCGTCGGTGAGGATCTCAAGATCGTACTTGTCGATCTCCTCGCGCACCGTGGTCCCGGGGAAGGGCGCGAGGAGGTGGTATCCGAAGTAGATGCCGAGCCCATGGGCGAACTTCGATGTCTCCTCCATGGTTTCCGGCGTTTCGCCAGGCAGCCCGACCATGAAGGAGGCATGGGTGATGATGCCGGCCTCCTTGCAGATCTTCGTCGCCTCCCTGGCCTGATCGAGGGTGATGCCCTTCCTGACGCGCTTGAGGATCTCCTGGTTGCCCGATTCGATGCCGAAGCTGATGCTGTCACAGCCGGCATCCTTCATGATCTCGAGGATCTCCCGGTCGACGGTGTTCACCCGGGCGAAGGCGCTCCAGACGAATTCGATCCCGCGCCTCTTGATCTCCGCGCACAGGGTTTTCACCCGCTCCTTGTTCGCTGTGAACAGGTCGTCCGCGATATTGATCCTGGTGAAACCGTATGAAAGGATGTCCTCTATCTCGTCCACGACGAGCTTCGGGTCCCTGTATCGTCCCTTGAAGCCCACCATCTTCCTGCCGAGGCAGAAGATGCACTTGTTGGGGCAGCCCCTGCTCGTGATGAGGCTCACGGGATAGCCCAGGGCCAGGTACCGGGACACGGGGAGCAGGTGGCGGGCCGGCGTGGGCAGGCTATCGAGGTCCTCGATGAAAGGCCTCGTCGGTGTAACGAAGACCTCGCCCTTCTTTCTGAAGGCGATGCCGCTGATCTTCTCCCATTTCTCCCGGGAGGTAAGGACGGGGACGAGCTCGGAGAGCGTCTGCTCTCCCTCGCCGACCACGATGAGGTCGAGCTCGGGATAGTTCTTCAGGGTGTTTTCGATGTCGAAGGAGACGTGGGGCCCGCCCATCATGGTGATGATATCGGGGTTGTGCCTCTTCGTGTCCCTGATGATGGAGGCGGCCTGGTGAAAGTTCATGGTGACCGAGGTCGCGCCCACGGCATCGGGCTGGAAGAGATCGAGGGCCTCCCCAAGCTTTTCCGGGGTGTACCTGCTCACGATGAAGTCGAAGACCCGGACGGTTGCGCCTGCCGCCTCGCATGCCGCCGCCACGTAGGAGATCCCGAGCGGCGGAGACGGCGCCTCTTCGAGGGGGTAGGGGGGAGCTATGAGCGCGATTTTCATGGAGATCTCTCTACAACTCCTTTACGGGAAATACAAGGGACTTGATCCATCCGAGGATCGTGTTGCCCTTGAGCATGTCGCGGTCGATGGCGTCGATCTCGGCTGTGAGCTTCCCGGGGTCGGCGAACCAGTCTGCCCTCGTTCTCATGGGCAGCGACGGATCGAGCTCCTTCACCGGTTTGGCCGGGTTGCCCGCAGCGACCGTATTGCCGGGGATGTCCCTGGTCACCACCGACCCTGCGCCGATGATGCTGTTGTCGCCTATGGTCACGCCCTTGCAGACAACGGCGCTGTCTCCGATCCAGACGTTGTTCCCGATCGTGATCGGCTCCGTTCCCCCGATGTAGTCGGTGCGGTCATAGATCCCGTGCCAGTCCGCATCGGTGATGTAGACCGAGCTCGCCATCATGCAGGAGTCGCCGATGGTGATCCCGGTTGCCGAGGAGATCCGAACCCCCGGGCAGATGAGGCAGCAGTCTCCGATGGAGATGGAGCCCTTGCCCTTCTCGGCGCCCCAGACCGTGAGCCTGACCTTGTGGTCGGAAGTGGTGATGACGTTGGCAAAGTCGCCCAGGTCGACGGGCCCGCCGAACACGACCACGTGCCAGGGCTTCATGAAGGTGCCGCCGCGGCCGAGGTGCCTGAACTGGGGCCTCAGGTAATGCTCGGTGTACCAGTCACGGAAGAGCAGATCGATCTTCTTGATGTAGTAAGGCCTGTAATCCTTGATCAATTATCTTACGCCCTCATGTCCTGCATGTGCGAGCAGAACGCTTCTTTGATGCTGAAAACGGGATGCCTTTTCTTGAGGAACCGGTACATGTGGGACTTCTGCCCCTCCTGCCAGAACGAGTGGTTGAAGAGCTGGAACGCAGGGGTGATGTGATAGAGGGCATCCGCAGCCATCATGACCGCCGCGTTGGTCCAGGTGAGCTTTTCCTCCGGCCAGATCACCCAGTCGGGGAAGGTGTACCCGCAGTAGTAGTTCCCGTCCTCGTGCCTCTTGTCGAGGATCCACATGAGGATATTCTCCGCCGTCTCGGTCTCTCCCATGGCCGCCAGGGTCATGACGAACTCCGAGGTTTCCGCCATGGTGATCCAGGGGTTGTCGGACACGCACCGCACGCCCAGGCCCTCGACCACGAACTTGTTCCGGTAGCGGTCGATCCTCTTCTTCGCGTCGTTGCCGGTCAGTGCGCCGCAGAGCACGGGATAGAACCAGTCCATGGAGTAGCGGGACTTTTCCTTGTTGAAGAGGTAGCTCCGGTAGCAGATGGCCTCTTCGAGCCTTTTGAGCGCGACCTGCCATGCAGGCCTGCTCCGGCCCAGGAGGAATGCGAGAACGAGCGCGCACTTGAGGCTCATGTACACCGAGCTCGATCCAGTGAGCAGGCTCATGGGATCGACCGTGCCCTTGAAGTTTCTCGCCCAGTAGATCTCGCCGCCCGGTCCCTGGAGGTTCACGGCATAGTCGATGCCGGCGCTCACCGTGGGCCAGATGTGCTCGAGGAACGCCCTGTCCTGGGTGATGAGGTAGTAGTGGAACACCCCCACGGCAATATACGACGAGTGGTTCGATTCCCGGGTCGTGTCCTCAACCTCTCCGTCCCTGTACGAGGAATACCAGCTCCCGTCTTCGAGCTGGACGGAGGCGAGCCATTCAAAGGCGCGCCTGGCCTCCTCATGGTAGCCGCCGATCGACAGGCCGATGGCGGCCTCCACATGGTCCCACGGGTCTGTCTTCCCCCCGGTATGCCAGGGTATCTCGCCTGTCGGCTTCTGTACACCGGCGATAGCTGCCGCCAGGGCATCTATCTCCACCGGATGGGACAGGGCATGGGACTGGATTTCAAATTCCATATTGGTCACCTTTCCTCAGGTATAATACGATGCTCTTGGATATGAGAGGATTGAGCATCTTGTCAAGCGCTCTCGTGAGAAGCGGCTTCTTCATGATGTCCCACACGAGGAACCTGTGATAGAGCTTCACGAGAGGATACTCGTCGTTCTTGTGCCCTACGGCGCACTTGAGCCACCAGTAGGGGCTGTGGAGCGAATGGGCCCAGGAGGAATCGACGCACTTTGCGCCGGCGCTCTCGAGGAGATCGATGAGCTCTTTCTTCCTGAAGATCCGGATGTGGCCGCCTTCCTCGTTGTGGTAATCGTGGGAGAGGGCCCAGCAGATGCGTTCGGGCAGGTACCGCGGCACGCTCACCACGAGGGATCTGCCGGGTTTGAGCACCCGGATGATCTCGGATACCGCCTTGCGGTGGTCCGGGATGTGCTCGAGGACCTCCGAGCAGATGACCGCATCGAAGGTCTCGTCGGCAAAAGGCAGGTTCGTGATGTCGCTTACGCTCACGAGCTTCATGCCGCCGCCGTCCTCTGCCTCGTGGATCATGATGTTGAGGGTCTTGTTGGCCTTGTCCGCATCCTTCCTGCTCATGTCGATGCCAACGACATGGACGTCCCGGAAGCGGTAGGCCTGAGTCAGGTGCCGTCCGGTCCCGCACCCGGCATCGAGCACCCGGGAGCCGGCGGGCAGGTCGAGCTTCGAGAAATCAACAGTGAGCACCGATAGCCTCCCGGTAGACTTGGGTCACCTGCTTCGCCGTGTTGTCCCAGGTGAAGAGCTTCTTGACCCGCTCGTAGCCTGCGTTCGCGAGGCGCTCCCTCTTCGCGGGGTCGTCGAGGAGATCGATGATGGCCTCTTCGAGTGCCTTCGCATCTCCCGGAGGAACGAGGATGCCTGCGTCTCCCACAACCTCGGGCAGGGCGCCGCCCGTGGTGCTGATGACCGGGACCCTGCACGCCATGGCCTCGCCCGCGGGCAGGCCGAATCCTTCGTAGATCGAGGGGACCACGGCCATGGTCGTCTTCCCGTAGTAGGTCGCGAACTCCTCGTCAGCGATCCTTCCGGTGAAGGTGACGAACTCGCCGGCGTTCAAGTCCTTCACGAGCCTCTCGATGACGCCGTTTTCCTTGGGCTTGCCGATGACGGTGAGCCTGACGCCCCGCTTTTTGCGGATGGAGGCCACGGCCTCGATGAGGTATCGCAGGCCCTTGAGTGGGGTGTCGGCGGAATTGGTGACCATGATCTGATTGTCCTCGCGCTTGACCCCGGGGGCCGGATGGAAGATGTCCGTGTTGATGCCGTTGGCCACGACGCGGAACTTGTAGGGCGGGATGGCGAACTCCCTGCTGATGTCGTCCTTCGATGCTTCAGAGACGGTGATGATGTGGGAGAGCTTCCTCGATACGCGCTTCTGCATGCCGATGAAGGAGTACCACCGTATGACCTTGAGCTTCCTCCACCAGACATTCATGGACCTGACCTCGACGTCCCTGTCTACGGTCATGGGGTGGTGGATGGTGGCGATTGTCGGAATGCCGATCGCCTTGATGCCGAGCAGGCCGTAGGCGAGGCACTGGTTGTCGTGGAAGATGTCGTAGCTGCCGGCGTTCTTCCGCATGAAGTCCCAGACGCGGACGCCTGCGGTGAACGGTTCGGGAAATCCTCCGCTCGACACGCCGAGCCACTCGATGAGGTTGACGGGCTTCGTCAGCTCCCTGATAGTCGGGACCCGGAAGAGATCGTCGGGATTGTAGAGGTCGAGGCTCGGAAGCTTGTGGAGCGTGATGTCGCTGTCGAGGACGGGATACGGCGGCCCGGATGCCACGTCGACCTTGTGGCCCAGGTCCGCCAGCGCCCTGCTGAGTCTCTTGATGTATACCCCCTGGCCGCCGCAGGTCGGATTGCCCCGGTAGGTGAAGAGGCATATCCGCAAAGGGCGGTCCGAGTCCAGGGATATGCCCGTTGAGGCGCGGCCGCTCATGCCCTTATTATTCCATGCCATCAGAATGAATTCCTTTTGCGCAAAAAGTATAGTGCTGTCTCTCTCTATAAGAAGCAGCAGTTCACTCTACCAGCGACGGGCTAATAAATCAATAATAATTAAAGAATAATACGGAAAAGCTGCTTGTAAAGACCCGGGCATCAGCGTGCTCGACTTAAAAAGGGCCTGCAGATTACATTCGCATCTTAACCATCATCATGGTTTTTTCGGATTGGGCCACGGTCGTCGGACTGCTGCACGTGAGAAAATGATTTCCTTTTTTTAGAGAATATTTTTCACAAAAGGCGGCGACGGTGCAGAAAGGGAGCACTCCATTCTCGAGCAGGTGCTGCATGAATTGCCTTAATTCGTTTATTAATTCATAACTGTAATAAAGTTGCCGGCCCGGGGCGTATGTGCTTCGGCTCCCCGGTACAACTTTTGCTTGGCTGGTTTATCCCGAGGAAATTTGTTCATCACGTTTTTTTCTTCAATTTAATGAGGAGGGTTCAATGAAGCTGCTCACAGGGCTGTGTACAGCCATGTCTGTACTCTTCTTTATGGCAGGGGGTTCCTCTGCCGAGCCGCTCGACCTGAATGCATTCACTGCCTGGGGATCGGTGCATGTGGATCAGGATACGGGCACCGTGACCTTTACAGAGGATATGATCTATGGCGTGGGCTACCTCTATAACGACAGCTTCCTCGTGAGGGACGACGCAATGTTTCTTTCCTTCGACTACTCGCTTATGTACGGCCCTGAAGACTACGATGACTATCTCGTGTGCGAGGTGGACTATGTCCCAGTCTTGCAGGTGCTGAGCCCCGAATCGGGCCGGGCGAGGATCGATCTCTCCCCCTACCGGGGCAGGACCGTCATGCTTGACTGGGGGCTTCTCTGGGGAGGGAATGATTCCGCGGCCGGGACCGTGGCGCGGATCAGCAGCATCGATCTCGAGTCGGGCGGACAGGTATCCGGTGTCCCCTTGCCCGGAGCCGCTGCATTCATGCTTTCCGGCCTGGCAGCGCTTTTCTTCGTGAGCCGACAGAGGCAGAGGAGAAGCTAGAAGACAGACCGTTCCATCCGTAACGTACCATCGATCCGACAAGATCCTCCATCCTGGGAAGACAGGCATCATGGACCGGGGCAGCTCGCCTCGGCACAGCGCGGCCGCCATCCTGTGAAATCGAATGCAATGCTTTTTCTTATCGAACATTTTTGGAGGTTCTCATGGGAATGTCACGCAGGACGCTTTCGCTCATTGCCGGTTCATTCATTACGCTCTTCCTGATCTCCAATCCGGCTCGTGCAGATGCCCAGACCGATTTCACGAGCAGGGTTCAGCTCGACAAATCCCTCCTCTTCTACGACCTGAGAACGTTCACGAGCTATCTGGACATAAGCCTTACGAACGGGAGCCAGGATAAAGCCTATATGCCGATCAGGGCAGTAGTCCAGAGCATCAGCAATCCGAATGTCACTGTCGCAAACGCCGATGGCCGGACGGAAGACGGCAGGCCGTACTTCGATTACTCCGCCCTGGCGGGAAGCGACAGGATCTTGAGCCCCGGCGAGACGAGCGGGAAGAAGAGATGGATCTTCAGCAATCCCGGCGGATATCGATTCACGTACACGGTGGCCGTTTATGCAGAGCCGTCGGACGACATGCAGCCCCCGACAATCGAGGTATTGAACCCCGTGGACGGCTCGGTCGTTTCGATGGGCAGCCCGTACGTCACGGTCGTATTCCGGGATGACAAGTCGGGGGTCGATCTCTCCAGCCTGGCAATCGAGATAGACGGAACGGACGAGACGGACAATTTCGGCGTCACCTCGAATTGCGCACTGTACAGGATTCCCGCGAAGCTCGAGGAAGGAGACCATCAGATCGCCGTATCGCTCAGCGACATGAGGGGAAACGCGAACGTCGTCACCTCGCGGTTCAGGGTCCGGGAGAGCACGGAGATCGACAGGTACATATTCTCTCTGCCCGGCAGCCCGTGGATATTCTCCTCGCCCGGAGACGGGACGTACCGGGAGTACCTGAGCCCTGAAGAGCTCGGGATATCCGAAGACAGGGACGTGATCTCCCTGAGCGTGCCCTCCCACGACGGCGGCGTCTACTTCTCGACCCCGGACCGGGAAGGTATCCATCATTCCATCGGCAGCGGCGCATTCAATCCGTTCTTCAGCAATGCCCAGCTCGGCCTGAACGTCTCGGACAGGATAAGTGCCCTCGATATGGGCCCGGTGGGAGTCCCGGTCCTCCTGAGCGTGCTCGGTCAGGGCGGGATCCAGCAAACCCTGGGCCTCGGATCGATCGGCGTGTTCCTGACCAACGACCAGCTCGGACTCTCGCCCGATGCCGCGATAAATGCAGTCCAGAGGACCAGCGGCGAAGCCCTCTACTTTCATGTCACAGGGCAGGCAGGGGTCTATGAGCATGCAGGAGAGAGCAATACCCTGATTCTGACCGAAGATGACCTCGGGGTGCCGGGATCGCTCATCGATGCCTTAGCCCTCCTGCCCGAGCGGAACAGCCCTTCATTGGCCGTCGTGAGCCCCGGCGCCGACGCCGTCATCAGGACAGGCAGCCCGAGCATGATCGCGGCCTTCAGCGACGCCGAGTCCGGAATCGATGCGTCGAGCTTCCGGGCAGAGCTCGACGGCGCAGACGTAACAGGCTCCTTCACCGTGTCAGACACAGGCGCTTCCTGGCAGGTGCCCCAGGGAAGCCCTCTCCCGGACGGGAGCCACGTGCTGATTATTTCGATCAGCGACCGGGCCGGCAACCGTGCACGCGCCATCTCGTATTTCACCGTCTCGACCTCATATCCCCCCACGGTGAGCATCTCGGCAGAGCCGACATCCATCACCCCGGGTGAGAGCGCGATCCTGAGCTGGGCTTCGAGCCACGCCGACGCGCTCAGCATCGACTGCGGCATCGGTGCGGTCGATCCGAGCGGGTCGGTGGCGGTGTCACCTGCACAAACCACGACCTACACGGTGAGCGCAACCGGACCGGGAGGAAGCGCCACCGGCAGCGTGACCGTCATCGTGCGGCAGCCTCCGGACGTAACCATCTCTGCAGGGACACTGGTGATCTCGGCGGGAGAGTCGGCTGTCCTGTCCTGGACGGCAACGGGCGCGGACAGCGTGACCATCGACAACGGCATAGGCCCGGTCGATCCGAGCGGAACGATCAGTGTCGCTCCGGAGAGTACCACGACCTACACCATAACCGCTTCCGGGCCGGGCGGAACGACAGTTCAAAAGGTGACCATCGAGGTAACCCCGAAACCTGCCCGGCAGTCCGCACGTGCATATATCACAAACTACGAGGGGAACCGGGTCTCCGTCGTCGATCTCGACACGAATGCCGTGACGGGCAGCATCGAGGTCGGCTACGGCCCTTACGGCATCGCGGTGAGTCCTGACGGAAGCACCGTGTACGTCGCAGCCGAGGGCGGCGGGATATCCGTCATCGATGCGAACACGGACACCGTGAAAGCGACGATCGATATGTCGGCAACCACGATCGGCTTGAGCCCGGACGGTTCGATCCTCTATGCCACGGACTGCAACGAGGGAACGCTCACGGCAATCGATACGGCCTCTCTCACCCCGATCAGAATCGCGGCCGTATGCCCGATGCCCCACGGCATTGCCGTGAGCAGCGACGGAGAGCGCATCTACATGAGCTCCCTCGAAGACGGGACCGTATCGATCGTCGATTCTTCGACGTTCGACATTATCGAGACCGTGGCTGTGGCTCACTCGGGGGATGCCGTCTGGGACATCGAGGCGTCTCCCGACGGATCACGGGTATATGCGCTGTCGGCCTCATCCTGCAAGCTCTCCGTGATCGACGGCCTGACCGGTTCGGTCATCGGCTCTCTGTCCCTTCTTCCGGAAAGGAAGGTCTCGAAATGCTACCTCGCCGTGAGCCCTGACGGAAGCAGGATAGCGGTCAGCTACATACCCCGGAGCGGCTCGTCCCAGAAAGTCCTGATCATCGATGGAAGCACCCTCGAAATTCTGGCCAGCATCCCGGTTCAGGAACCGTCCGATCCCGCCTTCTCGCCTGACGGCCTCCACGTGTATGTTCCGGGGGCTTCGCTGAACGGGATTCATGTCATCAGCACCCTGACGAACAGCATTACCGGATCGATCACGGGCGACTTCAGTTATCCCCACACCTGCGGCCGTTTCATTGCCGAGCGCCGGGAGCGCATATCCGGCAGGGTGACGACGGGCGCCACGGGCAGAGGAGGAATCGTCGTCACGCTCTCCGACGGAAGCTGGACACGGAGCTTCCTGACCGATGCCCAGGGCGGCTACTTCTTCTATGCCTCTCCGGGCCGGTACACCCTTTCCTTCTCCGGCAGCGGGTATGTCTTCTCTCAGCAGAATGTGGATGTGAACGTCACAGAAAGCGGGATCTCCCTGGCCGACACGGAGATACTCTTCGGAGCGAGGATCTGGACGGAACCGGCTTCCATTATCGCAGGCCAGTCCGCAGAGCTCCGCTGGGAGTGCGTGAATGCTGCGGGCGTCTCCATCGACCAGGGAGTGGGCGAGGTCGAGGCGACCGGCTCCCTGCAGATCGCGCCTACCGAAACGACGACCTACCTGTTGACGGCCGTTCGAAGCGACGGCAGCACGCTGACAGGCCAGGCCACCCTCACGGTAGTTCATGGGCCGACCGTAAGCATCACCGCGGAGCCGCAGACCATCGTTCAGGGGCAGACGGCAATCCTGTCATGGACGAGCACCGATGCGGAGACGCTCAGCATGGACCAAAGTATCGGCGAGATCGAGCTGTCAGGCTCCCTGGCCGTTTCGCCCTCTGAAACCACGACCTACACGATAACGGCAACCGGGCCTGCCGGAACGAATACTACATCATTCACCCTGATCGTGACGCCGCCGCTCGTCACGATCACATCTCCCCATGACGGCGAGAGCATTTTCCGGCCCGATACCATGGTCACCGGAACGATACGCGATGCTCTGAGCCCGGACCCGGCAGTCCTGGTGAACGGCGTTCCGGCCATGGTCTACGGGGACACGTTCGTTGCGAACCATGTCCCGCTCGAGGAAGGGAGCAACACCATCACTGCAACTGCACGGGACGGCCAGGGTCATTCGGCGCAAGCCTCCATCACCGTCTATGCAGCGACGGCAGGGCCGTATTTCTCCCTGGTGTCGAGCAGCGAATCGGGCTTCTCTCCCCTCGAGACGAACATGAGGATCGATACTCCGTTGTCCCTGAAAACGTTTCTTCTCGATACAGCGGGCCCGGGCAGCGTGGAGTATCTGGACGGCTCATCCTCGAGCGAATATACGGCAAGGATGACGGCGCCCGGCATATACTACCTCACTGCCCGGCTGACCGACGGCTCTCACTTGAGGGATACGATGGGCATCGTGGTTTTCGACCAGGAGGATACCGATGCACGCATCAGGGAAAAGTGGAACGGGATGAAGACGAGACTCATAAACGGCGATGCGGAAGGCGCGCTCGGATTCTTCACCCTGCCCTCGATAGTGGAATACCGGGAGATCTTCACCTTGCTGAGCCGGGAGCTTCCCGTTATTACCGCCGGGATGGAGGATATCGAGAAGGTGTACATAGACGACGCGGTCGCAAAATACCGGATCAGGAAAAATGAGGTGATAAACGGTGTACAATACCGGATTACTCATTATATTTACTTTGCCAGGGATGCATACGGGAATTGGTATATTGACAGTTTCTGATTGAATGAAAAGGAGGAGATACGATGAGGAAGGGTTCGGGCAGTTCAGCAGGGGCAGCCCTGTTAGGGTCGGTGGTGTTTCTGATGTGCCTCTTCAGCAGCACCGGCAGCGAGTGTTTCAGTTTGCGGGACAATCCGTCGCCCGCAGCCACGGTCATCGACGACGAGACGGGCAGGCCCATCGAGGGCGCGGTGGCGCTGGCTGTCTGGCGCAAGCACAGCTCCACTGCACGGGCATGGTGGGAAGGCGGCACCGACGTGGTCGTGAGGATCGAGGAGGTCGTGTCCGACAAGGACGGGAACATCTTCATCGAGGATTTCTGGAGCTGGCACCTCTTCGAGAACAACGAGCCGCACCTGACCATCTACAAGTTCGGTTATGTCTGCTGGGACCAGGGGCAAATCTACATCGATGCGCTTAACGCATCGAAACGAATCGACTTCGGCGAGAAGAACCGCACAGTCAGGATGAAGAAGTGGCCGGAGGGTTTTTCGTTTGTAGGGCATGAGACGTTTGTTCATGCGGTTACTCTCGGTGATTATTCAAGTGCTCCTAAGCATCTCTTTAGAGATGCCTTTTATCGTGAGAGCTCCCTATCATCGAATGAACGTACTGAAAATTATAAGAAAAGGAAGGAGATTTTGGAAGAAAAGAGTAGGAGGGAAGGGCCATGAGTAAATGGGAAATACTCATTCTCATTATTCCTGCCTTTTTTCTGGGCAGTAATGCTATAGCCTATGATGAAAAATATGCACATCCATATATTACAGAATCAGCAATAAATAAATCAGAGTTGGATAACTATTTGAAAAGTTATCTTAATCTACCAGGTGGAATAGGAACAAGATATGACGGAGAACCAATATTAAAATTGATAACGAATGGCAGCGCAAACGAAGACCTTGGCGTGCGCGCGCGAAACCACTTCTGGAACCCGTGCAAGGATAATGGCCTTAATGATCTCATGACCGGCCTGCCCAACCGGAGCTGGGCATTGGGGTATGGCGAGAACGGGGAGGAGCTG
>JAKPPU010000101.1 GCA_029547185.1 Deltaproteobacteria bacterium | reverse complement strand
CCGACAAGTTGGTCCTGAAGAATATCCTGCTCACCCCCGGTACGGTCAAGGTGCTGGTCCCCAGCAAGTTCCTGAAGAGGAAGATCACCGTCAACACCACGGAAGTCGACCTCTCCACGATATCCGAGACCTATACCTTCGAGCCCAAGCTGTTATTCCCGCCCGAGGTCCGCTTCATCGACGACATCCCGCCCGAGGTGACGGTGACCATCCAGGTGGATGAGGAGAAAAAGCACCCCGAAGAAGGGACCGAAAAGGGCAAATCGAAGAAGTGAGCCGCACGGGCATGCGCTTGGGACACCCCCCTGATTGAACACGAACGAGCCGGGGTGTTCCCGACAGCGTGGGACTCCTCGTCTGATCGTCGTTCTTCCCGTCTCCCCTGCCCGCCGTCCCCCGCACCCCTTCCGACTGCCCTGCTAAACTATTTGCCGTTTGCGGTCGATGATTTAATCACCATGAATGTAATCATCGGAATGATTGTCGTGCTCGTCGGTGTCATGGGCGGGTTTCTCCTAGAGAAGGGGAATCTGGGCGTCATTATTCAGCCGGTCGAGGTCCTGATCATCTTCGGCGCCGCTATCGGCGGGCTCATCATCATGACGCCGATGAAGATGCTCAAGCATGTGTTAAAGGGACTTGCGGGCATCTTCAAGCCCAAGAGCTTTGACAAGAAGAAATATATCGAGGTGCTGACGCTGCTCTATGAGATCTTCTCCAAGATGCGCAAGGAGGGTATCATCGCCATTGAATCCGATGTGGACGACCCCGCCAAGAGTGCGATCTTCAAACGCTACCCTGCGATCATGGCCAATCACCGGACACTCACGTTCATCTGCGACAGCCTGAAGATCCTCCTGACCATCGATATCCAGTCGCACGAGTTCGACAACCTCCTGGAGGTGGACATCGACGCCAACACCGAGGAGGATATGCACCCCTATCACCGCGTCAACAAGATGGCCGATTCCCTGCCCGGGCTCGGCATCGTGGCCGCGGTCCTGGGCGTGGTCATCACCATGGGCGCCATCAACGAGCCGCCCGAGGTCCTGGGCCACCACGTGGCCGTGGCCCTGGTGGGCACCTTCCTGGGCGTGCTCATGTGCTATGGTTTCATCGGGCCGATGGCCACCTTGATGGAGCACTACGTCAAGGAAGAGGCGGCCTACTATCAGGTGATTCGCATCGCACTGGTATCCTTCGTGGCGCGCTCCACGCCCCAGATCGCCATCGAGTTCGCCCGCCGCGCTATTCCCGAGAGCGAACGTCCGGGGTTCGAAGAGCTCGAAAAGATCCTGAAAGGAAAGAAGTGATGGCCGAGGACAAGGAACAGGCCGTTATCATCAAGAAATACAAGAAGAAGGGCGAGGCTGCGCACGGCGGGTCCTGGAAGGTGGCCTATGCCGATTTCATGACCGCCATGATGGCCTTTTTCCTTCTGATGTGGCTTTTGAACATGACCTCGCAGCAGAAGAAGATCGCCATGTCCGAGTATTTTCAGAACTACTCCATCTTCGAGAGGGGCGGCGGGTCGGCCATCAGCGAAAAGGAAGGCGTCCCGGGCAAGGGCATGCTCAATGTCGGCCGGGGCAGGAATGCCGCAAACCCGCCGG
>JAKPPU010000058.1 GCA_029547185.1 Deltaproteobacteria bacterium | reverse complement strand
CGCAAGACAGGGCGACCGTTTGAGCCACCTCGATGCCCTCGTAACCCTCATGGATCCGGCAGAGACTCTGAAGAGGGGCTACAGCATGACCATCGACGGCAGGGGCAGGATCGTGAGAGACGCGGCATCCGTAGAGGGCGGAGAGTGCATCACGACCGTGCTTGCAGAAGGAAAGATCAGGAGCGTCGTAAAAGACAAGGAGTCATGATGAAGAAGACGAGCCGCTATTCCGAGGTACTGAAGGAGCTTGAGGAAACATTGGAAAAGATGAGCAGAGGAGAGATTCCCATCGACGATCTCGAGGAAACGGTCAAGGCCTCTGCCAAGAAGATCCAGTATCTGCGCCAGGTACTGCGCTCCACGCAGACGGAGATCACCAAGGTTCTCAAGGAGATCGAGGAAGAGGAAGCACCCGGAGAAGATACCTCGCAAGCCGGTGCATACGATGATTGACCCTCCCGTTTCCGGTCTGTTATAGAATCGCCATGGATGCAGCTCAGCAGATCAGATCGATAACACCTTTTCTCGTCATGGATGTGATGGAGAGGGCGAACGCCCTGGCGGCACAAGGCAGGGAGGTGATCCACCTTGAAGTGGGCGAACCCGACTTCGATACGCCCGAGTGCATACGCACCGCTGCGTGCAAGGCCATGGGCAATGCCAGAACCCATTACACGGACTCCTTGGGGATCATCGAGCTCAGAGACGCCATCAGCCGGCACTACCTGAAGACCTACGGCGTGAAGATCGATCCGGACCAGGTTCTGGTGACGGCCGGATCGTCGCCCGCCCTCCTGACCGCCATTGCCTGTCTCGTGGACCCGGGCGACGAGATCATCCTCACCGACCCGTACTATGCCTGCTACCCCAATTTCATCAGGATACTGGGAGCAATACCAAAGCTCATCCGGACGGGAAGCGACGATGCCTTCCAGCTCAATCCCCGAAAGCTCAAAGGTGAAATGAACGGGAGGACCCGGGCTGTCGTGATCAACTCCCCGGCCAATCCCACGGGTATATGCCTGGATGACGCCCACATGAGGGAGATCAGCTCCATCGGGCTTCCCATCATCTCCGACGAGATCTACCACGGCCTCGTGTATGCCGGGGAGCAGCACACGATCCTCGAGTATACGGACAATGCCATCGTGATAAACGGCTTCTCGAAGGCCTATGCCATGACGGGATGGCGGCTCGGCTGGGCGGTCTTTCCGAAAAATCTCATCAGGACGGCGCAGAAGATCCAGCAGAACCTCATGATCTGCGCGCCCTCGGTCGCCCAGTGGGCAGGCATAGCGGCACTGACCGAGGCAGCGGACGATGTGGAGACCATGAGGCTCACCTTCAGCCGGCGCCGACTTGCCATGCTCGAAGAGATGGCGGACAAAGGCTTCACGGTGGATGTGGAGCCCACCGGCGCCTTCTACGTGCTGGCGAACATGACGCACCTGACGAATGATTCGTACCGCTTCGCCATGGACATCCTCGACAACACCGGGGTCGGCGTAACGCCGGGAATCGACTTCGGCCCGGGGGCAGAGGGATACCTCAGGTTCTCCTATGCGAACTCGGAGGAGAATATCAGAGAGGGCATCTCCCGCGTCGCCCGGTACATCGATGCGCTATGACCGTCAAGATCCGGGATGCGAGATATGCGGGAACGGTCTATGAAAAGCTCCCGAGCCTCCCGCAGGTAGCCTTTGTCGGCCGCTCCAACGTGGGCAAATCATCGCTCATCAATACCCTGCTGGGCCGCAGGTCCCTCGTGAAGACGAGCAAGCAGCCGGGCAAGACAAGGAACATCAACTTCTTCGAGGTCGATCTGGTCTACCACGGCCCGATCTATATGGTCGATCTCCCCGGATACGGCTATGCCCGGGTCCCGCAAGGGATGAAGAGCGCCTGGGACGAGCTCGCCGCCCGGTACTTCCGGGGCAACCGGGACCTGAAGCTCCTCCTTGTCCTCATCGACATCAGGAGGAGCCCGGGGCCGGAGGAAGAGATGCTCCTGGACCTTGCGAGGAAGGACTCGATCGAGACGGCCGTCATCGCCACAAAGGCGGACAAGCTGTCCTTAAGCGCCAGGATGAAGCGCCTCAGGGAGATCAGGGAGGCCCTCAGTGTGGAGCCCATCACTGCCTCCAGCCACACGAGGCTCGGAATCGAGGAGATCTGGAAGCGGATCATCGACGAGACATCGGCACGACAGGACTGATCTTTCAAAGCCCTGCGGCTTTTGAAGGCTGCAGACATGAGCGATGCCTTCCTTGAGGTGCATTGAACCGGCATCGAGAATCTCCCCCCTCCTTAAAAGGCAATGGTTGAGGATGGATCTGCCGGGCTTTCTTTCTGCCTCCGGAAGGATATAATGTTTCTTAGATGCACCCACAGCTCGTGACGCCAGATATTTTCTTGTTATAAGGATACGCTGCCTGCCTGCGGTGAGAGGTTGACCTTGGGCAAGAATCACATATATGAATTCGATGTCCTGCGGATTATCGGCGCCTTAAGCGTATTGATGTACCATTACACCTTCCGATGCACCTTTGTGGACGGCACAAGGGTACCGATGTTTCCCGCAATGGAAATCCTGACAAAGTATGGTTACCTGGGCATCACGGCATTCTTCATGATAAGCGGTTTTGTCATCCTTTATTCGGCCCTCGACAAGACGTCCATCCATTTTATCGTTTCCAGGATGGACAGGCTCTATCCGATCTACTGGATCGCGGTCTCGCTTACGGTCTTGAGCGATGTTGTCTCCGGGGAGAGCTGCACGCTGTATACCTATCTCATGAACCTCACCATGCTGAACGATTATTTCAACGTACCCGACGTGGACAGAGTATACTGGACCCTTCATGCCGAGCTCAAGTTCTACTTCTGTGTTTTCATGCTGATCCTCACCGGGCAGGTGAAGAGATATCACGTGTGGATACCGCTCTGGCTTGCCCTGACGGTATGCTACCTGCTGTCCGGTCAGCCCTTCTTTCTCGCATGGTTCGTCAATCCGTTTTATTCCTCATATTTTATTTCAGGGATCCTGTTCTATTTGATATACACCGGAGAGACCGGCTGGGGGCATTACACTTATCTTTTCCTCTCCTGCTCGGTATCCGTCTTCACCTCGATAGGGCAGGTCGAAGAATTCATACCCGTCCCTTCCCTGCAGGACAGGGCAGTGGCCCCCATCGTGGTCCTGCTGATCTACGCATTGTTTTACCTCATCTCCAAAAGGAAGATTTCCATCGGAGGATCGAGGATATTGCTCCTTCTGAGCTCGCTGACGTACCCACTCTTTCTCCTGCATGACAAGATAGGGAAAGCCCTCTTTGATCGTCTGTCGCCCCTGGCCGATACGTACACCGCCCTCATGGCTGTGGTCCTCTTGATTGCGGCATTGTCCTTCTGTGTCCATAAGTGTGCCGAGCAATGGTACGCCTTCCGCTGGAGGAGACTCGTCTTTTCGCTGCTTTGGGCCAGGTCCATCAGAGAGATCGGGAAGATGCCCGATGTCTCGGGAGATCATGTTCCGGCAGTACAAGAGGACCTTCTGGAGAGTACGGCAAAGGTCGTGAGCACGGGGGCAAAGAACACATAAGGCCGCTCCGGGGATATGCGGCGGTATGCCTTTCGACGTTCCCCCGAAGATACCGGGAATCCGCTCAAAGCATAATCCGTCTTGAAAAC
>JAKPPU010000052.1 GCA_029547185.1 Deltaproteobacteria bacterium | reverse complement strand
TGATTTCACTTTGCAGATTTTCGCGTCCGGCGGCACTCACCCTCACCCTGACTCGCTCCCGTCGGAGATTGTGTCATAATCGGCTCTCGTCATCCCGAGCCACCGACCGCGACTTCGTTCGGGGTTATCGATGGGATAAACACCCTCTCACCTCGCGACAAGGGGGCCTTTAGATCATTCACCCTCCCCTCTATCCCCTCTCGTCAAGGGAGGGGATACGTGCGAGCTGTTTCTCAGGAGCGACCGACTGGAGCGCGGCAATCTCAATCTTTCCGAGGATATCCGAGATTGCTTCAGTCGCTTCGCTCCTTCGGAATTACATTGTTACGCTGCCTATAGGTAGAGGAGGATGATGAATGGTTCAAGCTGTCTTCAGATACAGCTTCGCCCCTTCGATTACATATTTTGATTAAATGAATCGACTGCAACCTATGACACAGACTCCTCGCCCCTTAATCCATGAATGCTTTGAATTGGGCGGAGAAGAAGAACAGAACCGGCCAGGAGAAGTCTGTGAAAGGCTTCCGCATGTGCGCTTTCGTGCGAACGTGCTGACCGATATCATTATCAGAGTCTGCAACTATCATTCCAAAACAGTACGTGGCAAGTTTCCACAATAATGAATGATATTAAAGTATTACGCTGTAAGTGGCCTCGGTGGCGGCTCCCAGGGAAACCTATTTTTCGAATTTGTAAAATATTTTGAGAATGTATGGGTTTAATCGGCTGAATTTAAGGATTTTTTCCTTTTTAAGCTTCTGCCCAAAGGGCATAAAAAAGGAGGGCGGCTTCGAATACCGACCTCCTTTTTTTGTAGGTAGCGGGTGTTGGGTCTTACTTTTTTTGCAGGATAGCCCGCGCCTCCTCATTTCCCTTGAATTTGGGGTCCAGCTCCAAGGCCTTGGTCAGCTCTTTCCGGGCAAGATCGACGTTGCCGTTCTTGTAATAGGCCATGCCTAAATGGTAGCGTACCAGGGACTGGTTGGGAAGCTTTTCGGCCGCCTCCTTCAGGTAGACGATCGCCCGGGTGTATACATTCTTGCGGTAGTAGACCCACCCCAAGGTGTCGGCCATGTAGGGGTTGTCCGGCAGGGCCTCCTTGGCCATCTGCGCCAGTGTGAGGGCCTCGTCGATGTTGGTGTTCTCGTCGGCGTAGATGTAGGCCAGGTTGTTGGCCGCCGGGGGGAACTTGGGGTTGATCTTCAATACTTTCCTGTAGTTTTCCTTTGCCAGGTCGTACTTGTGCTGGCTCTGGTAAATGCCCGCCAGCGCCATGAGGGCTGAAATCGAATTGGGATCTTTCTGCAGGGCCGCGTTGAGCTCGGCCACGGCCTTATCGGCCATGTTCTGCCTCACGTAGAAGCTGGCAATGGACACGTAGAGGTCGGGGGCGTTGGGGTTCGACTCGATCGATTTGCGGTAGTACTGCTCGGCCGAGGCCGTGTCCTTCTTCGCCTCGTAGAGGGCACCGAGGAGATTGTAGAAGTAGGGGTTGCCGGGGGCGGCCTTCAGCTGGGCCTCGACCCGGTCGATCGCCTTCTGCGTCTCGCCGCGGGCCATGTAGGAGTTGACGATGAACCGCATGGGCTCGGCGGCGCCCGGCTGCAAGGAGAGGGCCTTCTCGAAACGGGCCAGGGCCTCCTTCTCCTGCTTGCGGGCAAGGTAGACACGGCCGGACTGGACGTAGGCCGTGGCGTTCTGCGGGTTGGCCCGAATGAGTTCCTCGAAGGTGCTCCCGGCCCTGACGAGGTCGCCCTTCACGGCGTAGGCATTGCCCAGCCCCATCAGGGCGCGTGCGTTCTTTGGGTCTTCCTTGAGGACGGCCTGGAGTGTCTCGATGGCTGTCTTGCTGTCTCCCGTAGACATCGCCAGGTCGGCAAGGACGAGCTTCGGCTCGAGCCAGCGGGGGTTGAGCTTGATCGCCTCGGTGATCGAGGCCTTCGCCTGCTGTACGTCGCGGTTTCCGAACTGGGCCAACCCCAGGTAGTAGTGCCCGACCGGCGACTTTGGGTTGTCCTTCAGGTATCCCTGCAGGAGTGTGATCGCGTCGGTGAACTCGTTTTTCGCCACGTGGATCTGGGCCTTGATGATCGTCCCCTCGTGGCTCTTGGGGTTGATCTTCTGGATCTTCTCGAGGGCCTTGGAGGCCTCGTCGATCTTGCGCTCGGCCAGGTAGTGCTCTGCCAGCTTCACCTGGGGCGCGATGTTGTCGGGCTCGCTGTCGGCAGCCTTCCTGTAGCTCTCGAGGGCCTTGTCGCGCTTGTGCCAGGCCATGTAGAAATCGCCCAGGTAAATGAGGGCCGCGGCTTTCTTCGGGGCCGACTCGGCGGCCTGGATGAACTGCTTCTCGGCTTCCTCCAGGCGCCTCTGCGAGATATAGAAGTTCCCTAGGGCGACCCAGGTGGACGGCTCCTTTCCTGCCATCTTCGTCGTCTCGAGGTAGGCGTCTTCGGCCTCCCTGGCCTTTCCCGAGCGGGCGTAGAAGCCCGCCAGGGCCAGCCGGGCCTGGACGGAGCCGGGCTCGGCCGCCACGGCGGCCTTGAAGGATTCCTCGGCCTTGGGCAGGTCCTTGTTGAGGATGTACAGGCCCGCCAGGTGCAGGTGGGTCTCCGCCTTCTTCGGGTCGGCCTCGACGGCCTTTGCGGCCTCGGCGATGGCCTCGGGGAGCTTGCGGTCATTGAGGTAGACCATGCTCATGAGCTGGCGGCCCTGTGCGTTATTCGGGTCCTTCTCGATGATGAATTTTGCCTGCTCACGGGCCTTCTCGGGCTCACGGGCCATGAGGAAGATGCGCCCAAGCTGCACCCTTGCCTCGAGGTTGTTCGGGTCCAGCTCGACGGCCTTGCCGAATGCCGCGTAGGCCTCGCGGGGGTCGCCCGCCCCCAGCTGGGCCATGCCGAGCTTGTGCTGAGCCTTCGCGTCGTTGGGGTCGATCTGCAGGACGTTCTTGAACTCGATGACGGCCTCCCGAAATTTGTTCTCGGCCAAGTAGGTTTCGCCCTTCTTGAAATGGCTCTCCTTCTTGCTCTCCTTGCTGCAGCCGGCAATGCCCGCGAGGAAGACAACACAGAGAATCGCCGCGAGGGCCGGCGTCCAGCGATTGCGATGATGCATCAGGTACCTCCAGTAAACGGTCTGTTCCGTCTGTTCCGTCTGTTCCGTCTGTTCCGTCCGTGCCGTCTATTCCGTCATTCGGGTCTAATATGTCTTCCGCAAGTATTTGAGCAGTGCTGATATCATCATCGCACACTTCCTTGCCTGCTCATAGGCCTCATCGAACTGCGTCTTGTCGATATATCCCAGGTCTACCGCCACATACAAATGGCTCTGCACTTCAGCGGCAGAAGACATGGCTATGAATAGAAACTGCGTAAACTCCTTATCCGACCGTCTTATGAATCCTTCAGCGATATTTGCCATGCAAGAAATCGCAGCGGCTTGAATCTGACCGGAAAATCTCAAATCTTTGCCGAATGCCTTATTTTTCGTGATCTCGTATACGCGCTGGACGAGGATTCGGGATTCTTTCCAGCACTCGAGATCTTCGAACCGGGTGACTTTCATCGATGCCTTCTTTTCGTTACCTCACTTACAAGAACCGATGATGACTTATTCCACGCCGCGTTCAGCAGGGATATGAAATCCTTGAAGTCGCCGTGGACCTTCACCCTTTTCTCTCCTTGACCGTGATGACCCGTTTGAGTCGAGGCGGTTCGGTGTAGCCCATGGCCAGATAGCACTGCTCCCTGAGGAACTCGACGGCTTCGAGACGCTCCTCGGGCGATTTCGTCTTACAGAACTCGTAGTCTGTATCGGGCTCCCGGCGGTCTTTCATGATAACCTTTCTTTGCATGGGTCCAACCCTGTGCGGGGCTGTCTAAGTCTGTCCCGTCGGACAGTTTTGAGTTACGAATTTTGAGTGTTGAGTTATCGGGATTATTTCGCTTCGGTCGTTCGTTGGTTCGTTTGTTTCGCCGGGAAGAAGGCCGGATCGCTGAGAAAATCAACGGTCGATGTTTACGAGATCGAGCCGAGTGTGATGGCGGATGTCTTTGAAATGCTGATCGAACGTCAGGACGGCACATCCATTTTCCTGTGCGATGACTGCAATATAGCAGTCCGTCAGATGAACGCTTTTGCCCTTCTTCCTCAATGCATGCGACAACCTTCCGGCTTTAACCCACGTTTGGTCCGTTTGATCGATGATGGTGAAGGCATCCATGAACTCCGCGATGGCAGAAAGTTCCTTTTCGGATTTGGCACCCTGCATCAATTCCGCCAAAATAATCCCGGGGACGCAAATTTCGCTGTTTTTCGCGATTTCCATCACAGTATCGACAATACTCTGCGATTGATTTTGAAAATATTCTATCCAGACGGATGTATCGATCAGGATACGCTCAGCGCTCATAGTGCCGTATCTCGTCTGCCGTGAGTTCAAAGGAAAGCTTTCCTTTCAAAGCCAGGATTTTCTGCACCCTGCGCTTGCGCATATACTCATCGATGATTTCTCTCACGGCAGCCGATTTGCTTTTGGCCCCGGTGGCCTTCACCAGCTCGTCCAGCACATCTTTTTCGATAGTTACTGTTGCCCTCATCGCACAAATACCTCATATATATTTGTGTATACTCTACTGCAAAAAATGTGCACCGTCAAGCGGCCGCAAGAACGTTCATTTCGTTTGGACGTTGATTTCGTTTTTTTCGTTAGTTCGTTTGTTACGTTTGTTTCGTAACTTCAGGAACCGCGCTGGAGAAGCCCTCCCGCTTTCGAGGCAACGGCGATATTACTTCGTCGCTATCGCTTCGCTCGCAATGACCCATCATCTGTCATTGCGAGCGAAGCGAAGCAATCTCAATGAGTGCAAGGGATTGCTTCGTCGCCGACGCTCCTCGCAATGACAGAGAAAAAAGCGTTCCCGCGCCATGACCGATCGGCGCTGTTTCTTCAATGGATAACCCCGGACGAAGTCGGGTTCCGTTGCCTGTATTGACCATTGCTTCTGTTCAGAAAGCTTGGCCGCCGCTCGAGCCCGCCCCATGGCATGCAACTACGCAGCCAGTCGCGCTCGAAATTACAGAAGTTTATACCACTATCGGCCCGAAATTGAAACAAAAGGCTGGTCGTGCCGCGGGGCGCGGCGCCGCAACGGCCGGTGCAGCGCCGCAGGGTTGATTTTTCCCCGGAAAACCCAATTTTCACTTGACAGTGCCGCGTCGATTAATATAAAGGCTTGTTATGTTACAGGCTTCCAAAAACACCCTTTTTCGGGTTTTGATATCAGCTTTCCCGACATGATGTTCTCCGCCGAGCGGGGTTTCCGATAGAGGAAGTCATCCATACGGCGCCGGGGTTCCACAGAGGGCTCCCTGCCTTTACCCCGTCAACCAGCGCGGCAGGTGCCGGACGGAAGCGGCCGCTTCCCCCGGGAACATTCATTCACGCAAACGACCACGACCCTGGAAGAAACCCCGTTACCACGGGCATCGTTCTTCACGTTATTCATCCGAACAGGAAAGACCGAACACCAGACGTGCGCCAAGGGGCCTTCTCGCAAATCCCCGAGAACAGAAGAGCTTGTGTTCACGTTTCGGCAACGAGGGAAAGAGTGAAGCATCAGCAGTCAGGGACTGAGCTTTTCTCATATTCAACCGGAAAGGAGGTGAACCGCATTATTTCAGGTTTTCTGGGGGGAGTCTTTCTCACTCATCATCATCTTTACTGATCGTGGGCTCTACGAGTACCGAAAAGGAGGTAACAATGCCACGTCTTCGTACACAGACCAAGAAGGCACAGATCATGTCCCTCGAGGAGGCCTGCAAGGCCTTCATGCACGACGGTGCCATGGTC
>JAKPPU010000045.1 GCA_029547185.1 Deltaproteobacteria bacterium | reverse complement strand
GAAATGGCCCTTTCCACAGCGTCGACGCACCTCTTGTGGTAAAAGGCATGAAGAGGCTCAAGGAAGCCCCCTATTCTCGCGATGACGGCGTCCTCATCCTCCCCCCTCTTCGACCACATCAACCTCACCACGGCAGGATCGACCAGGGGCATATCGCACCCCATCACAAAGGCCCATTCCTTTTCCGAAGCTCTAAGGCTCACGGCCATCCCCTCCAGGGGGCCCAGGCCCTCCACCCGGTCAGAAACGGTCTTAACACGATCTCTTTGCGGCAGGGACTGGATGATCCTGCCCAGCGGTCCGCCATCTTCCTTTCGACAGGAAATAATGACCTGGCTGAAAAGTGAAAGGGCCCTTTCGAGGACCTCCAGGATGAGGCAGCGCCCTCCGACGGTGAGGAATACCTTGGCTCCTCCAGCCCTTTTACCCCTGCCGCCGGCAAGAATGACGGCGGCAACGTCGATCAAGCCGTTGCCGCCGCAGGTATCGAGGATGTTCGAACAGGATCGGCTCTTGATGCCTTTACACGATATCCTCAAGGTGCGTCCTGAAGACCAAAAAGTAAAAAATGGCCACAAACAGGATCCCCCCGATCAAGTTGCCTATGGTTACGGGGATCAGGTTGTGGAAGTACCCCCCCATAGAGACCTGCGATAGCACTTCCTGGGAGAGGCCCGCACCGCTTACGGTTGAAGGGTCGCCCTTGAGGAGGATCCCCAGGGCCATGAAGTACATGTTGGCGATGGAGTGCTCGTAACCGGAGGCGACGAAGGCCATGATGGGGAAGAATATGGCCCAGATCTTTCCGATGATGTCGGTGGCCGCCATGCTCATCCGCACGGCGAGCACCACGAGCCAGTTACAGAGGATGCCGCGGAAAACAGCCTCGCCAACGGGGAGGCTCATCTTGCCGGCAGCGATTTTGAAAGCGTTGATGCCGATAGGCCCTTCCAGAGACCGGAATAAAAGATCAAGAATGCCACGAAAATACTCCCGAGCAAGTTGGCCACATAGACCCAGAACCAGTTCCTGACGACTCCGCTCATGGGAATGCAGCCGGCCATGACTCCAAGGGGCATCATGCAGTTCCCCGTGAAAAGTTCAGCCCCGGCGATGACCACGAGCATCAGTCCGACGCTGAATATAGCGCCG
>JAKPPU010000079.1 GCA_029547185.1 Deltaproteobacteria bacterium | reverse complement strand
GTCCGTCCTGTCTCCGGAGACGGAGAAGAGATCCCCCACGACTGTCTGCGCCGTGGTCGTGCCGTCAGCTATCTCGACGTGGTTCGCGCCCTTGATCTGCAAATAGCCGTCGCTGTCCACACTGGCCTCGGTCCCGCCCGTGGCCGTGTTGATGGCCGTGACCACCCCGGCGATATCCGTGCACGTCCCGATGTTGATGTTGTCGTAGGTGTCGTTGTCGATGACCACCTTGATCTTGTCGTTGAGCGTGCCCGTGAAGGTGCTCCTGTTCCCCGTGATCCAGGCGATTGACTCGTTGATGAGTGTCTCGTTCTGGTCGATGAGGTAATTGTTCTCTTCAATAAGCTCGAGAATCGACGTGTAAAACTCCTGGTCGATGGTGATCCTGGCCGCCGAGAAGTTGACGTCGCTCGGGAAGAGGAACTTCCTCGATTTCCAGCGATAATACAGGAAGTTGTACGGGTCGCCGTCCCATTCCTTAATGCACTGAGGCTTCGGGGATGCGGTGGAATCCCCGTCCACGACAATGTAATACTTGCCCGTCTCGATAGCCACATATCCCGCCTGGGCATGGAAGGGCACGCTCATCCAGAGCTCGTTCTTGAAGTCGATGATGATCCCGCCGAAGATGTCGCCGTTCATGTACCAGGCGAAGTATTTCCCGTCCACGAAGTCTGCGTGCATGGTGCTCGGGTAGTAGGCCTCCCAATCGGTAGGGGTGACGAATGCGGCAGACAGGACGCTCACGCCGTCGAGGTTCGCAAAGCCAACACCCTCTTTGGTGGCAAAGAGCACGCCCCCCATACCCGCCACGATGCTTCTCTTTGAGAGGCAGGGCATGAAGTCAGGGTACTTCTGGAGCGTCATCTGCTCCGGTGCGTTGCCGGATATGAGGTAGGGGTATCCGTCCGTGAGGAGTACGGCATTGTTCCCAAGCACTTCAATACCGACGATGTTCTCTTCGATGGACTGAGCGTACCTGGCAGGGCAGGCATGGGGCAGGTATGGCTCGAAGAAGTAGACCACATTCCCCACGAACCCTATGCCTACACCGTTTGCCATCATTTTAACGCCCTTCAAGCCGGTCGGAGGAGGATCATAGTCCTCGGACTCGCACACAGGGCCGAGGTCATCATCCGTCACGGCATCTCCCGCCGTGAAGTGGGAGGCGTTCCATGGCCCGTGGGAATGGCCGCCCGCCTTCGTACAGTAGAGGACCCAATCATTATTGTTCGCCGCGCTGTACAGGACATAATCCCCTTCGGCGTAATCGGTATCCGTATCGAAGTACAGGGCCTCGCATACAAGCTGGTACTGCCCTTTTCCCGCCGTCGTGCTGTTCGTGCGATAGAGACGTATTCCCGTCACTCTTCGGCTTGCCGGGATATTCCTGATGGCCGTGATCCCCACGGGAGAACCGGCAACCGTCTCGCCTCCCCCGATGTCACTGCACGGTCCCTCTTCGCCGTAGGCGTTCACGAAGGTATAGAAGTAATACCGCTCCGTCGTGCCGCCTGATGCCACGGTAGGCGCTGCCGATGGCGCCGGGACTCCCCACAGGTAGAAGTCGGTCGCCGGATTGAACGGGGAGGATATGACGTCGTTGACGAAGACCCGCGCCGTGGCCTCGCCGGTGAAGTAGATGCGCTCGTATGCGTCCTGGGCAATCGGGCTCCTGAACCAGTCGAGATCGTTCGTGCTCGCTATCCAGTGCTCAACGTCGTTCGCTGTCCACTTGAGCAATGATTGATAGCTTGTCCCGGTAAGATCCTGAATGAAAAGTGGGGCCCTCCATGGCCTGAGATCGCCCTTTTCGAGCCGTGCGTTCTCGGCAAGCTGCGCCTCGTAAGCCCCGAGCTTGTGTGCCGTGATCCGTGGT
>JAKPPU010000009.1 GCA_029547185.1 Deltaproteobacteria bacterium | reverse complement strand
ACTCCTGCGGGGATGGTTGGGTCTTGCCCTTGAGGAGTTCCTTGTAGTTATCAGGAAATTTATGTTTCAGATAGGTTTCGGGATCATAGACCAGCTTGTTGTATTCCTCGCGGTTGTTGACCAGCTTGGCATATTCATCAGGCTTGGCGGAGAGTTTGGCATAGACCGCGGGATATCTGATCTTCAGATATTCCTCGGGATCCTTGGCCCGGACGTATTCCTCAGGGTCCTTCGGCTCGAACTTGATGTCTTTCAACTCATAATAAAGCTTTTCGACATCCTTGAGTTTCTCCGGGGAAAAAAGGTTCTTGTCCCGGACAAAGACGACGGTGATGTTGTCGCTGCCGAATTTTCTCACCGTATCCTGGTGGTAATCCTTGGCCGGATCGCCGCTTATCATCATCCCTTCCGTGGAAGAATCCACCCTGATCTGCAGGGCATAGTAGCCAAAGATGATTGTTATTATTACATTTATGGCTATAACGAGCCTGGCGTTGCGCAGGCTCCAGAGCATTAACTTAGTCATACCGCACCCTCCCTGTGCTTATCGCTTCCGAGATAACGGCAGTGCTTCTCTGTATCATTCTTTTCACCCGTCATGTCAATCACGTAGTGAACATATGATCATTTATGGTGCTTGCTCCTCAATAAGGTGCAAACCCGACAGGTTTTTGGAAGCGCCTTTGCTGATAAAAAAGTGCCGCTGGTGAGAAAGGTACTTTACACCTGGCCGGGTGGGTCACGGTTGGCTCGGGAATCGAGACAAAGGGAAATCTTCGGTAGACAAACCTGGATGAGACAGCAATATATGACCGGCTCCCCACTCTCCATGCCGAGAAGATTCGTGATGGCCGGCAGGAAACGTTTGCAAGAGAACGGCACGAATTCTTCGACCTTGACGATCTCAAAACGGGTTTCCCTTTCATTGTGAATCGCGCCAAACAGACCGCCTGAACTCTCCAGAGCCTGCCAAAGGGACAGCAACATCATAGTAAAGCACAACATGGCGATCTTGCTACGGATCTTTTTGGTAAGCAGGCGCATCGATATTCGAGCAGGTGACACTAAAAGTTGGCATCAACGCCCCGCAACAGCGAGGGCTTTCGCCAAGGGTTGGGACGACCTGACCCTTCCGAACCCGTCGGAAGGGTCAGGAAATTCATGACTCCGATCAACCGGCCTTCCCGAAGAGCATCTCGTTGGTGTGGACCAGGCGCTCCCCGAGGATCCGGGAGAGGTTCAGGAAGAGCTTGCCGCCGATATAGGGATAGATCCGCTGAATCCGCTTGAGACCTTCCCAGTCGATCTCCAGGTAACTCAGGGGCTCCTTGGCCAGGACGTTGGCGGAACGGGGCCCCGCCTTCACCAGGGCGATTTCGCCGAAGACGTCCCCGGGCTTGAGGGTGGCGAAGGTGACATCCTGGCCCGTCTTGTCGTCATGGCCGACGACGTCGGCATGACCGTCGAGGAGGAGGAACATGCTGTTACCGAAATCACCCTGCCGCACCGCAAATTCCCCCGCGGCCGTTTCCCTCATCCGTCCGAGGAGACAGACCTTCTTACGCTGCCACGCTTTCAGGCCCTCGAAGAAGGGGGCCTGTTTGATCACCTCTTCCCGGAGCTTCAAACCCACCAAATCCCAGAGGGTGATGAGCTGCGTCGTGGAGAGGAGGATGGGGGTGATGATCAGATCGGCCAGGAGGGCCACGACCATGACCACGGCGGAAAGGACGCCGAACTGGATGACGGGGACGAAATTCGAGGCCATGCAGACGGCGAAACCCAGGGTCAGGGCCACGGAGGTGGAGATGACGGGGCGGATCTCGCTATGGAGGACCGCCGCCAGGGCCTCGGGCCCGTTCTGGCGCTCCCGCATCTCGGCGTTGTAGCGGGTCATCATGTGCATCGTGTCATCCACGGCGATGCCGACGGAGATACAGGCCACCATCGCCGTTCCCACGTTCAGGGGGATGTCGAAGAGCCCCATGACGCCGAAGATCATGATGATGGGAAAGACGTTGGGGATCAGGGAAATGAGCCCCGCCTTGACGGACCAGAACAGGAGATACATACAGACGAAGACGATGAAGAGCAACAGCCCCAGGGAGGTCACGGAGTTCACCGCCAGGGTCTCCGCCGCCTTGTTGATGAGGATGTACTCCCCGGTGAACTCCACCTTGAAGTTCGGGTTCACCGTCTTGCGGATGTAGTCCCGCAACTCCGCGAGGATGGCGTTGATCTCATAGCTGGCGCTCACGTTGTGGCGGACCATGATCACCGTCTCGTCATAGTCGGGGGTGACGAACCGGGCCAGGTCGTCGCGCTGGAAGAAGAGGAGGTACTGGGAGACGAGGTTGGAATCGGCGGGGATGCTGAAATACTTCCGGTCCCCGTCGTGCATCTCCATATTGATGAGGGCCACGCGGTCCGCCAGGGATTCCGTCTTGTCGAACCATCCCTTCTGTTTCATAAACTGCTGCAGGGCCGCCACCTGGGAGAGGTATTCGGACTGCTTGAAGGTGCCGGGCATGCCGCTGCTGATGCGGATAAAGAAGGTCTGGGCCCCCGAGAGCTCCTTGTGCAGCGTGGCGCTCCGCTGGCGGAGGTCCGAATCCGCCTTGAAGTAGGCGATGAAGTCGTTGTTCACCTTGACGAAGTACGTCGCCCCCAGGGCCGCCACGGACAAGACGGAGAAGACGACAATCGCGGCTATCTTCCGCTTGGGATGGTTGACCAGCTCGATGATGCTGTGGGCTACGAACAGGAAACCCCGGTCGATGGCATGGACCTTCTCGTCGTGCTTCTTCACCTT
>JAKPPU010000002.1 GCA_029547185.1 Deltaproteobacteria bacterium | reverse complement strand
ACTCGAATCGGGGGTTCCTTGGCGAGGGGGCACCTTCAGGACGAGGCCCGCAACTCGCGAAGACACCGGCAGTACACGGTGAATGGCGGGTAGGCTCACGCCCCCTCGGTTACATGGGGACACCGATGACTCTTTCCCGTTATCACCGTCGGGAGTGCCCGCTTTCGTGAAACGCGACTCCCTCGCGAGTTAGAGGCCAAGGGGGTTTCCCGGTCCGTCGGGGCTATCGAGACATTGCCTCTTTTCATGCCCATGGCCGTTGCCTCTCAGGGCTTCCTCAACAGGTCGGGGCAGGTGTGCGGGATCCGTAATCATTCACCCCCCCTCCCGTCAAGGGATGGGCACCGAGAGAGCCGTTTCTCAGTAGGAGGCCATCCGGCAGACCTGGCAATTTTATAGCGGGACTGATTCGCTTCCTTTGCAGCGACAGGGAACCGGGTATTCTTCCGATTGCCTACGACTTCGGCAACCAAACATGAAACCCGTTGCATGCCGGATACCCGCTCGGGTCGTGTACAGGCTCGATTCGGTATCCGGTCCTGGCCGGAATCCCGCCGCCGCGGCAATGAAGACGTTGAGGAGGGTTTTGCCTGCCTGTCAGCTCTCTCAGCTGTCCTTCCTGAAAAGCCGCAGGACATTCTTCACGATTCTGTCCGTCATCGTCGCCTCTTCGCCGCGCTCCTTCGACTCCCCGTAACCGTACCGGTAATAATACCGGGAGGAGCCGAAATATCGGGAATTGAGCTCCTTCGACTCCAGGGCCAGGTCATTCAGGACGACGCCGAGGATCTTCGAAGGGTCTATGGTTGTCAGGGCCTGCTTCACCGTCTCGCGGGGTGTCGAGCCCGCCCTGACCACCAGGATGATTCCGTCGACGAGCTTTGTGAGCACGCTGGGCTCCGTCGTGGCAAGCAGGGGCGACGAGTCGAAGATGATGTAGCGGTCACTGTAGCGACTCCTGAGTTCATTGACGAGGGCTTCCATCCGCTTCGAGCCGATCAGCTCGACGGGGTTGTCCCGGACCGTGCCGCTCGAGAGGACCGAGAGCTTTGCGATCCTGGTCTTCAGGAGCAGTTGCGGGATATCCGCCCCCCCGGTCAGGTAATCGGAGAGCCCGCGACCGTTGGTCAACCCGAACCAGCGCGAAAGAGCGGGATTTCGAAGATCGGCATCCACGAGCAGCGCGTAGGAATGCAGGTCGTGGGCCAGGATGGTGGCAAGGTTGGTGGAGACGAGCGTCTTCCCCTCCCCTTCCGCGGCGCTGGTGACCATGATCGTCTTCGGCTGTCCCGGAAGGTTCAGGGTCAGGAGCTGCGTCCGCAATTTCCTGAACTGCTCGGACACGACGGAGCCCGGTTCGCGGTAGGCCACCAGCTTCTCGTCAAAATCCGGGAAAACGACCTCATCCGGAACCGGCAGGGGAATGGGCGGGGCAACCCTTGCCGGCTGCGGCTCCGGGGCCTTCGCGGGGGGCGCTTCGACTTCTTCGGGCATCGCGATGGACACCGGTGCAGCAGCCCCTGCAAACTTCGGCTCCGGGCTCTGCGCGATCGTCTCCTCCTGAACCGCCTCCACGCCCTTTGCCTGGCTGCGCTCCTTCTCGGCCTTCTCGAGGGCCTTGTACAATTTTCCCATTCGTTGGTCTCTCTCGTCTGTCTAGGTCTGTCTAAGTCCGTCTAAGTCGTTCTAGGTCTTTCTAGGTCTTTCTAGGTCTGTTTAGGTCGAGGCTTCGAAGCATTACCTCGTAAATACCTGATCAGTCCGGATATGATAGCCGCCGTTTTATCGGTCTGCTTGTATATGTCGTCAAACGTTTCTTGATCGATGTAGTTGCGATCAAGCGCTATGTACAGATGACTCTGCACCTCGGCTGCCGACGACATTGCTATGAAAAGGAACTGGATGAACTCTTTGTCTGATCGTCTGATGAGACCTTCCGCAATATTTGCCATCGATGATGCTGCGGCAGACTGTATCTGCCCTGCTAGCCTCAAGTCCTTTCGAAATCTCTCGAATTCCGTAGCATCATATACTTTCTGAACTAAGACCCGGGCTTCTTTCCAGCATTCGAGGTCTTCGAAGCGGGTTACCTTCATCAATGCCGTTAATTTCGTTGGTTTGTTTATTTCGTTTGTTCGTTTGTTTCGTAAACTCTCTAAGGTGCATGCCTATCCAAGCCGGCCGTTTCTAGTCCGTTTTCTTCGGAAAAGAATCAGAACCTGCTGTCTTTTGAGCTGCTGCCGGGATGATGCCAGCTGGCTGAGTTCCTCCAGAGGTTCTTTCCATGGTCTGTTCAGCCACGGCAGATGGGGTTGTTTGCTCCGTTGGGCTGTTGTTGTTCTGGGATGCTTCCGAGGCCTTGTCGGTGCGCTCGATAGAGGTGATCTCGAGGGCCTTCATGATCTTGCTGCGGAACACCTTTTGTACGCTCTCCCCTGCGTAAGGGCGATTGCCGAAGCTGAGATCGCCCCACCAGGCAATCAGAATCCCGGCCAGGGCGAGGATGACGATGGCCGGCAGGAAAATGGCCTTCCACCCCCTGCGGACCGTGGGGCCCTCCATGTCCTTGATGACCTCGCGGACGATATCCCGGCTGATGCGGTGCTTCTCGTAGACGAAGCCGGTCATCAGCGCGTTGTCGCAGATGACGTTGATGAGCCGGGGAATTCCCTTCGAGTACTTGTAAATCTCCTTGACGGCATCCTCGTCGAAGAGGTCCGTGTTTCTTGCCCCCGCCGCCTTGAGCCGCCGGATGATGTATTCCCCCGTTTCCTGCCGGTTGAGGGGCTTGAGGTTGAACCGCAGGGAGATCCGCTGCTTGAGCTGCCGGAACTCGCTTCGGGCAAGCGTGTTGTCCAGCTCGGGCTGTCCCAGGAGGATCACCTGCAGGAGCTTGGCCTTCGGCGTCTCGAGGTTGGTGAGCAGCCGCACCTCCTCGAGCAGCGCGGGCGAGAGCGTCTGGGCCTCGTCGACGATGAGAACCACCCGTTCCCGCCGGGCGTAACATTCCATGAGAAAGGTGTGCAGCAGGGACAGGAATTCCCCCTTGGTGGAAAACCCGTCCGTCTTCAGCCCGAAGTCCTGGCATATGTACTTGAAGAAGTCCCGGGTGCCGAGCTTCGGGTTGAAGAGGTGGGCGATCCGCGTGTGGCTGTCGAGACGGGACAGGAGCATCTGGACGAGGGTCGTCTTCCCCGTGCCGACCTCGCCCGTGATGACCGTGAAGCCCTTGGACTCGTTCAGGGCGTAGGTGAGGTGGGCCAGGGCCTCGCGGTGGCTCTCGCTCAGGTACAGGTACCTGGGGTCCGGCGTGATCTCGAACGGCTTGTCCTTCAGTGCGTAAAATTTGTTGTACATGGTTACGATGCCTTGCTGATGATTTTGGGGATGTTGGCGAGCACCTTGAAGCCCAGCGTGGCCTCCACGTCCTCGGGGTCGTGGAAGGAGCGGTCAAGCTGCTCCCTGGCGAAGATACCGCCCAGGCCACAAGCAATGCCCCCGAAGAGCCCGATGAGGAGAACTTTCGGGATGTCCGGCTGAACGGGTTTCTCCGGAACCCGCGCCGGGTCTACGACCCGGAACTGCTCACCCTTTTGACGGCGTTCGAGGTTTTCCGCCTGCTGGGCCTCCTCGCTCTTTCGCAGAAGCGACTCGTAGAGTCTCTTGGTGTTCTCGTACTCCTGGACGAGAGACGACATCTGCTGCTCCCGCACGGTGGCCCCCTCGATCCGGCTCCGGTACTGCCCCATCTGGGCGCGGAGCTTTCCGCTTTCGTCCTGGAGCCGCTTGATCTCGAGTTCCGTCGCCGCCATGGCATTCGCAAGCTCCCGGTACCGCGGGTCGTTGTTGATGTTGAAGGCGTCCTTTCGCTTCTCCATCTCGGAGATTTTTCGCTTCAGGGAAACCACATCGGGGTGACGCTCCGTGTATCGCGACTGCAGCTCAGCGAGGGTCTTCTTCATGTCATCCAGCTGTGTCTCGAAACTACCCCTGGTCCTCGTTCCCGCGGCGCCTTCACCGGTCTGCACGGTGGGGTTTTCCAGCTCCCTCATCTGCCGCCCGATCAGGAGCTGCCTGTCCTGGGCGGCACGCAGGCTCTCCTCATTGCGCTGGTATTGAAGCTGTATCTGCTCCAGGAGCCGGATATTGGTATCCCTCTGCTCCGGCAGTTCCCCGAGGTGCTTTCGCTTGTAGTCCGCCAGTTCCCTTCCCTGGACTTCGAGTTTCTCCTTGGTCGTCTTGAGTTCGTTCGTGAGGAACTCCGACGTGCCGACGGCCTGCTGCTCCCGCTGTTTCAGGTTCTCCTCGATGAAGAGCGAGGACAGCTTATTGGCCACCGCGGCCGCAACCACCGGGTCTTTCGAGGTGTACTTGATGGCGAAGTAGCCGACGTTTTCCGATGTCCTCTGCGGAATATCGACCTTGATATTCTTACGCATCAAATCAACGAGCACTTCGCGATCCAATTTCTTTGCCTCTTCGGGGAAAAGCTTCAACTCGTCGATGACCGCCTCGAGCCTCGTGCGGCTCATGATCTCCTGGCTGATGGAATTGAGGCGCTCCGTGATGCCGCTGGTCACCGTCGACCGGACCAGTTCCGCCGGGACCCTCGGTGGGGTAACCAGGACGAGCGTAGAGGCCATGTATTTTCGCGGGGCGAAGGCCGCCCAGAGACAAGCGCCCAGGAAAACG
>JAKPPU010000202.1 GCA_029547185.1 Deltaproteobacteria bacterium | reverse complement strand
GGCAGGCAACAATCCATTCCGGGAGGGGTAACTCTCCTGGGAGCATCTTGATACTTCCTTTCGAGTTTTGGCGAATTCTCCAAAGGCGTATCAGATGCGCTCTGCTTTTTCAAAGAACAGGTAACGCGTATTTTACGCTATCAGGTAATTAGTCCCGCTTTGGCACCAGATCGCACAGGTAGTTGGCGACCTGATCGAAGAAATCTCCGGTGCGATGATTATATGTGGTACTCTGGACCTCGGGCGACAAGAATTTCATTTGTAAAAGTTAGGATCTTCCCAAACAGGTTCAGTTAAAAAAAGTGGCAGTCAGCCACCTCTTCGGATAAGGAGTTTTTCACCACAAAAAACACTTACCCAGGAGGACAACATGACTGCCGAGAAGAAGATAGCACATCAGCGCCTCACTTTGCTACAGGTGGCCGAGCGGATTCGAAACGTCTCCGAGGCCTGCCGCCGTCACGGGGTGTCCCGCAGCCAGTTCTACGAGTACAAGCGGGCCTTCCAGGAGCGGGGTCTGGACGGTCTGATCGACCGGCTTCCGATCCCCAAGAGTTTCCCGAACGAGACGCCCCCGGAGATCCGGGAGAAGATCATTACAATCTCGTTGCTGCATCCGGCCTGGGGACCCTTGCGACTCTCCGATCAGCTCCGACTGGAAGGCATTACGGTGAGCCCCAGCACGGTCCGCAATCTCTGGATCAAAGAGGGCATGGAAACCAAGTACAAGCGGCTCCTGCGCCTCGAGGAAGAGAAGAACGGCCGGGACGTCGAACTGACCGCGGAACAGATCCGGCTCCTCGAGAAGGCCAACCCCTGCTTCCGGGAGCGCAAGGTCGAGAGCCTCTACCCGGGCTACCTGCTCTGCCAGGACACGTTCCTGGTGGGTACCCTGAAGTGGATCGGCCGGAGTTACATGCAAGCTGTCGTCGATACCTATGGTTCCTTTGCCTTTGGGAAGCTCTACACGTCGAAGCTGCCCGAGACGGCCGTCGATGTCCTGTATGACCGTGTGCTGCCCTTTTACGAGGCCCAGGGGCTGCCAGTCGAGCATATCCTGACGGACAACGGCAGAGAGTACTGCGGCCGGCCGATGATCCACCCTTACCAGATCTTTTTGGAGTTCAACGATATCGAGAACCGCCTCACCAAGGTGGCCAGGCCCCGGACCAACGGCTTCGTGTAGCGATTCAACCGGACCGTCCTCGACAAGTTCTTCCGGGAGACCTTCCGGGAGAAGTTCTATGCCTCAGTGGAGGAGCTCCAGGCGTACCTGGATCAATGGCTTCACCGCTACAACTACGAGAGGCCGCATCGGGGCTATCGCAA
>JAKPPU010000193.1 GCA_029547185.1 Deltaproteobacteria bacterium | reverse complement strand
GCTCGAGCCCGTGCCGTCCCTGGTCCCTCCGAGGTCATTGACCACCACTTTCGCGCCGCGCTTTCCCAGATCGAGGGCATACTGCCTCCCGAGTCCCGCTCCTGCGCCCGTTACGATCGCTACTCTCCCGGTAAAATCAATTTTCGCCATATCTGCTTTCTCCCTCCTGTTATTCTATAAACTCAGCCCTTCATCGGCAGCGCCGCCGAAAAGCTCCCCGTTACCTTCACATCCCCCGTCTCGTCCTGTGCGACGACCTCGCAGACGATGAGATTCTCTCCGCCTTCCTGCTTCTTGTCAATGACCTTTCCGGAAATTGTTATGGTATTTCCCGGCTTTGTCATTCCGGCGAAGCGCACGCCGAACTTTCTTAAGCATTTCTTCGGCACCCAGCCGGTGATGGCCTGGCCCACGAAGCCCATGATGAGCATGCCGTGGGCGATGACCCCGTCCTTCATGCCGACGGCCTTGGCAAAGTCGTCATCGGTGTGGAGCGGGTTGAAGTCGCCCGAGGCACCGGCATACATGACGTGCTGGAGCTTCGCGATGGGTCCTTTCGTGAGTGTGGGGATCGCATCGCCGACCTTGATGTCATCGAAATAGAGATTGTTAGCCATTGCGCACCCCCTACTTTCTCTCGACCAGAAGAGATCTGGCCCTGGCGACGTTCTCGCCGCGCTGATTCTTGTAGAGGAGTTCTATCGTGACCATGTCCATCTTCTTGCCGGACTTGTTCGTCTTCTCCTCGATATTGACGACCTTCGGAACAGCGGTGATCGTATCGCCCGGATAGATCTCCTGGTAATACTCGTACTGCTCCTCCCCGTGGAGCACCATGAGGAAGTTGATCTTGAGATCGTTGATCACCGTGGGCATCGAGGTACTGAACATCATGGGTACGGTGAGAAAAGTGGGCGTAACGGGGATATCCTTGTAGCCCTCCTTGATCGCCGCTTCCCTGTCCTGGTAGATGGGGTTGGGGTCGCCGATGGCCTTGGCCATCTCCCTGATCTTCCCCCTTTCGACCTCCCAAGAGACCGGGGCGTATTCCTTTCCTATCTTTGAGCTGTCAGCCATTGAAACCTCCTAATATTATGTTCTTGGCCAGGTTGTGTATGCAAAATCGAGAGAACCCAATTCTTAAAAGCTTTTTGTCATTCCCTTGGAAGGCGGGAAGCAAGAAGATCTCGAGCTTTCCGGACTCCCCGCTTTCCAAGGTAGTGACAAGCTGCATACGCACTCTAGTTATACTTCCCGACGATGGCGATGCTGCAGACGTTCATCATTGGGAACCCGCCCAGGTTGTGGGTGAGGCCGAACTTCGGGTCCTTGAGCTGCCTGTCGCCCGCCCTTCCGAGGAGCTGGTTGTACATCTCGTAGAGCATCCGCAGGCCCGATGCGCCGATGGGATGGCCGAAGCACTTCAGGCCGCCATCCGGCTGGCACGGGACCTTGCCGTCGAGGTCGTAGAAACCGTCCATGATGTCCTTGGGCGCCTTGCCGCGCTCGGAGATGTGCAGGTCCTCCATGGTTACGAGCTCGGTCACGGAGAAGCAGTCGTGGACCTCCATCATGGAGATGTCTTCGCGCGGATTCTTTATCCCTGCCTCTTCATACGCCGCCTTGCTCGCCTTCGTGGTCGTGATAAAGTGGGCGCCGTCCCACTGGTAGGCGATCTCGCCGCCGTTGCTCAGGGCGAGCTGGAGCGCCTTGACCGAGACGATGTCCTTCTTGCCCAGCGATTTCGCGATCTCCGGCGTCGTGACGATGGCGCATGCCGACCCGTCGCTCACCCCGCAGCAGTCGAACAGGCCCAGCGGGAAGGCGATCATGGGCGAATTCATGACCTGCTCTTCTGTCACCGGCTTGCGCAGGTGGGCCTTGGGGTTCTTGGCCCCGTTTGCATGGCTCTTGACCGAGATGTGGGCCATGGCTCTCTTGACGTCCATGATATCGACGCCGTACTTCGCCGCGTATCCCGTCGCCAGCATGGCAAAGCCGCCCGGAGCGGTCAGGTTCGGGAACCACAGGGAGTTCGTGGTGCCGATGGCCGAGCTGAACTCCGGCAGACCGCCGTAGCCGATGTCCTTGAGCTTCTCCACACCGATGGCGAGCGCGATGTCGACAGCGCCCGATGCAACGGCATAGACCGCGCCCCTGAAGGCTTCCGTTCCGCTCGCGCAGAAGTTCTCGACCCTCGTCACCGAGATGTTGGGAAGCCTCAGTGCCATCGAGGCGGACATGGCGCTCTTACCCACCATGATCTCGTCGAAGCACGTCCCCATCCATGCGGCCTGGATCTGGTTCTTTTCGATCCCGGCGTCCTTGATGCACTCCTGGAATGCCTCGACCATGAGCTCTTCGGGGCCGTCCATCCATCTTTCGCCGAACCTGGTACATCCCATTCCGAGTATTGCAACCTTATCTTTTATACCGCTTGCCATATCGCACCTCCCCTCACCCTTCGACCTTGGGTACGGCCTTCCAGAAGTACCCTGTAAAGCCCCGGACCGAGTCTCTCGACCTTCTCCTGAAAGACATGGTGACGGGCATCCCTACCTTGACCTGATTCAGGTCGCAGTCGGTGAAGTCGAGAAATGCCTTGCCACCTCCGGCAAAATCGACGAGGCCGTATACCGCCGGGGGATCGACGGAGGGCGAGAGCATGTCGCCGGTGAACATCTGGATGGTGCCCGGCTTGTCGGCAAACTCGTAGTCCTCGAACTGGCCTACTTCGTGGCATTCGGGCTTGACGCACATGGGCAAAGACGGGAACTGGGGCGTGCCGCACTTCGTGCACTTGTTGCCCACGAACCCGAGGACCATCTTGCGCTTGCGCCACAGGGCGGTCAGCGAGGTGTTCGGGTTCGCCTCTCCCCTGATGCCGAGGTCCGCGACGATGAGGTCCTTGAACTTCGCGTATTTCTGATAGTTGTTCATATCGACCTTTGCGGCGAGGCTTGCTGTCATGCTGCGGGCCGGCTTGAACTTCGCGATCTCATCCGTCACCTCGAAGCTCAAAACATCGCAGCCTTGGCCGAAGCCGGCAAGGAGGATCCTGTCCTTGGGCTTTGCGCCTTCGAGGGCCGCCGTGAGCATGAGGAGCGGGTGTGATGTTCCCGTATCGCCGCAGACGTTGTGCAGGTTGTCCTGGACCTTCGACGGATTGATGCCGAGCCTCTTGGCTATCTCCCGGTGGGTTCCGCTGAAATAGCACGGATAGACCACCTTGGCAAAATCCGCTATCGACGCACCGGTCTTTTTCAGGAAGCTCTGGATCGCCATGGGGATGATCTTCCCATAGCCTTCATCTCTCACCCAGCGCTCTTCCCAGGCATAGTCGAAGTCTTTGCCCGTGCCTTTGTAGTGATCGACGAAGTCGTAATTCATCGAGTAGCTGCCAGTAAACTCTGCAATGACATCCTCATTCCCGAAGAGCAGCGCTGCCGCGCCGTCTCCGATGAACATCTCTCCCATGGTCGCCATCTTGGCCTTTCTCAGGTCGGAGGCAGCCACGAGGATGCTGCTCTTCTTGCCCGACTCGATCGCCTCGAGAGCGGCTATGGCTGCCGTAGTGCCCGCCTTCAGCGATGAGCTGAAATCCGCATGCATGGATCCCTCTTCAGGTGCATTCAGGGCTGCAGCGATGATGCCTGCATTGAGCCTGTCCGTGAACGGCATGCTCGTGGATGCGAAGAACACCCCGTCGAGCGCCTTCCTGTTCTTGCCTGCCATGCAGTTGTAGGAAGCGGCGACCGCCATGCTGATCGCATCCTCGTCCCAGTTTGCAACCGCCTTTTCCCCGCCGGCAACTGCCATGATAACCGGGAAATACCACGCCATGTTCTGGATAATGGTCATCCTGCTCAGTCTGTAGCGCGGTACGTACCCTCCATACGCCGTGATACCAACCATAACTGAATTCCCCCTTTCGTATTTAAACTCCGCCTATGACTCCCTTCGATCTCATCTCGCCGATCTCCCGGTCATCGATTCCGAGAGACTTCAGAATTTCCGTCGTATCCTGGCCCAGTGCAGGGCCGGCCCACCGGTATTGGGGCTTGTATCCGGAGAATTGAATGGGGAAGGCTATCTGCCTGATGGGAGCTCCGTCCGGACCGGGGACTTCGACAATGAGTCCCCTGGCGGCCGCATGCCCGCTCGCCAGCGACTCCGAGACCGTGAGGACGGGCTCGAAGCAGGCATCGACGTCCTTGAAGGCCTCGACCCAATATGCCCTCGTCTGCGAACGTATCTTTTCCGCCACTGCCTCCTTGAGCTCTCCATTGATGTCCGGCTCGAATATGCGCTCGAGATAGGCTTCGAGTCCGAGGGTCTTGAGAAACGCCGAGAGAAACTGCGGCTCGAGACCCCCGAAGGAAAGATACTTGCCGTCAGAGGTCTCGAAGAACCCGTAGAGGGATGCGCCGTTGAGCATCTCGGTCTCCAGACCCGGGTCTGTCTCGCCGACGAGCGCCCTGATGCCGCTGACCACATGGTGGGGGAACATGCCGTCGGTCATGGAGACATCGATGTGCTGGCCTTTTCCCGTCTTCGTCCTGTGGATGACTGCCGCGAGGATGCCGATGACGGCGTTGTTCGAGCCCGATCCCACGTCCGCCACCTGTATCCCCATCTGGCACGGCCCGGTGCATCCTTTCCCCGAATAGCTCATGACCCCTGCCACGGAGAGATAGTTGATGTCGTGGCCTGCCCTGTCTCTCAAAGGACCTGTCTGCCCGTAGCCGGTGATGGAGCAGTAGATGAGCCCGGGCTCCATCCCGGAGAGCCTCTCGTAGGACAGCCCGAGGCGGTCCATGGCGCCCGGACGGAACTGCTCCACGATGACCGTGAATCCCCTTTCCCTTATCAGGCGCTCGATGATGGTGATGCCTTCGGGCTGTTTGAGGTCGAGCGCAATGGATTTCTTGTTTCGGTTCAGCATGGCGTGCATGCAGGAAACCTTCTGGTCCTTATCAATAAAAGGAGGAGCGAGGCGCGCCATATCGACCCGGGTGTGCGATTCCACCCGCAGGACCTCGGCCCCGAGGTCGGAGAGCATCATCGTGGCGAACGGACCGGGAAGAAGCGTGGTGAAGTCGAGGACTTTGATCCCTTCAAGAAGCGCAGTCATCGCAAAAAACCTTTCTAAAAAGTGAGATTTTTCAATCCTGCTTTCTCGTATCTGATGATTGCGGCGCGATTCGCACCTGCCGGGGGATTAAGGTTATAGCTGCTCCCCCGGCCGAACCCCCAGATAATGTCATTAAAATGTCTTCCTATTTTTAAGATATTATATCTACTACCGCTTTGTCAAGGGATTAGTAAGATTGTATTACAAGATTATAAGTTTCCAGGGCTTCTTTTTTGCCTTCCCGTTGAGGCTTTCTTCGTGCTTTCCTGCCGAAGCCTCTCCTCTCCGAACATAAAGGAATCCATTTCCCGTGCGAATCATGAACGAATCTCTTGCAGCCGGGCAGATATCTGGTATAGGGGTCGTGTAATGAAGGTCCTCATGATCACAACCTCGTATCCCGATTATGAGGGATCGAACCGCGGGATATTCATCCGAAGGCTCTGCAGGGAGCTCGTCGATCAGGGAGTCCGGGTCGTCGTCCTTACGCCGCGGATATACAGGGAGAGCCCCCTGTTCGAAGAAGAAGCAGGGATAAAGGTCCATCGCTTCCGGTACCCGGGTGCCGGCACCCCCCTCAATCGGCTCGAAAAGATCCCGGTTCTCTCCATGGGCGTCTATATGCTCTCCGGTATTCTCAACGCACTCTCTCTCATCATCAGGGAGAAGCCGGATGTCATTCACGGCAACTGGATCGTCCCAACGGGACTCATCGCCTCTCTCGCCGGGCTCATGACCTGGACCCCGGTGATCAACTCTGCCCGGGGCATGGATGTACGGGTGAGCGAGAGGGGCGTGGTGAAGCACCTCTTCGATCTGGCAGTGAGGCTGTCGGATAAGGTGACCGTCGTGTCCGAAGCCATGAAAAAGGACCGGGAGTGCCTGTCCGGAGCCGAAACCATTCCGTCCGGGGTGGATGAAGGATTCTTCAGGATAGTGCCGGACCGCAGCAGTCGGAATATCCTCCACATCAGGGCCCTGGAGAGAATATACGACGCGGAAACCCTCATCAGGGCAGCTCCCCTGGTGGTGCAGGAAATGCCCGGTGCACGCTTCGTCATTGCGGGAACAGGGTCCCATGCATCCGCTTTGAGAGAGCTGGCTCACGATCTGGGAGTGGAGGATCATGTATGCTTCAAGGGGCCGGTCGATCACGCATCGATGGCAGAGCTCATGGGGAATGCCTCGGTGTACGTTTCCTGCGCCCTCGCGGACGGCACCTCGATCGCCCTGATGGAAGCAATAGCCGCAGGTCTGGCTCCCGTGGTCACCGATATCGAGGCGAACAGGCCGCTGGTCACCGATGGAGAAGACGGATACCTGTTCAATCCGGGGGATGAGCGGGATCTTGCGGATAAGGTCCTCAAGGCCCTCTCCCGGGATATCCCCTTTGAGCTTTTGGATAAAAAGCGGTCCGGTCTGAAGGAAATGATAAGCTGGAGCTCGATTGCCAAGAGATTTATTGCCAGCTACAGCCAACTTATCGTAAGGTCCGGCAGGTGATGCATTAAAGATCTTTTTGCGCGGAGGCGATGAAAACCGTACCCGCTGTGATGAAAAGGGAGCATCATACCTGGCTGTTTTTTCATTCCCGAATTCACCCGGGAAGGCGGAGCTGTAGGCAAGTATGCATGACAACTTTGAAATGGTAGAAATCCTCCGGCAGCTATTCAAATACCTGCCGACGAAACGGGTCCGCCGCTTCTGGATCATCCTGGCGGGGATGATATGCGTCGCCGTGCTCGAGACGATCACGGCCGGTGCGATCTCCTTCTATGCCGCCTCGGTCGCAAATCCGCAGCTCATCATCGCCGACCATCTTCCGCGCTTCGAGCGCATACTCCCCGGCATCACCGGCCTGGACAGCAAGGAGCTCATCCTGATCCTGAGCCTCGGCGTCATCATCCTGGTGTTCATAAAGAACACCGCGATGGCGGTCACCTCCTACACCACCGGGCTGTTTACCGCGAACATAAGCGGCTACCTCGGCGAGCATATGCTGAGGGGCTTCCTCGAGATGCCGTACGAGTGGCACCTGCAGCACAACTCGGCCGATCTGATTCAGGGCATTGGCTGGAGCCAGTACTTCGGCGCCCTGCTCACCGCAGTTCTCAAGCTCATCAGCGACATCCTGATCGTCACGATCCTGCTCACGACCATCCTCATAGCGAATCCCGCCATCTCGCTCCTGGTCTTTCTGACAATCGGCGGAACCTCGCTGCTGATCATCAAGCATGTGCGCTTCTCCATGGATCGGCTTGCCTCAGTCCACCGCGATTACAACGCATCGATCAACAGGGAAATCACCCAGGCGCTCCATGGGATAAAAGAGGTCAAGGTCTACAACCGAGCCCGGCTGTTCATCCAGGGATATGTCCGTGATATCTTCGGCTTTGCGCGCACCGAGGCCCGGCTCAGCTTCATCAACCAGCTGCCGGGATGGATGCTGGAAGTGCTGGGCGTCTCGCTCCTGTCTTCCTCGATCATGATCATGTTCCTGTGGTTCGGAGACTCTACGGTCAAGATCACCGGGACCATTGCCCTGCTGGCAGTGACGTCCTGGAGGGTTCTGCCTGCCATGAGCCGCATCCTCAACAGCCTGAACGCCATCAGGCAGGCCCTGCCTTACGTGCAGACAGGGCTCGGCTACCTCCGGGAGATCGATGGCCGGGCTGCACGAGACCGAAACCCCGACAGCCCCGCCGCAGGTTTCAGGGAAGAATTCCGGCTCGAGGACGTCTCGTTCAGGTATGAGGGAACCGACAAGTTCGCTCTCTCCGACATCAACCTGACGATTCCCCGCGGCCGGACCCTGGGGGTCATCGGCACCTCCGGTGCCGGAAAAAGCACCCTGGCAGATATCGCCATCGGCCTGCTGAATCCCACGAACGGGCTCATCACCCTGGACGGCCGCAGGATAACGAGCGAGAACCTCGGGAACTGGCAGGCATTGATCGGCTACGTCCCTCAGACGCCCTACATCGCCCCCGCCACCCTGGCTGAAAATATCGCCTTCGGCATCAGGCCCGAAGAGATCGATCATGAAAAGGTCCTGCAGTGCTGCAGGCTGGCAGCCATGGACGATTTTCTTGATCTCCTGCCCGACGGAACCAACAGCTTCATCGGCGAACGCGGCGTCAAGCTCTCCGGCGGGCAGCGTCAGAGGGTGGCTATAGCGCGGGCTTTGTATCACGACCCGGAAGTGATCATCTTCGATGAGGCCACCAGCGCCTTGGATGCCAGGAACGAGCAGACGATCAAACAGACGATCTACTCTCTCAAAGACAGGATGACCCTCATCATCATCGCCCACCGGCTGACAACCGTGGAGGGCTGCGATCACATTATCTGGATCGAACAAGGCAGGATCAAACTCGCCGGTGATGCCGATACCGTGCTGGCGAATTACCGAAAATACCACCAGGAGTCATGTCAGCCCCAGCAAGAAAGCCTCTCGTAGAAACCCGTCCATCAGAAGGAACAAGACCGTTGAGACGCATATTGCTGGCGGTATCGTCCCTCTCTGCCGGAGGTGCCGAGCGGGTAATATCCGAGATGGCCAACTGGTGGGCAGCTCTCGGCCACGAGGTTGCCGTCCTCACCATGGAGAGCGCACGGCTCGATCATTACCGTCTGCATCCCCGCGTGAAAAGGATGACGATTGACTGGCAGTTGCCCCGCACCCGGCTGCACATCCCCCTGCAGTACGTCAAACACCAGTTCATGCTCCGCAACGCAGTGCTCGGGTACATGCCCGACGTGCTGATCAGCTTCATCGACAAGACGAATGTCCGTATGTTGTTTGCCCTGAGCGGCGCCCCGATACCTCTCATAGTCTCGGAGCGGATCGACCCTCGGTATCACTATATCGGCTGCTCCTGGGATCTTGCCAGACGCCTCCTCTATCCGTTTTCCGATGCCCTGGTCGTACAGACAAAGTCGGTAACCGCGTGGGCCAACCGGGTCGTACCGCGCAGCAGGGTCAAGGTGATCCCGAACTTCGTGCGTGCGATGCCCGAGCCGAACGAAGCAGCACGGGAAGCGACGCCGCTCATAGTCTCTGTCGGACGCCTCGACAGACAAAAAGGGCACGACGTGCTGATCCATGCCTTTGCCCGCTCGGGAGCGAGTCAAAAAGGCTGGCAGCTCGTGATCCTCGGTGAAGGCCCCGAGAGATCGAGCCTCGAGGAGCTCGCTTCGCGCCTGGGCATCGGGCATGCGGTTCTCATGCCCGGCGTCGTCAGGGAACCTGCCGACTGGCTTCACAAGGCCAAAATCTTCGTGCTCCCGTCACGATACGAGGGCTTCCCCAATGCCCTGCTGGAGGCCATGGCCTGCGGCTGTGCGGTCATCGCCGCGGATTGTCCCAGCGGGCCTGCCGACATCGTCCGCGATAATGAAAACGGCCTGCTCGTGCCCAGGGAAGATGTCCTTGCCCTGAGCGCTGCCATGGGCAGACTGATGGAAGATGAAGCATTGAGAGCCCGGCTCGGTCAGCAGGCCCTTGCCGTCCGTTCACATTTTTCCCAGGCGAACATCATGGCCCAATGGGAGAACCTGATCGAGAGCGTCTGCCTCCCCCCGAAATGACCCCCCCTCGTCCCCGGAATCCCCGCCGGATCTTGCTGGCGATACTGTCCCTTTCATCAGGCGGCGCAGAGCGCGTCGTCTCCGAGATGGCAAACTGGTGGGCTGCCCGGGGCTGTGAGGTAGCCGTTCTCACCTTCTGGGGAAGCGAGAGCGACCATTACAGACTGGATCCGAAAGTAAAGAGGCTTGTCCTGGATTTCTGGCGTCATCCCCGTACGCCCCTGCGCTCTTTCATGAGCCGTCTCCAACTCCCTTTCCGTGTACGGGAAGCCGTCCGGACCTTCGATCCGGATGCGGTCATAAGCTTCATCGACCTGATAAACATCATCATGGTGATCGCCCTCGCCGGCACGGGAATTCCCCTGATCGTCAGCGAGCGCATCGACCCCCGGCACCATGCAATCAGCCGATCCCGGTTCCTGGCCAGACGCCTGTGCTATCGATACGCCTCAGCCCTAGTGGTACAGACCGGATCGGTAGCCGAGTGGGCGAAGGCGATCATGCCGGCCTCCAGGATCGAGGTGATCCCCAACTTCGTGAGGATACCGCCCGAGCCTCGGGAAACGGCAGATCAGAGAGAGTCCGAGCATCCGTACATCCTTGCCGTGGGCAGGCTCAACAGACAAAAGGGATATGATGTACTGATACGGGCTTTCGCCGCCGCGAAGGCGACTCAGGCGGGTTGGCACCTGGTGATTCTCGGCGAAGGACCGGAGAGGCAGGAGATCGAGAAGCTTGCAGCCGACTTGAATATCGGCGATGCGGTCAAGCTGCCTGGCGTTGTCGAGGAGCCCGGACAGTGGCTGCGCAAAGCCCAATTTTTCGTGCTCCCGTCACGCTATGAGGGTTTTCCCAACGCCCTTCTCGAAGCCATGGCATGCGGCTGTGCCGTGATCGCTGCCGACTGTCCCAGCGGTCCGGCAGAAATCGTCCAGAATGAGATAAACGGCCTGCTCGTCCCGACCGAGGACGTCAATGCCCTGAGCAAGGCCATTCTCAGACTGATGCAGGACCATGCCCTCCGAGACCGTCTGGCGGCCCGGGCTGTCCGGATCAAAGAAACCTTTCCTCAGCAATCCATCATGGCCCGGTGGGATGCCTTGATCAACAGGGTCGTTGATAAAAAGTAAATGAGCAGATCCGTTCTTAAGAACCCGCATATCCTCCTGGTCGTTTCTTCCCTTTCAGCCGGGGGCGCCGAGCGGATAATATCCGAGATGGCCGGCTGGTGGGCTGCTCGCGGCCGGAAGGTTACGGTGCTCACCCTCTCGGGAACCGACCAGGACCACTATCGGCTGAACCCGAAGGTGGAAAGAATCGCCCTGAACTACTGGGGAAGGGCCCGCACCCCGTGGCAGGTAATCGACAAGCGCATCCGCCGCATCATGAGGCTTCGCAGAGCCGTTCTCAGCGCCCGTCCCGATATAGTGATCAGTTTTATGGACATCACGAATGTCCGCACGTTAACCGCTCTTGCAGGCACCGGGATTCCTGTCGTCGTCTCTGAAAGAACGGATCCGCGCCGTCAACCCGTCGGCTTCTTCTGGTCAATGGCGCGCCGGTTGTTCTACCCCTTCTCCGCGGCCCTGGTAGTACAGACCGGATCGGTCGCCCAATGGGCTCAAAGCGTAGTTCCCCGCTGCAGAACTTCCGTCATCCCGAACTTCGTCCGCACCATGCCGGACGCAAAGGCATCACACCGCGAAAAGTCCATGATCCTATCTGTCGGCAGGCTCGGCAGAGAAAAGGGGCACGACCTGCTGATCCGCGCCTTTGCCGCTGCAAAGGGAGCAGAAAAAGGCTGGCAGATAACCATCCTGGGAGAAGGAAAGGAACGGCGAAATCTCGAGAACCTCATTGCCGGTCTGGGCTTGACGTCTTCGGTCCATCTGCAAGGTATCGTTCAGGAGCCTGCCGAATGGATGCAGAAGGCCAGCTTCTTCGTGCTCTCTTCGCGTTACGAAGGATTCCCCAATGCCCTTCTGGAAGCCATGGCCTGCGGCTGCGCCGTAGTCGTCACCGACTGTCCGAGTGCGACGGCCGAAATCGTCCGGAACGATGAAAACGGCCTGCTTATCACCGCGGAGAATGTTGCGGCGCTGAGCAATGCCATGGTCAGACTGATGGAAGATGAAGGTCTTCGCTGCCGCCTCGGCATCCAGGCATTGGGGGTAAAGGAGCTCTATTCGCAGGACTCCATCATGGCTCAATGGAACAACCTCATCGAGAGCATCTTGCGGAAAGAAGACAACTAAACCCTATGGGGGCTTACCATGACGCTTAGGAAAGGAATTGCCAGGATAGTACCCTCTTTCTTGAAGGCCAGGATTTTCTTTCTGGAAGATATGAAGGACCTCAAGTCGATCAAACGGACCGGGTGCAGCACGGATAATATCAGGCACAGGAACGATATATCCCTGTCCGACATTTTTCACTCCGATGGCATCGAGGCGATGTGGGCCGATTCAACAAAGGCGATCGATCTCTTCGCCATTCCCGATGGGACAGGAGGCGTCAATCCGGGGGACAGAAAGGCGCTGTACTTTCTGATCAGTGCTTTGAAGCCGTTGTCCGTGCTGGAAGTCGGCACCCATATAGGCGCGTCGACGATCCATATCGCCTCGGCCCTCTCTATGAGCCGGATGAGGAACGGTGCTCACTCCAGCATGACCACCGTGGACGTAGCAGATGTCAATTCCCCTCTTGCCAAGCCATGGGTGAAATACGGAACGAGCAGCTCGCCGCTCGAGATGATCGATCGCCTCGGGTACGGATCGTTTGTCGAGTTCGTTACGGATACCTTTCTCCATTTTGCTGAGGGCTCAAGCCGGCGATTCGACTTCATCTTTCTCGACGGCGACCACAGGGCAAGCACGGTGTATCAGGAGATTCCAGCCGCGCTGAGCCTGCTCAATCGAAACGGCATTATCCTGCTCCACGACTATTTCCCCGGATTGAAACCCCTGTGGTCCGACGGCTCGGTGATACCGGGACCTTTTCTGGCAGCCGAGCGGTTGAAGAAGGAGGGGGCGCGCCTGACCGTCATGCCCCTGGGTGAACTGCCGTGGCCGACCAAGCTGCAGTCCAATGTAACGAGCCTTGCCCTGCTGATGCGGGATGAATAGAAAAACAGACGTCCAGCGGAGAGAGCCTATCCCGATATGTGCGGAATAGTCGGTTTCATCAGGTCCCCGGGATTTCCGGATTCGAAAGCCATGGTTCGGGCTATGGCCGACACCCTGGTCCATCGCGGCCCGGACGACAGCGGCGTCTGGACTGATGAATCGGCAGGGATTGCCCTTGGGCATCGGCGGCTTGCGATCCTCGATCTCAGCGCTGCCGGACATCAGCCTATGGTATCGGCTTCCGGCAGGCACGTGATCGTCTTCAACGGTGAGATCTACAATCACCTCGATCTGCGGAAGAAACTTGAATCCGTGGCCTGGCGCGGGCATTCCGACACCGAAACGCTCCTTGAGGCGGTCGATGCCTGGGGTGTCAGGCGCGCTCTGGATGAGAGCATCGGCATGTTCGCCTTTGCCGTCTGGGACCGGAAAGAACGTACCCTCACCCTGGCCCGCGACAGAATAGGCGAGAAGCCTCTCTATTACGGCAGAAACGGCAGGGCGTTCATATTCGCCTCCGAGTTGAAAGCCCTGCGCGCGCTCCCCGGCTTCAACGCCCCGATAAACCAGGATGCCCTGGCTCTGTTCATGCGCCACAACTACATCCCAGCCCCGTGGAGCATCTACGAGGGCATATTCAAGCTCCCTCCAGGGACGTTCATTACCCTGGGATCTCCCGAAGATCCTGCCCGTCCCGAAGCCTACTGGTCGGCGCGGCGCGCAGCGATGACGGGGCTCGCAGATCCCTTTAACGGCGACGAGAGGGAAGCGCTCGATGAGCTTGAAAGCATCCTGAAGGCTGCAGTCAGGGGGCAGATGCTCTCCGACGTGCCCTTGGGCGCGTTTCTGTCGGGCGGATTCGACTCGTCTCTGATCGTGGCGCTCATGCAGGCCCAGTCCTCTCTGCCGGTGAAAACCTTCACGATCGGTTTCCATGAAGAGATCTACAACGAGGCCGTTCACGCAGAGGCCGTTGCACGGCATCTGGGCACTGAGCACACCGAGCTGTACGTCACGCCCAGGGAATGCCAGGCCGTCATACCGAAGCTGCCGACTCTTTACGACGAGCCTTTTTCCGATTCGTCCCAGATACCGACCTTTCTCGTGTCGGAGCTTGCGCGGCGGCATGTAACGGTAAGCCTTTCGGGCGACGGCGGAGATGAGCTCTTCGGAGGCTACGATCGGTATTTCCGAGGAATGGAGCTCTATCGCCATGCCAACCGGTTCTCGGATACCCTCCGTCGGAACCTGATCAGGGCTGTCACCCTCCTGCCTCCTTCTGCCTGGGACAGGCTGTTTGCGCTCCTGCGGCCCATCCTGCCGGCGCGGCTGCGCAACGCAAGCAGACCCGGCGTCAAGATACACGAACTGGCGCAAGTCATCGACGCCCATACGCTCGAAGCGATATACTTGAGCTTGCTGTCCCACTGGCACGATCCTGCCTCGCTCGTTCTCCGGAGCAGGGAGCCGCAGACGGCAATGAACGATCCCGATCTGTGGCTTGACTGTGAGACCCATGAGTACCGCATGATGTACCTTGATCTCGTGACATATCTGCCCGACGATATCCTCGTGAAGGTGGACAGGGCAGCAATGGCCGTTTCCCTGGAGACGCGCGTACCCTTCCTGGACCACCGCGTCGTGGAGTTCTCATGGCGCCTGCCCCTCTCCATGAAAATACACTCAAGCCAGGGCAAATGGGCGCTGCGCCGGATCCTCGACCGCTACGTCCCCGGGAATATCATGGAAAGACCCAAGATGGGTTTCGGAGTGCCCATCGATCTCTGGCTGCGGGGCCCGCTTCGCGAATGGGCAGAGGCCATGCTCGATGAAAGGCGGCTCAAGGAGGAAGGGTTCTTCAACCCCGGTCCCATCCGTGAAAAATGGAGCGAACATCTGAGCGGCAGGGGCAACTGGCGGTATCTGCTCTGGGACGTGCTCATGTTCCAGGCCTGGCATGAAGCAACGCACGCATGGACAGCCGATGGGACAGGCCTGAACGTATAAGCCGATGCATAAACCCGATCGAAGCACATGTGCCGAATAGCCGGAATCTGGTCTGACGAAAGCCTCGATGCGCTTACCCGCAGGTGCACAGCCATGCGGGACACGCTCGTTCGGGGCGGGCCTGACGACGCCGGGCTCTTTGTGGACGAAGAGTCCGGGCTGGCTATGGGACACCGGCGCCTGAGCATCATCGACCTCAGTGCAGCTGGCCATCAGCCCATGACTGCAGGCCTCCAAACCATCTGCTACAACGGAGAATCCTACAATTTCCTCGAGCTGCGCTCCGAACTCGAGGGCCTGGGACATACCTTCCAGAGCACCTCCGATACGGAGTCCGTACTCAGAGCCTTCTCCCAGTGGGGGCCGGACTGCGTCCGCCGCCTGAACGGCATGTTCGCCTTCGCCCTCTGGGATGCATCCGGCAAGTCTCTGTACCTTTTCCGCGACCGCATCGGGGTCAAGCCACTCTATTATTACAGCCGTGACGGGATCTTCGCCTTCGCCTCAGAGCTCAAGGCCCTGTATGCAGGACTTCGCGACCGGCTGGAACTAGACCGGGATGCCCTGGGTGAATTTCTGCATTACGGCTATATCAGCGCCCCTCGGTCTATCTACCGCCATGTGCGCAAGCTCGAACCGGGCCACTGGCTCAAAGTCTCTGCCGACCGCTCGCTCGAAGACCACTGCTACTGGTCCATCGCCGACTTCAAACCGGAGGCCGAAGCGTTTTCAAGCGAATCCCGATACATAGACCGGATCGAGGAGATCATGGTCGACGCCTTTACGAAGCGCCTCATCGCCGACGTCCCCGTAGGCGTGTTCCTCTCGGGCGGGGTCGATTCCTCGCTGGTGACGGCGGTCCTCGCACGGCACACGCATACACCCGTCAGGACATTCACCATCGGGTTTAAGGAAAAGAATTACGACGAGTCGTTCTGGGCCGGGAAGATCGCACGGCATCTCGGCACGGAGCACATGGAAGAGATCGTCACCCCCGATCATGCCCGCGAGATCCTCCCCCTGTGGCCGGAGATCTATGACGAGCCCTTCGGCGACATTTCCGGCATCCCCACTACGATCGTCTCGAGGATGACGAGGAGGCACGTCAAGGTGAGCCTCTCCGCCGACGGGGGGGACGAGCTGTTCTGCGGTTATCACCGGTACTGGGTCATGAACAGGCTGGACGAATACCTCTCCCCTCTCCCGCCCTTCATCCCCAGGCTGGGCGGCAGGATGATCAGCCTTCTGGGGAGCGACCGTTTCGCCGAGCTGTCGCAGGCGCATCCGAAACTGAGGCTTCCCGCCATCAAGGACCGCATGCGGAAATTCCAGGCGGTCCTGACGAACTGGGAAGAGGATGCCTCGGGGGCATATCCCTACGCTGTCGCATACTGGCTTCCCCGGGAGATCGCCGAACTCACCGGAGGCTACAGAGAATCGAGGCCGGGCCTCGACACATCGTGCGGTTCGCTCCTCGATGCCATGATGACGTGGGATCTCCAGCACTACCTCCCTGAAGACATCCTGACGAAGGTCGACCGCGCCACCATGTTCAACAGCCTCGAAGGGAGGGACCCTTTCCTCGATCATCGCATCGTGGAATTCGCCCTGGAGCTTCCCCTCTGGATGAAGTACCGAAACGGGGAGCCGAAATACATCCTCAAAGAGCTCCTCAAGAGATACCTTCCGGAAGAGCTCTTCAAAAGGCCCAAACAGGGCTTCGCCATCCCCATCTACTCCTGGCTGCACGACGACCTCATGGACCTCGTCGGGGCATACCTCAATCCCGACAGCCTGCGCTCGCAGAGCGACATCGATCCCGAAGCTGTCAAGAATACCGTCTACGAGTTCCGGCAGAAGAAGGGCTCGATTGCCGTGGACCGCATCTGGCTCCTCCTCGTTTTCATGATGTGGAGGAAGAGGTACGCATGAGGGTGCTCCACCTCATCTCCACCCTGGACATCGGGGGGGCCGAGCAGAATCTCTCCAGGCTCGTCACCGCCATGGATAGAGGCAGCTTTACGAACCAGGTCGTCTGCATGACCAGACCCGGCCCGCTCGGTCCATACCTCGAGGGATCGGGCATCCCCGTCCACAGCCTTCATATGAGAAAGGGCCTGCCCGAGCTCAGGGCCGTTTTGAAGCTCCGCTTCTGGGCAAGCCTCTTCAAGCCCGACGCCGTGCAGTGCTGGATGTATCACGCCAATCTCCTCGGCCTGACCCTCATGAAGCCGGCAAAGACCCTCTGGAACATCCGCTGTTCCGACATGGATCTCTCCCGGTACGGACCGCTCTACCGGCTCACCGTGGCATCCGGGGCCAGGCTGTCCCGCATCCCCTCCGCAATCGTGACCAATTCGCATGCAGGAAGGGAGGCCCACACCTCTCTCGGCTATCGCCCGAGAAAATGGGTCATCATCCCGAACGGATTCGACACGGAGATCTTCAAGCCAGACAGAGAGGCCGGAGAGAAGGTCCGTAAAGAGCTGGGCATCGACCGGGATGCATTGCTCATAGGCCTCATCGCCCGCTTCGATCCCATGAAGGATCACGCATGCTTTTTCGAGGCGGCGAACATGCTGCTCGACTCGAACAGCCGGATTCATTTCATCCTCGCAGGCAGGGGGATCTCTCCATCGAACCGGGATCTTCTTTCTCTGATCAACACAGACCGTCACGCGCCCCGCATCCACCTTCTCGGAGAGAGAAGCGACGTCCCGCACGTACTCAATGCCCTGGATATCGCGACCTCGTCATCCGTGAGCGAGGGTCTGCCCAACATCGTGGGCGAGGCTATGGCTTCCGCACTTCCCTGCGCTGTTACCGATGCGGGGGATTCGAAAATTCTCGTCGGCGATGCGGGGTTCGTGATCCCGAAGAAAAACCCCCGCATGCTGTGTGCCGCATGGCAGAGGATCCTCGACCTCGGACCTGACGGGCGGAGGCAGATGGGCGAACGCGCCAGGAAGCGCATCATCGATCATTACAGCCTGGCATCGATGGTGAGCAGCTATGAAGCTCTCTATAAAAGCCTCATGACGGAAAAAGGGAGCTCAGAAACCTTTGGATCACCATGAGCCCCGCCCTGTCTCCGACCAGTGCGAGAGTCGTGATTACCCCCAGGAACTCCCCCGCCAGGATGAGCGGGAAACTCCCCACAAAGCAAACCACCTTTTTCCCTTCCCCGTACCCTTCCTTCTTTCTCACCCAGTAGTACAGCGCCGCATAGGGGAAGAGCGCCCAGAACCAGGCAATGAAGTTGACTGCCGGCACATTCCACACCATCACGCGCAAAGAGGGATCCCACACCCACCATCCGAGCCGCGTGGCCACAGGATCGAAGGGGATGTCCAGTGACAGCCCGATGGCGGCGCACACGAGTCCTTTTGATAGAGGCGCCATGTCCGGCAGCAACCTCTCCACGGCAAAGAAGGCACAGTAGAGGACGTTGACCCATCCGAGGGCCGTGGCAAGAGGCGCCGGCACTCCCGGCAGGTAGAGCAGATACCCGGGCTCCGAGAAGAATCCGAGAACGATCCCTCCGTTTTCGAGGATCAATCCGAAGAGAAGAGTCACCCCGAACACCCAGATCCAGTCCTGTCGTGCAAACCAGCCCTTAGCGTGAACCGCCAGGAGAACGAACTGGGCAAGGGCGCTGAACTCGTAGAGCAGCTTCTGGGTTTGTTCATTGAAAGGCATGGACAGACCGTGCATGAACGGCGTGAGATACAGAGCCGTCAGGCCTGCGGCCCAGGGGGAGAAAAATTTGAGCTCGTTCCTGCCGCCGTACTCCTTCCTGCAGGCAAACCACAAAAGGACGAGCGAGCACATAAGGGGGAAAAGAGAGAGGATGCCCGCATTTCCCACTGGCGGAGAAATGTGGTGAAGCGAATTGTTGAGCACGGAGAGCCCGATGAACCAGATGAAGAACACCGGGAGATTTCGCCAGACGAACCTCATAACAGGACTAGAATATCACCGGCCGGGCTTCAACTCAATATCAAGCAGGATTCACAAGCGCATGAACGTCTCCCTCGCTGTTCTTACCGGCTCTGAAGAATCCATGATCTTTGCCATGAGGTGGCTCCCCACGATCACGCCGTCCGCAAAGGCGAGCATCTCCTCCACCTGGCGGGCATCCGATATACCGAATCCCACGCACACGGGAAGGTCGGTGAGGGTCTTCAGCGCTTCGACCTGCCTGCGTATCTCGATGGGCAGGCTCTGGCGGGCACCGGTTACCCCCTTGACCGAGACCGCGTAGACGAATCCGCTGCACTGGGATACGACCTCTTTCTGGCGTTGCCCGGTCGTGGTCGGTGCAACGAGCCTGATGAGGTCCATGCCCATAAATTGGCATTGCCCGTAAATCTCTCCGGCCTCTGCCGGCAGGTCCGGAATGATGACGCCCTGTATGCCCTCATCTCTCATCCTGGCCAATGTCTGCTCGAATCCCCTCCTCATGAGGGGGTTCATGTAGGACATGACGATCAGCGGTGTCCGTACCGATGAGCTCCACGTGCTCAATTTCGAAAAGAGGCCGTCGAGGGTGAATCCTGCCTGCAGGGCCCTATACGATGCCTTCTGGAGCACAGGCCCGTCCGCCATGGGGTCGGAGAAGGGGATGCCGATCTCGATGGCTGCCGCGCCTGCTTCACCCAGCACACGGATGATCTCCCCGGTCGTTTCGATGTCGGGCAGCCCGGCAGTCACGTAGGGAATGACGGCCCGTTTCTTCGCTCGGATCGCTTCAGCTATCATAGCCCCTCCTTGAGCACGGTGTGCAGGTCTTTGTCTCCTCTGCCCGAGAGATTCACCACCACGGCTGCCCCCTTGTGATCCTGCGCATACTGTTCGAGATAACCGATCGCATGGGCGCTTTCGAGGGCAGGCGCGATCCCTTCGAGCCTGTTGAGGAGCCTGAAGGCGTCGAGCGCCTGGCGGTCGTCCACGAGCGTGTACCTTGCCCGCCCGGTCGTCGAGAGGAAGCTGTGCTGCGGGCCGACGCCCGGATAATCGAGCCCTGCGGATATCGAGTGGGTTTCGAGGACCTGGCCGTCCCTGTCCTGGAGCAGGTAGGAGCGCGTTCCGTGGAGCACGCCCGGGGTCCCGAAACCGATGCTGGCAGCGTGCCTCCTGTTTCCGTCTCCATAAGCCTCCACGCCGACGAGCTCAACCGGGTCGTCGATGAAACCGGCGAAGATCCCGATGGCATTGCTCCCTCCGCCCACACAGGCAACCACGGCATCGGGGAGCCTTCCGGCCTTCTCGAGAATCTGCTCTCTCGCCTCGATCCCGATGATCTTCTGGAATTCCCTGACCATCGTAGGGTACGGGTGCGGTCCGATCGCGGAGCCGATAAGGTAGTAGGTGGTATCCACGTTCGTCACCCAGTCCCTTATGGCCTCGCTCGTAGCGTCCTTGAGCGTGGCGCTTCCCGAAGAGACCGGGACCACCTCGGCGCCGAGCAGTCTCATCCGCTCGACGTTCATCCTCTGCCTCTCGATGTCTTCCGTTCCCATGAACACGGCGCATTCGAGCCCGAACAGGGCGCAGACGGTCGCGGTCGCGACCCCGTGCTGCCCGGCGCCGGTCTCGGCGATGACCCTGCCCTTGTTCATCCTTTTCGCGAGGAGGATCTGGCCCAAGGCGTTGTTGATCTTGTGCGATCCGGTATGGTTCAGGTCTTCCCGCTTGAGCCACGCGTCGATCCCCAGGTGTTCGGAGAGCCTGCCTGCAAAGGTGAGCGGCGAAGGCCTGCCCACGTAGTCTTTCATGTATGCATTGAACTCGTTCCAGAACCCGGCATCCGCCGTTGCAGACCGGAACGCACCTTCGAGTTCTTCGAGGGCCGGAAGAAGCGTCTCCGGAACGTACTGCCCGCCGAACTCGCCGAAATAGCCTTTCATGACTTTGCCTCCTTGATGAATTTCCTCACCTTTTCTTCATCCTTGATGCCGGGAGACGACTCGACCCCCGAGCTCACGTCCACGCCTGCGGGCTGCGCCCGGAGAATAGCCTGCCTCACGTTGTCCGGAGTGAGCCCGCCTGCAAGGATGAAGGGGCGGTCACGGCGGCTCCAGTCACCGGTCCGGCCCGAGCCCGTGCTCGGATCGAGCAGCATCCTGCAGGGAATATCCTCGGGGATGAGGGCCTCATCGAGATCGCTCACCGCGCAGATGATCCCGAACATCGAGGCGAGCTCTCTGTGGCCCTGATTCACGGCCGTGTGGAGCTGGACGGTATCGAGGCAGAGCATGGCCGCTGTCTCTCTGATATACGATGGGTCCTCGTCTCTGAACACCCCGACCTTCTCGATGCCGCCGAACGTGCGGATCCACGGCTCGATTCTTGCGGGATCGGCCTTCCTCGGGCTCCTCGTGAGCACGATCCCGATGGCATCCGCGCCCGCATCACGGGCGGTGCACGCATCCTCATACCTCGTGATCCCGCAGATCTTCACCCACATGAGAGCAGCTCCATGCGCAAATCCTGCCTTGCCATTGCCCGGCCGATGAGCGCGGCGTCATATCCAATGCCTTGCAGTTCCTTCAGTCTCTTTCCCGAAGAGATACCGCTCTCGGCGACCTTGATCACGCCTTTGGGAATCAGATTCACCAACTCCTCATGCCGCTCGGGAATGACCGTCAAGGTAGTAAGGTCCCTCGAATTCACGCCGATGATCCCGGCCCCGATGCGGACCGCCTTCTCGATTCCTTCAATGCCGTGGACCTCCACGAGGCAATCCATGCCGAGATCCCCGGAGAAGGCATGAAGCCGTGCGAGCTCTTCATACGAGAGCATCTCGGTGATGAGGAGGACTGCGTCCGCCCCCAGCGATCTGCCTGCACATATTTGCCGCTCATCCGCAATGAAATCCTTCATGAGCACGGGAAGAGTGCAGGCGTTCCGTATTTCTGAGATGTACGCCATGCTCCCCGCAAAGTAGGCAGGCTCGGTGAGGCAGGATATGGCCGCCGCTCCCCTTGACTCGTACTCGGAAGCCAGCTCTGCGGGCCTCTGCTGAATGCCGAGGTCTCCCTCGGCAGGGGTGGCATACTTCACCTCCGCGATGACGGCCATTCCCTTCAGCGCCTGTTTGAACGAACAGGAAGGCTTCGGGGCATGTTCTTCACAGGGTTCCATTCGGGCAGCCCTCTTTTTTGCGAGCTCATACATGTGCAGCAAAAAATTCATGAGAGCCTCGCCTTCCGGAGGGCACGGAGCGCTTCGCCGCTTCGGATCGATTCTGTCGCGTGGGACACGCCCTCCCTGATGCCGATGCGGCTGTCGAGGGCCATGAAGGCAGCTCCTGCATTGAGGAGGATGCTCTCCAGGCAGGCGCCATTCAAAGTACCGTTGAAGACCTCCTCGATCCGCTTCGCGGACTCTGCCGGGGTCGATACCCGGAGCTCATCGAGGGGCTTCGGAGAGAAGCCTGCATCGGATGGGCTGATCGTGCCTTTTTCTATCCTGCCGTCTCCCAGCCTTGCATACCTGGTCGCGCCGGATATCGAGACCTCGTCGAGCCCTGAATGGACGACCATCGCCCCTTTCGACCCGAGCAGACGCAGGCATTCGATGATGGGATTGATGAGATCCTCCTGATAGACCCCGATGACCTGGTAGGCAGCGCCTGCAGGGTTCGTCAGGGGGCCCAGGATATTGAAGATGGTCTTCATCCCGAGCTGCTTTCGAGCCGGCATGGCATGCCTCATGCTCGGGTGGTACCTTGGGGCGAACATGAAGGCGAAGCCGCTTTCCTTGAGAGCGCAGGCCGCCTGAAGGGGATCGAGATCGATGGGGACGCCGAGCGCCTCGAGACAGTCTGCGCTCCCCGAGGACGAGCTGACCGACCGGTTTCCGTGCTTCGCCACCTTGAACCCTGCCCCGGCAAGGACAAATGCCACTGCCGTCGAGATATTGAAGGTCAGCGCGCCGTCTCCCCCGGTGCCGCAGGTATCAACGACGTCGAAATCTACATTGACCCTGACGGCCTTCTCCCGCATGATGCGGGCAGCCGATGCGATCTCGGAAGGCTTCTCTCCCTTGGCCCTCAAGGCCACGAGGAATGCGCCGATGAGGGTGTCGTTCGCCCCGCCGGACATGATCGTATCGAAGGCGGATCCCATCTCGCCATCGTTCAGGTCCTGCTTCGAGATGAGCTTCTCGATAAAATACTTCATACAGCCTCCTTTATCTTTGCAATGAAGTTGCCCATCATTTCGTGTCCGTACTCCGTGGCGATCGATTCGGGATGGAACTGGACACCGAAGAGGGGGAACTGATCGTGTCTGATGCCCATAATCTCGCCGTCGTCCGAAAAGGCGCACGCGAGGATCTCCTTCGGCAGCGTCTTCCTGTCTATGGCAAGAGAGTGATACCTGACCGCACGGAAATCCTGGGGAAGGCCGGAGAAGAGATCCTTTCCGTCATGGTGAATGGGCGAGAACTTTCCGTGCATGACCCTGCCCGCATGAACGACGCTCCCGCCGAAGGCCTCCGCAATGCACTGATGGCCGAGGCAGACCCCGAGGATCGGGACTTCCTTGCAGAAATGCCGTATCACCTCGATCGATATCCCGGCCGACCGCGGCGACCCCGGACCGGGCGAGATGATGATGCCTTTGGGTGACATCGCCTTAATGGAGTCGATGCTGACGGCGTCGTTCCTGAACACGGCGACCTCTTCTCCCATGGACTCGAAGCCCTGGACCAGGTTGAAGGTGAATGAATCGAAATTGTCTATCATGAGAATCATGCCATGCCTCCTAATGCAGTGCTCAAGACCCGGAGCTTGCTGTCGATCTCGCGCAGCTCGTTCCTCGGAACCGAATCCCAGACGATCCCTGCCCCGGCCTGGACGAAGAATTCCCTGCCCCGGATAAAGATCGTGCGTATCGCAATCCCGGTGTCGATGTCCCCGTTGAAGGAGAGGTAGCCTACCGCGCCGGCATAGGGACCCCTGCACATGCCCTCGAGCTCGTCGATGATCTCCATGGCCCGCACCTTGGGGGCACCGGATACGGTCCCTGCCGGGAAGCAGGCCTGCAATACATCGGTGTTCTTGAGGCCGGTCCTCTTCTCGCCCTCCACGCAGGAGACGATGTGCATGACGTGGGAGTACATCTTCACGACCTCCCGGGACGTGACATGCACGCTCCCCGGCTTCGACACCCTGCCCACGTCGTTCCGCGCCAGATCGAGGAGCATCAGGTGCTCTGCCCGCTCCTTTTCGTCCTTCATGAGGTCAGAGGCGAGGAGGCTGTCTTCTTCCCCGCTTTTGCCTCTGGGCCTGGTGCCGGCTATGGGGAGCGAGGTTATCGTGTTCCCTTTCAGCTTCACCATGACCTCGGGCGACGAGCCGACGAGGGTCACATCGCCGAAATGGATGTGAAACAGGTAGGGCGAAGGATTGATGTGCCTGAGACGCCGGTACGTATCGAAGGGGTCGCAGGCTGCATCGAGCGTTAGCCTCCTCGAGAGGACCGTCTGGATGATCTCGCCGTCTTTGATGCATTCCCTCGCCTTGTCCACAGCCTCGATGAACCCGGCCTCATCGAGAGAGGCGTCCCTGATGGTGCATCTTCGGGGAACCTCGGCGGAGGGCATATGCGGCTTCGAGAACAGGGAGTCTTCGATCGGGGAAAAGGCCTCTCTCGCCATCGTCTCCGCCTTCTCCTCGCTGATCCCCGGTTCCGGGATCGTATGGATCAGGCAGACCGATTGCCCGAGGTGATCGAAGACAACGAGCGTATCGACGCGGCCGAGCCTGGCATCGGGGAATCCCGAGGGGAGCGGCGGCCTCGGGAGCCGCTCTATGCCCCGAGCCAGATCGTACCCGAGATATCCGACGTATCCTCCGATAAAGGGCGGCAGGCCACCGTTCTCGAAGGAGAGAATGCTGCCTTGAAGAGGCATCTTCGACCAGGGATCGTCGTCCTCGTGGATGGTCAGGACATCCGGGCTTGTAAACCTTCCTATGAAGCTGTACGAGCCGGGTATGGACTCCAGGAGGAAGCCCTGAGCGTCTCCCACCACGGACCAGTAGGTCTGGACCGGGGTGAGCGTATCGCACGCGAGCCTCTTGCGGATCACGACCCCCCGGTCTTTGACATCCCTGAACAGCTGAATTCCTTCCATCACTACCCCTTTCCTGAGACCATAAAAAAAGCGGCAAGCTTTCAGGAAGCTTGCCGCTTTTCATCATCCGGCCGTATCGTAACGCTTAGGGCAAACCTCCAGCCGCAGCCTCTTGCCTGATGCGCCACCACCAGCAGGTAAACCCGATACTGAATCTACACATAGACATGCTCACCATAATGTTTCTATATATAGAAACACCCCCCTTGTCAATGTGTTTTTGCCCTCTTTTTCCCGATACGGTGAAAATATGAGGGGGAAGATCGACATCGCCTTGTTTTTCCTCCCTTCCGATGGTATCATCTCCTTAGCTCACATATTACCAATTCATTAATTATCTGTAGCCACGGGGAGGGATTATGAACGACTCGATCATCACCTTAGACCGGCACATCCTGAGCGAACAGCGCCGCTACGGCGGTCGGGGGGATTTCAGCGCCATCCTGAGCCAGATCATCTTCGCTGCCAAGGTGGTCTCCGCCCAGGTCGCCCATGCCGGCCTCGTCGAGGATATCCTCGGCCGGACCGGCCACACGAACGTCCAGGGCGAAGAGGTCCAGAAGCTCGACGTCTACGCCAACAAGGTCTTCATCAATGCGCTCAACTACATCGGCAAGGTCTGCGTCATGGCTTCCGAGGAAGAGCCCGAGATGATCGCCATCCCCAAGGAGCACCCGAAGGGCGATTACGTCATCATGTTCGACCCCCTCGACGGCTCCTCGAACATCGACGTGAACGTCTCCATCGGCACCATCTTCGGCATCTACAAGCGCGTATCCGACGGTGAGGACGGCGTCCTCGATGACTGCCTCCAGCCCGGCCGCAAGCTCTTCGGGGCGGGCTACATCATCTACAGCTCGAGCGTGAACCTCGTGTACACGACGGGCAACGGCGTGAACGGCTTCAGCCTCGACCCCAGCGTGGGAGAGTTCGTCCTCTCCCATCCCAACATCCAGATCCCGCCGAGGGGAAAGATCTACAGCACGAACGAAGGCAACTATGCCTACTGGAAAAAGGGGACCCGCGAGTACATCGAATACCTCAAATCCGACAGAAACAAGATCAAGGCCCCCTATTCGTCGCGCTACATCGGCTCTCTCGTCGCCGATTTCCACAGGAATCTCCTCAAAGGCGGCATCTTCCTCTATCCCGAAGACACGAAGGACCCGAAGAAGACAACCGGCAAACTGAGGCTCCTCTACGAGGCGAACCCGCTCGCCTTCGTGGTCGAGCAGGCAGGCGGGTATGCGTCCACAGGATACGAGAGGATCCTCGATATCAAGCCCACGAAGCTGCACCAGAGGGTGCCGCTCATCATCGGCTCCAAGGAAGATGTGCTCGAATACGAGGAGTTTGCAAAGAGAAATATCTGAATGCGGCAGCTCTTCGAAAACTATGGAGGAAAAATCAGCCTCCTGCAGAAATCAGTTGATTTCGAGTGGAAAATCCCTATAGAAAACACTTAGATCATTCGCAAAAGGAGCTCGTAATGGCCTTGGCGCATAATAGTAACGACATCTTCAACAAAGTTCTGGAAATCGGACGCCCACCGAATATCAGAAAGCTCTTCCCCAACTCGAGAGCACTCATCGTGAGCGGCAAGGTGATCGACCGGGCAATGCTCAGGAAGGGCCACGCCATGACCATCGCGGCAAACGGCAGGAGCAGCATCGTGATCCGGGGAACGCTCAAGGCCGCCCAGAGGGCGAATGCCGCCGTCATCATCGAGATCGCCAAATCCGAGGCCGACTATTGCCTGATCAACATGTGGAACCTCGCCCAGTACGTCGACGCATACTGCAACGAGCTCGGCATCACCGTGCCCGTCGCGGTCCACGCTGACCACTTCGGCTTGAAGAAACCCGTCGAAGTGGACAAGGCAAAAATAGACATCCCCTCCATGATCGACGCAGGGATCACTTCGATCGCGATCGACGCCTCGCACATGAGCGAAGAAGAGAACCTCTTCGCCAATATCGCCTTAAGCTCCTTTATCCCGAAATGGGCCGGCTACGAAACAGAGGTGGGCGAGATCAAGGGCAAGGCTGGCCTCTCCACCCCAGAAGAAGCCCTCTTCCTCATCAGGGGGCTCAATGCCCACGATATCTTCCCCGACTGGATCGCGCTCAACAACGGGACGACGCACGGCATCGAGGAGAGTGATGCAGGCATCCAGGTCGATCTCACCAGGGAGATCCACGAAGCCCTGGCGAAGTACGGCATATCCGGCGCACAGCACGGCACCTCCGGCAACAGTGTTGAACGTCTGAAGCGCATCGCCTCCGAAACCAGGACCACGAAGGCCAATGTAGCTACCGCACTCCAGATGATATCCTGGGGAGTCAAGGTCAACCAGTACGGCAATGCCATCCTCGACGAGTCCGGCAACTTCATCAAGCTCAGGGGAGAGGGCGTGACCGAGGATCTCTGGCATGAAATGGTCTCCTACGCCAACGACAAATCCCTGAAAAAGGGCGATTATAAAAAGCTCAACCTCCCCTTCGAGAAACGGATCCTCGCCCAGCCCAAGGAGATCAGGGAGAGGATGGAGAAGGGCGTCGAAGATTTCGCTTATGACCTGCTCGCGAAATACTTCAATGCGTCGGATACGGCGCCTCTCGCCATGGAGGCCATCCTCGAGGCCGGTTCCTGTGAGCTCGGTCCCAAGGCAAAGCGGATAGAAAATCCCGCCGAGTGGACGAGGGAAAAAATACTCGAAAAGGCAGCGAAGCTCCACAAGGAGGAGAAAGGCCCGAAGGGAAATTACGAGGACTGAATCCCTTATCCGTACAACACTCTTGACGATTTCTTAAAGATGTGGCATGAGACACTGTCACTTTTTCAAAAGGAAAGGAAACTATGGCACGAGTAACAGTAGAAGATTGCCTCGAGAAGGTTCATGATCGTTTTTCACTCGCTATAGCGGCTTCGAAACGCACCAAACAGCTCATGAAAGGGGCACCCGCCCTTTCCAAGCGCAAAGAAAACAGGTCTGTCGTGATAGCCCTGCGCGAGCTTGCCGAAGGGAAGATTTCGTTAAGCGAAAAATCATGACCAAGCGGGATTACTACGAGATCCTCGGGATACCCCGGTCGGCTTCCGGCGAGGAGATCAAGAAAGCATACCGCCAGCTCGCATTGAAGTACCATCCGGACAGGTGTCCGGGAGACCACGAAGCCGAGGCCAAGTTCAAAGAGGCGGCCGAGGCCTACGAAGTGCTCAGAGACCCCGATAAAAAGCGCATGTACGACCAGTACGGCCACGAAGGTCTCCACGGAAGCGGCTTCCAGGGATTCTCGAATTTCGACGACATCTTCAGCAACTTCTCCGATATCTTCGGGGAGGTCTTCGGATTCGGCGGCGGCAGAAGGTCGCAGCGCAGACGCCCGAGCCGAGGCGCCGACCTGAGGTACGATGCCTCCATCACCCTCGAAGAGGCGGCAAAGGGGACCGAGATCGAACTCGAGATCCCCAAGACCGAACTGTGCGACCGTTGCGGAGGCAACGGTGCCGAGCCGGGCACGTCACCAGAGCCGTGCGGAATCTGCGGCGGAAGGGGACAGGTCTACCGGACACAGGGGTTCTTCACCATCTCGACCACCTGCGCCCACTGCCGGGGAACGGGCAAGGTCATCGCAAAGCCGTGCAAGACGTGCCGGGGCTCGGGCACGATCGTCAAAAAGAAGCAGATCAAGGTCAAGATACCTCCCGGTGTCGACACCGGCGCCACCATGCGCGTCTCCGGGGAAGGAGAGGCGGGCGAGCTCGGCGGACCGCCGGGCGATCTCTACGTCTTCATCGAGATCAAGCCCCACGAGACCTTCATCAGGCAGGGCGACGATCTCTACGTGGAAATCCCCATTTCCTTTATCCAGGCAGCGCTCGGCACCACCATCAAGGTGCCCACCCTCGAGGGCGAGGCCGATCTCGACATCAAGCCGGGCACCCAGCCAAACGAGATCTATACGATACGGGACAAGGGCATCAAGCACCTGCGGGCGAACGGTACCGGGTCTCTGAACGTGGGCATCAGGGTGGAGATACCGAAAAAGCTGACCAAAGAGCAGGAAGAGATCCTCCAGCAGTTTGCAAAGCTGAGCGGCGAAAACATCAAGAGCCCTTCAAAGGGCAAGAAGAAGCTGTTCAATTTCTAGTAGCGCCAGTTCCGAACTCTCCGAGTTCTGAGGGGCCAGGTTTTGCGTTTTGCCCTTGAGGATTAAAGCAATTGTCGAGGCAGTATACACGTTGGGGGTATAAGCTCAAGGAAGTCGGGGAGCACCTCAACCTGCACAATTCACGAGCGAGCCGGATCGCTTCGCAAATTGCATAAGGCAAGACCTGACCCCTACACATCCTCATCCTTGATGACGCGGGACGGGTCGGTCCTGAGCTTTTCGAGTTTGTTCTGGAACTCTTCGGTGGGTTTTACCCCTGCCTTCCTCAGCATGTGCTCCGCGTGGAGCCCGATATTCCTGGTGTCCTTGAGGTAGCTGTCGGAATGTCTCGACCTTGGATCATAGGAAGAGAGCCTGTCGGACTGGGACTGATGGTAGCTCACCTTGGAGACGACCTTCTTCACGTCCTTTGACCCGCAGGCCTCGCAGGAAAGCCCCTCGGGGGTCTTGAATCCCTGGACGAGCACGCTCCGCAATGCCCCGCATGTCAAGCATTTAAATTCATAAATCGGCATGTATCCCCTTCTCTCTTGTAAGAATCACATGAGACAAAGCAAAGGGCAGGTCCTGCCTGGATATTTTAAGGGCCCTGCCCTTGAAGCCCCGTTATCTCTTGTCTCCCTTGACCTCTTCGAACTCGGCATCCACGACATCTTCGTCAGGGCGCTTCCCGGCTCCGGGGCCCTGGCCCTGTGCACCGCCCTGGGCCTCCCCTCCGGATGCTGCCTGGGAATAGATCACCTCGGCGAGCTTGTGGGACGCAGAGGTCAGGGCCTCGATCTTCCGGTTGATCAGGTCGACATCGTCGCTCTTTATGGCGTCCTTGAGATCGGCCATGGCGTTCTCGATGCTTGCCCGGGTCTGGGCATCGACCTTGTCGCCGTGCTCCTTGAGGGTCTTTTCCGTCGTGTACACGAGGGAGTCCGCCCTGTTTTTCGCCTCGACCATGGCCTGGCGCCTCTTGTCCTCGGTCTCGTGCTCTTCGGCCTCGCGGATCATCCGGTTTATGTCCTGTTCGCTCAAGCCCGACGAGCTCGTTATCTTGATGGACTGCTCCTTGCCGGTGGCCTTGTCTTTTGCCGAGACGTGAAGAATGCCGTTCGCATCGATGTCGAAGCTCACCTCTATCTGCGGGATGCCGCGCGGCGCCGCCGGGATGCCTACCAGGTCGAACTGGCCCAGGAGCTTGTTGTCGTTCGCCATGGGCCTCTCGCCCTGGAAGACCCGTATGGTCACGGCGTTCTGGTTATCCTCGGCAGTGGAGAACACCTGCGTCTTCTTGGTCGGTATCGTGGTGTTCCTCTCGATGATCTTCGTGAACACGCCGCCTAAGGTTTCGATACCCAGAGAGAGCGGGGTGACATCGAGCAGCAGCACGTCCTTGACCTCTCCGCCGAGAACGCCTGCCTGAATGGCTGCGCCGATGGCAACCACTTCATCGGGATTCACCCCCTTGTGGGGCTCTTTCCCGAAGAGCTCTCTCACCTTCTGCTGGATTTTGGGCATCCTGGTCTGGCCTCCCACGAGGATGACCTCATCGATCTCGTTTGCCGAGAGTCCCGCGTCGGACAGTGCCTTCCTGCAGGGTCCGTCCACCCGTGCGATGATGTCGTCCACCAGGGATTCGAGCTTTGCCCTGGTGAGCTTCATGTTGAGGTGCTTCGGGCCTGTCTGATCGGCAGTGATGAAGGGCAGATTTATCTCGGTCTCCATCATGGAGGAGAGCTCGATCTTGGCCCTCTCCGCGCCTTCCTTGAGCCGCTGGAGGGCCATCCTGTCCTTGCTCAGGTCCACGCCGGTCTCTTTCCTGAACTCTGAGACCAGATAGTCGATGATCCTGTTGTCGATGTCTTCTCCGCCGAGGTGCGTGTCTCCGTTGGTGGACTTCACCTCGAATACCCCGTCCCCGATCTCGAGGATCGAGATGTCGAAGGTTCCCCCGCCGAAGTCGAACACGGCTACCTTCTCTTCCTTCTTCCTGTCGAGGCCGTAGGCCAGGGCCGCCGCGGTAGGCTCGTTGATGATCCTCTTCACCTCGAAGCCGGCGATCTTTCCCGCATCCTTTGTCGCCTGACGCTGGGAGTCATTAAAATAGGCGGGAACCGTGATGACCGCCTCGTCGATTTTCTCCCCGAGGTAGGCCTCAGCATCCATCTTGAGCTTCTGGAGAACCATTGCCGATATCTCGGGTGCTGCATACTTGCGGTCTCCGACCTGGACTGCTGCATCTCCATTGTCTGCCCTGACGATCTTGAAGGGCACGATCTGCTTATCCTTCTGGACCTCGGGGTCTTCGAACCTCCGCCCGATGAGCCGCTTTATGGCAAAGAGGGTATTTTCAGAATTCGTGATAGCCTGGCGCCTGGCAACCTGGCCCACCAACCTTTCACCGCTGCTGGTAAAGGCGACCACTGAAGGGGTCGTGCGAGCTCCCTCGGCGTTCGATATGACTTTCGGTTCACCGCCTTCCATGATAGACATGCAGGAAAAGGTGGTCCCCAGATCTATACCTAAAATCTTTCCCATCTGATCTCCTCCCTTGTAATTTTCTCCTACTATCAGCCTGAAACAGCCACTTTTGCCGGTCTCAGCAACCTGTCGTGGACGGTGAAACCTTTCTCGAGCTCTTTCACGACCATACCCTTCGGCATATTCCCCTCGGTCACCTGCATCATTGCCTCGTGATACCGGGGATCAAAGGGCATGTTTTCTGCTTCTATAGGTTCCACCTGGTGTTTTTTCAAGGTTTCGAGAAATAATTTTTCCGTCATTCGCAAGCCTTGGATAAACTGTTCATCCTCGGGGTGCATCTCCTCGGCCGTATGAATCGATTTCTCTATGGCGTCGTATACCAGGAGAAAATCCTTGAGCAGCTTTTCCGTGCCGTACTTGACGATGTCCTGTCTCTCCCTGGCAAGGCGCTTTCTCATATTGTCCATTTCTGCGTAGGCGCGGAGACAGCGGTCCTTATACTCGTCCAGTTGAGCCTTGATTTCCTTGATATCCCCACAGGGTTCTTTCGTCTCCCGTCCTTCCTTACTCTCTGTCTGAGGCACAGCGCTCTGCTCGGTCATTTCTTCAGTTCCGTGCATTGTGTCTCTCTTGTTTTCGTCCATCCTATACGTCCTCCAATAGATCGCTCAAGATTTTGGCCATGTATCCAACCAGCGGTATCACGCGCGAGTAATCCATCCGGATGGGGCCGATCACACCCAGCGAGCCCACAGGCACCTGCTTGCGATAATACCCGCTGGCCACCAGGCTGAAATCGTCCATGCCGAAGTGCTCCATCTCCTTGCCCAGCATGACCTTGACGCCCGGATCCTCGAGGACCCTGTTGAGGATGCGCACGATCTTTCCCTTGTCTTCGAAGGTGCTTACGATGTCCTTCAATCTGTCGAGATTGGCCATTTCCGGGCTGTTGAACACGCTCTGCTTGCCCTGGATATAGATGTCCGGAGTCCCCTCGAAGCCGTCGAGGGCCGTCATCCCCAGGTTGATCGCCTGTTTTACCAGCGAGTCGAACTGTGCCTTTTCGCTCGACATCTCTTTGATGAGCCTGTCCCGCATCTCTTGGATGGAGATATCGGCGTAAGACTGGTTGAGATAATTCGTATATTTCAGCAGGAGATCCTGGGGAATATCCTCTCCGTGGACGATATGATTGTATACGATCCCTGCCTTGCTCACCAGGATCACCAGGACCCTGCTCTCATCCATTCTGACGAAATCGATGCGCTTCAAGAGGAAGGACTCCAGCTTCGGCAGGATGACGATCGATGCGTTCTTCGAGATCTGGGAAAGCAGGCAGGAGGCCTCCCGGAGCGTTTCCTTGACATCGCCCAGGGTCTTTGCCATATGCCGGGAGATCATGCTCTTCTCCCCTCGCGGCAAGGCCTTGACCTCCATGATGCTGGTCAGGTAGAAGCGGAACCCCTCAGGAGTCGGTATGCGTCCGGCGGAAATATGGGGCTGGTACAGGAGCCCCATCTCCTCCAGATCTGCCATCACGTTCCTGATCGTGGCAGGAGACAGGGCCAGCATATACTTCCGGGACACGATCCTCGATCCCACCGGCTCCCCGGTCGATACGTATTCCTGAATGATCGCACCCAATATGCTCTTGTCTCGTTCGCTCAACTGGTACGTCATCGATTTTAGCACTCACCTACATTAACTGCTAACACTTCGTTTATAGAGGCTCTCCCTTTTGAAGTCAATATGCAAACCGTCTACAAGCGGGAGGGATGCAAAGACTTCTCCAATTGTCTCCAATGGGGCCCTCCGGCATAAGATATCCCGCAGGGAATTTTCCTCTTCCTGTCAAAATCACTGGACAAATGTGGAGCATCTGTTATGTACAGATGGCAGCCCGATAAGGGGACAGAAAGAATCTGAAAGACTTAACCTGCTAAGAGGGACCAACGTGAAGGAACAGATAGAATCGCTTCTCAAGGAAACGCTCCATACTCTCATGGATGAGAGGGTGATCCCCGGCCATGACCTCGAATCCGTCTCGGTGAGCATACCTTCCAACAAGGCATTCGGTGATTTCGCAACGAACGTCGCCATGATCATGGCGTCACAGGCCAAGAGGCCGCCCAGGGAGATTGCAGGCATAATCAAAGAACGCATGGAACGGCTCACCGACGTCTTCGAGAAGGTTGAGATCGCAGGCCCGGGTTTCATCAATTTTTATGTGTCCCCTGCCGTGTGGGTGCGCACACTCCATGAGGTGCTTGAGCAGAAGGGGGATTTCGGCAGAACCTCATACGGCCGCGGCGTTAAGGTCCAGGTGGAGTTCGTCTCCGCCAACCCCACCGGCCCGCTCCATGTAGGCCATGGACGGGGTGCCGCCGTGGGCGACACCCTCGCGAGAATCCTGAAAACCGCCGGGTTCGACGTGGAGTCCGAGTACTATATCAACGACGTGGGAAATCAGATGAACATCCTCGGGCTCTCGGTCCTCTGCCGATACCGGGAGATCTTCGGTAGCTCTGCCCCCTTTCCGGAAAACGGCTACAAGGGAGATTACATAAAGGACATCGCCCGCAGGCTCTGTGAAGCACGAGGTGAAGAGCTCCTCAATATGGACGAAAAAGAGGCCGTGGCGATCTGCCGGGAGTACGCCAGCTCATCCATCCTGCAGGGAATAAAGGATGACCTCGGTCTGTTCAACGTCCACTTCGACAACTGGTTCAGCGAGGCATCCCTGTACAGGGACAACAAGGTCGAGGAAACCCTTGAATACCTCCGGGAGCACGACCTGATCTATGAATCGGAGGGAGCCCTGTGGTTCCGGACGACCCGCTTCGGCGACGAGAAGGACCGGGTGCTCCGGAAGCAGGACGGCTCGCTCACGTACTTTGCCCCGGACATCGCATACCACAAGGACAAGCTCGACCGCGGCTTCGAGAAGATCATCGACATCTGGGGAGCGGACCACCACGGCTACGTGCCGAGGATGAAGGCGGCCATCGAGGCCATGGGAGCGCCGGGCGACGCCTTCCACGCCCTGCTCATCCAGCTCGTCTCCCTTGTCAGGGAAGGGCAGCCCGTCTCCATGTCCACGAGGTCGGGCGAATTCGTCACCTTAAGAGAGATCATTGATGAAGTCGGCAAAGACGTTTGCCGATATTTCTTCATGATGCGAAAGAGCGATGCCCAGCTCGTATTCGACCTCGATCTCGCCAAGAAAAAGAGCGACGAGAACCCTGTGTATTACATCCAGTATGCCCATGCACGGATCTGCTCGATCCTCAAGAATGCATCTGCACAAGGGCTTTCTCCCGACATCTCGAAGCTCGACACGGATCTCCTCGCCGGGGGCGACGACCTCGATCTCGTCAAGATGATCGCCGCATATCCGGACGTGGTCGTATCGTGTGCCGCCGATCTCGAACCCCACCGGGTATCCTTTTATCTCCTGGAGCTTGCAACCGCTTTCCATCGGTTTTATAATAGGAACCGGGTGATAACGGATAACGGACCCCTGACCGCGGCACGGCTGATTCTGGTCAGCGCCGTGAAGCAGGTGTTGGCGAATGCATTGGGCCTCATGGGCATTGGCGCACCGGAGAGCATGTAGGTTTCTATGAAGAGAAAACGGAGAAAGAGGACGCAGTCACAGTCCCTCACGAGGAACGTGGCCCTCCTCTTCCTTTCGCTCGTAATCCTTGTCGGGGCAAGCGTTCTCTTTTCCGTGATCAGTGACCACCCCAAGTTTTCCTACGACCCCCTCGAGTCGAGATTGAGCAAGCTCGTGGCGAAAAGCCCGGAAAAGACCTTGCCCGACTCGCCCAAAAGCGAAAAGGCCGAGCCCCGGAAAAGCAGCTTCGAATATTCCTATTGGGATATCCTCCTACTCCAGGATAAGGGCTCTCCGTCAGGAAGCGAAGACTTCAGCATCCAGATCGCAGCGTTCAAGTCCGAAGAGGCAGCAAAAAAGTATGCAGCCGAGCTCGAATCGAAGACCCATCTCCGCTGTACTATCAGCGATACCGGCAAATGGTTCGCGGTCCGGTGGGGCAGCTTCCGCTCACGTGAGACTGCTGAACGGTATTGCAGCACGCTCAGCAGCAAACTGCAGAGAGAATGCATCGTAACCAGAATGTAAACGTGGGCCACCATGCCGGGCCTGCCGTAATCCATATCGTGGGCGCACGCCCCCAGTTCATCAAGCTCGCCCCTGTCGCCCAAGCCTTCAGGGATGCAAGGATCCCTTACCGGGTCGTGCATACGGGACAGCACTACGACTACACCATGTCCGAGATCCACTTCGATACCCTGGGTCTCGAAGAGCCTGACTACTCCCTGGGTATCGGGTCATCGAGCCACGCAAAGCAGACAGCCCGGATGCTCGAAGGCATCGAGGATGTCCTCGCAGCCGAGAGGCCGGATCTCGTTCTCGTCTACGGAGACACCAACTCCACCCTGGCCGGCGCCCTGGCGGCGGCCAAGCTCAAGATCAGGGTGGGCCACATCGAAGCAGGGGTCCGCAGCTTTGACAGAAACATGCCCGAGGAGATCAACCGCGTCCTCACCGACCACGTCGCATCATACCATTTCTGCCCCACGGAGAATGCGGTGAGCCTCCTCGCAAAGGAGGGGATCTCCGGAATACTCACCGGCGATGTCATGTACGATGCCCTCATCCGATTTTCGAAGTCACCCGTATCCCACCCCTACCCGCCCCCGTTCGTCCTCGCCACGATCCACCGCGCCGAGAACACGAACGATGCAGAGAGATTCAGGGCGATATGGAAGGGCATCGAGCTCATATCGCGAGAGATCCCGGTCATCTTCCCGGTCCATCCCCGGACGAAAAACCTGTTCCCCGACATCCTCCGGTCCGGCGGGAACAGCCTCCGACTGATCGAGCCCGTGAGCTATCTCACCATGCTCGCCATGGTCAGGGACGCCCGCTGCATCATCACGGACTCGGGAGGGGTGCAGAAAGAGGCCTTCCTCTTGAAATCTCCCTGCGTGACGGTGAGAGACGTCACCGAATGGCCCGAAACCGTCGAGGCAGGCGCGAACCGATTGGTCGAGACCGAGCCCGGGAAAATACTCGAAGCATTCCGGTCCATGGCCGGCTTCACCGCATTCGGCACGGACAGCCCTTTCGGCGACGGCGAGGCGAGCCGCCGCATCGCCCGGTTCGTGCTCGAAAACTGCTCGTGATTATTTCTTCATTGAAAATGCAGTCGCTCCTCATTATCTTTAAGAAGTCGCAATAAAAGAGGTCATCTTCGTATCTGCATCCTAAACAACATCCTGCGAATCAGCAAAGGTATGAGACCGGTTTTCAGCCGGATTCCCGCAATACACGGCTTCCTGGCAGACAGTCCACCGGGTGCGAATAAGGTCTTGTACGTGCTCTGATACCATGAACATGAGGAGGTCGTATGGAAGATCCGGTCAGATCGGGCAGAGGCACAAAGGAGCTTTTGAAAAGCGCGGAAAAACTGGCAGCAGGAGGCGATGTGGAAAAGGCGTTCGAGCTCTTCGATGCCTGCATCAGGGAATACATCCAGAAGAAGATGCCTTTCAAGGCGCTTGGGGCAGCCAAGGTCGCAAAGAATGCCCTCGGGCGCCATCCGAAGATACAGGCCATGCTCATCAGAATCCTTCTTTCCATGGGGCTCTTGGGCGATGCCCTCAAGGAGATCTCCGAAAGCAGCGCTGCTTTGAAAAAAGACAGCGCGGTCATCCTGAAGAAACTGACCATGGACGAGTTCCTCGATCTCCTCGAGATCATGGAGGTTGTCCGTGTCAGGAAAGGGCATCCCGTCATCGAGCAGGGAGACAAGGGGGAGGACATCTTCCTGGTGCTCTCGGGCGCGCTCGAGGTCGTCCGGGACGGCGAATTCATCTCGACTATGCACCCGGGTGACGTGTTCGGCGAGCTCGGGTTCTTCTTCCACGATCTCAGGTCGGCGACAGTGAGGGCAATCCGGAGCTGCGAGCTCGCCAGGATACCCTCACCGAGGCTCCGGGAGCTCTGCAGCCGCAGGCCAGGGCTCATGGATTCCCTCGAAGCCCTCTACAACGAACGCATCCTCAAGAAGGCCAGCGAAGACCTCAGATCGAAGCCCATCATCGATCTCGACAAGGACATCCTCACCACCGAGCATTTCAACAAAGGTCAGCAGATCTGCTTCGACAGCACGACCGACGTCACCATCATCAAGCACGGGATCGTCGAGCTCGTCTACACCGAAAAGGGACTGCAGAAAAAGCAGTTCATCAAGCCCGGCCACATCCTCGGGCATTTCTCGGGAACAGCGCACGCCAGCACCGATGTGGAGGTCATCCGGGCCAGGATCGATCTCCTGGGTTCTGAGGGGAAGAATTGAGAATTTGCTCGGTGGAAGGGAGGCAGGGGAGGCCCTGGATGAACCGTCGAGCGCCTCTTGATGCAGCCGAGACCTGCGTCTCCGGCCGACCCCGTGATTCGCTCCGCTCATTCACAGGGCCAATGAGGCCTCCGACTCCGGTCGGGCTGCATTCGCAAGAGGCGCTCGACGGTTCATCCAGGGCCTCCCCTGCCTCCCTTGGGCACGTTTTGTGAGAAATCAAATGATAAGCAAAAGCTGATTTCACAAGACACTACATGAAGGCATGAACCTATAATAGTAAGAGGCAATATTTCTTATAGAACTCTCTATTTCATCGGATCGTAAGACGTGTAAAGATCGTCGAATGATACCTTCAGTATCTACAGTTGAGAGATCTCCCAACGTTATATGGGCTTTGATTAAAGATTTGCATGGGTTCAAGTTCTATCCCCCC
>JAKPPU010000170.1 GCA_029547185.1 Deltaproteobacteria bacterium | reverse complement strand
CAAAAAAAAGCAGGCCGTTTAGGCCTGCTAACATATGAGGAGGTTCTACGGGGAATGAATCTTGAAGAACCTATTGTTCTCTATCGTCATGCCTCGAATGAACCTGAATACATTTTCCATGTTTTATAAAATTTTTTATCCCGGCTGATTTATGCTATACCTGAATCATGGAAAGACATGCCCCTCCCCTTGCGTATAGAATCCGGCCGGAATGCATCGACGATCTCATAGGGCAGGATGATGCCAGAAACCTCATCGAGAGCTTCATTGCGGGAAACAGCCGCTCGGTGATCCTCTGGGGGCCGCCGGGAACGGGGAAAAGCAGCTTTGCCCACATCATCGAGAAGCTTTTTGCCGATTCATACTTCTCCATCAGCGCCGTCACCAGCGGTGTCCAGGATATCAGGCGGGTCACCAAGCAGGCACAAAGCACCGCCTCTCCCCCCATCGTCTTTATCGATGAGGTGCACCGGTTCAACCGGGTTCAGCAGGATGCCCTGCTTCCGTTCGTCGAGCGGGGCGATATCATCCTCATAGGCGCCACGACGGAAAACCCGTCCTTCTCGATCACCTCGCCGCTGCTCTCCAGGCTTCAGGTCATCCTGTTCAAGCCTCTGACTCATAACGACATCGAAAAAATCCTCAAACGGGCCGTCGAGCGCGATGAGGACCTGCAGTCCCAGGGAAAGATCATATCCGAGCAGAGCATAAGGGCAATTTCCCGCGCAGCGGATGGGGATGCACGGGCTGCCCTCAACCTCCTCGAAATGGCCGTCACATCCCTGGAGAAGGACCGGATCGATGTCGAAGACCTGAGCGCCCTCCTGGAGAGGCCGCTCTATCATGACAAGACCGGGGAGAGGCATTACGACGTCATCTCCGCTTTTCACAAAAGCGTGAGAGCGGGCGATATCCAAGCGAGCGTTTACTGGCTGGGAAGGATGCTCGAGGCCGGAGAGGACAGGCTCTTCATCCTTCGAAGGATGATCCGGATCGCATCGGAGGACATCGGCATGGCAGAGCCCAATGCCCTTCGCATGGTAGTCTCTGCCAAGGATGCCTTTACCACGCTGGGATCCCCGGAAGGCGAGCTTGCCCTCTACCAGGCCGCCGTCTATCTTGCCTGTGCACCGAAGAGCAACGCCCTCTATATCGCCGAAAAGAAGGTCCATGCCCTGATCAAGAAAACAGGAACTCCCCAGGTTCCCCTCTACCTGCGGAACGCGCCGACAAAGCTCATGCAGGAACTGGGCTATGGAAAGGGGTACATCTATGCCCACGACGATCCGGAAGGCGCCCTTCTCATGAATTACTTCCCCGAGGGTGTCGACGAGGTGAAGCTCTACATACCCAGGGATATCGGGTTCGAAAAGCGCATAAAGGAGATTATGAATGCTCGAAAAAAGGCTGCGGCTCATCGGGCAGGACCATATCGCAAAACTTCTTGAGGAGGACGCTCCTTTTATCTCCCGTCAGGAGATCGAGAAAGACCTGGGACAGACAGATATGTCCCTCGTCAATGAACTGATAAAGGGAAACTATCTCTACCATGAACCTGACATGGAGAACGTGGCCCCGGCCGAGATCATTCCTGCATCTTTTGCAGAATCGGACGAGGCCCGCAGCTACCGGAAGCATGGAGAAGAACTCCTCAAAAAAGGCAGGGTGGCGGTCCTCATCGTTGCGGGAGGCCAGGGCTCACGCCTCGGCATCGAGGCCCCCAAGGGTGTGGTGGAGGTAAGCCCGGTACGGTCGAAAAGCCTGTTCCAGATCCATGCAGAGAAAATCCTTGCCCTCTCGAGGAGGTATTCCCGGCCGGTTCCCCTGTTCATCATGACCTCCCGGGAGAATGACGACCACACCCGCCGCTACTTCAAAGATCATTCCTTTTTCGGACTGAACCCTGAAGACGTCTTTTTCTTCACGCAAGGCATGCTCCCGTCAGTAGCCCAGGATGGAAAACTGATCATCTCGAGACAAGGGGGGCTCTTCATGAATCCGGACGGGCACGGCGGCACCCTGGCAGCGCTCAGGAGAAACGGATGTCTCGAAACCTTGGAGAGCAGGGGAATTGAAGAGATATTCTTCTTTCAGGTGGACAACCCCCTCGTCTTTGTCTGCGACCCGCTCTTCATCGGCCTCCACAGCTTGCGGGGCGCGCAGATGTCCTCCAAGGTGGTCAGAAAGCGGGACTTCGGCGAGAAGGTAGGGATCATTGCAAAGGTTGAGGGGAAAGCACGGGTAATCGAATACAGCGACATGAGCGACGATATGCGGTATGCCGTCGACGACAGGAATGAGATCCTCTACTGGGGAGGAAATGCAGCGATCCACATGATCAGGCGTGACTTCATCGAATCGCTTACCGGAGCCGACCGGAGGCTTCCCTTCCACAGGGCTCACAAGACGATCTCCACCGTGGATTCGAAAGGAAATCCTGCAGAGATAAAGGGAGTCAAATTCGAAACCTTTATCTTCGATGCCCTGCCCCTAGCAGAGAATACGATCACCATGGAGGTCATCAGGGAGCATGAATTTGCGCCGGTAAAGAACAGGACAGGAGAGGATTCTCTCGAGAGCTCGAAGATAATGCAGAGCAATCTGCACAAGAGCTGGCTTAAGCATCTCGGCATCGAGGTGGGCAGTGAGAACCTCGTCGAGATCTGCCCGCTCTTCGCCATGGAAAAGGACGACCTCGCGGCACACATTGAACACCTGCCGATAAAAATAGTAAAGGATACCTATATCGGTTAAAGGAAGGCATTTTTTACGGAGAGCCCATGAAGAGGCACACCATAACCATCAAGAAGACCGGATTGGAAATACTCATCTGGATGGGCAGTATCATCGTGCTCGGTTTCGTGGTGCTCTTCGCCATGTACTCGTACCGGGGCGTGGAGCGGGAAATGGCCCGGCAGTTCAACCGCGAGCAGGGCCTGCTCGCTCAGCAGACCGCCATGGGAATCGAGCAGTACATGCACGATATCACGAATATCCTGAACCTGACCATTCACATAAAATCCGTAGCCGACGGCGACCCCAAGGCAATCGAGGTTGCCCTGGAAAATGCCTACCTCTCGCTGAGGAACAAGGTCTCCTTTGTTTTCTGGGAGAATTCACAGGGCATCATGACCCTTCACTATCCGGAAAACGTCCTGCCGGGGCTCGAGGGAAGAAACTTCAGCTTCAGGACATACTTCAGAGTGGGCAAGGAGCTCGGCGTCCCCTTCGTATCCGATATCATCATGGTCGGAGGAGAGCAGAACAAGGACATCCCCGGCCGCTTCGAGACCTTCGTCATCTCGTTCCCGCTCAAGGGCAAGGACGGTAAATTCAACGGCGTGATCGGCTGCGCCATCGACCTGGCAAACATCACGGCCCACTACGTTGCACCCATCAGACCTTCGGAGACCGGTTACGCATGGCTCCTGGACGAGACAGGCATGATCCTCTACCATCCCAATCCCAAATGGGTCGGCATGAATCTTTACGATATCGTATTGAAGCTACAGAGGCAGGGAGACAGCATCTCCGGAGTTCAGACCATCAGGCATGCCATGGAGATCAAGAACGACGGCATGTTCGAATTCACCTTCCCGCACTATCCGAATCAGAAGCCCGTGAAGAAGCTCCTTGCATTCTCGTCCGTTCATTTCCTGAACCGGAGATGGATCACCGTCGCCACCTCTCCCTACAGCGAGGTGATCTATCTCATGTCGGACACGTTCAGGAATACCCTGATTCTCGGTTCGGCCAGCATATGGTTCGTTATCGTCGCCACCCTGGTTCTCCTCAGGATCAACAAGGCCCGGACAGCGGCCTCCGAGCGCAACAAGTGGGCCGAAAGGGTCCTGATCGCCCACAAGAGACTGGAAACCATCTTCAACGGCGTGCCCCATTACCTCGCCATGATCGATTCAGCCTTTGTCATCGTCGATGTGAACGAGAGGCTGTGCGATCTCTATGGGAAGAAGCGCGAGGACGTCATCGACAAGCACTGCCTGCTGGACTTCCCGGAAAGCGAGCGCATGTGCCACCTGAACATCGTCGAGAAATGCTTCAAGACAGGTTCGATAGTGACCGAGAGGGACCGGAGGGTGGATATCCACGGGAAGCCCTATTTCTTCGACATAAGCGCCATCCCCCTTTTCGATAACAAGGGCGAGGTTGACAACGTGGTACAGTACGCAGTCGATATCACGGACAAGAAGGCTCTGACGGAAAAGCTCATCCAGGCCGAGAAGCTCGCTGCCGTTGGCCAGATGTCCGCTCACGTAGCGCATGAGATCCGCAACCCTCTTACGTCGGTCCTCCTCCATTCAGAGCTGCTCGAAGACGAGATCAGGGAGCATGGAGACAACGAGGAAGCCCGGGAGCTCATCGGCATCATCCGCGGTGAGATCGACCGGCTTTCCCAGATTACGGAGGAATATCTCTCCTATGCGAGACTGCCTGTGCCGAAAAAGCAGCTGGTGGACTCGGAGGCGGAAGTCGCCTCGGTCATATCCATGATGCAGCCGGAAATACGGCGGAGAAATATCCAGGTAGAGATAAAATGTCCCGACAAGCTGCCGAAAATCTTGATCGATCCTGGACAGTTCAAGCAGCTTTTGATAAATCTCATCAAAAATGCAGAAGATGCAATGCCCTCGGGAGGGAATCTGGAAGTTTCTCTCATGGGAATCAAGGACAATTTTTTGCTGCTGGTAAAAGACACCGGATACGGTATCCCCCAGGAATTGACGAGGAGGATCTTTGATCCGTACTTCACCACAAAGGATAACGGTACCGGTCTGGGGCTCGCCCTCGTTCAGTACATCGCCAGCGCACATGACGGATGGGTGCATGTCGAGAGCCAGAAGGGCACAGGCTCGACCTTCATCTTCTCCATTCCATTTCCTGCATCTCAGACTGTGAAAGAAGGGGTTTCCATCTCATGAAAAAATTCATCGCCATCTCTTTTCTCCTTCTCGTCATTCCAGTCTCTCTGAGTGCGGCCCGCCTGCAGTGCACTCTCCCGCAAAAGGCCTCCGAGGTGTACCTTCTCTCGGGCGGCACCTCTGCCGTACTCGAGCATTTCAGGGCACAGGCTGACGCACGCATTAAGAAATTACGCACCGACTATCAGATCGACGCCCTCGAGAGGCAGACGGCGGAAGCCGATTCCATGATTGAGGAAAAGAAAAAGCTCTATGCCGACAGGCTTTCGAATCTTCGCAGGGAATATATCTCGAAACTCACCCTCACGCTGAGTTCGGTCCAGGGCTCCATGACCCCGTCATCCTCGGCACTCGGTGACGTGGCTTACTACTTCACGGCAAAGAACAACTCCGACCGGATAATCACCTATATAACCTACAAGCCCCTCATTGACGGCAAGAGCCTCTCTACCACGACACTGCTCGTTCTCGAGTTCATAGATCCAACCACCTTAAAGTCAGGACTCGGACCGCATGAAACGATGACGAACCTCGGACACGATCCCGAGAAATTCACCTTTTTCATCGGCGAAATCTCCCAGGAGGAGGTGAGAAACCTCCAGAAAAACTTCGAGGAGAGATTCGGAATAACCATCGTGGATATGCATTTTTCCGATCAGAAGGCCTATAAAGGCCAGTTCAAACCCAAGACATTCGAAGAGGCCTTTCCCGCATACCTTAGGCCTTTCCAGATCGCTATCGAACAGGCACAAGCTCGCAGTAAGGAGATAAGAGAGGCCAATGCCCAGGCTCTCAGAGAATTCAACGGACAAAAGAACAGGATACTCGATTCTCTGAAAAAGTCCCTCGCTGAGCTCAAAGGATCTTCCGTCCGCTATACGGCATCTCCCGGCAGGAAGAACCGCTATGTCTTCGATGATATAGCTCCGGGGACATACTTTGTCTACGCATGCGACGGGAACGGGAAGGCGGTGTTCGAGAAGATCTCCATAGGGGAGAAGAAACAGAAGAGAACCTATACCCGGATGGAAAAGGATCCCTTTATACTATGAAAAAGAATATCCTTGTCGTTGACGATGAAATGGGCATACGCCAGTCCCTCCAGAAAATCCTGGAAAAGGAGGGTTATTCGGTGGAAACCGCTTCCAATGGAGAAGAGGCCTTCAGGATCATACGGCGCGGAGATATCGACCTCCTCATCACCGACATCAGGATGGCCGGAATGGACGGAGTCGAACTGCTCAAGGTATGCAAGTCGGTTTCTCCGTTCACGGAGGTCATCATGATTACCGGCTATGCATCCGTCGATACCGCCGTGGACTCCATGAAGCAGGGAGCGTATGACTACATCACCAAGCCTTTCAAGAAGATCGATATCCTGCGTGCCGTGAACAAGGCCATCGAGAAACAGATACTCACCATGGACAACATGAAGATGAAGGAGCGCATCGAGGCCTTCGAGTCCGGACCGCTCATCGAGACATCGAGCCCCCGGATGAAGAGCATCGTGGATCTGGTGCATCAGGTGGCTCCCAGCCAGGCGAACATCCTGATCCTCGGAGAATCGGGCACAGGCAAGGAGGTCATCGCGGATATGATCCACCAGCTCTCCCCCAGGGGGCAGAGGCAGATGGTCAAGGTCAACTGCGCCGCCATCCCCGAGACGCTCATCGAATCCGAGCTCTTCGGGTATGAGAAAGGCGCCTTCACGGGGGCTGCTGCCAGGAAGGAAGGCCGGTTCGAGGTGGCGGACAAATCCAGCATCTTCCTCGACGAGATCGGGGAAATCCCGCAGGCTGTCCAGGTCAAGCTCCTGAGGATCCTCCAGGAGGGCACGTTCGAGCACCTCGGAAGCAACAGAACGCTCCACACCGACACCAGGATCATCGCAGCGACCAACAAGGACCTTTCGGCCATGGTGAAGAGCGGACAGTTCCGGGAAGACCTCTACTGGAGGCTCAATGTCATCTCGATCCAACTGCCCCGCCTCAAGGAGAGAAAGGAAGATATCCCCAACCTGGTGCAGCACTTCATCAACCGGTTCTCCAAAAAAAATGGCAAAGACATCCATGGCATTGAGTCAAAGGCACTGGAAACACTATTCTGCTATGAATGGCCCGGAAATGTGAGGGAACTGGAGAACGTCATCGAACGGTGCGTCGTGCTCGACAGGGACGGCGTCGTTGGCACCGATGACCTGCCGAGAGAAATCACCCAGACAGGCATCCAGTCTCTCGATTCGGTGACAATTCCCCTTGGAACCCCCCTGGAAGAGGTCGAAAGGATCCTGATGGAGGAGACGCTGAAGCATACCAAGGGTGACAAGGGCCTCGCCTCGAAGCTCCTCGGGATATCCACCCGGACGCTCTACCGGAAAATGGACAAAAAGGAAGAGTGAAGGGCCGCTTCTAACAATGGCAGGTGCCCGGGGTGAGGATATTCAGCCCGTGTCCGAACGAGATGTGCCCGAAGCTCTCCGATATCGGAAATCCGTGCTCCTCATGCGAGCTTCTTGTCCTGCTGGATATTGAACTTCCTGATCTTGTAGTGCATGACCCTGCGTGAGATGCCCAGAATGTCGGCTGCATCTTTCTGGACCCATTTTGCCTTCTTGAGGGCCTGGATCACCATGGCCTTTTCCTGAAGCTCGAGGGGGTTCAGGTCTCCTTCATCCTTGCCCGCCTCTTCCTCTGCCATATCGGACAGGAGGATCACGTCCGAGGTGATCATGTCATCCTTGCACAGGACAACCGCCGATTCGATGACATTCTTGAGCTCCCTGACGTTTCCCGGCCACTGGTGTTCCATGAGCAGGTCTATTGCATCCTTGCTGAATCCCGTTATCTTCTTGCCGGTCTTGTTGCAGAACTCCACGAGGAACAGCCGTGCAAGGCCGATTATATCGTCCTTCCTGTCCCGAAGCGGGGGGAGATCCACGGTGATGACCTTGAGCCGGTAGTAGAGGTCTTCCCGGAACTTCCCTTCTTTGACCTTCTGTACGAGATCGACATTGGTCGCAGCGATCACCCGGATGTCCACCTTTTTCAGGTCGACCTGGCCGATGGGTCTGAATTCCCCGGTTTCCAGAACCCGAAGCAGCCTCGTCTGCATCTCCGGCGATATGTTTCCTATCTCATCGAGAAAGAGCGTTCCGGTGTCCGCCTCTTCGATGATGCCCCTCTTGTCCCTCAGGGCGCCGGTAAATGCCCCTTTCGTATAGCCGAACAATTCGGCCTCGATCAGGGTGGATGGGGTGGCACCACAGTCCATGATCACGTATTTCTTATCCCTGCGGCTGCTTTCCATGTGGAGCATCTTCGCAATGAGCTCTTTGCCTGTTCCCGACTCTCCCAGGATCAGTACCGTGGCATCCGATTTGCCTACCTGCCGCACGAGGGACAGGATTTTCTTCATGGAAGGGCTTTCAGCATAAATATGATGCTCTATGTGCTTTTCCACCTCCCGCTCCAGGTAGAGGACGCGCTGTTTGAGCGCTCTCTTTTCCATGGCGCTCTCGATCTTGGCCAGCAGCTCGATGGCTTCGAAAGGCTTGACGAGGTAGTCGTGGGCACCCTGTTTCATTGCCTCCACCGCCCCCTCGATGGACCCGTATGCCGTAAAGAGAATGACCTCCACATCCGGGTCGATCTGCTTTGCCAGCCGCAATACTTCCATGCCGTCCATGTCGGGCATCTTGAGATCCGTAAGCAGCACGCTGCATTCTTCCTGCCTCAAGGCGTCGAGAGCCTTGGCAGGCGATGTGAAGCCTTTGGCCTCAAATCCCATTACCTCCAACCTGGCAAGGATGACCTCAACTATGTTGGGTTCATCGTCAAGGATTATGATGTTTCCCTTTCTCGTCATTGCACGCCCCGCTTCTTCTCGGTGTTGATATGAATCTCCTCGATCTTCTGCAGCTTGTACCGCAACTCCTCCAACTCCTTTTTCATCCGGTCGTTCTCATCCTTCACACGCCCGACTTCATCCGCGCACTTTTCTTTCTGAAGGGAAGACGCCCTGTTCAGGCGCTTGAGGTCTTCGATCTTATCGAGCATTACCATGATATAGCCGGCCTCTACCTTAAGATAGTGGGGCAGGAGAGGATTCTTCCGGATGCTCGAAAGATTCTTCCGCGTTTCCTGAAATTCACCGTCATCATTCTTTTCGCTGATGACGAAATCCATTGCCCGGGCAATGGTGTACTTTGCCTCGACCGTAGGTGAAATTACGAGGGGTTTGCCCTTTACCTTTTCTCCCGCGGGTTTCCCGTAGGAGAGGTTGTCCTCCGCCTCCCGCAGATCTCTGGTGGTGAGATCAGCTGTGCATCCTCCCAGAAGAAGCATGAGGATGAATAGGCAAGGTAAAAGAAAAAATGCTCCCCTTTCCAACGTTGCTCTTTGCATATATCCTGCCCCCGTGAGCGTCAACAATGCTCCTGGAGATAGCTAATCCGAGACCTATCCCGCTGTGCCCTCTCGTCGCCTTTGATTGATAGAATTTCTCGAATATCAAGGGAATATCCTCTTCAGAAATTCCTTTCCCGTGATCCTCGATCTCGACAATGATGTGGTCGTCTTCAAGATTGAGCCGTAAATCTATCTCTGAGCCCTCATTAGAGTACTTGATCGCATTCTGTGTAAGATTTGTCAACACCCTCAAGATTTTGTTCCTGTCCATAAACACGTTGTAGCCGTCGGGAAGATAATCAACATCGATAGTTATTCCCTTTTTCTCAGCATATGGATGTATCTCGGAAATGAAGCTCGAAACGACGTCGTTTATGTCGTGCGGCTCAAGGCGCAGATCCACCATCCCGCTTTCGAGCTTCGATATCTCGAGGAGCTCTGAAATCATCTGCAGAAGCCTGCCTATGCCCTGCTGCATGATGGTGATGAGCCTTTTCTGCTTGTCGTTCAGCTCGCCGCTCACTCCTTCCATGAGGAGATTGGCCGCCTCCTTCATCGAGGTGAGCGGCGTCTTGAGCTCATGGGAAACCACGGAGATGAATTCGGACTTCATGTTGTCGAGTTCCTTCAGGCGCAGCGACATGAGGTTGAAGGACTCGGCAAGCATGCCGAGCTCATCTTTTGAGTAGAGAGGAATTCTATAGGAGAAATCCCCCTGCCCGATATGCCTGATCCCGGTCCGGATGGATGCGAGATCGTTCGTGATGCTCTTGTAAATAAGGAGGGGGATGATCAGTCCGATAGTGGCCGCAATGCCCAATGCCCACCAGGTGAACAGTCTGATCTGTTCTCCCAGGCCTTTCAGGAAGACGATCTTCTCGTCAAGGTTCTCGAGAACACTCTTGTTTACGTATTTCGCGACCTTGACCATACTGTCCATGTCCTTGCTGTTTTCCTTGAATATCTGGTCGAGACTCTTCGTATCCACGGGGGGGTCGGCAAGCTGGGCGTGGAAACGTTCGAGATACCTTCCCCACGTCTGCATCCCGCTTTTCACCATCCTGATCTCGCCCTCCTGCACGCAGACCCCTTCAAGGCAGAGGTATTCCCATGCGCGGGTTATGGCCTCCTCCCTCTCTCCGATCAGGATTTTGTAGGATTCCTTCTGCAGGAGGAGATACTGCTTCGAGGTCTCTTCCAGGGAAAAGAGGTCATTGATGAGGTTGTCCGTGACCTCTTTTTTATGCTGATCGAGATAATAGATATCCGCTGTTACGTTGCCGAGCCGCGAGGATACGTACACAAGGAAAACTGCAAGCCCCAGGAGAACGATGACGAATACCGCATAGGCAACGATCAGTTTTTCGAGCAGGCCTGGCTTCTTCATGTTCACGGATTATAGCTGTTCAACCGATACATGAGCAAGGGAGAGATTGTATGTCCGACATATTAATTTCCGCACTCCATGCAAACGGGATCCTGCACAACAATGCGGCATCGAATGTCGCCAATGCAAACACCCGGGATTACAAATCCTTGCGAACCATCCTTACGAACGATGCCGGCGGCAATGTGAGTGCGGTAACGGAGAGATCAACCACTGAAGGCGTCTTGACCGATGACGGTCACTTCACCTCGAACGTGGACCTCCCTCAGGAATTCACCGACATGATTCTTGCACAGCGCGGGTTCGAGGCCATGCTCGGCGCGATCCGCACGCGGGAAGAAATCATGAGTGATCTCATGAAGGTCTTGACGGATAAGATCGGATAAATTTTCCCGCCACCCTTCCCGCAACCTGCTTTTCACTCCTGAGATTTGACATTAATGTAAAAGTATTGTAAATATTTGCTATGTTTTGGACTCTTACGACGGCAGTGGGATCCTATCTCTTTATTGTGGCAGTGATCGTTCCCCATGTTGTCGTCTCCCTGTTCAGCAGGACCGGCAATCTCCCCCATATATTGGCCAGGACATGGGCGCGCTTCACCCTGCTGTGCGCCAATGTGCGGGTCGAGGTAAGGGGAAGCGAGAACATCGTCCGGGGGCCCGCGATATACATGCCCAACCACGTAAGCCACTTCGACGTTTTCGCCCTTCTGGGATACCTGAACGTCCAGTTCCGATGGACGGCGAAGAAGGAGCTCTTCTCCATTCCCCTGCTCGGCCTCGCCATGAGGCGTGCAGGATACATCCTCGTCGACCGGTCACGGCATGACAGGGCTATGGCCAGCATGAGGGAGGCTGCACACAAGATAAGCAATGGCTCCTCCATCGTGATTTTTCCCGAGGGAACCCGGTCGTGCGACGGCAACCTTCTATTTCCCTTCAAGAAGGGAGGCTTCCACCTTGCCATCGATTCAGGCGTCCCCATCGTCCCCATCACTGTTTTAGGTTCGCGTGACGTCCTGCCGAAGCATGGGAAGAGAGTGAAGCCGGGGAAGATCATCCTCAACATCGGCAAACCGATCGATCCTGGCGGCCACGATGTAAGATCGCTCATGGAAGAGGTATACAACTCCATAAATCTAGGCTATACTTTATAGCCTATGATCACCGATATCCTCTACCGATGTCCTGCTTGCGGCGGCTTTGATTGGTTTGACGGTCAGAGATGCGTTCTGTGCAATTCGGCTGTTCGTGTCCTTTCCCGTTCGGAAGTGGCGATCGACGGACGGAGAGACACCATCGCTCACTGGTATCGGAAGATCCTCGCGTTCGATCTGCCTCAAAGCGGCAACGGAGCCATTCTCAACAGCAGCTCCGTCGTATTGTCCAGAGAGGCAACGAAGGGAATCTACAAAGGTTTCGGGGGCATCGTTGCAACGCACTTCACCAGATCTTTCTCCGACCGGGGTGCAGCCACCCTGAAAGCGCAGGAGATAGTCTTTTCGGGGCAGAGAGAGACCATCGCCCTCCCCTTTAAAGACCTCACTGCCGTTACGATTGAATCGAATACGATCATCGTGATCGGCCGTGAGCATGGGGTCCTTTTCCTCGACTTTAAGGATCAGCCGGGAAAGAAGTGGGAGGATTGCATCCGCAAGGCCCTGGCAGCATACCATGCCCCCAGGAAGATCAGCGAGTTCTATCCCCGCCTGAGGTTCGAGGACGAGTTCAAGGATCGGCCCTCCGGCACAGGCGGTCATACGGACCTTAGACTTCCCGTCAAAAAATGGTACGACATGGATACGAGCATTCTTTTCACCGTCGTACGGACCATTGCCAGACCCCTGATCAGGGCCTTGTTCTCGGTCGACATACAAGGCCTCGAGAATATTCCGGAATCAGGGGCCGCCGTCCTGCTCTCGAACCACACATCGTTCCTGGATTCGATTATCCTCGGCGTATTTCCCAAACGGCACATCTGGTTCATGGCGAAAAACTCCGAGTTCAAAGGCCCGCTTCTCACCTGGGCCCTCAGGCAAGGGAGAGCTTTCCCGGTCAGGCGATACACCATAGACGCTCAGGCGGTACGGAATGCGATCCGGATCGTTCAGCAGGGGCATATCCTGGGAATATATCCGGAAGGAGAGAGAACCTGGGACAATACGCTCCTTCCCTTCAGACAGGGAACCATGAGGCTCGTTCTTGCGCTGGGGAAGCCGATCATCCCCGTAGGGATATCAGGGGCATACGAACTGATGCCCCGCTGGGAATCCTCCATCAAGCAGTCCCCCGTGAAGATCAGGATCGGCGAGCCTTTTCTCCTGGAGCACATCCCTATCCCCCGGCAGACACAGGAAGATATATCCGAAGCAAAGCGCATTCTTCATAACCGCATCGAGAATCTCCTGGGGGAAGGACATTGAGCTTCGTACGGGTAATTCCTTTGGGAGGAGTGCGGGAATTCGGCCTCAACTCTATGGTGATCGAGACAAGCAGCGGCTCGATCCTGATCGACGCCGGCCTGATGTTCCCGAAGTTCAACCCCACCGGGATCGACCAGATCATCCCCGATTTCTCCTATGTCAAGGATAATCAGGAGGCATTCGAGGGCATCATTCTGACCCACGGTCACGAGGACCACATCGGTGCCCTGCCCTATCTCCTGAAAGATGCACCCATACCCGTTTACAGCCATCCTTTCACCCTTGAGCTCGTGAAGAGGAAGCTTCGGGAATTTGACATGGAGGGATCGATAGAGCTCGTCGGCGTGCATCCGGGACAGAGGATAACGCTCGCCGGGATGGACATCAGCTTCATCGAGGTGTTCCACTCCACACTCGGATGCTACTCCCTGTGCGTGCACACCCCCCAGGGGACGATAGTACACTCGGGGGATTTCAAAGAGGCCCCGCCCGAGTACAGTGCGCTCAGGCACGGCGTCAAGCTCTTCATGTGCGAGAGCACCAATGCCGAGATCGACTCGAGATACCGGGATGAAGCGAGGGTCCAGGAGGCTATTGACGCGATCATCAAGAAGACACCGGGTGCCGTCGTCGTTTCGACCTTTTCAAGCCATGTCCGGCGCATCCAGATGCTCTACGATCTTGCCGTAGAGAACGGAAGAAAAATCACCATCGTCGGGAGAAGCATCAACCAGGTGGTTGATATCGCAGCGGACCTGGGTGCGCTCGAATTCGACCCAAAGGATGTGATCAACCCCGAGGAGATCACCTCCACGGACAGAAACAGGCTCATGATCATCTGCACAGGCACACAAGGGGAGGTCTATTCGGTGCTTTCGCTCATCGCCAAGGGGTGGCACAAGTTCAAGGCCAAGGAAGGCGACAGCGTGGTCATTTCCGCCCGGATCATTCCCGGCAATGAGCTTGCCATCGCACGGTGCATAGACAAGCTGATCGACTTCGGCGCAAAGGTGTATTATCCCGATGTGGCAGAGGTCCATGCGACCGGCCACGCGACCCAGGAAGAGCTCATCAAGGCAGTTTCTCTCCTGAATCCGGAGATCGTCATGCCGATTCACGGTGAGCTCAGGCACATGAAATCTCTCGCAGAAAAGGTGGAGGCGCTGCCCGGCCTCAATCCGGAGATCGTCCTTGCCAAGCCCGGACAGATATGGACGATAGAGGAAAACGGAATGCATATGAGCGATGAAACGGTCCACGGGAGGTGCTTCGTCGACGGAGAGCTCACCGGCGACATCCGGGACGTCGTGCTCAGGGACCGCAGACATATATCCGAAGGAGGTCTCGTCGTCATATTCGTGGTGATCGATTCCGGGAAGCCGAATATCGTGCTCGGACCCGACATCATGTGCAAGGGGGTCGTCCCGGCCATCATGGAGCAGGAAATCATCGACGACATCCGAACCCTCGCCAGGGAGATCCTCGAAGCATGCATAGATAAGGAGATAAACATCCAATCTCTCCAGAACCGCCTCCGGGAATCTATCAGAGCAAGGCTCAAATCACGACTCGGGAAAAAACCCATGGTAATTCCGATTATCATGGAGATATAGGGGGGAAGGGAATTGCCCCACGGTTCAACTGTGTCCCAACGCACGCTTGATTTCTCTGACAGTTTTGATATGGACTGTACAGCAACGCAGTCCGCGCTCCTTTGTGGTTCACGGCCGGGCTGCGAGGGGTATCTGCCGCTGTGGCACGTACATTGAAAGGGTCCTCGATGGCAAAAAAGAGTAAGGAGAACAGGATACCCTTCCCCATCCTGGGGATCTTCTTGGCCTTCGTTGCCGTCTTCCTCTTTCTCTCCCTCGTATCGTACGATCCGGCGGATCCGAGCTTTTCTCACTATGAAAAGGCACAGGAAATCAATAACTGGATGGGGATCGTCGGTTCGTACATCGCCGACGGACTGTTCATCACCTTTGGCCTGATGGCATTGGTGATACCCTTCTTTCTCGCCGAATATGCCGTCAGGTTTTTCAGGAAGACGGCATCGGCCGGATGGGTCAAGCTGATGAGCATCTTCATCATCTTTTTTGCCTGCCTGGGCCTCCTGGACATCTTTGTCAAGGATGTCTCGCTCTTTTCAGCCACCATGAATGCCGGCGGCGGCATCGGAAAAATCATCGGGGGATCGCTGTATAAGTATCTCAATGCCTGGGGATCTCTCATGCTCCTCCTCATGCTCCTGTGCGCCGGTGCCGTGATCGGCTACGACTTCGCCACTCCCTACCATACGATCAAGGAGTTCACCGGCACCGTGAGGGAGAACTGGGAGGTGAGGGTGAAGCGCAGGGAGATGGAAAAGCGCACCAAGCCGAAGCCGCAGAAGAAAAACTCTGATGATCCCGCCTTTGCCGAGCCCCCGAAGGAGCAGAGAAGCGAGAAGAAGGAGCCCCAGATAACCATTTCGAGCGGGCATCACGAGGAAAAAGACATAGCCGAAATCCCGAAGCAGGCGACGCTCGACTTCATAGGCAACTACCAGCTTCCCCCGCTCTCTCTTCTCAACAAGCCCCCGGTAAAGAACAGGGTTATCACCGAGAAAGAGCTCAAGGCGAATGCAACGCTCATCATAAGCAAGCTCAAAGACTTCGGTGTGGAAGGGGAGATCCTGGAGATCAAGCCCGGGCCGGTGATCACCATGTACGAATTTACCCCGGCCCCCGGAATCAAGATCAACAAGATCGTGTCTCTGGCCGATGACCTGGCCATGGCACTGAAGGCGTCCCCCGTACGGGTCGTCGCCCCCATACCGGGGAAAAATGCGGTGGGCATCGAGATCCCGAACAGAAGCCGCGAGGTGGTCTACCTGAAGAATATTCTTTCCAGCAGGGAATTCGTCATGTCCAGCACCCCTCTTACCCTGGCTCTGGGATCCAACATCGAAGGTATGCCCATGGTCACCAATCTGGCGAAGATGCCGCACCTCCTCATTGCAGGCGCTACGGGCACGGGGAAGAGCGTGGGCCTGAATGCAATGATCCTGTCTCTCCTCTACCGCAATGATCCCACGGAGCTCAAATTCATCATGATCGACCCGAAGCGCATCGAGCTCTCCCATTACGAAGGCATCCCCCACCTGCTCTATCCCGTCGTGGTAAGCCCGAAGGAGGCCGTGCCGGTCCTCAAATGGGCAGTGACCGAAATGGAGATGCGATACGAATGGTTCAAAGATCTGGGCGTCAAGGGGATCGATTCATACAACAAGAAGGTGAAAAAAGACCGCAAAGATATCAAGACAACCCTTGCAACCCTGAAGAACGGGCTCGAGAAAGCCGGCCTGCTGCCCAAGCTCGTGATCATCATCGATGAGGTGGCAGACCTCATGATGGTCAACAAGGAGGTCGAATCGTACATCGCCAGGCTGGCGCAGATGGCCAGGGCAGCGGGAATCCACATGGTCGTCGCGACCCAGCGGCCTTCCGTGGATGTCATCACGGGCCTCATCAAGTCGAATTTCCCGTCGAGAATCTCCTTCAGGGTTTCCTCCAAGATCGACTCGAGGACCATCCTCGACTCTTCCGGGGCCGATCAGCTGCTGGGCTTGGGCGACATGCTCTTTCTCTCTCCCGGGAACGCCTCCCTGACACGTATTCACGGCGCCTTCGTGTCCGAGGAGGAGATAGACCGGGTAGTGGAATTCATCCGTCAGCAGGGAGGACCGGAGTACATCGAAGGCCTTGAAGACCAGATCGCACAGATGGCAGATGAGGAAACGAACGGAAACGGATTCGGCGGACCTTCCGGTGACGAATATGACCCCATGTACGATGAGGCCCTGCAGTTCGTCACCAGCAAGGGAAGTGCCTCGATCTCGCTCATCCAGCGGAGATTCAGGATCGGGTACAACCGGGCGGCGCGGATCATAGAACAGATGGAGCGTGAAGGGGTCATAGGCCCTGCAGACATAGCTGGAAAACCAAGAAAGGTACTGGTAACATCATATGCAGACGAACTGGAAGAATAGGCTCATTCTCACTGTACTCATCCTTTTTTGCTCGGGAACTCTTTATGCCGAGAGCCTGAAGAATATCCAAAATTTCTACAAGAATTACAAGGACTTCACCGTGAGCTTCACTCAGGACACCTATCAGAGTCTCGTGAGCAAGACCGTGCACTTTACCGGCAAGGTCTCCTACAAGCGCAACGTGGGCGTAAGGATGGATGTAGCCTCCCCTCAGCAGCAGATCATCATCCTCAAAGGCAAGACCGTCCTCATTCACCTTCCTGAGGAAGGCACCACACAGACCCAGAATCTCCCCCCCGAGATGGCCACTCAGAACGTCCTGGGTTTCTTCTCCGGCCTCGACACCATCGGGGAAGGATATGAGATCAAAGAAAGCCCCGAAGCACTCTTCCTCTATCCCAAAGGGGGCTCGGGCCATATAACCGTGTGGACCAATGAATCCCACGCCATCAGGAGAATACTCCTCAAGGACGCTACGGGAAATCAGAGCGATATCAGGCTCTCCGACTATAAATTCGATGTGGGCGTTCCCAGCAAGGTATTCCACCTGAAGGATGCCGATGCCGGCAGCGCGGAGAAAAAGCCGAAGCCGTCCGTTCCCGAGATGAGGCCCGAGGGAGAATGATCCGGGGCCGTCCGAGTCACGATCCATGAGCGATGAGGCGATGCATTCGCCGATGTCCTACCGGAGCAGGCGTATTTACCTACATTGCCTCTCTTCGCTCCTTGACCTATGAATCGGCCTCTGGTAAAGCAAGATCATGGATTTATGCCTTATTGACAAGACTGTCGAGCTCCTGATCGCAGCAGACCATGCAATCGTTCTCACCGGGGCCGGGATCTCCACCGAATCCGGAGTGCCTGACTTCAGATCCCCGGGCGGGATCTGGGAGCGCTATGACCCTACGATGTTCTTCATCGAGCGGTTTCTCGCCGAGCCCGAGGAGGTCTGGAGATGCCTTCTCGACATGCACAGATCCAGCGAGTTTTCCCTCTGGGATGCCCAGCCGAACAAAGGCCATATGACGCTCGCCTATCTGGAAAAGATCGGACTCATCAAGACGGTCATCACCCAGAATGTAGACAACCTCCACCAGAAGGCCGGCAGCGGCAATGTCATCGAGTTCCACGGCAACATGCTCTTCGTCAGATGCCTGGAGTGCAGAAAGACCTACGGATACGAGTATGTGCTGAGAGAGCTCGAAGAGAGCTTTCCTCCGCACTGTGAATGCGGCGGGCTCCTTAAACCCGATGCGGTCTTCTTTGGGGAGGCCATTCCCCAGGATGCACTCAGGACTTCATTCAGAGAGGCTGACGACTGCGACCTCATGCTCGTGATCGGAACCTCTGCGCAGGTCGAGCCTGCTGCATCCCTGCCGCGAATCGCCAAGGGCATGAACTCCCATATCAGAGGATTCGGGGGGATTCCGCTGTCGAAACCGAGATGCCATGTGATCGAGATCAACTGGGAACCTACACCTCTGACCGGCCAGGTCTCTGATTTCCTCATTCAGGGCAAGGCAGGTGAGGTACTCCACACCATCGAGCAGAAGATCCGTGAAAAATACGCCTAGAGTAAAGATAACGGGTAATACGCGGGTATTGACGATTCTCGCCCATCCGGCGATCAATGTCACGGCGCCCATGGTCTTCAACCACATCTTCAAGGCTGCCGACCTCGACATGGTCTACATCCCCCACGATGTCCTCCCCCTCGGGGTGAAGGAAACGATCTCCGCGTACCGCCAGTGGAACAATCTTTCCGGGTTCAACGTCACCATACCCCATAAGGAGAGTGTAGCGAAGCTTGTCGACAGGAGCGTGCCTCCTGCGGACCGCCTCGGCGCGGTGAATACAGTCGTCCGCTCTCCCGAAGGGTCCCTCATCGGGTACAACACGGACGGGACAGGAGCGCTGCGCGCCCTCGGTGACGTAAAAGGATCGCACTGCCTGATCATCGGAGCCGGAGGCGCTGCCCGGGCGATTATCGATTCGCTCGTTGAAGCCGGGGCAGAGCATATCTTTCTCCTCAACCGGACACCCGAGAATGCGAACTCGCTCATGGAGCTTTTCCCTCGAGGAAGGATAAGCCTGTTCAGCCAGGCATCGCTTTCCGAGATAGACATCGTGGTCCAGGCCACACCACTCACGAATCACGTCCCCTTCGACCTGGACATCGAGCTCTTGAGAAAGGGAGCGAAGGTCCTCGAAACCGTCATGAGAGAGACGGCCTTCAGCCGGGAAGTCCTTCGATACGGACTCGAGCTCATTCCCGGACATGCAATGCTCTACCATCAAACGAAGACCAACTTTGAGCTCCTGAGCGGAATCGAGGTGCCGGATGATATCATCAAGGACGCATTCCGCTCCTTGGGATACATTGCGCCATGAGGGTCTATCTCACATGCCCGAAACGCAAAGGGACACCGAAGGTGGCCCTCGATGTCTGCAAGGTGTGCAGATATAATGCGAGATGCATGCAGTTTCAACGATACAGGAACCCGCCTCTTTTTCCAAATTAGGATGATTCCCCAAGGAATAGCGCCACTTGACAGATAAGACCTTTGGTTTTATGCTAGATTATTATGCCAAAGAAAGAGATCGTGATCTATCCTGACAAGGTCCTCAAATCCACGGCTGAAAAGATCGAGAATATCGACCTCGACATCATCAACCTTGCCCAGGACATGACGGTTACCATGTACGAAGCCCCCGGAGTAGGCCTCGCCGCCCCTCAGGTGGGGCACCGGAAACGCCTCATCGTCGTCGACCAGACGTCCGGGAAAGAGGCGAACAACCTCATCGTCATCGTCAACCCGGAAATCGTCGAGAAGGAGGGGACAGAGACTGACAGCGAGATGTGCCTCTCCGTACCCGACGTATCGATCGATGTCCCGCGTGCGAAGCGCATCCTGGTTACGGGTGTCGATCTCGAGGGCAATGAGGTGCGGATCGAGGCCGAAGGGTTCCTTGCGAGAATATTCCAGCACGAGATCGACCATCTGAACGGCACGGTCATCCTCGACTATGCATCTTTCCTGAAAAGATCCATCTACTTGAAAAAGCGGAAAAAAGGGAAGATATGAAGCTTGCCTTCATGGGCACCCCGGAGTTTGCCCTTCCGACTCTTCAAGCGCTGATCGATTCAAAGGACCATGAAGTGCTCTCCGTCATCACCCAGCCGGATAAGCCCAAGGGCAGAGGCCAGCACTTCCAGATGCCGCCGGTCAAGATCCTGGCGCTTCAGTACGGCATCCCTGTCCTGCAGCCGTCCAGGCTCAAGGAGAATGCCGAGATTGCCGGCCTGCTCAGGCAGCTCGACCTCGATGCCGTTATCGTCGTCGCGTTCGGGAAGATGATTCCCGATGCAATGCTCGAAATCCCCCGATACGGCTTTATCAATGTCCACGCATCTCTCCTCCCCCGCTTCAGAGGTGCTGCACCGATCAACCGGGCCATCCTGGAAGGGTGTACAACGACCGGAGTAAGCATCATGCAGATCGATTCGGGCATGGACTCCGGACCCGTGTTCCTCGAATCGGAAATTGCCATACCCGAGAATGAAGACGCGATCTCCCTGTCTCAAAGACTGAGCCGCCTCGGGGCCGAGAAGCTCCTCCTGACCCTCGATCTGCTGAGCCGGGGGGAGATCACTCCCGTGCCCCAGAATGATGAAGAGGCAACATACGCACCGATGCTCACGAAGGAAGAAGGTGAGATCGACTGGAGCAGGGACCCGAGAGCCATCCACAATATGGTGCGCGGCCTGGTTCCCTGGCCGTGCGCCTATACCTACATGGGATCAAAGGCGCTGAAGATACTGCAGGGCACCTATTCTCTCCTCGATCATGGTCTGCCGTACGGAATCATGCTGAAAGAGAGAGCAGGCATAAAGATTGCCTGCAAGGGCGGATTCCTCATCCCCGAGATCGTGCAGCTCGAGGGAAAGAAGGCCATGGACAGCCGTGCATTTTCGATCGGCCTCCACACCAGCGAAGTGATGCTGGGAAGAAGAAAAGCCGATTAAAAAAATGTAAAGCAATCTTCGAGGATACATGATAGGAGAGGATATCAGATTCTCGGTCGAGCTTATCGGATCGAGAGGATGAATTTACGGGAAATATTCCATGATCCTAGCGCCGTCAATACTATCAGCTGATTTCTCACGGCTCGGAGACGAGATCGGAAAAGTCGTATCAGCCGGGGCCCAGTGGGTACACATAGACGTCATGGATGGCCACTTCGTGCCGAATATCACGATCGGCCCTCCCGTCGTACGCCATGTCCGTTCCGTTACGGACGCCTATCTCGATTGTCACCTGATGATATCCGACCCGGACCGCTATATCGATGCCTTTGCCGAGGCCGGGGCAGACGGAATAACCGTCCATGTCGAGGCGTGCACCCACCTTCACCGCACGCTTTCGAGGATCCGCGAACTGGGATGTACGCCCGGAGTGTCCCTGAATCCGGCTACACCCCTCGATACGATAGAATACTGTCTGGATACGATCGGGCTTGTATTGATCATGAGCGTCAACCCGGGCTTCGGCGGGCAGGCATTCATTGATGCCGTCGTGCCCAAGATTGAAAAAGCAAGGGATCTTGCACAAGGAAAGGATATCCTCATCCAGGTGGATGGGGGCATCGGAAAAGAAAACCTCGGGATGGTCCTCAGTAAAGGGGTGGATGTCGTAGTCGCCGGATCGAGCATATTCAACAGCGAAGACCCGGTTACAACCATCAAGGAGATGTTCGAGATTGCACGTGAGCAGAACCATTAAGCCGATCCTCTCTCTTATTCTCTTCTCGATGATTGCATTCGGATGCGCGCACGTCTCTTCCGAGAAGCCGGCTGCCGCCCCCGAATCGACCAACCCTTATCTCAACATGATCCTCGCCAGGTACGAGGAGAACCAGGGAAACTGGACCAAGGCACTGGAACTCTACGCAAAGATCGACGATCCCTTTGCGCTGCTGGCCCAGGCAAGGATTTACTTCATCCTCAACCAGCAGGACAATGCCCTGAAGTATGTCGATCGGCTCATAGAGAGCCGGAATCTCGTCGATGAAGCACTTGAGCTCAGGACCAAGATTTATGCCCGCAAAGGCGACTGGAATCAGGCGATCAAGGATACCGAGTCCCTCGCGAAAAAATACCCTGACAATATTCAGCTCAAGCTGTTCCTCGCCAACCTCAAGATCATCGTCTCCGATTTCAAGGGGGCTGAAAAAATCCTCCGCAGCCTCATCGGTAAAGACGGAAACGACAGCATGATCCTCTATGCCCTTTCGAAAACATGCCTGGGAAACAAAGACCTCGCCTGCGCGCAGGAAACCCTGCGTAAGGTCATCGAGCTGAGCCCGAATTTCACCCCGGCGTACCTGGACCTCGGCAAGGTATACGAGCTCTCAAAGGAAATGGGCAAGGCGGAGTCTGCCTACAAGAAGTGTCTCGAGATCGAGCCGTCTTCGGTGGAGGGGCTCGTTGCGCTCACCGATCTCTATATCTCGACAAAAAGGTATAAGGATGCCGCAGAACAGCTTATAAAGCTCAAGCAGTTGAACGATGATGCCCAGATCGTGCGGAAGCTCGTTCTGCTTCAGCTTCAGCAGGGCAAGTTCGAAGATGCCCTGGCCAACCTCCTGGCCATCAAGGAAATGACTGTCGAAGACTCATACTATCTCGGGATAACCTATACGAAGCTCGACAGGCTCGAGGACGCGCTGGACACGCTTTCGGAGGTCCCTCTCACCAGCGGGCTGGGATGCGAGACCGTGATGCTTAAGGCTTCGATCCTCAAAGAGCTTGGAAGGGGAAAAGAGGCCATCGATGCATTGAACACTGCCTGGGATTACTTTTCGCCGAAGGGAGCCTGCAAGGAGGTGGGATATCTGCTCGCCACAGAACTGGATACGGCAGGCAGGAGGGACGAGGGTATGGAAGTAGCGCAGAAAATCCTTAAGGATAACCCTCATGACCCGATCGCATTGAACATGGTGGGATATGTGTGGGCAGACCGGGGAATCAACCTGGATAAGGCATACACGATGATCAAGGAGGCCCTCCAGGCCAAACCGGACGATCCTTACATCCTCGATTCCATGGCATGGGTCTGCTACAAGCAGGGCAAATCGGAGAAGGCGATCGAATACTTACGGAAGGCTCTGAAAAAACTGGATACAGATCCTACGATCCATGAGCATATGGGAGATATTCTCAAAAGCATGGGAAAGAAAAAGAAGGCATTGGAACATTACCGGAAATCATCCTCCTTAAGCAAGAACCCACAGGATGCGTTGAAGGAAAAGATCAATGAATTGCTTGAATAGCGGTGTTCCTTTCATGAGAGTGGGCTGTTTATGAGCAATGAGACAAAAGTCGGCATATTCGTAGTCGCCATCATCATTACCTTCATTGTCCTCTTACTCAAGATCGGCGAACTGAACTTATCGAAACCGGATACCTATACCATGACCATGGTGTTTTCGACGGTCGAAGGCCTGAAGGTAGGCTCACAGCTCGAAATGGCCGGAGTGCAGATAGGGACCGTGGAGCGCATCGCCCTGAACAGGAATTATTCGGCGGTCGTCACCGCAGCAGTAAACGAAGACGTCAAGATTCCTATCGACAGTGTCGCTTCCATCGCCACGAAGGGTGTGCTGGGCGATAAGATCATCGTCATCAAACCGGGAAGCTCGAAGAACACCATCGAGCCGGAGGGCAACCTGCCCCGGACGACCATCCCGCCCTCGCTGGATACCCTACTCGAACAGCTCGGCCAGATTGCCGGCAACCTCACAGAGCTGACCGGGTCGCTCAATGCAACGCTCGGCGACGAGGAAACGATGCGAAGCATTCTGACGAACATTCAGAAGCTCAGCGAGGACTCTTCCACCCTGGTGGCCGAGAACAAGGACAACATCTCCATCGTCATCACTAATCTGAAGGATATAACGGCTGCCATGGCAGAGGCTTCAGAGAGCTTTACCGGGTCATCCCGGAGCATGAATGAGATACTGGCCAATATCAATTCGGGCAACGGAACGATCGGGAAGCTGGTCTATGACGACAGGCTCTACGAATCGCTCACGGGTTCTCTTGAGTCTCTCCACAAGCTGACGGCGAATATCCAGGAAGAGAACACCATCAGCCTGCTCCTGAGCGACCCCACGCTCTACTACAACCTTGTCTCCATTTCGGAGAATGTCAGAACCGTTACCGGCAACCTTGCAACAGGGAAAGGCACCCTCGGAAAGCTGCTCTCGGACGATGAGCTGTACAACAATATGAACGAAGCTGTGCGTAACGTGAATACGGCTGCACAGGGACTCGGCGAGCAGTTACCCATAACGGTCATGGGGACGATCATGGGTTTCATCTGGTAGAAGAGGCATGCGCTACCGGCTGATCGCCTTCATTCCCCTGATCCTAGGCCTGGCCTTCCTGGCACGACAGCATGATGCGGCTGCGGCCTCGATCAACTTTTCTCCGCTCTTTTCCTATGAATCCATGGATGAGCGGTATGATCTCGCGCTCGCAGGTCCTCTTCTGGAATTCACGTCGGACTTCACGGCAGTGCGGCCCCTGTTCTACAGGGATGACTCCCAGACCGACCTCCTCTACCCTCTCGGCCACTCATCTACCGGAACGAACGGGTACTTCGCCCCGCTCCTTAGATACTCCAGCGAGAAAGACCGGAAGAACGTCGACGTTCTGCTCTTTTCGTACGGCAGGGACAACGACGAGACGTACGGGGGATTTTTCCCGTTCTACGGCACCTATTCCCATCGATTCGGCCATGATAAATTGCACTACGTCCTCTGGCCTCTCTACACAAAGATGATCGATGATGACCGTACAACCTACTCGATCCTCTGGCCTGTCCTGAAGTATTCCTCGGGCAGAGAGCTCCAGGTCTTCCCCCTCTACGGCTACAAGAAGGCAGAAAACTATCGCCACGACTATTTCCTCTGGCCGTTCATACACCACAAGACCGGCGTGGAACGATTCGATGCCTTTCTTCCCTTTTTCGCCTATACGAGGGGAGATACCAACAGGGGCGTATCCATCATCTGGCCTTTCTTCACCTATAATCGCAACACTTCTCCGGAGCTCACGAGCATAGCCTTCCCCTGGCCTCTTGTGCGTTTTGCATCGGGGGCCTATGAGGAGAAGGAGGTCTTCCCCTTTTACTGGTCGAAAGACTATGGGGAGGAGTATCGGATGCGCATGATCCTCTGGCCTCTCTACAGGCATGTGTCAAGCTATAACGCAAAGGAGGATGTTCGGGAGGAATCCACCAGCATCCTGATCCTGAGCTCGAAAATGAAAAAGACGAAGGACCAGGCAACAGAGTCCGAATCACTGACGATCTGGCCCTTGTGGCACTGGCATGCCTTTCCTGACCGTACGTCGTGGTACTTCCCCTGGATCATCCCGCTCCATGACGAAGGATTCAGAAGGAACTACCTTCCCCTGCTCACACTGGCAAGCGGAGCGAAAGCCGGAAAATCGTCCCAGGTCGACATCCTCTGGCATACGGTAGCGTACAGCAAGCAGGATTCAGGGTCGCGCCTTTCCCTGTCTTTCCTCTTTTCCTATGAGCGAGGCCCCGGATACAAGCAGATAGGCTTCCTTTCGGACCTCCTGCACTGGAGATGGGAGCATCCTTGAAGGGGAGGGATGATTCGGGCCTCCGTCCTCCATACCGAGCTTTATGGATATCTTCGCAGCCCGCAGGTTCTTTCCTGAATTCAGTCTCTTAACTTAAGCGGTTGATAATAACTCCGGTTAGCTGAGGAGAGAACATCCTTCATTAATTCATTGCAAATCCCTCGTTTTTTGATATATCAATCAATCATCGGGATCATGGAGACAACCATCGAGAAGGTGGCATGGCATGTCGCTGACACGAAGAGAGATCTTGGAGCAGCTTGCAAGGCTCGGCATCAGGACGATCGATGGTCTGAAGAGGGGATGCCGTGAATACGAGGCCTACTGGACGAATGTCCTGGGAAGGCCGTCCTGCCGATTGATCTCCGACGCAGAGGAATCCCTTATCCCAGAGCCATAGAGTGGTCGACCGTCCGACAGCCTCTCCTTTCGAGAAGACGGCACACGTAAGGCAGACGATCTTTTCGTATCGAAGGTCAGGAAAATGTTACGAACCGCTCCTTTTTCGCACCGCACACCGGGCATTCGTCAAGAGGCACGCCGTCGGACACATACCCGCACACATCACAGACGTAGTAGGTCGTTTCCCTCTCCTCGAGAACATGATCCATGGCCTCCTTGTACAGCCGGGCGTGGATTTCTTCGACGTCCCTGGATTGACTGAAATACAGAGAGGCTGCCCGGTCTCCTGCTTCTTCCGCATACTTGATGAACTGGTCGTAGGCGACGCCTGCCACTTTCGTCTCGGACTCGAAGCTGGCCTCGAGGTTCTCCTCGGTGCTCTTTATCTCCTTGAGAAGCCTGAGCGCCCTCTTGCCATGGAGCTCCTCGGAAAACGAGATCACCCGGAAGAGCTTTGCAAGCTGCGGATACCCCTCCTGCTCAGCCTTCTCGGCAAACACCTTGAGCCTCAGGCTCGCCTTTGACTCACCCGTGTACGCCTGATGAATGGCATTATATATCCTCTCATCCATAACATCCTCCTTCCTGTGCCCTCATACCGGGCGGGCATGTGCATCTTTCAAGAATACCCGGCAGCGCATCCTCTTCTCCCCGTATTCCCAGGCGGGTCAGGGAAAAATCATATCGCACCGGGTCCTCAGGGCTGATTCTCCTGAAGCCCTCCGTGATCTCCCGGGCCGTTCTCATATCGGCCTGTGCACGGGACGTCATATCCAGAGATCTGCATATCCGGTGCATGTGCGTATCAAGAGGAACGATCAATTTTGCGGGTGAAACACCTGTCCAGACACCCGGGTCGATTTCATCCGACCGAACCATCCACCTCAAGAAGAGGTGGAGCCTCTTGCACGCGCTCTTTTTCGTCGGCTGGGGAATAAGGCTGCTGTACCCGTCGCCTGGACGAATACGTATCTCCCGGGCAAAGGCCGAGAGGGCCGGGACCGTCGTTTCATCCCCCCGTGATAAGCCCGCAAGGAAGCACGCCTCCAGCGAGCCGTATCTTCTGACCGCTCGCTGGGCACCCAGGAGGAGATCCACGAGCTCGCTGTCAGTCGTGAACCGGTGCTTGAATCCGGAGAAGATTTCCTTAAGCATTGTCTCACCCGCGCCCTCGAGAAATGCCCGTGGGAAGCCTCCGATCTTTTTCAGCACACCATCGACGCTCTTAATGATCTGGGAAACCCTTCCATAGGCGAGGGAAGAGGCGATCAGGCCGACAATCTCCCGGTCAAGAGGATCATCGTAGCGCAAGAGGAATTCGAGAGGATCCGGAGATATGAATTCAGGACGATGGTATCTTCTGAATATCTCCTGCAGGATCATCCTTCTCTTGCGTAGAGGCATCTTCCTTAATATCCCCTTTCTCTCCCCTGCACCTGTGCCTCGGATTCATTCCAGGCGCAGGCCTTGCCTTTGCCGACATCCTCGTCGGGAGGTTCTTTTCCCGCAATACGATGAAGCTGTTATTCGGGAGCGAACTCGCTCTTTGAAGCGCCGCATACCGGGCAGCTCCAGTCATCCGGCAACTTGTCGAAGGGGGTCCCGGCAGGGATGCCGCCCTCTGTGTCGCCTGAATCCGGATCGTAAATGTAACCACAGACCTGACATACGTATTTCTGCATTCTCTCCTCCGTACATGTTCTGGGTCTTATGACGCCAGGGATGACTACTCTTTGCACTCAAGGGATGCCGATCCCTCAAGCCGAGATCGGGAATGCGGCATTTATCTGCTCCGCACTCGGTGCCCCGGACATCCGCCGATGATTCATTCTCCCTCTCGGACGATCTCCTTGAGCTTACTCCCGATCGTTCTCCCCAACTCATAACATGATTCGAGGACCTCGTCATCAGGCACATACTTGGCCTTGATCGGTTCTCCGACGAGGTCCACCTTCATTGCCGAGAGGATCTCCTGAATCTGCGCCGTTGCTTCCCCGCTCCATCCGTATGATCCGAAGGCTGCACCGATCAGGTTCTTCGGCTTGAGGCCTTTGAGGTAGGTGAGCACATCGGCCATGGCCGGAAGCATGTTGTTGTTCAGGGTCGATGACCCGGCTACGAGGGCTCCTGCATCGAGTATCTCGTACGCCACGTCGCTTCGATGGAATGCCCCCATCGACATGACCTTCACATCCGTTCCCCCTCCGCGCAGTCCTTCTTCGATGGCTCTGGCCATGAGCTCGGTGCTGTGCCACATGGTGTTGTAGAGCACGATCGCCTTGTTTGTCGGCTTCTGCCCGGCCCACTTCCTATAGTTCGAAAAAATGCCGGCAAGGTCTTTTCGCCAAACAGGACCGTGATCGGGCGCGATGATGTCAATGGAAATCCCTGAATTTTCGACCTTGTCGAGAAGATTGGTGACGAGCTGTGAATAGGGAAGGAGGATGTTGGCATAGTACGTGGCCGCCTCATAATCGAGAATGGCCTGGTCGATCTCGTCGGAGAACCTCTCCGAGGTGGCGAGGTGCATGCCGAAGGCATCCTGGGAAAAGAGGAGCCTTTCCTCCTTGAGGTAGCTGAACATGCTGTCCGGCCAGTGGAGCATGCGTGTTTCCATAAAGGACAGGGTGAGGTTGCCCAGGCTCAGATCCGAACCGTCCTTTACGGGGATGATCTCTTTGTCTATCTTGAAATGCTCCTTGAGGGCCTTTGCTCCCATCGTCGAGGCAAAAACCTTTTCCGGCTGAACTTCCCTGATTACCTCGGCGAGGCATCCTGAATGATCCATCTCGGAATGGTTCGAGACGATATAATCTATGCGCCTGGGATCGACCAGGGATGCCACCCGGGCCATGAGCTCTTCCTTGAAAGGTGCCTTGACCGTGTCCACGAGCGTTATCTTGTCCGCAAGGATGAGATACGCGTTGTACGTGCTCCCCCGCTTCGTCGTATAGCCATGGAAGTCCCGGATGGTCCAGTCGACGGCACCCACCCAGTAGACGTGATCGGTAAGCTTGATCGGCTTGGAGACAGGCATATTTCTCTCCACAGTTAAAGGTTGGACATCTTTTCCACGAGCATGACGATGTGCTTCATCTCTTCGGCAATGATGCCGTCCACGGCGTCTTTTCCCAGCGATTCGGGAACGATCTTCTTGATGCCGGTATAGAAGATGATGGAGTTTTTCTCGGCCTCGATGGCCATTTTCAAGATGTCATCGAGCGTGGATTTCTCACTCACGAGATCTGCCATGTTCTTTTTCAAATCGAAGACCTTCCCCTCGGTGAAGGCCCTGATATACGCTGCGGCAAGCTCATCCGGGTCATAGCCTTTGTAGGTATCGCTCAGGATCTTCGAGCGCATGCCGGAAAAGATCTTTTCATGTCCGACTTCCATGGCAGCGAGCCCGGTGAGCATCTGCTTGACGGCAGGCTCTTTGAATACAGAGGCTGCCTTTTCATAGAAACGGGCACCCTGCCTCTCGATCTCTTCTGCCATCTCAAAGATTTCATCCGCATTGAAGTATAATTTCATGTTCGTTTTCTCCTCTCTTCTGCTCTTGTCAGGATAAATCCTGCCTTACTTGTCAGCCTTCCATAGTCCATGGAGATTACAGTATTCCCTTGCAGCCACCGTGCTTGCTGTTATGCAGAAAACGGCCTCGGGAGCATCCCCGGGATTCAAGAACCGGCGATATGCCCTGCCGTCAGCCAGAAGTTCGATCCATTCTATGAAGTGCTTTTCCTCCATAGGGTGGTCCACGCTCCCTACTCTGACCTTGAAGCCGTCCGATGTTTTCTCGATAACCGGTACGTGCTTTTCCTTCGAGGCATCAACCGTATTTTCCGCCATGAGCTTCATCGGCGCTCCGCAGCAGACCAACTCCCCTTTGCCTTCGTGGATCACCTCGACGATGTGCCCGCATGCCTCACACTTGAAGACCTCCAGCCTCTCTGCCATACCCGTATCCTCCATCTTTTAATAATGATAATCATTCCCAATAATTAATTTCCATGCAAAAGTCAAGAGATTACTAACAGTATCGCGTCAATATCTCTAATAATCCCTGCAGGCGAAGAATCAAATTCAACCCCCTCAAACGGCGTGGGGAGTACGTCGGAGGGACATTCATGGTCCATAGGTCCATGTGATCCGTCTTGATTTTCGATATTGACAGTGGAGATTTTGGTTGTTATTAACACTCTGCTACGCCGAAGTGGTGGAATTTGGCAGACACGCCATCTTGAGGGGGTGGTGGGCTACGCCCGTCCGGGTTCAAATCCCGGCTTCGGCACCAATCGAACAATACCGATGAAAGTGAGCGTTACCATACATGGCAAGAAAGTGCGACATTTGTGGAAAGGGCCCGCAAACCGGTCATAACGTATCTCATGCGCAGAACAAAACCAATCGGGTCTGGCTTCCAAACCTCCAGAGGGTGAGGGTTGATACGTCCCAGGGTGCGAAGAGATTGACTGTATGCACGCAGTGCATCAAGTCCGGAAGAGTTCAGAAGCACTCAGTCTGATTTATCTCTTTTTAAGGAAACATTCCCCCCTTTTCCATACATTACATCAAGAGCAACTGCAGTGAGGGATACCGGGTGCGGTAATCCCTTTCAGGTGACCTCCGCATATGTCATCCACAGGACAGTGCCGATGAATTCAGCACTGCGATGCCCTTAAAAGCGTTCGGGATACAGACCAGGGAGCAAAGCCTGTTCATCGGTTGCCTGGTATCCCCAGCTCCGTCAGCGACGGGTGTATTTTTTCTCGCTTATCTGGTATAAGCTTTTTCCTGACGGTTTCTTGATTCTGCAGATGCCTTTGGAGTATGGAAAGGGTGGCCAATGAAGAAAATTCTCTCTTGTATGGCGATTATTCTGGCAGTGGCCCTCATATCAGGTTGCGCCGCACCGCAAAAGCCCGTGAAGCCCAACGAAGACACCGCTTTCTACCTTGCACGGTTCGATGAGGTCTGGAATGCAACCCTTGCCGCGCTGCATGGGGAGTCAATCGCCGTCGACTCCATGAACAAGGACAGGGGGGTGATTTCCACCAAATTCGTCAACTACTCATCCGGACCCCAGGCGCACTACGAAATCGACGCCATAGCGAAGCCTCCCTCCGGCGTCAGGCTGCCCCTCTGGTCTCAGGTAGGATATACGCTTAACATCCTGGTTACCCCCATCAACGATATGAGCACGAGGGTAAAGGTCATTGCCCATATCGAGGCCTATGACAAGAACACGACCCAGGAATGGCACGAGTGCACTTCCAACAAGTCGGTCGAGAGCAGATTCATCGAAAAGATCCGGGCACAGCTGTAGCGGGAGTTCTGCCTGCCTCATGAGACCGCTACTGCCGCTCGATCTTCTCTACACCCTTTAATTTCCGGATATCGTTGAAAAGGTCGCGGAGCTCGCCCAGACTCTTTACCATGACCCTGAAGATGCACACCGAGCTCCCGCTGGATATGGGCGAGGCCCTCATCTTTGTGATGTTGATGTTCCTCCCCCCGATGGCAGCGGTGATGAATCCGAGCATCCCGGGCTTGTCGACGCATGTCACGGAGAACTCTATCTCGTGGCTTTCCGAGGCATTGTTGTCCCATTCGACAGGAATGAGGCGCTGAGAGTCAATCTCGGACACATAAGGACAGGTGTACCTGTGGACCGTGATCCCCCGTCCCCTCGTGATGAACCCGACCACCTCGTCACCCGGAATAGGCCTGCAGCATTTTGCATACCGCACGAGGAGATCCTCGACTCCTTTGACGATGATGCTCGACGAGTCCTGCTTCTTCTTCGTGCCGGGAATTCTCTGGGTCTTCTTCTGTTCTTCGGGGGCATACTTGCCCAGCACCTGATTCACGGACGTCCTGCCGAATCCTATGGACATGAAGAGATCGTCGACCTCCTCGAAGGAGGATTCCTTCGCGAGCTCCTCGTAATCGACGTCTTTGCTCAGGTGCAGGCTCTTGATCTTCTTTTCCAGGATCTCCCTGCCGAGGCTGATGCTCTGTTCGATCTCCTGGGTCCTCAGCCAGGATTTGATCTTGGTCTTGGCCCGGGAGGTCTTTGCAATCCTGAGCCAGTCCTTGCTGGGATGCTGCTTCGAAGACCTCAGGATTTCGATCACGTCCCCGCTGTTGAGCTTATACCGCAGGGGCACGATCTTGCCGTTCACCTTTGCGCCGATGCACTGGTTCCCCAGCTGTGTATGCACGCTGTAGGCAAAATCGAGCGGCGTGGCGCCGACGGGGAACCGTTTCACTTCCCCTTTAGGTGTGAACACGTAGACGTCCTCGGGATAGAGATCTATCTTGACGCTCTGCAGGAATTCCTTCGGGTCCTTGAGCTCCTTCTGCCATTCGAGGAGCTGCCTGAGCCACGAGAGCTTCTCGCCGTCCCGCTCGCTGATCTGGGAGCCGTCCTTGTACCGCCAGTGCGCTGCAATCCCCTCGTTCGCGATGAAGTCCATCTCCCTGGTGCGGATCTGGATCTCGATTCTCCCCCCGCCCGGGCCGAAGACCGTTGTATGGAGCGACTGGTACATGTTGGCCTTCGGCATGGCGATGAAGTCCTTGATCCGGGACTGAATCGGCTTCCATACGGAGTGGATGAGCCCGAGGGCCTCGTAGCATTCCGCAACGGTCCCCACGAGAACCCTCACGCCCAGAACGTCGTAGACGTCCTCGAAGGGTATCCCCTGCTTTATGAGCTTCTGATAGACGCTGTAGACGTGCTTGATCCTTCCCTTCACCTCCGTCCTGAGCCCCGACTCGGCAAGCTTGGACTGGATGCGCGCCATCACATCCTCGAGGTACTGCTCCTTCTCCCTGGCGATCGTATCGAGCTTGGCCTTGAGGGTCTGGTATCCTTGGGGGTCGAGATACTTCAGGCTCAGCTCCTCGAGCTCTACCTGAAGCCAGTATATCCCGAGCCGGTTCGCTAGGGGTGCATAGATCTCGAGCGTCTCCCGTGAGATCCTGTGCTGGGAGCTCGTCGTGTGATACTCGAGCGTCCTCATGTTGTGGAGCCGGTCGGCGAGCTTGATGAGGAGGATGCGCAGATCCTTGCTCATGGCGAGGATCATCTTGCGGAAGTTCTCGGCCTGCTGCTCTTCCTCGGAGCGGAAGTCTATCTTCGAGATCTTTGTGAGCCCGTTGACGACCAGAGCGACCTCTTCCCCGAACTGCGCGCTGATATCCTCGACCTCGGTAAGCGAGTCTTCTATAGCGTCATGGAGCAGGGCCGCGACGACCGCAGTCGCATCGAGGCGCAAATTGGCGATGATGTGAGCCACCTCCAGCGGATGGTTGAGGTAGGGCTCGCCGCTTAGCCTCGTCTGTCCCTGATGAACCCGTGCTGAAAAAACGTACGCCTTTTCAATGATTCTCAAGTCTTCATCAGGGAGGTATGAAGACACTACGTCAAGAATATCATTGATACGTACAGTCAATAATCGCTTCCTTTATAGATCCAGTTTCGCCAGACAGTAGCCGACAACCTCTTGCACCGGGACTTTCTCGACGGTTCCCGTGCTCCTCTCCTTGACCTCCACAATCCCTTCATTCAAACCCCGCATCCCCACCGTGATCCGGAAGGGAACCCCGATGAGGTCCGCATCCATGAACTTCACGCCGGGCCTCATATCGCGGTCATCGATAAGGGTTTCGACCCCCTGGCTGCCCAGCTCATCATAGAGTGCAAGGGCCGCATCCATGACCTTTTCCTCGCTCGTGCTCACGGGAAGCACGAGAACCTTGAAAGGCGCGATGGGCACGGGAAACACGATCCCGTTCTCATCGGCATACTGCTCGATGGCCGCCGCCAGGACCCTGCTCACGCCGATCCCGTAGCATCCCATCACGATAGGCTTCAGGTTTCCGTTCACATCCAGGAAATTCGCGTTCATGGTCTTCGAGTACTTGGTCCCGAGCTTGAAGATATGTCCTACCTCGATGCCCCGTATGGCCTGCAGGGACCCTTCCCTGCACCTCGGGCAGGGGTCGCCCTCCTCGGCGTTGCGGATGTCCGCTATAGCGTCGATCCTCGCATCCCTCGAGAGCCACACATTCCTGAGGTGGTAATCCTCCTCGTTTGCGCCCGTCACGCACGCGCCCGACCCGAGAAGCCCGTAATCGGCGATCGTCCTGATCGAGAGGCCGATAGGACCGGCAAACCCTCTGGGTGCACCGGTGTATTTCTCGATGGTCGCCTCATCGGCGAGTTCGAGCGTCTCGCACCCGGCAGCGCGCCTGAGCTTGGCCTCGTTCACCTCGTGGTCTCCCCTCACTAGGGCCGCGACGACTCCGTTCTCTGTCGTATAGATCATCGTCTTCACGAGATTCTGCGGCTTCACCCCGAGGAAGGAGCACACCTCTTCGATGGTCCTCACGTTAGGGGTGTGGACCTTTTCCGGGCTTCCCTGAGGCGCTTCGGGCAAGGCGAGAGACTCGGGCGCCGCGATCTCGGCCTTCTCGAGGTTCGCTGCATAATCGCACGAGGTGCAGGTAAGGATAACGTCTTCGCCTGTCTCTGCCAGCACCATGAACTCGTGCGAGAAATTGCCTCCTATGGGCCCGGAATCCGCCTCGACCGTCCTGAACTTGAGCCCGCACCGGGTGAAGATCCGCTCGTAGGCCCTGTACATCGCCTCGTAGCTCTTCTCCGCACCCTGATCGTCGATGTCGAAGGAATAGGCGTCCTTCATGATGAACTCCCGCGAGCGCATGACCCCGAACCGCGGGCGTATCTCGTCCCGGAACTTGGTCTGGATCTGATAGAGGTTGACCGGCAGATCGCGGTAGGAGTGGACCTCGTCCCTGACGATGGAGGTGACGACCTCCTCGTGGGTGGGTCCGATCACGAATTCCGCGCCTTTCCTGTCCTGCAACCTCAGGAGCTCTTTTCCGTAGACGTCCCACCTGCCGCTTTCCTTCCAGATCTCGCTGGGCTGCACGGCGGGCATGAGGACCTCCTGGGCACCCGCCGCATCCATCTCTTCCCGGATGATCGCCTCGATCTTCTTCAAAGCCTTCAAGCCGTAGGGAAGATACGAATAGATTCCGGATGCGAGCTTCTTGATCATCCCGGAGCGGATCATGAGCTTATGGCTTATGACCTCGGCATCGCGCGGCTCTTCTTTCAGCGTATGCAGGAAAAATGTTGATAATCTCATTTCGACAGCTCCTTCTCGATTTCATCCATGAGGCTTTTCGTTATTTCTGATGCATCTATACGACGCGATGGTTTCCCGCTAATGAACAGCACGGCTCCGCCCTTGTCGCAGGCCACTCCGAGATCCGCAATCCTCGCCTCGCCGGGTCCGTTGACGACGCACCCCATGATCGCGACCACGAGGTGCTTATCGATCTCCTTCAAGGCGTCCTCGACCTCGGACGCAATGGATGCCACGTCGGCATTCGCCCGGGCGCACGTCGGACACGCGATCACCCGCACCCCCTGCTTCCTCAGGCCGATGCTCTCCAGGAGCACCTTCGCCGCGAGCACCTCCTTGACGGGGTCTGCCGAGAGCGATATCCGGATGGTGTCGCCGATTCCTTCAAGCAGGAGAGCCCCTATCCCCACCGAAGAGCGGATGGCGCCGGAAAAAAGAGTCCCCGCCTCTGTAACTCCGAGATGGAGCGGCCAGTCGCAGATGCGGGCGAACCGCCGGTATGATTCGATCGTCTCGAGCACATCCGAGGACTTCAAGGAGACCTTGATCGAGCTCACCCCCATGTCCTCGAGCATGGCCACATACTGCCTCGCGTTCTCCACGAGGGCCCCCACCCGGTCGGTTCCGTATGCCTTGAGGATGCTCCTCTTGACCGAGCCGAGGTTCACCCCGATCCGAATGGGAATGCCTGCCCGGGACGCGGCCCTGGCAACGGCCTCCACCTTCTTGGCGCTGCCGATGTTGCCGGGATTGATCCTGATGCAATCGGCGCCGCCGTCAATGGCGGCAACGGCAAGCCTGTAGTCGAAGTGGATGTCCGCCACGACCGGGATATGCACACTCTTCTTTATCTCTGCAAAGGCATGTGCTGCCCCTTCATCCGGGATGCTGACGCGGATAATGTCGCAGCCTGCCCTCTCGAGCGAAAGGATCTGGGAAACCGTGCTCTCCACATCTCCGGTAACCGTATTGGTCATGGACTGGATGCTTACGGGGGCGCCGCCTCCAACGGGGACAGATCCCAGATAGATTCTCCTGGTTTGCTCTCGGTGTGATGTCATTCAAAATTGAGTATCATATTCGGTAACCGGACTCAAGATTGGAACATCTTTGAACGATAAGATGGGCGATGATGCTGAAGAAGGCCCCCGAAGAGATACAGTCGCTCCTCGATGAGATAGGGGACATCCCTACCCTGCCCTCGATAGCTACCGCCATCATGGAGAAGACCCTCGATTCGAAGGTCAGCGCAAAGCAGATAGCGGAGATGGTGGAGAGGGACCAGGCCCTCTCGGTAAAGGTTCTGCGGGTCGCCAATTCGCCGTTTTACCGGAGGATCAAGGAGATATCCACGATCCGGGGCGCGGTGATGCTCCTCGGGTTCAATGTGCTCAAGAGCATCGTCTTGAGCATCTCTGTGATAAACCTCTTCAACGAGAAGAATAAATGCGCTCTGGATTTCTACAAATTCTGGCAGCACAGCATAGCATGTGCCGTCTGCGCAAAGAGCATCGCGGTCAAGATATTCCCTTCTTCGGCTGAAGATGCCTTTGTGGCCGGCCTCCTCCATGATCTGGGAAAGGTGATCGCCGATCAGCTCATCTGCAGGAAGGGAGAGTACCGGGAGGTGCTCGAGGTCATGAACCGCGCCACGATCGATATCATCGAGGTGGAAAACGACATCGTGGGCGTGGACCATGCGACCCTGGGCAAGTGCCTCCTGGAAAAATGGAACCTCCCCGCGATCCTGAGCAAGGTTGTCGGATCCCATCACAATATCAACGAGCTCGTGGACGACGAGGAAACCAGGAAGCTCTGCGCCATCATCCATGTGGCGGACATCGTGACGAACCATCTCGGGCTGGGCCTCGGCCTTCCCGAGAGAGGCTTTGTGGACCCGTCGCTGCTCAGCCATCTGGGACTGACAAGCCATGACATCCAGGACATCTCCATTGCCCTCAAAGACAGCATCTCCAGTATCAGCACGGAGATGGGCATCCCGACGGCAGAACCCAAGACCTACTTCGAGGTTCTGCAGTTTGCGAATGCTCAGCTCGGCAAGCTGAGCCTGGACCTCGAACAGAAGAAGATGGCCCTCGAACGAAGGACCCTGGAGCTCTCGAATCTCAATCAGATGAGCAGCCGGCTCCAGTCTTCCCTGAAGCTCTCGGACATCCTGAATGTCCTGACCGCGAACACGCTGACCATCCTGGAGGCGAAGAAGGCCAGGTGCGTCATGCGCCTGAGCAACCTGAGGATCATGATCACCGAGTCTTTCCTGCTCAATGGCTCACCCCACACGAAGAGCGGAATAGCAAATACAACCAAGGAGCTCCTCGAACGCTCGAATGCAATCTATCCCCAGGGAATAACCTTTATCTATGCCCCGTTAAAGGTCGACGGCAAGATCGTCGGCGTCATCGAGGCCATGCCCCAGGACAATACGGGGCAGGAGGAGACGAACCAGAAGCTCCTGCTCCTGAGAACCATCGCAGAGGTCGGGGCGCAGGCCATCCACAGGGCCATGCTCATTACAAAGAATATAAAGTCCCAGAGGCTTGCAGCCGTCTCGAAGACAGCCATAGCGGCCAACCACGAGATCAATTCGCCTCTCACGACGATCCTTCTCAAGCTCGACATGATCATAAAAGAAGCCAATATAAGCAAACCCGTGGCGAACAGCCTCAATGAGATCAAAGCCGAGGCTATAAAAATCAAGAATATTGTAAAGAAGATGCTGGAGATCTCGGATGTGGTGGAAACCAATTATATAAAGAACGAGAAGATGCTGGATCTCCACCATGCTTCAGGCGCGGCAAAGGCGCCTCCTGCCGGCGGAAGAGATGACTTGAGGCAGGCGCCCCCTGAAGAGACGACCGGATTCGAGGAGTACCTGGATGACAAGCCGCCCCCTCCCAAGACTTCGGGTACTGTGAAAAAAGAGGCCGCTCCCGGCAGCGCCTCTCCCGGTTTCGAGGACTACGCCCAGCAGCAGAGCAGGGAGGCAAGCAAGAATGCCTCAGGAGGGCCCGGCAAGACCACGACATCGGACACACCGGGCTTCGAGGATTATTTGGACTAAATCCTCGATTCTGCACTACCCTCCCCTTATACATCTATGGTAAGGAATCGTATGGCTTGTCGTCTGTCTTTCATACTCATTAAAGGAGGGTGCCATGGATATGCTCGTTAACGGAAGGGGCCTCGTGAGATGGGGTATTTATGACGAGCCGGTGGGCAGGATAAACTACGAGGACTATCGCCTTGAAACCCCGCTCGGCTACCGCATCCCCTCCTTCATGAGAAGGCTTCTAGCGAACCAGTTCCATTTTATCGGGATCATCGGCCCCGAGCTCATAGCCGGAATCGGCGTCGTTGATTTGAAGTATCTCTCCAACGGCTTTTTCTATCTCTACGACCGGGAGACCGGAGAGATGACGGAGACGAAGAAGATGGGCCACCCCTTTTCCTCTGCTTCCATCGAACCGTTCCCCGAGAAACCGAGAAGCGCCTTTTCCAGCGGAAGCCTGGCCATCGACATGCGCAGGGACTGGCTCAAGGCCTCCGGAGACGATATCTCGCTGGAGCTCTCCCTCGACCCGAACGCCACGACCCCCTTGAGGATATGCACCAGAGCAGGATACAGGGGATGGGTGTATACCCAGAAGACGAGCCCGTTGCGGGTAAAGGGAAGTATCAAGAACCGGGCGGGCCAGCACGATCTTTCGTCTCCCACCTATTGGGCCCTCTCCGACTGGACGTGCGGGTTCATGCGCAGCCACACCTGCTGGAACTGGGCAGCGACCGCCTTCAGCCTGGACGACGGGAGAAGCCTTGGCTTGAATCTCTCATGCGGGGTAAACGAGACAAGCTTTACGGAGAATGCCTTCTGGGTCAACGGCATCATGACGAAGGTCGACATGGTCGATTTCGAATTCGACCGGGACAACCTCTCCCTGCCCTGGCGCATCCGCTCCGCCGACAGAAAGGTCGATCTGGTCTTCCATCCCGAAGCGCACAGGGAAGAAAAGGTCAATGCCCTTCTCCTCGCCACGAGGTTCACCCAGCTCTTCGGGGTCTTTGAAGGCACGCTCACCTCTGAAGAGGGCGAGATCATTCATGTGGACCTGTGCCCCGGCTTTGCCGAGGACCACTACGCGAAGTGGTGATCGCTTCGGGGGCGATTTGATTCATCCAGTCCCGATACATGATTGAGAGGGTGATGTAGTCCTTCTCATTGTCCACGTCCAGCGCCGCTCCTCCCACGGTCGTCAGGACGATCTTGAACCTTACGTTCAGGAGATGTGAGATCAACCGTTCCATACGCGGCCTCGTTACGGGGAAGCTCGCAAGGTGTGCGGCTCTCTCGAAGCCCAGAGCAGAGAGGCCTGCCGAGGCTTGAAGCGTCAGGTACATTCCCAGGGTCCGGAAGATATTTCCCCTGCTGAACCTGATGAGCTTAAAGAAGGATTTGATGATATTGAAGATTTCCCTCTGATAGCGGTACTCGTAGACCTCGAGAACAAGGTCGATGCTCTGAAGGAGGAGAAACGGCTTTGCCATGTGGAAGTTGTTCTGCCTCAGGTTCCCGTCCCACATGTGGAAGGTGGCCATCTTGATTCCCGGCCTGCCCTTCCTCGGTCCGAAGAGCTTCAAGACATTCTCCGAGGTGGCGCCTGCAATGTAATCGTAGCGCTCCATGTCGCACTGGGAGATGAATTCGTTCAGTTCCTTAACCGAAATGAGGGGGATGTCGCCGGAAAGGAACAGGACGGGCTTGTCGTGGTAGCGTTCCAGGATGTCGGGAGTGAGCCTCCCTGTCTCCCAGTATTCGTCGATGGTGCAGAGGAAGCCTTCCCAGCCGTTTTCTGCAAGGCTCCTCTTCTGCTGGACGATCCTCACATCGAACCCGCCGATGATTTCCTCGAACACCTCTTTGGGGCCGACTGCAACGATTTTGTCCACCGCGCTGCACGCACGGAGAACCTCCACGATGTGCAGGATCATCGGTTTTCCTGCGACATCGAGCATGGCCTTGTTCTTCCTGAAGACCTTCCTTGAGGCCCTTCCATCACCGGCGGCAATTACGACGTCAATCCCCATAGTTACGTATCACCAAAAAGTTTTTCCCCTGTCAAGGCGATAAGCACGCCTTTCCCCATTTTCCCGTGCAGTGCCCTTTCTTAGAGATGTAATGAGCTGGAAAATATAATCAATAGAAAGCATTATTGGATATAAGACCGATCATGAATTTTCGATCAGTGCTTGACATCCATGCCGAATGTCAGCTATATCCGAACCCTATTTAGCTCTCAAGGAGAAATAGTGTATGAGTACGTTCATTGCCAAAAAGGACGAGGTTGAGAGAAACTGGGTGCTCGTCGATGCCAAGGACAAGGTTCTGGGCAGGCTCGCAGCCGACGTGGCATCCATCTTGAGGGGGAAGACAAAGCCCGCCTATACGCCTCATATCGATGTGGGAGACTTCGTCGTGATCATAAATGCTGACAAGGTCAGGCTCACGGGAAGAAAGCTCGAGCAGAAGAAATACTACAGTCACAGCGGGTACACGGGCGGGCTCAGAGAGCGCACGGCCCGCCAGCTCATGGAGAAGAGACCCGAAGAGATCATCAAGCATGCAGTCAAGGGGATGCTCCCCAAGAACAGCCTCGGGAGGAGCATGTTCAAGAAGCTCAAGGTGTACACGGGCGAGAACCATCCCCATGAAGCTCAGCAGCCGCAGGCAATAAATCTGTAAGAGGGAAGAAGATCGTATATGGCAGAAAGGATATATGCTACCGGTAGAAGGAAGAATTCCACGGCACGGGTATGGATATCGCCGGGTAATGGAGAATTCACGGTAAACGGAAGGCCCCTCGACGAGTACTTCGGCAGGGAAACCCTAAGGATGTCCGCCCTGGAGCCGTTCGATGTCACAGACACGAAAGGGCATTTCAATGTCTACTCCACGGTGTGCGGCGGAGGCATAGCCGGCCAGGCAGGCGCGCTCCGTCACGGCATATCCCGGGCACTTTCGGAATTCGACAGGGACAAGTACCGGCCGCGCCTCAAATCTGCAGGGTTCCTCACGAGAGACCCGAGGATGGTCGAGCGGAAGAAGTTCGGACTTCATAAGGCACGAAAGAGACCTCAGTTCAGCAAGAGGTAATTTCCCTTGTCTATCTCCATAGGGATCCTGGGCGCCACGGGATATACCGGTGCAGAGCTCATCAGGCTGCTGCACGGCCATGAAGGCTCCAGTGTCACCTATTGTTCCTCCAGACAGTATAACGGCAAGAACATAGCCGGCGTACTGCCTTTCTTCAAGGGCACCTTCGACATCACCCTGGAGGATTTCGATCCCGATGCGATCAAGAGCCGGTGCGACGTGGTTTTCAGCTGCCTGCCGCACGGCACGAGCGCCGGTTTTATTTCCCGGATTGCAGGTGATGTGAAGGTTATCGACTTAAGTGCAGACGCCCGTCTCCATGATCTCGATACCTACAAGGCGTGGTACGGCGACCATGGCTTCCCGGAGCTCCTCGACAAGGCGGTCTACGGGCTGTGCGAGGTCTACCGGGAAGAGATCGGACAGGCGTCTCTGGTCGCCAACCCGGGGTGCTACCCCACCTCCATCCTGCTTCCCCTGATTCCGCTCCTCAAACAAGGCCTGATCGGGACTGCCGGGATCATTGCCGACAGCAAGAGCGGGGTTTCGGGTGCCGGCAGGGGATTGAGCCTCAAGACCCACATCTGTGAAGCAGGCGAATCCTTCTCCGCCTACAAGGTCGGCCGCTCACACCGCCACATCCCGGAGATCGAGCAGGAGCTTACGAAGGCGGCAGGAAAGACCGTCGAGATCGAGTTCACCCCCCACCTGATCCCCATCACCCGGGGCATGCTCTCTACGATCTATGTGGATACGCACGCGGACGAAGCGACGCTCAAGGCCTGTGTATCCTCGTATTACAAGGATGCGAGATTCGTTCATGTCCTCGAAGAGGATTTCCCCTCTACGAAGGATGTCAGGGGAACGAACAACTGCCTGATCGGCCTTGCAAAGAACGACCGTACGAACAGGGCCGTCATCGTCTCCGTGATCGACAACCTCACCAAGGGCGCCTCCGGCCAGGCGGTCCAGAGCATGAACATCATGTTCGGGCTTCCCGAATCCCGAGGCCTTGACTCATTGCCGCTTTTCCCTTAATTTCATAAGTACGACCTTTTTGTAGAGAATGCCTTATTCGCCCGCCCGGGGGCAACGCTATCGACAGGAGGTACGAGCATGAAAGGTCCGGTCCGCAGGTCTGTTGTTGCAGGAAGCTGGTACACAGACGTTCCTGAAGCGCTCAGATCGGAAATCGACGGTTACCTCAAAAAGGCGAGCATCGGGGAAATACCCCGCAAACCTGCTGCCCTCATCAGCCCCCATGCAGGCTACATGTTTTCGGGCAAGGTTGCTGCCTATGCATACAAGGCCGTCTCGGTCCGTACATATTCCACCGTGGTGGTCATCAGTCCGTCCCACCGGGCCTACTTCCCGAACGTCTCTGTCTGGTCCAGGGGCTCCTTCGAGACGCCTCTCGGGAAGATCGAGATCGACGAGCCTCTGTGCGAGAAGCTCTTGCAGACCTCGGCCGTCTTCACCGACGACACGAGGCCCCACAGCGCCGAGCATGCCCTCGAGATCCAGCTCCCCTTCCTCCAGACGGTCCTGCCTCCTTTCAAGCTCTGCCCGCTGATCATGGGCCGGCAGGATCTCGATTTGTGCCGGGGGCTGAGCACGGCGCTCGCGTCCTCCATTGAAAATCCGGATGACGTGCTCATCGTGGCGAGCTCGGACCTCTCCCACTTTCATCCAGGCAGGCAGGCCGAGGAGATGGATTCCGCCGTTGCGCGGCGCATCGAGGAGTTCGACGTCGAGGGTCTGAGCAGGGATATCGATGCTTCGAAATGCGAGGCCTGCGGCGGCGGCCCCATCATGACGGCCCTTCTCTATGCGAAATCCCTCTCGAGGACCGGGGTAAAGATTCTCAAGTATGCCCACTCGGGGCACATCACCGGCGACAATTCATCCGTAGTAGGCTACCTCTCGGCAGTCATCTACTAGCAGCATCAGGTATTGCTATTGCTTCGCTGCCCTTTTCCGTGCCTCGCCAACCTCGTACTCCCTCAGGCTCTTCGCCATCTCCCGGATCTGATCGGGAAGGAGGGTGACGGGCTTGCCCGTGGAAAGCGCCAGGTAGTATATGTGTGCGACCTTCTCGAGGAGCTCTGCTGCCAGCAGCGCCTTGTCCATATTTTTGCCGAAGGCGAGGATCCCGTGGTTCTGGATGATGTAGGCGTTTGCGTTGTTGCCGAGCTTCCCCGCCACGTTGGCGGCCAGCTCGGCGCTGCCGGAAAGGGCGTAGGGGACAACCTCGATCGATTCTCCGAGGGTAAAGGAGACCTCGTCCAAGAGCGAGGGAATGGGTTCGTTCAGCAGGGCGAAGACGCTGCCGTAGGTCTGGTGCGTATGAACGACGGCGTTCACGTCGGGCCGCTCCCGATAGACGGCAGCGTGCATCCCGACTTCCACCGAAGGAGCCCTGCTTCCCTCCACCACGGCGCCCGAGAGATCGACGATGCAGATGTCATCCGGTGCGATCTCGTGATACTTTACCGATGAGGGCGTGACGGCCATGAGTTCCTTGCCCTCTATCCTCAGGGAGACATTGCCGCCGGTGCCCCGCAAGGACCCGAAATACCCGTGGTCCGACAGCCACAGGCTCGTCTCGAGCACTTCCTTTTTATACTGGTCATATCCCATAAGCCGGTTCAACTCCTTTCAAGGTTCGTTATCGTTTCGCGAGATACCGGCCTCACGGCAACCCTGCTTTCCTGTATGGCTTCATGACGTCATGGAGGGCCGCTTGTTTCCGGCGAGTTCCTCCTGCTTCTTTTCGTCCGGCTCGGGCCTGGGGCCCGACCAGGTGAAGATATCGAGGACTTCGGGGTTGAGGATGTAGTCCGGCCGCTCTCCTGCCAGGAGCTTCCTGATCTCCCCGACGGCGATGGCCCCCTGATGCGCCGCGATCTCGGCCGTGTTTCCGCCCAGGTGCGGGGTGGCGATGACGTTGGGGTGAGAGACGATTGCGTCATCCGATCCCGGGGGCTCGGTCGAGAAGACGTCCAGAGCGGCCCCGGCGATCTTGCCCGACGTGAGCGCCCACAGGAGGGCTGCTTCGTCCACGAGGGACGCCCGGGCGGTATTGATGAAGGAGGCGCCCGGCTTCATCCGCTCGAAGGCCTCCCGGTTCATCATCCCCTTCGTAGCCTCTATCGCGGGGGCGTGTATGCTCACGAAGTCGCTCATTGCGAGCAGATCGTCAAAGGACACCTTCCGGGCCGAAAGCAGGGCCCCTGCCTCGGCGCTCACCTTCGGGTCGGAGAAGACGACCTCCGCCCCGAAGCGCGACAGCCTTGCCGCAACGCAGGCGCCGACATTCCCCATCCCGACAAGACCTACCGTCTTTCTCCAGAGCTCTCTGCCCTGGTATTTGAGATACGCCTCTCCCATCTTTGCCATGTCGCCCGCCTTCACCTGCCCGTGTTTGAGGAAATCGAGAGACCCGGGCATCATGCGGGCGAGCATCACCATGAAGGCGACGGTCAGGTCCGCGACGGCATCAGCATTCCTCCCGGGGGTGTTGATGACCGGGATGCCGTAGGCAGTGGCGGCAGACAGGTCCACGTTGACGGCGTTCCCACGGCAGGTGACGATGGCCTTCAAGTCCCTCGCCTCCCGGATGGCCGGGAAGTCCACGATATCCATCTCGGTGACGAAGATCTGCACGCCTGAAAGCGCCTTCGAGAGGTCCGCACCTCCGTCGTAGACCTTCATGCTCTCGCGCCACCCGGAATACACTGTGGGGCCGATCTCCCTGAACTCGTCGATCGCGGTCCTGTCGAGAGATGCGGTGACGAAAATGTTCGGGGAAAAGGACGGATCGGCCGCCCTGCCCGCTGCGGGCGAGGCCTCTAAGAGCGAGGCGGTCAGGAGGTTGCCGATATGAGTGTCGGCTTCTAACCGCTTGTCGAAGGCCTGCCGCCAGCCGGCATAGAGGTTTGCGTACTTCCCTGCGGCCTCATCCGGCCGGTATTCGCTCAGCGCCGCTGCAATCTTCTTCGCCGCGGATGAAGGATCGGCGAATACCCCTGCCCCGACGCCCGCCAGCAGGGCCGCCCCGACAGAGGAAACCTCGGCCGTGGGCGGGACGAGGACAGTACACCCCGTCACGTCGGAGACGATCCGGGGAAAGAGCGGGCTCTTCGTCATGCCGCCGCATACCCGCACGGCAGGAATCTTTTTGCCGGAGACAGCCATGATCTGCTCGAGATTGGCCCGAGCGGAGAACGCGATCCCCTCGACCAAAGCCCGGGCGATGTGCCTGCGGCCCCTCGATGCGTCGCCCGTGACCATGTGGGAAAGGGTGAGGTTGCCTACCGGCAGGCTCACGCCCCTTCCGTCGAAGATCGCGCAGCCGAACGTCGAAGAGACGCCGTCAGCCCCGGGGACGGACATTGCCGCCTCTGCAAACAGGCCGAGGGCTGCATCGGGGGCATCAGGGTAGAGGAGACGGGCAAACCAGTCGATGACATCCCCGGTGACGAGACCGTTGCTTTCCAGCACGTATTTCCCCGGAACGACGTGCTGTCCGCTCCAGAGCCTTCCAGATTCATCCAGAACCAGGTCGTCGGTCACGAGCTGGAGGGGCATGGTCGTGCCGGCGATGACGGCGAGGTCGCCGTCCTGTACCGCCCCCGATCCCAGCAGCCCGCACTGGGTATCGGCCCCGCCTGCCGCCACGGGGATGCCGGGGACGAGTCCGAGGAGGGAGGCCCCCTCTCTGGTGAGCTCGCCGAGACGGGCGCCGGAGTCCACCGGATGGGGGAAGAACGACCGGGGGATCCCGAGGGAATCGATGAGATCGAACGCCCATTCGCCCCGCTTCAGGTCGAAGAGGAGCGATTCGCCGGCCTGAGAGCGTTCGGAGGCAATGCTTCCCGACAGGATGAAGGCAAGCCAGTCCGTGACCGACACGGCGAGGGATGCCTGTTTGAAGAGGTCGGGGGCATTGGCCTTCATCCAGACAAGGCGCGTGCCGAGGAATAGGGGTGTGGGCCAGTGGCCCGAGACGGCGTGAATCTCCTTTCCGCGTTCGAACCCCAGCGTCATGCCTTCGCCCAGAGCCCGGGCATCCCGGTTGGGCGTTGCCAGGAGGACGCCGCGCCGATCATCCAGGACCACGATCGTATTGCGCATGCCGCTCGCCGCGATGCCGGCGATCCGACTCGGATCGGCGCCTGCCTTTGCGAGGACCTCGCGGGACGCCTCACCGATCTTCTTCAGGATGCCGGCCGTGTCGATCGAGTACCCGAGGCCGCTGGTGCCGGGGACTGCGGGGTGGGCCCAGCTTCGCTTTGCCGTTACCGTCGCTCCCGTTTCCGGGTCCAGCAGGAGACACCGTCCCGAACCTCCTCCCACATCGATTGCCATCAGGTAGTGTGTTTTCATAGGGCGATCAGAAGCTCCTCTTCTTTTGAGGAAGTATAAAAATTCAGGGCTTGGGCGTCAAGGCATTTCGGCTCTCCTACCCCTTCCCATGCCTCATCCGGCCGGTAGTATCGGGACGTGCATCCCGGACATCGAAGAATCTCTTGCATATGCAGGTATTTCTATTATAATGTAATATAGATGTATGATGAAGAGGGCCGGAGCGGTATGAAGAATATCCTTGCATTGCTGATTATCCTGATGCTGTCGACGCCTCTGTCTGCCATGAAGCCGGTCAGCGACGCGGAGCTTTCCGCGGTGCTGGCTCAAAGCGGCATCAGCATCTTCATCGATATGACCATGGACGTTCACATCGGCACCGTCGCATGGGGAGACCCTGACGGCGCCGTAATTCCCGTTAACGGCACCGATGTTCAGATGCCGGGCGGCTGGATCGGCATCGATAATTTAACGATAGAGAACCTGCACGTCTGGCCGAGAACGGATTTCATGATGAACGGCAATGCCCCCTCGGGCGGGTGGAAGGATATCCAGCCACTGACCATCGACGTGCTGACCATGCCTTCTTCAGCTCTCGATCATCCCTTCGGCACTGGGGCGGATGCACCGGTCGGAACGACTGCCGTGAGGATAGGCATCCCGACGTCGACCATCTCCCTGGACAAAATGGAGGGAAATGTCGTCCTCGGCCCCTACAGCACACCAACGAATCCTTAAAAATTGAATGATGCTTCCCTCAAGAGGTCCCGCTGCCCCATGAAAGCAGTGGGTGCAGGCAAGGATGTGCTGTCTCCATGCGTCCGGGAACCTTGAAAAGGCTGCCTGCTCAATCCCTCCGGTCGAGGATGCGCTTCGATTTGCTCCCCGTCCTGGGCAGGGAGCCGTAGTCCACGATTTCCACCGTGCCGCTCACGAGGAGCGACTTGCGCAGGTCGGTGGCTATGTCCTTCGAGACCAGGGCATCAGTGTCCTTCGAGCCGCCCTGCGAGCGCTCCACCCGGATCTCCATGTAGTCCTTGCCGTCCTGCTTCCGTTCGAGGATCACCTGGTACTCGCTGGCAAGGCCCGGGTGCCGGGAGAGGATCTCCTCGATGTGGCTCGGGTAGATGTTCACTCCCCTGATGATGAACATGTCGTCCGACCTGCCCATGATCCGGTCATGCCGGGGCAGGATCGAACCGCACGGACACTCCCCGGGCAGGAGCCGGGTGAGGTCGCGGGAGCGATAGCGTATGAGCGGCGCGCCTTCCTTGCACAGCGTCGTGTAGACCATCTCTCCCGTCTCGCCTGGCCTGACGGGCTCAAGAGTCTCCGGGTCGAGGATCTCGAGGATGTAGAAGTCCGGGAAATAGTGGATGCCCGTGTGGTGCACGCAATCGAGGCCGGTTCCCGGGCCGTAGACCTCGGTGAGGCCGGGGATGTCGAAGATGTGGTCGGCTTTGAACAGGCTCCTGACCTTGTCCCGCATGGAGTCGCTCGAACGCTCTGCGCCCATGATGACCTTCTTCACGTTCAGGCTATCGAGGATGCCTGCCTTCTCCGCCTCTTCCGCCAGGAGAAGGGCCATCGAGGCGGTGGAGCAGATCACCGAGGGCTGAAAGTCCTGGAGGAACTGGAGGTGCATCTCCGTGTTGCCCGGGCCGACGGGCAGGGCCATGGCGCCGAAGCGCTCGCACCCGTTCTGGAAGCCCACGCCGGCGGTCCATACCCCGTAGCCCACGCAGATCTGCACCCTGTCTTCGGGGGTGAGCTCGGCGAGCTCGTAGCAGCGGGCGAACATGTCTGCCCAGTCGTCGATGTCCTTTCTCGTGTACGACATGACCTTGCGCTTGCCGGTGGTGCCCGAGGATGCATGGATGCGCACGATCCGCTCGTACGGCACGGAGCGCAGAGGGAAGGGATAGCCTTCCTGCAGGTCCTGGGCCGTGACGAAAGGCAGGCGCTGCAAATCATCGAGCGTGCGGATGTCTTCGGGCTTCACCCCGGCCCTGGCGAAGCTCTCCCGGTAGAACGGGGAGCCGTTGTACGCATGGTTCACGGTCCATTTCAGGCCTTGGAGCTGGATGGCCTCCAGCTCCAGGGACGATGTGTATGCCGGCATGAAGGTCCTGCCCATAGCTCTTTTCCTCCTCAGGAAGATCGTTGCAGCGTGTATCGGTAGCCCGCTGTCATGGCCTCGAGATTGTCTTCAAGGGTCCTCGAAGGCGACAACTCTTCGATCACCCTCCTGGCTTCCTCTAAAGGTATACCCAGGATCCGGGTGACGAACCCCAGCATGATCATGTTCACCGATCCGGGCATCCCGGCTTTGAGGGCCATGCCCGTGGCGTCGATGGCATGGTCGAAGGGCCCTTCCTCTCCCGTGTTCACTATGGAGATCCCGCCTTTGCCGAGCATGTACAGAAACGCCGACGCCTCTGCATCATCGAGCCCGATGAGCAGGTCCGCGCTGCCGGCAGGGATGAGCGGGCCGGCATAATCCCCGATCTTGAGATTCGCCGTCACCGTGCCTCCCCGCATGGCCATGCCGTGGGTTTCAGATGCGATGACGGGCTTGCCCTCCTGCACCGCGATCCGGGCCAGGGCCCTCGAAAGGAGCAGGATGCCCTGGCCTCCCGTTCCCACCATGAAGATCTGCCCGTTCATTCCGCCTTGCGCCGCCGTGACTTTTCTCTTCCTGCTCATTTCTCACCCCCGGCAATGATGGCGTGGTGGGGGCACACATCCGCGCAAACTCCGCACCCGATGCACAGGGTCATGTCGATGGAGACCCTGTCTTCGCCTTCTGCGAGGGCCGGGCACTCAAACTCGCGGATGCAGTAGCCGCACAGTCTGCATCTGTCGGTGATCTCCATGCGGAAGGTCTTCTGTGCCGCACGGGCCTTTTTGTCCCGAATGCAGGGATGGCGTGCAATGACTGCGGCCACCCCCTCCGATGCTGTTTTCGCGTAGGCTTCCTTCACGGCTTTCCTGAAGCCCTTGACGTCGTAGGGATCGTGGACGAGGACGGTGTGTACGCCGCATCCCTTGAGGATGTCCTCCAGATGGAGCGTTCTGCCTTCGTAGTCGTTCGCCGTGAAGCCCGTGGCCGGGGTAGGCTGGTGGCCGGTCATGGCTGTGGTTGCGTTGTCGAGGATCACGAGCACGAAACGGGCGCCGGTAACCAGGGCATTGATGGTGGGCGGGATGCCTGCATGGAAGTAGGTGGAGTCGCCGATCACGGCCGCGATGGGTGGGGGTGAGGCGCTCCCCTTGTACGCGTGATAGAACCCTGCCGCCTGGGACACGGCGGCGCCCATGCACAGGCAGGTGTCCACGGCGCCCAGGTTGAGCCCCAGGGTGTAGCAGCCGATGTCCGAGGTGTAGATCCCCTTGGGGAGTGCTCGCTTGATGGCATAAAAGGCGCTCCGGTGGGCGCACCCGGCGCAGAGCGAAGGCCTGCGGCCTTTCGGAGGGGCGAAATGCCCGCGAGCACACTTCCTGCCGGTGACCCCGTCCAGGAGGTCCATGATGATCTCGGGGTTGAGCTCCCCTTCTGAAGGCACGGTACCGTCGATGCGCCCCCGCACGTTTGCCCGCGAGGTGAACTGGAGCTCGATGACCGGCTCGGACTCCTCCACCACAAGCACGCACTTGTGCCGGCGTGCGATGCGGTCCAGCTCCGTTGGGTCCATGGGATAGGGCATGTCAACCTTGTAGAGGCAGACCCCGGGCCATCTGTCGAAGCCCTTCAGCACATCGAGAAGATAGCTGTGGCTCACCCCGGAGGAGACCACCGCCACCGGAGCCTTTCTGTCTCCCAGGACGAGCCTTGGCTTCGCCCAGTCGTGCTTCCTGATCCTGGCGATCCTTTCGTTGAGCTCCCGGTGGAGCGTAAGCCTTGGCCCGGGGGTGGCTGCCCAGCGGGCCGGGTCCCTGCGGAAATCCGGTGCCGGGATCTCCGGGTTGAGCGCGGGCACCTCCATGACCTGGCGGGCATGGCAGACCCGTGTCGTAGGCCGCAGAATCACGGGCGTCCGGAATTCCTCGGAGAAGGCGAAGGCGTCCCCGGCCATCCGAAGCGCTTCTTCAGGGCTTGACGGGTCCAGGACGGGCAGCTTGGCAAACATGGCGAAGAGCCTTGTATCCTGCTCGGTCTGCGATGAATGGGGCCCGGGGTCGTCGGCCACGATGAGGAGGATGCCGCCTACGGTCCCCATGTACGCGGCGCTCATCACCGGGTCAGAGGCCACGTTCAACCCCACCTGCTTCATGGAAACCGCGGAGCGCCTGCCTGCGATGGCATTCGCATACGCCACTTCAAAGGCGGTCTTCTCATTGATGGACCATTCGACGTGGACCTGAAGTCCCTCCTGTTTGGAGACCCGGTAAGCGGTTTCACAAATCTCGGAAGCGGGTGTCCCGGGATAGGAAGCCACCACGGAGGCGCCGCTTGCCAGAACGCCATAGGCGATGGCGTCGTTTCCGAGCAGTATCTGTGTGCCTTTCATAGATGCTCCAGCTCAAGAAAAATCGGATGAAGCACACTCCGGCTCGACAAAAAAGGCGACCCCTTTAAGGCCGCCTTTTATAATTTCACCGAAAAAGCCGGCCCCTTACTCGAATATCGATCTCCACCAGGGGCAACGGCTCACGTGTTTCTTCACGGGAAAACATAGAACAATATCGAAGTGGATTTTGTCAAACAAAAAGAACACACCATCTATTGCAATCAGGATTGAGGCATCCGAAAAAAATCGATCATCGAATCACGGGTCGGGATCTGATCTTTCTGCTGTCGAGGATTTTTTCACCCTTCCGGGTGCTTATCGCCGCTTTCATGGCATTCCATCGTGAGCCGGCAGGATCGGCGGCCACCCGGTGTGCATGTGGCCGGAGCTGCTCTCCGGGTTCCGAGCGGTATCGGCGCGGCAGCGAGGGCATTTTCAGCCACCTTCTCGCTGCATGTTCGTTGTCGAAAACCTTGATGCTCCATCTCCTCATCGACCCCACGAAATCCCAGTACCTGTTGATCACCTCTTCCCTGCTGTCCGAATTGACGATGGCGACCTTTCTCTGTCGGGGAAAGTTTATCTCGCAGAACCACTGCTCCAGATCCAGTACATCAGCCGGGGTTATCTCGTTTACGGAGTTGTCGAATACGAGGGCGGCCTTGATATCGTCATCCTTGAAGGCCTGCAGGAAACGCCACCAGGCCAGTCTCGCCTCATAGTACCTCTTTGTTCCCTCCAGGCGAAACAAGCCGATCTCGTTCTCTTTTTTGTACTCGATGTTCACGGCAACACCTCCTGTTGCATATCAGTAAACACATATCATTCATGTCCGGCGATCATCGCCGCAATCTCTTCAATCTCCCTTTGCCAGGGCCTTCATATCTCCGTTCAGGATCTCCGTGGAGAGCATCATGAGACATCCCAGTCCCGGAAAGCGGTGGCCGTATTCAACGACAATGCTCGTCTTCTTCCCTGTCCAGGTATAGAACTCACGGGCCTGCCTCAGCTCCTGGCCTTCCCCGTACTTGCGGAACACCGCCTTTTTCAGTTTATCGTATGACTCATGATTCGGAACGACCGCGATGACATTGAAAAACTTGCCGTGCCAGAAGCCATAGTTGATATATTGAACCCGGGCAGGACCTATGGTCAGTTCGTCATTTTTCCTTGTATAGAACCGTATGCCCCCATAGGCCGGGCTGGTGCAGACATAGGTCATTTCGTCCTTGATGGTTGAATACTCGGTTCCCCACTTGAGGCCGCTGAATCCATCGGCGTCATCAACGCCTGCCGACGCATTCCCTGCAACTGCAAGAACGAGTACCAAAAGGAATCCGGAAAGGATAACCCCCTTCATACTTCTCGCCCTACCAATAAAACAATAGATTTCAAATCACATACAGCTTGTAGATCCAATACCCCAAAACTCATGCCTTCCTTTTACAGAAGGCAGATTCTATGAAAAGAAACACTATACCAAATTACATGCGTTATCAAGTATAATTTTAACATGAAATATAATTGATAAAAAACCGTAATGAAATCGACGAGAACGATAATCTTCCCGGCACGTCGATCTCATCATGGGGATGGACTCTGCCCCTGAGGGCCGAAGATGGTTTTCCATTCCTGAGGGGTGGTGAGGGCTTTGATCTGGAAGTCCAAATTAGAAATCCTGCCTTCTTCATCGCCTGGCTTGTTACGACGTTCATGGCATTCACCCCCTCATTGTGTAGCGCCATTCAACTGCTGATGATAGGCCATGGTACTATTACGGTTATATAAATAAATTACAAAATGAGTCTGCTCATCCCATCAAGAAGTCTTTGTCCGATAAATTTCTCACTCTGCAAAAAATGCAGGGTATCACGGATATCCAAAACAATGGCTCCCCGGTTAGATCCCGGTACTTTCCGGAAAACTGCTGACCGGAGGATACCTCAATAGGAAGGCTCGACCACATTGCCCCTGTTCAGGAGGAAGAGCGGGTCGAGCGCTGCCTTCGTATGTCTCACCCCGTCTGCGGCCTTCTCTCCATAGCATTTCAGGAAATCGGCCCGCTTGCGCTTTCCGGTCCCGTGCTCGCCCGAGTACACGCCGCCCAGCCGCGCCGACTCTTCGATGATCCTGTCGTAGACCTTTGCCGCCTGTTTGATCTGCTGCCTCTCCGGGAGGATCATGAAGTGGACGTGGCAGTCGCCGAGATGGCCGAAAGAGAGGTAGTCGAGCCCTTCCGATTGGATGAGATCGTTAGCTGAGGCGAGGAACTCTGCAAACCTGTCGGGCGGCACCACGGTGTCGGTCATGAGGGTGTACGTTCCCCTCTGCTTCACGATCTCGAGCGAGTTCGCGGGCAGGGAATGCCTCGCCTCGAGAAAGAGCGCCCTGTCCCGGTCGCTCGCCATGATGAGGATCCCTTCTTCATTGATGTCGCAGGGGCAGCTCACCAGGATATTGAACCATTCCTCCGACGCCTCCTCGATGGTCTCTTCATAGAGGGGGACCTGGAGGTAGACGCCCACCTCGTCATCCGACCGGAAGAGCCTTTCTTCATGATCCATGTAGGCCCTGCAGTTCACCCCGAAGTATTCGAGGGCGGTGAGGCCGCTGAAATCGCCTGCAAGGAAATCCCGCAGATAGGCGAGAAGCTTGAGCGCTGTGTCTTCGTCCTCCAGGGAGAGAAAGATATCGAGGCAGTCCCCGGGCCGGCCTTTAAGCCCCAGGATGCACGAGGTCACGATGCCAAAGATGCCTTCGCTGCCGACAATGAGATCGACGAAGTCCATCACGCCTTCGGGCGAGGAAAAAGGACCGCTCGCATTCTTGACATCAGGCCTGCGGTACCCCGGCACGGGAAGCGCCGTCTCCCTGCCTTCATGGGAGAGGAGGAAAAAGCCTCCCTCCGAGATATACCGGCCCCTCCGGGCGCGGATCATGAGCCCGGAGGGAACGAGGACGTCGAGGGCGGAAACCCAGCCCCTCATGGCGCCGGCAATTCCCGGGGTGAACCCCGAGGCGTTGCTGGCGATCGCCCCTCCGACCATGGCATCCGACCGGCTCGTGGGGTCCACGGGGAAGATGAGGGAATTCCCGCTCTGCTCGAGCACGGCCTTGCGCAGGTCTTCGAGGATGATGCCTGCCGGGCTCCGGACGATCTTCGCATCGGTCTCCACCCTGACAGGCGGAAAGGTCATGTGGTCCATGGACACGATGACCCCGCCTTCCGGGGTGGCGCTGCCGGTGAGGTTCGACCGGCCTGCGGAGACGGTGAAGGGGATGCCTGCGGAAAAACATGCCCGGAAGACCGCAGCGCACTCCTCTGCCGAGCGGGGCCTCGCGAGGGCCTGGGCACTCCCCGGAAGGTTGGAGCTGTCCGCGATGTAGCCTTCGACGATGTCCCGGTCGAGATCGATCCGTGCGAGCGAGCTTTCCTGAAGAAAGGCGGCGATCGCGGGCAGGTTCTGCACGCCCCTGCTCCGGCCGCATACCCGGTCGATGTCCCCATAGCGCTCCCGGGGAATGATCTCTTCGAGGACGATCCGATGCGTGCTCATCATACACCCCAGATTTTTATTACCCATAACAAAATACACGGATCAGGAAAAATATCCAGCTCTCATCAATCACTTCGATGGCCAACCGCTCATAATCGAGCAGGCAGGCCTTTGCACGGCCTCACGAGGCACTTGACAAACAGGGCCTCTTGAGTCCCAATTGGTGCACATAAGGAAGTTCTCATCAGAACACCGTGCATACCACATACAGGAGGAATCCATGGCGAGAAACAACCGTATCCATCCGATGCTTTCGAATCTCCCGCCCTCACGGATGCGCAGGGGCAAGGTGGTATCGGCAGGAGAGGCGGTACGGGCCATCCAGGACGGCGATACCATCGCAACCGGCGGATTCGTCAGCATCGGGGTCCCGGAAGAGATCCTCAAAAGGATCGAGACGTCTTACCTCGAGACGGGAAAACCGAGAAATCTCACCCTGCTCTATGCAGCGGGCCAGGGCGACGGCCGCGACAGGGGGCTCAACCACTTCGGCCACGAGGGACTCGTCAAGCGGGTGGTCGGCGGGCACTGGGGCCTCGTCCCCAAGCTCGGCAGGCTGGCCATGGAGAACAGAATCGAGGCCTACAACCTCCCCCAGGGCGTCATCTCGCACATGTTCAGGGACATTGCGGCCCACAAGCCCCGGACACTGACGACCGTGGGCCTGTGGACCTATGTCGACCCGCGCTTCGGGGGCGGAAAGATAAACGACGCAGCAAAAGAAGACCTCGTCGAGCTCATGAGCTTCGACGGACAGGACTGCCTGGCGTATAAGACCTTTCCCGTCAACGTGGCGATCATACGGGGAACGACCGCGGACACGGACGGCAACATCACCTTCGAAAGGGAGGCCCTCACCCAGGAGGCCCTCTCCATCGCCATGGCCGCGAAGAACTCGGGGGGCTTCGTCATCGTCCAGGTGGAGCGCATTGCGGACAGGGGCACGCTCAACGCCCGGCAGGTCAAGATCCCCGGCATCATGGTCGACTGCGTGGTCCTCTCGCAGCCGGAGAACCACTGGCAGACCTTTTCCGTCCAGTACAATCCCTCATTCAGCTGCGAGGTCAAGGTGCCCATGGCGACGCTTCCCCTCATGGAGATGGACGCCAGGAAGATCATCGCCCGCAGGGCCGCCTTCGAGCTCAAGGGAAACAGCATCATCAACTTGGGCATCGGCATGCCCGAGGGCGTATCGAACGTGGCCCACGAGGAGAAGGTCCTCGAGTACATCACGCTCACGGCCGAGCCCGGCATCATCGGGGGGCTTCCGGCCGGGGGCCTGAGCTTCGGTGCGGCGACGAACGCGGACTGCATCATCGACCAGCCCTACCAGTTCGACTACTACGACGGAGGAGGGCTCGACTGCTGCTTCCTGGGGCTCGCCCAGGCCGACGCGGAGGGGAACGCGAACGTGAGCAAGTTCGGCACGAAGATGGCGGGGTGCGGGGGCTTCATCAACATCAGCCAGAATGCGAGAAAGGTCGTGTTCGTGGGTACCTTCACGGCAGGCGGCCTCGAGGTCTCGGTCGAGGACGGAAAGTTGAAGATCGTCCGGGAAGGAAGCACGATCAAATTCCGCTCGCGCGTGGAGCACGTGACCTTCAGCGGCAGGTATGCGGTCATGAAGGGCCAGCCCGTCTACTTCGTGACCGAGAGGTGCGTGCTCAGGCTCACCGGAGAGGGCATGGAGCTCATCGAGGTCGCGCCCGGCATCGACATCGAGAAGGACATCCTGCGCCTCATGGAGTTTATCCCGATCATGAAGAAGAATCCTGCGCTCATGGACAGCAGGATCTTCGAGGAAGGCCCCATGAACCTCAAGGACTGCATCTTCGGCCTCACCCTCGAAGAGCGGCTCACCTACGACCCGGAGGAGGATCTCTTCTTCGTGAACTTCGAGGGCTACAGGATCAGGTCATCGGAGGATATCCGTGCCGTGGAGGAGATGGTCATGAAGATCCTGTCCCCGCTCAGGCGGAAGGTCTACACCATCGTGAACTACGACAACTTCGACATCCTGCCCGAGCTCGTGGACGAGTACACCGACATGGTCAAGCGCCTCATGGACGGATACTACACCGGCGTGACGCGCTACACCACGAACACCTTCCTGCGGATGAAGCTCGGCGACGCCCTCAAGGAGAGAAAGCTCGCCCCGCACATCTACGAGACGAGGGCAGAGGCGAGAAAGGCCCTCTCCCGCACCGCATGAGCTGATCGAACGGTCTCTCGCCGCTGCCATGGCAGACAAAGGGATTTTGAATCTGAAAGGGCGTGACAAGGGGGCCGGGAGGAGTCCTGGATGAACCGTTAAGCACTTTTTGATTTGCGTCCATGGCGAAGCCTGGAGGGCTCTTGATCCCGTACTGTCTGAGCGTAGCGAAGCTTAAGCGAGTTTACGGGATCGCCCGTAAGGCGAGCCATAGGACGCAAACAAACAAGTGATTCCGGTGAAGGAAGGGCTCCTCCCGGCCCCCTCTCCACCGAACAGCATGAAGAAAACCGCAGCTATCCCTTGCCGGGTATTGCTGCGATCTCCTCGAAGACCTCGATCGAGGGATTGCCGTCGAGCAGAGGCCCTATGGTCCCGAAGAGCTCCACGAAATACGGCGTTGCGCTGTGGCGGTTCAGGGCGTCCTTGTCCTGATACTTCTCATAGAGGAGAAATTTCCCCGGCTCCTTCTTCGCACGGTGGAGGACATACGCCAGGGTTCCTTCCTCCGCCCCGACCTTCGGCACTATTCCCGCGAGGGCATCCTCCATCTCCTTCTCTTTGCCCTGTTTGGCCTTGAGCACGGCTACAACGGTCAGCATACCTTCCCTCCTTGAGAATCGATAATGTTCACGCAAGTATAGCAATTATCAGCCCGCAGCACATTAAAAAACTGCAGCCCGGGCCTCAAAGCCTGGCCGGGCAGTGAAGGCATATTGAGTTATGGTCCATGCCGTGCAGTATCTTCTTAAGAGAGATACATCATCAAAAGGCAAATAAAAAGGCAGGAACGGGATGAATTCGGAAGACCTTGTATACCGTGTAGGCATCTCAGGCTCCTACGGAGGCTTCAACCTCGGTGACGAGGCGATCCTCGAATCGATCATAACCGAGCTCCGAAGCTCGGTCCCTGTCAGGATCACCGTGTTCTCGCGCAATCCCGACGATACGATCCGGAGGCACCCCGTCGATAAGGTTGTTCCGGTGAGGGACCTCACGCGCAGTGAAATCAGGCCCGAGGTCGAGGACCTCGACCTCTTCATCCTCGGAGGCGGCGGGATCCTTTACGATGCCGATGCAAAGACGTATCTGCGCGAGGTGGAAATCGCGCACGAGGCGGGTGTGCCCGTCATGGTGTATGCCGTGAGCGCCGGCCCTCTGAAAAGCCAGTCCATCCAGAAGCTGGTAGGAGATATGCTCGATAAGTCAGCGGTGATAACCGTCCGGGAACGGGGGGCAAAGAGGGTTCTGGAGGATGCAGGGGTCGGATGCGAGATCATCGTTACCGCAGACCCTGCCCTGCTCCTGAGCCCGAAGCCTCTGCCCGAAAACGCCCTGATGCGCGAGCACATGGACGGGGGCGAAAGGCTTGTGGGCATGTCCGTCCGCGAGCCCGGACCCGCCGCACCGGATATCGATATCGACTACTACCATTCACTCCTGGCGAACGCTGCAGACTATATCATCGACCGGTATGGCGCGAGGGTGGTCTTCGTCCCCATGGAGCGGAGCGAGCAGGACATGCAGCACTCCCATGCAGTGATCGCAAAAACGCTGAAGCCCCAATCCTGCACTGTCCTCGCCGGGGAGTACACTCCCGGGCAGCTTCTGACGCTGATGAAGCATTTTGATTTTGCCCTGGGGATGCGTCTCCATTTCCTTATCTTCGCTGCGCTCCAGGAGGTCCCGTTCATCGGGCTGCCCTATTCGACAAAGGTCATGTATTTCCTGAAGGACATGAACTTCGAATTCCCTCCGCTCAGGCTGGTGAATGCGGGGAGGCTCATCGCCTATATCGACCGGGTCTGGGATTCGAAGGATTCCTTCCGGGACCGGATCGCCAAGGCCCTCCCTGAAATGAAAAAGCGGGCCTGCAAGAACAACAGAATCGCGGTCAGTCTGCTGGAGAGGATGCATCGACAGCCCTGAAGACCGGACTTTAAGGAGAAGGATATGCCCATTCTGAGACGGCCGGAGAAAATCAGCACTGTCACCCTGCCCTCGAGGACGGCAGTGGTGGCAGCCGAAACGCAGGTGCTTATCGTGGGCGGCGGCCCGGCAGGATTGGGCGCCGCCTTCGGGGCTGCCCGTGCCGGGGCGGATGTCATCCTGGCTGAACGATACGGGTTCCTCGGAGGCAATGCCACCGCTGCCCTGGTGATCCCCATCTCATCCTATTACACCCATCAGAACGAGCACCAGACGCGCGGCTCTACCAGCCTGTTTCCCACGGACCACGGAGACGGCAACCCCACCATTGCAGGGGCGCTCGGAGACCTTGTCTCCAGGCTGGTTCTCGGCGGCGGAGCCCTGCCTCCATCCGACAGAACCGGATATACCGTTCCCTTCGATCCCGAGATCTTCAAAGCGGCCGCATTCGGCATGCTCGACAGCGCAGGGGCGAACTATCTGCTCCACTGCTTCGCAAGCAGTGCCTTCATCGAGGACGCGGTCTCGGGTGCGGTCTTCGAAACCAAATCGGGTCCCGTCGTCATCAGAGCCCAGGTGGTGGTCGACTGCACGGGTGACGGCGACATGGCCGCCAGCGCCGGCGCAACCTTCGAGGTCGGCCGTGAAGACGGCGGCGTACAGCCCATGACCCTGCTCTTCAGGATGGGAGAGTTCGAAAAGGCTGCGTTCGATGCGTATGTGAAGGAACATCCCGACCAGTGGTACGGCATTCACGGGCTCTGGGACCTCATCAGGAAGGCCGAGGAGGCGGGCGAGCTCGATCTCCCCCGCGAAGACATCCTCTTCTTCGGCAGCCCCCACGAGAAGGAGGTGGATGTGAACAGCTCGCGCATCATCAACGTGCTCGGAACCGATGTCTGGGACCTCACGTATGCCGAGTGGGAAGGCCGGAGGCAGGTGAGCATGATCTCGGCCTTCTTCCGCAGGTATGTCCCCGGATTCGAGAAGGCCTACACCATCCAGAGCGGCACCACCGTGTGCGTGCGGGAGACGAGGAGGATCCTGGGCGAATACCAGCTTACCGCAGACGACGTCCTCGAAGCCCGCAAGCACGACGATGTCATCGCGCTCGGCACCTACCCCATCGACGAGCACAATCCAAAGGGAAAGGGCACGATGCTCAAGCCTGTCCCCGCCGGCCGGGCATACGATATCCCCTTGCGATGCCTGATCCCCAAAGGGGTGGAGAACCTCGTCGTCGCCGGAAGGTGCATATCCGGGACGCACGAGGCCAACACATCCTACCGGGTGATGCCGATATCGATGGCCACGGGCCATGCAGCAGGCGTCTGTGCCGCAATCGCCGCCCGCACCTTCCGCCCTCCGAGACAGGTCCCGTTCAAGGACGTACAGAAAGAGCTCATCAGGCAGGGTGCGATTCTCGAAGTGTGATGCAGCCCCTCACCCTTTCTTTCTGAGGAGGTCACGGATCTCGGCAAGGAGCTTTTCCTGGTTGGGGACCTCCGGAGCGCTCTCGGGCTCGGGCTTCCTCATGGTGTTCATCCCCTTGACCAGAAGGAAGATCGCAAAGGCGATGATCGTGAAGTCCACCACTGTCTGGATGAACTTGCCGTATGACAGCACGACGGCCGGCGCACCGGCGCTTGCGGCCTTGAGCGTGATCGCGAGGTCCGTAAAGTCGACGCCGCCCACGATGATCCCGATGGGCGGCATGATCACGTCGGCCACGAGAGAGGAAACGATCTTGCCGAAGGCAGCCCCGATAATGATGCCTACGGCCATATCCATCGCATTCCCTTTGACGGCGAATTCCTTGAATTCTTTCAGAACACTCATCTCTCCTCCCAGCTTGTGCATTTTTTGAACTCCATGAGGCGCATCGGGCGCTCTCTCCCGGAAAGACACGGGATGAACCCGACCCGCACTGCCCCGACCTCGCCCCGACCTTACTGCATACACACGAGGTCCCCATGTATTGATAACCCCATTATCATTTCCGATCAAGTCTTGAGCCCGATTTCGACTGAAAGGCTCCGTCGCATCCGGGAGCTGTCAGCGGGATTGGAAGCGGAATACTTGCGTCCATGCCGGCATGCCCTATTGTTATTACAGGAGTAAAGCTGGGCAGGAAGGAGGGCCGCGGTTCAGGGACGATGGGTGACACGGGCGAAAGGCTGAAAGAAGTGCCTCCCCAAGAGAGGGAAACAGCCCTCGGACAGTTCCAGAACTGGGTCGAGACGCCCATGGTCGTGCTTGCCTTCGTCTGGTTTGCCCTCCTGATCATCGAATACGTCTGGGGAATCAGTCCTCTTGGAGAATTCCTCGGAATTCTGATCTGGATCGTCTTCATCGCCGAGACCCTGACGGAAATCGTGCTCACGCCGGACAAAGGGCTCTATGTCCGGCACAACTGGATCGTCATGCTTTCCCTCTTCGTCCCTGCTTTCCGCATTTTCCGCGTCCTGCGGCTTCTCCCGATCCTCAAACTGGCGAGCGCCATCAGGGGATTGAGGCTCATCAGGGTGGTGAGCACCCTCAACCGCACCATGCATGCCCTGCAGGCATACATGAGGCGGGGCGGTTTCGGGTATGTCGTCCTCTCCACGGTCATTGTCGTGTTCGGCGGTGCCGCCGGCATGCTCGCCTTTGAAAAAGGGCACGGAGAGTCCGGCAAGGGGCTTGAGGATTACGGAGACGCCCTGTGGTGGACTGCCATGATCATGACCACCATGGGGTCGGACTACTGGCCCAGGACCGGAGAAGGCAGGGTCCTCTGCTTCCTCCTCGCCCTGTACGCCTTCAGCATATTCGGCTATTTCACCGCCTTCATTGCCTCCATCCTCGTGGGCAGGGGGGCCGGGCCGGGAGATGCCGCAGGGAATGACTGAAAATATTGAAACCGGTCTCGGCATTCAGGTTGGAGGATGTTCAGCTTGACCCCTCATGATGGGCGACGCCATTCCGGCGGACGAACCGCGGAGATCCGTTGATTTCACCGTGAGCGTTTCCACTGAGGAAGTGCCCCACGGGGTCGTCATGTGAAGAAAGGCGAGCCTCAGGAGGCATGGAGCCGGACATCCGGAAGCTCGGGACAGCCCTTTTTCCTTCACGGACACCCCGCAGAAAGGAGATTACTGCCGGATGGAGGTGCGGCAGGTCGCCTGGCTCCCGGCCTCTTTCGATGAGCTCCTCCGGGGAGCGATCCAGGCCCTACCGAACCTGATCTCTGCCTGGTAGAGCCTGTCTCTGCTCACTTGCTCACTATCACCGAGATGTCGCCGGTGCGCCTGAGCACGGTAATGCTGGCGCTCAGCTCATGCCGCTCGGCTACAAAATCGATGAAGGCATCCCATATTGCGAGGTTCCTGATATGGATGCTGCTCAGGAACTCGGGCAGGTATGGCTGGGTGAATTGTATCTGCTTGGAAGATGCCTGAATGGAGAGCCCGAGGCATGACTGCAGCAGGGAAAAGATGCTGGCCGCCGCCCATGCCTGGGGCGAGCAGGCGACGGGATAGAGGGTCGGCCCCTGGTTCGGCCGGCGGTCGAAGCCGCAGAAGAGCTCGGGGAACCTCCGCAGTTCCGTGAACTGGCTCACGCGGAACATGGCATCGAGGATCCTGCCTGCATACACCTTGAAGCCGTACCGCGACATGCCTTCGGCAATCATGGCATTGTCGTGCGGCCATATGGAGCCGTTGTGATAGGACATCGGGTTGAAGCGCGGCTGACCCTTGGCCAGGGTCCTCACGCCCCATCCGCTGAAGAAGGTCTCATCCATCAGGGAGTCGGCCACTATCCGTGCATGGGCGCTCGACGAAATGCCCGAAAAGAGACAGTGGCCCATGTTCGAGGCCCTCACCCGGCAGGGCCTCTTGTTCTGGTCGAGGGCAAGGACATAGCCGGGCAGTGTTTCATCCCAGAAGGTCTCTTCGAAGTTTCTCTGAATCTCTTTGGCCTGGGAGAGGAGCTCGAAGGCGATCTGCTGAAGCCCGAGCTGCTGCGCAATGTAGGCAGCCTGCCTCTTCGCCGCGAAGACATAACCCTGGATCTCGCAGATCGCGACGGGCGGGGTGGCGAGGTCGCCGTTCTCGTGGAACACCGACTCGGGCGAGTCCTTCCAGGCCTGGTTCCTGATCCCGATCTCGGTCTTTCTGGCGTACTCCACAAAGCCGTCCCCGTCCATGTCTCCGTACATATTGATCCAGTCCAGAGCGCGCTTGATGTGCGGCCAGATCGACTCGACGAAGGCGAGATCCCCTGTCCTCTGCAGATAGCGGCCTGCGAGCATGATGAAGAGGGGGGTGGAATCCGAGCTCCCATAGTACCTGGCGTAGGGAAGCTCGCCCGTATTGGTCATTTCCCCCATGCGCACCTCGTGAAGGATCTTGCCCGGCTCCGCATCCTGAATATCGTTGAAGCTCCTTGCCTGATTGTCGGAGAGATACGCGAGGACCCCCCTGGCGATATCGGGGTTGAACCACAGCGTCTCCCATGCCGTAATGATGCCGTCCCTGCCGAACGGGGTGGAGAACCAGGGAATCCCCGCATCGGGATAGAGTATGCCGTTTCCGACATCGGTGAGCATCATCCGGAGGTCTGAAACGGACCGCTCGATGAGGACGTTGAAGTCTTCGTTCGAGGTGCTGATGATGCTCTCGCGGCCTCTGGCCATGGAGAAGAACCGTGAAGAGACCGAGAGGGCATCCGCATACGAAGGGGCCGAAGCTTCCCCGGCCGCGTGATCTTCGAGGCAGGACACGACCACCTCGAACTCCACATCCCCATAGGGGGCGAGTGAAATCGCATAAAAGGCTTCGCCGTTCTTTTTGAGGGTATCCGGCGCCAGCGAGAAGTCGATGAGCGTGCGCCTGAGGATGTTGTCCAGGCCGAGATAGGGGAAATCGAGTGAGCGCTCGCCCACCTGTACGTCGAGAAACGTGCCTTTCATCGTCCGCTTCATGCCTCTGACTTCGAAGATGTCATCAAAATCGCATCCGAACCTCAGGCTTATCGTGAAAGACAGGTGATCGAGCCCGAAGTTCCTGAGGCGGTACTTCTGGTAGCACCTGCCTTCCCAGATGAATATGGACCTGAAGATATGGATCGCGCCCCGGCGGATCTGCCTTTCCGGGCTGATCAGGAGGTCCGTATTGGTGAGATCCACAGTGAGCAGGTGGTTGTCCCTGGTCACGTCGGAGCTCAGGAGGAGGGGCTTCCTCCCTTCGATGAAGAACTGGGCCTCCGACAGGTAGCGGGTCCCGTTATTGAAGAGGCCCTGGTCATTGAAGAAGGCGGACCGGATATCTCCGCGGCTGTCGAACACCGAAAAGGTGTTGGCGTGTTTCACGACGCGGTTCTGCTCCATGGCCAGGGCAGAGGTCGCCAGGACGTAATAGTTGCCCGATATTTCTACGATCTCATCCACGACCCGGTCTCCTTTGCAGTACGTGATATGAATGGTGTGGGAATTCAAATTTTAAAGAGGCCGGACCTCGTCGATTCATCCTGCACGATGAGCCTCTGATAGACCTTCTCGTAGCGGTCGACCATGGCCTCAACCGAAAATTGCTCCTGAGCCCTCAGCAGACAGCCCTCCCGGCCTATCCGGTCGACCTTCCTTACCGCATCCACCAGACCTTCGACATCTTGCGCAATGAGCCCGGTGACACCTTCGTCGATCACCTCGGGAACAGCCCCGTACGGTCTCGCGATCACCGGCGTCCCCACAGCCATGGACTCGATCATGACCAGGCCGAAAGGCTCGGGCCATTCTATGGGAAACAGGAGGGCCCTGGCATTGCCGAGGAACACGGGCCTCTCTTCCTCGCCTATCTCCCCGATAAATTCGACAAGGGGATGATCGAGCATGGGTTTTATCTTTGTCTTGAAATACTCCCTGTCCTTGTTGTCGACCTTTCCCGCCATCTTGAGGGGTATCCCCGACCTCTTCGCCACCTCGATCGCCAGGTCCGGGTGCTTTTCCGGAGACATCCGGGAATAGAACGCCAGGTATCCATCCTCGCCCGGGTAGAGCATGAAGTTGCTCTCCGGCAGGCCGTGATGGATAGTGTCCATCCAGCATACATCCATGTCGCTTACGGGCCGGCGCTGGCTGTCGCTGATTGAAACCAGAGGGACGTCGGGATAGCACTCCATCATCGGCCTCCAGTAGGGATAGTCGAGTTTGCCGTGGAGTGTGTGCACGGTCGGCACCCCGAACAGCCGGCTGAAGGGAAAGGCCAGGTACTCGAGGTGGCAGTGGATCACGTCGAACTCATCCGCCAGAGACAGGACATCGCTCAGCTCCAGGGTGTGGTATGCAAAGGAGTCGGGGTTGCTGCCGTCGAGGCGGATGGATTTTCCTATCACGCTCCGGAGCTCGGCCTTTGTCTTTGAATCGCCGCTTGCGAACAGCGTGACCCGGTGGCCCCGCTTTACGAGCTCTTCGGTTATGTATGATACGACCCTCTCCGTTCCTCCATAAAGCTTCGGAGGTACGGGCTCGATGAGAGGAGCGACCTGCGCTATCCGCATCCGATTGCGGCCTCCTTTCGATTCTTGGGGAAAGATCATCTCTCCTCTTCTTTGAAATGCTTTTTCTCCAGGTCCTTGAAAGCCGGTGCGTGGATCACCTGCCCATCGCCGGAAAAGCGCGAGCCGTGGCAGGGGCAGTCCCAGGTTTCCTCGGCATTGTTCCAGCTCACGATGCAGCCCAGGTGCGTACATACGGGGGATACGGCATGGATGACGCCCTGGCTGTCCTTTGCCACGGCGACCTTCCCGTGGCCGCCCTGCATCACGCAGCCCTCATCGGGCTGGAGGCTGCCGATATCGAGGGGCTCGGCCTTCATCAGGCGTTCTTCCACGAAGGTCTTTGCCACATGAATATTCTCCTTTGCAAAGGAATACGTGCCCGAGGGCTTGAAGCGCGTCGGATTGTAGAGCGGGGCCCAGTCGCTGTGCCTTCCGAGGACCGCATCGGAGAGGATCGTCGCCGCCACCATGCTGTGCGCCATTCCCCATCCGGCAAAGCCGGTGGCGACATAGAGGTTTTTGTGGAAGGGCGAGGCAGGCCCGATATAGGGGACATTGTCGGGGGTCCAGTTGTCCTGGGTGGACCAGTGAAAATCGATCGACTTCAGGTCGAAGTTCTCCCGGGCGAACCTCTCGAGCCTGTCGTAGTAGCCTATCGTATTCCCTCCGTGGCCCGTCTTGTGCTGGAGGCCTCCGATGAGGAGGATATCCCCGCCTTCCATGGGATGGTTCTGCACGGAGTGGAACTGGTCTTCGATGCTGATGTACATGCCCTCCGGGCTGGGAGTGTTCAGCCGGACGCCGTAGACATACGAGCGTATCGGATACAGCCTGGTGAAATAGAACGCCGGATCGAAGAACGGGTAGTTGGTGGCAATGATTATGTCCTGGGCCCTGACCGACCCCCTTTCCGTCACGACCTCAGGGAGCCTCCCCTTCTTGATTCCGATGGCCCGCGTGCTCTCAAAGATCAGGCCTCCCGAGCCGGTAAATCTCACGGCCAGTGCAAGGAGATATTTCCTGGGATGAAATCGTGCCTGATCCTTGAGGCAGATCGCACCCTTGACAGGGTACGGCAGGTCGGTCGTTTCCATGAAGTAGGTCGGAAGGCCGATCTTCTCGGTGGCCCTGACCTCTTCTTCGATCCTGCCCGCATTCTTTTCGGAAACGGTATACGTACAGGCAAACGTCCACTGGAAGTCGCAGTCGATGGCCTCCTTTTCGATCAGGGCGGCAATCTTTGCAATGGCGATCTGGTTGGCATTGGCGTATGTTTGCGCCCCTTCATGCCCGAAGGTCGAGACCAGCTTCTGATAGGTGATTCCGTGCAGGGCCGTGATCTTTGCCGTCGTATTCGCCGTCACCCCGGTCACGATGCGTCCTGATTCGATGACCGCGACATTCAGTCCGGCTTCCTGCAGCAGCAATGCCGTGGTCAGGCCGACGATCCCGCCTCCCACGATTGCCGTGTCCACGCGCAGGGGCCTTTCCAGGACAGGGAAATCGGTCTCCGGCGTAGTATCCAGCCACAGGCTCGCCGCCTTTCCCGGCAGGTCCTGGCTGGTTTCGGGCCGCTTTTTCCGGTATTCGTCCATGGCACATCCTTTTGAAAGTATGATCTTTTGTCAGGAACGCGAACCGGGCCGGACAGACAGGCGAGAGGCCCATCCGCCAGGCCTCCCTCCTCTTTGATATCGGGCGGTGAGCCTGTGTGATCCTGCCCCGCACCCCCAATATGGAATGGACGAGCCAAAGGTATCTCTACAGGGCATGGGAGGGAACTACCCTCCGGGAGGTACGCTTGGCTCGTACTATTGATGATAAGAGACGATCGGGATTTTGCAAGCAGCTGGAACGTGGTTTCACGCAGTACGGCGGCCCCGGGAGACAGCCGCGAAGTCAGGCCGGACGGGGAGCACTCATGAAGCGGCGATCTCCCCGCGTTTTCACCGCGACATACGATACGGCGACGAAAATGACGAGAATGGCCAGCAGGCTCTTGGTGACCCATGCCATGACCTTCACCACTGCCGCCAGGGCGAGGATCGATGCCGTTATCGCACCGAACGCATAGATGTTCTGCTTGACAGCGCCTCTTTCGTATCTGCTCAAGAATTTCCTGGAAACGTTCATTTCCGTCCACCTCTTCACTGTTTCGTGCTTCAGCGTCGGGCCATCATCCATCGGCCGGAAAAACGGCGGGGAGCTCCGATCACGTTATGACCCGCCCTCTCCCCTTCAGGTACGTTACGACGAAGAGAATGAAGAGGGCTATGGCCAGAAGCTTGAAGATGAAAGAGAGGATATCCACGAATATGATAAATCCGAGGATGGCTGCGATGCCTGCGCCAATGAGGAAAAGGATTGCCCACCGTAACATCGTCTTTGCCTCCTTTGAGAAGGAGCCCCTCACCCTGCCCCTGCATCAAGTCCAACCATCGCGGTATCTGCTCCTGAGAACAGCAGAAGACACGAATCGGCTGGAGAGCCTTGATCGAGATGCTGCCACGAATGGAGCCGATGCTTCCGTATCCTTAAAAAGGCCTTTGCGATGCCGTCTCAATAAAACGAGCCGAAAGCAATCCATTGCAGGGAAAGTGGTTGCTTATCCCCTTTTCTGGAATGCAGTCGGCTCGTGAAAGTTTATTATAAGGGGGTCCATACTTTTCACAAGGGGTGAATCAGGGAGACCGATAATTTTGCTCAACAGGCCTGTGGAGCCGCTTTCATGGGCTTCCGGGGAGAAATGCAGGCCTCATACATTTTCCGCATCAAGAATCATCATCTCTCATGATTCCCTGATCACTCTACCTCCGGTTCAGGGCTGTGGTTTCTTCCTGCCTGCCCCGGATTTTTCATCCAGCTTCGTTTTCCGAACACGCCGTCTTTCTTTTACCTTAACGTCGCTCGCACCTTTGACCGCCTGGCCCACCCCTTCGCTCACTCCTTTGACCGCTTCCTCGACAGGCCCTTCTCTGGCGGCTACTTCCCTGGAAACTTGCTTGAGCGGTTCCATCCCGGCCAAAGAACGAGCAGCGCCTTCACCAATCTCACCTGATGCCTTGCCGGTTTCCTTTCCTACCGCCTTCCCGGTCTCGCCAACCAGGCTTGCAAGACTCTGGATGATCTCGGGATGCCGGTCGAGTGTCTGGAGGGTGCGGGCGAGAATGGCGTAGATATACCTCAGCCTGACCTTCAGCAGAGCTTTTGCCTCCACGCCTTTGATATCGAGATCCACATCTCCTATCTCGACATCAGCTCCAACATTGAGACGGACCAGATTGGCCACCTCGGCCAGCACAGCAACATGAGCCTTCAAAGTTTCGACTTTCAATCTGATCTCATCGACATCGAGAGTCGGTACATCCAGAAGGACATCGGGCCTGCTGCCGTCACCTCCGATCTCCTCTGCCACATTCTCTTCCCATTGGGCCGTCTCATCAGTGTCTCGGGAATAAGGCTCAATCCTTTCGAAACCGGTATCGATGACCTGTTTGAAGCTTTCCCTGCTTCTCTTGGTTATGTCCTTGATTAAGGATTTACCTTGCTCGGGTATGAAGGGGTTGTTATCGAGAAAAAAGCTCAATGATTCTTCCGCCTGATCCTGAATGGCCGACATACTGCCGACGAGGCTGTTAAAAGCGCTCTTCTCATGCTCAATGAATTTCTCCATCATTGATTTCCTGTCCATGGCTTCTCCCTTTCAGTGCGGATCATTACCGGGTTCGTAATGAGAGCGTATATGGATAAAGGCCGGGATGGTCTGCTGTCCGCACCCGTTTCTCGAACTAAAATGGTATGATCCTCCCATGGCAGGGGGCGGATCGTGTTCCTCCGCCCCTCACACCAGCTCTGTCATTTCAAAACATCCTCCCCCTCATGCCCCTTGAACAGGATGAACGTTGCATTCAGATGCTATTCTTCTATCTTAGTTCCACCGGTTTCTTTCATGGTTTCTCCCGTCGTTTCCACTTCGAGATCTTCCTTCCTCACCTCGCCGCTCACCTCTCGCTGATCGGTGTGGGTTACCTTCTTGGCATGTATCATCTCTCTCACCCTCTGCGTCTTCGTCACTTCCACATCATCCTCCATGAGAGGAACCGACATCTCCCGCTCGGAAAAAACAGCCTCGTCAGGTGACACTTCTCTGGCCTGGCCTGCAGGAATATGCTCGATTACCACTTCCTCCTTGTTCACCGGTATGGAGAAGCTCTTCTCCTCCGTCCGCACGATCTTCTTGAGATGGACCTCTCCTGCCTTACGGGTCGACTTGTTTACCTGGAGTTCCTCTTCAAAAAGGGGAATATCGACTTCCTCCCCCCTGCTCAGCGCGTCGAGCTTATTCCATCCCCCGATCTCTCCGCCGCTCATCTCTCTCAGTTCAGTCCCCCGCCTCTTGATGATCATCTCATTTCCCCTGACCTCCACAATGTCATCGTAGCTCACGACAAAATCCCTGGGGAAAAAGAAGCCCTTCTCGATATTGACGTTGTCCTCATTGAGGGTCGTGACCCGTCCCAGCTTCTCGCCATCCCGGGTATAGGCAATCATTTCACCCTTTACATTGGGATGTGCCTTCAAGAACTGTTCTCTGTGCATCATGGTTCTTTCTCCTTTCATGAATGGATATACTATTCCAGGATTTCTGCTCGGGATCGTCGTGAAATGATCTGCCTCTGCACTTATGAGATCACGTGCACCGCGACCTCGTCTTTCCTCCCTTGGCCTTCTCAGGAATGATTTTCACTGTGCGACATACGTAGGAGCGATTATTTTGAAGTCAAGATGGTTCAAGAGGCATAATTCTTGAAATATTTTTCATGAAATCAGCCGGGGTTGCATAAAGCTGAATGAGTATAGGTATCCCCTTGCAATCCGTGATTGTCGCCACAGGTGTGCGGCTATTATAAGCAGCTATCGGATCTCGGATCCGGGGTACGAAATGCTGCGCTTCTAGAGCGGCGGCGCATCTGCAGGGACGGGCCCCACATGATACGGCCGCATCATCTCGTTGTCTTCATGCTCCAGGATGTGGCAGTGCCACACGGAGAAGCCTTCATCGTCGAACACCGCCCTGACGCGGGCCAGCTCGCCGGGATAGACGATCACCGTATCCTTGAATCCGCTCTCCCAGACCTCGGGTTCGCGAGGTGTTCCTGTCGGGAAGGCAGGAGGTATTGCCATGCCGTTTTCATCGAGGGGTGCGAGGGCCTGGCGATTGACGACCTGGAACTGGACCAGATGGATATGGATGGGATGGGCATCCATGGTGAAGTTGTAGATCTCCCAGGTTTCGACAGCCCCTACTGCAGGCGTTTCCGTGATGGCTCCCGACCATAGGGCTTCCGTCGGCATGCCCGTATTCAGATCATACGTGCCCAGCAGAGTCTTTACCGGGTCGATGGGTGTACTGCTGTTGCAGTCGTATATCAGGCTGCCGTCCGCTTCCTGCCTGACAAAGACATTCATGGAGGCGTTCTCGTTCAGGGAGATCCTGCGGGTAACGGTCGGGACAAGAGGGGTTATGGCAGGAAGCTTCATGAACTGAGGTGGAGTGGTTGTGTCTTCGCCGACTCTCGGGCCGACCCTGAACTGCAGGACCTGGCCGGTAGTCTGCGGGTCCGCCGGATCGAAATCGACTCCGGGCTCACCTCCGTCAAAGGCTTCGTCGGGGCCAAGATTGGTCAGAACATAGTTCCCTGCCGGCACATTCGTGAAGTCGGCAATGATGTCGGCTCTCTCTGCAAGCCCCATTAAAAGCCTGCCGTCATTGGCAGCATTCATGTCGACCGGAGCCGCCAGGAAACCGCCGTCTGCCCCGATCTGCCAGACTTCCAGTCCGGGAATGCCATTGAAGTCAAGGATGAGGGTGCGCGAGTTGCATGCGTTGAGGATCCGGAAGCGGTAGCGGCGCTGCTCAACATTGAGAAACGGCCATGTCTGCCCGTTGACAACGATACAGTCTCCGAAGAACTCGGGCTGGATGATCGGGGCCACGTCGCTGGGCATTCCGTCGCAACCCGGATCCGGGGTGAAGGGGATCTGGAGCTGTGATGGATCGAGCCCTTCGAAAAAGGCTCGGTTGTCGGGATAGAACAGCGAGCCGTCCGTATTGAACGAGCGGTCCTGGATCATGATGGGAATCTCGCGGAAGGAGCCGGAAAGGTTTATCTCCGTACTTGGCGCAGGCCCGGGAAGGACCGCGGGGGAGGACTGGTTTTCCGACCTCGTATCCAGCACGACATCGTCAGAGCCGCCTCGGATGAGATAGAATCCCGCCAGTCCTGCATAGATGTTCACCCGTGTGATGCCCAGCGTGTGGTCGTGATACCAGAGGGTCGTTGCCCTCTGGTCGTTCGGATAGGTGTAGGTTGCCGTCCCGGGAGACCAGTCGAGCCCGAACTTGCTGACGAAATAGTCGTAGAATGTACCTGTTGTGAACTGAATATCCGAAGGGATATTCGCGGCATCCGGGAGAAACCATGCCTCGGGGAAGCCGTCGGATTCGTCATTGTCGTGGCCTCCATGGAGATGAATGACTACGGGAACAGGCCCTTCATACGGCTCCTGGCTCGTGCCGTGATCGTCGCGGGGTCCTACGGGATTAGCCCAATGTATCGTCTGATCGATGGGGAACAGGTGTGGAAGGAAATTTCCTTGCTCATCAACGAGGGCGTTGATCCATTTGACCCTCACGGGGACATCCTGCCTTGCCTCAATCGTGAGGGACGGATAGAAGTATCTTCCTCCCTGGGCAACGGTTCTCGGGTCGTCGGAAGGGCCGAAACCCCAGACCGTGGTCATGGGATAGCTGCCGGGGAGAATCTGCTGTTCGAACTGCCGTACTGCGAGTTCATAGTAATCCGCGGTCTCGCCCTGGACATCAACGGTGCCTTTGTTCGGCATTACAGGGACCATGACCAGCGAGCTCACAAATTTCGGGATCGAAGCAGGATCCAGGTTCTCGGCCGCGACCTGGGATTGAGGTTCAGAACTTTCACTTGAATTGTGGCTGCTGTTCGAGCAGGCACACACCGTAGAGAGAAGCACGAGGATGCATACATACTTCAATTTCATGGCCTCCTCCTTTATTCGCTTTTTCATTTCCTCTCGGGTATGCAGGGTCCTCGATAATCACTCTGGATGCAGGAAATGGTTTACCTGGTTTGAAGATATCAGCCGGTATCGGTCATCTATCGTACCCCCGGCAATGGTTGCCACTGCATATCGAGATAGGATTATTCATAAGTTACGATATGTTCAATGCCTTTGTCTCTATTATAGCTTAATAATACCCCTCCTGCCTGGTATCTCAACGAGCAGACGATATCGTACAAGGGGGAAAACGGGGCGGGGCAAACTTCGGGCTGCGCCTTCAGTCTCGAAAACAATCAATTTTCGTTACCTCTTAAAAGGCGGGACTCCGGCAGGGATTCATATTTTCAGTTGAGGCTCAGCCGGGAGGCCCGGCAATATTAAGCTGGATAACCAGGCGGCAAGCTGCTGGGAGATGCTCCCGAAACCATGAAACGACAACCCGGGCTGACCGGCGCACGCCGGAAATATCCTAGTATCTCCCGATATGCTCCGCGATATAGCCGGCCGTTCGGTCGGCAAAGGCCATGATGGTCTCCTGCGGATTGACACCGAGGGATGTCGGGAAGGGGCTTCCGTCCGGGATGAACAGGCCCTTGATGTCGTGCGTCTCGAGGTTCAGGTCGAGCACGGACTGCCGCGGGTCGTTCCCCATCCGGCAGGTGCCCAGGGGATGGAAGGCCATCACCTCGAAGTGCCGCGGCTTGAACCTCATTCCCTTGAACCTCTTGAGCTCGGCCTTCGAGCCGAGCACGGGCATGGGGTAGCACCCCGTGAATACCCGCTTCGCGCCGGCGGCAAAGAAGATGTCCGCCAGATAGCCGATGCCCTTGTGGAGCTTTTCCGCATCCTCACGCTTGAGCGAGTAGAAGGCCGTGAACGGGTAGCCGAACAAACCGGGGAGCACCCGGCCCCTCGTGGTGTCGCTCACCATGACGCCGAAGGCAGCGAGGTTCCGGTAGCGTTTGGCAAGGGCCTTGTGTTCCTCTCCCACGCCCGGCAGCGCCATGGCCATGATCGCGGGAGGAACGAAGACGCCTTCGAGCATGATGCCTTCGTCCTTGTAGGCATCGATGAGCCCGCCCTGGGATACGCCGTGGTGGCCGTCCACGACCTCGTCCATCTCTGCCACGACCCTGCCGCAGGGATGGATCGTGAGTCCTCTGCCCACCATGCCGGAGGAGTCGGCGAGCCCGTTCTTGAGGAGGAATGCCGGGGTGATGAGCGCCCCCATGGCAAGGCAGACGACCCGCGCCTTCACGGAGAGGCCGTATCCCTTTGCACCCGTGCACGGATCGACGAACACGCCCTGCACGCCCGTCACCCGCCCGTTCTCCACGCCGATCTTCACTGCCCGGCAGTTGGCGTAGATATGCGCACCCGCCCTCTCGGCCTTGGGTACATAGGTGACGTCCATGGACTGCTTCGCGCCCCTGATGCAGCCCCACTGGCAGACCCCGGCGCCCTCGCAGCCCTTCACGTTGTGCTTGAGCGGCCTCGCCTTGAGCCCGAGCCTTTCCGCACCCCTCCTGACGATCTTGTACACGTTGCCGAGCACGTCTTCGGAAAGCTCGACCACGCTGATCTCCCTTTCGACCTTCTCGAAGTGGGGAACCAGCTCCTCGCAGGTGAGCCCTTCGCAGCCCCAATTCTGCGACCATTCCTCGAAGACCTCGGGAGGGGTCCTGAAGCAGGTCGCGGAGTTCACGGTCGTGGTGCCGCCGATGCATTTTCCCATGGTGATGAAGGCAGGCGGGATGCCCAGCGCCATCGTGGTTCCGCTGTCCCGGTACATCATGGCGAGCATGTCGCCCGGGTCCTGGTTGAAGTTCTTTACGGTGAAGAGGCTTCCCTCTTCGAGGACGACCACCGTGAGGCCCTTCTCGGCAAGCTCCTTTGCGGCGACCGCCCCGCCCGCACCCGTGCCGATGACGCACACGTCCGCATCTTCATGCACAGGACCGCTTATTTCACGATATTCTTTCAGCATATCGAACTGTCCACATGATATTAGTTAGTCTTCATTCCCGCTCTCCCCTTTGGTCGTTCCCGCGAAAGCGGGAATCCAGGGGATCCGGCTCTTCCTGGACCCCCGCTTGCGCGGGGGTGACATGGAGGCAATTTGCGCGACTAAAGCTGGCAGCATGTCAGTCTTTGAGGCCTTCGAACCGCGGGTTCGGAAACCTCTCCTCATAGCCGATGGCCTCCTTTGCCTCGGGCAGACCATAGAACGCCGGGAACACGAGGATCTTCGTCAGAAGCACGGCGAGCGGACCCGGAAACGCTGAGCTTTCGATCATTTTGAAGAGCCGGGTGCGCTCGAACTCGTCGAGCCCGGTCAGCTGTGACCGCCTCTTGAGGAACAGAAAAGGCAAAAGCCGGTTGAGGATATGGAGATTCAGCCTGAAGCCCGACCGGGTGAGAAGCGGCATCTTCGAGAGCACGTAATCGGTCCGCGGGAGCCATTTCTCTTCGAGGTCTGCGGCGCCGAGCCTGAAGCTCTCTCCTCCCCGCGGGATGATGGCACCGGCCATGGCGGCGAGGATCTCTGCCTCCTTGCTGCCGAGCACCTTGTACGGCCCGCCTCCCGGACCTTCCGGCCCGGGCCCCGGTGTTCTCTCCCTCCCCCACTCGTCGGAGAACACGAGTCTGAAGGACTTCATGAAGGTGAGGAGCTCTCTTAAGGGGAAATGGACGACGGACTTCGAGACGACCCTGCCGGTCCCGCATTCGGTGATCGTGCCGTAGCAGGTGGTGTGGCTCTTATGGAGGTTCCAGGGCCGGATGTTCACCTTCTCGCCCACGTATTCGTATGCCCTTCCCTGCCCGTCTTCAAATGCGAGCTCATAGCGGACCTTGCTCCCGGTGAAGTAGAGCAAGTGCAGGCTTCCCTCGCACTCGGCCTTGTGAACGAGGCCTTCCACCGTGATGATGCCCTTTGCCTCTGCCTTGAGGAAGTCAGGCGAGGACGGGCTGCAATATTCGCGGAGGCTCTTGCGGCCCCAGGTCAGGTGAAAGAGCATGGGCAGCTCGGCATCGCCCCCCTCGAACCGGTGGGCGCCCACCATGATCTCATTCATCTTGAATCCGATCATACGCGCTCCCTTTTGTTCACGTACCACATTTACCTAGCAATTATCTTTCAAAGTCAATGACGATCAGGGAAAAGCAGAATCACGGTCTTCTTCATGGCATGAACCTCCTCAGTCATGAAACGTAATCAGGGCTTGCGGGTGCCCCTTCCAACCGGGCATGCAGGTGCCGGGATGTATTCAAAGCCAGCAAAGAGGAGCCGGGAGCCCTGGAAGAACAAGCCCCTCTCCAAGCAGTATCTGGTGAGCATAAATTAATTCCTGATAAATTTACAATAAAAAAGAGACCTTCCTTTTTCCACTTCCGTCTTTGAAATCAATCCTATTGACAGCCGACTGGGAAAGGGATAATGGACGGACTAGTCCGTTTTGTTATTGGGGAACATTGAGGAGAATGAGCAAGGACTTAAGCGAGCCATCGAAGATCGATCCCAAGGGCATAGGATCGGATCTCTCCGCCGAATGGGGAAGGTTTTTTTCCGCCGACGGAACCCCGGATGAGGATGCCTTCCGGGCGTACGTCAGGGAAAACCTCAATGCCGTCTCCCGCACGTTCACGGCGAAAAAGGAATTCGAAAAACATTCGTCGGAGTGGCTCGCATCCTTTCTCGAAAAGCTCGCCCCAGCCCTCAAGGAAATGGGATCGCAGGAGCACGCCCTTGCCTTCTTCAGGGCCGTAGCCGAGGAGGCGTCCTTCATGAGCATAGGCAGGGTGCCCGTATCCCCGGACATGCTGAGGTTCGTGCTCACCCAGGCCCAGGTCTTCCCTCTCGCCAAGGTGAAGAAGAGCGCGCCCTTGAACCGGGAGAACATCTTCAATGCCGCCCTGAAGCTTTTTGTGGAGAAGGGGTTCCACAGCACGACCGTGGATGAGATCGCCAGCCTGTGCGGCATGGGCAAGGGCACGATCTATCGCACCTTCAAGAGCAAGGAAGTCCTCCTCGAAAAGCTCATCTCGGAGAAGACCGACGAGATCGTCTCCGTGTTCAGAGAGGAGCTCATGAAGGCAGGCGACATCCTCGAGCTGGTCGAAGAGGCGATTTCGTTCTGGATCGGGTTCATCGAGAAGAACCACCTGCTCTACCGCCTCATTCAGAAAGAGGAGATCATGTACAAGCCGGGCGGCAAGGCCATGTTCTACAACACCGTCATAAGCCGCCTCCCCATGCTCAAAGAGCGCATCGTAGAGCTGAACACGGAAGGCCGGATGAAGACTATGAACTTCTACACGGCGTTCTACGGCATCATGGGATTCATCGACGGGGTCGTGTACAAGTGGCTGCAGTCGGGCATGGGATATCCCCTTAAACAGGAGCTGCCCGCGATCCTCGAAGTGCTGTTCAACGGAATTGCCGGCGAGGATGCCGGAAGGAAAAGGTTCTTCGCACAGACGAAGGATCGGGAAAGCTAAAGCAATAGTTCAAGGAAAAGCCGGTAAGGCCAATGAAACCTGTCTTGCACACCAAGGCTCGCATTCACCTTAAGGAGGAGGATCTATGAAGAGGCAGGAAGAAAACGGAGTGTTGGGAAAGGAAAACGGCCGCAGGATCGCGGTCGACGGAAATCCGGCAGTGCACAGGTCCCAGTGGTATCCGGACAGGCATCCGGCTACGTGTGAGGTCCCGTACCTGCTCTACCCCAAGTCGATCAACGAGAAGACGAACAAGGCTATCCGCTCCATCTGGCGGTCGAGCCACTATTGCGGAAAGGACTTTGCTCCCTTCAACATCAAGGAGGTGCCGAACAAGTACAAGCTCGGGCAGGTTCTGGCGTGCGGCCTGAAGGCCTCGTGCGCGACCTATTCGCAGCACTGGCAGGGCATGTACTTCGACTGGACCTTCAACAAGGAGTGCCGGGCGGCCTTCGCGAAGATGAAGGAGATCCGGGCGGGCGAGAGGTTTTCGGAAAACGCCTTTGCCACGGTCGTCATGATCAATACGGGCTACAAGGGTGACTTCAGGGACATCCTCAACCTGCGGCACAAGCCCATCCCCCCGAGCATCCGCAGCCTCGAGAACCTCGACATGGGCACCTTCGAGCACAACCTCATGTGCGCGATCGGAGCCGTCCTTGGCGGTGGAATCGGCGTGAACGTGATCAGGCAGTCGCTCTCCGAAGACCTCGTGAACGGCCCGAACCGCGAAGGCTACGAGATGCTGAGAAAGCTGGTCATGGTCCCGGGCATGGACGACAAGGGCAGGATCGTGACGCTCGTACAGCTCGGCTTCAAGAAGATCGAGGATCGGTCGTTCTTCGACCCGGACATGATGGCCATGGCCGGCGCCAAGCTCATCGAGCGCAAGAGCGAGCGCAGGAACGCGGACTTCAGCTTGTCCGTACCCGACAAGGTCATCGACAACTTCGTGGACAGCTGCAACTTCACCCTGAGCAGGCTGGGCGTGCGCGAGGCTGTGAAGATTCACATCGTGGACGGCACCACCATGAAGGGCAAGGCCATCCTCTCCCTCATGAGGAGCCGCGTGAGACGGGGCATGGACAAGGCCTGCAAGGAAGTGCTCGATGCGTACGCGTTCAACAAGAACAACCCCATCTTCAGATCGAGCGACTACCTGGCATACAAGCAGTTTGCAGAGCTCATCATCGAGATGGGCAAGAAGGTGCTCAAGCCCAGGGAGGACGGCCACCGGATCGTCTTCCTCGCCATCGACATGGAGAGCGCCGGGATCTTCGGCTACCCCATCGACGTGGTGGAGCACGCTGTGGGCGAGGCCGTTCAGTGCGGGCTCAATTCCATCCACCTCGACGCGACCACGAACATCCCCAGGGGAGACGACCTCAAGTACGGCGCCTTCTGCATGACAGGCCCCATCCACTCGGCCGAGATCCTCGACAGCGACGACATGCTCGCAAGCGGCCGCGCCGTGGGCTTCACCGACATCCTGGCCCCGGACATCAAGCCGGGAGACAAGATGCAGGCCGTGATCTCGATCTGCGCCAAGCGCGAGCAGGATGCCATCATCGCGGAGCGCCAGGCCATGGAAATGCGCAAGTCGGTCAACGACCTCTTCTGGTACCGCACGTGGAACCACGCGGAAGGCAAGAAGTTGAACCTGCCCCATTGGATCTCCTTTGCCAACGTATTGAACGTTGTGCCCATCGAGGAGAACGATACCCTGCTCATGGAGAAGCCCCTGCCCGACCATCTGCCCGAGGAGCACCCGATCACGAAAAAGATCGTGTCGAAGTCATAGAGCATTCCTCCCGCAAGGGATTCATGGTTCGATGCCATAAGCCCGGAGCCCGCTTCGGGCTTTCCTTTCACTCCGGGCAGATCTTTTGAGAGAATTGATTACATGGACTTTCCTTGGTACAATATACGTAAGAACGCAGGAGAATGTTGTATGTCCCGGGTAATGAAAAAGGAAGAAGCCCATAACCTCATCAAGAGGGATCTTACCGCATCATATATTTCATCAAGCCGGATCAGATCGACGTCCTTGCCGTTATTCACGGGGCTATGAATGCTCCCGGTTCATCCAAGGATCATGATGAAAGATAGGGAGGAGGACTCACGAGGCATGGGAGATCCATGACGAACGATACCCGCCCTCCCTGGTGGCGCGGCACGCACGGCGAGTGGTATGTCGCTGCTCAGCTCGCGCTCATTGGGCTCGTGTTCCTCGGCCCCCGCACCCTGTCAGGGCTGCCCCTGCTGCCGGTATCCGTCGGCCGGATTTCGGTCTTTATTGGCGGCGCGCTCATGCTCTCGGGCGTCTGCCTCCTCCTCGCAGGCCTGGTCCGGCTCGGCTCCAACCTCACCCCCCTGCCCTTTCCCAAGGAGGATGCGACCCTGGTCCAGACGGGCCCCTACCGGCTCGTCAGGCATCCAATGTACTCGGGCGGGATCATCCTGGCCTATGGCTGGGCTCTCGCCGCAGGCGGCTGGCTCACCCTCGCCTATGCCACCGTGCTCCTGGTCTTCCTCGACATCAAGTCAGCCCGGGAAGAACAGTGGCTCGCCGAGAGGTTCCCCGACTACAGCGACTATCAGCGGCGGGTGCGCAAGCTCATCCCCTTTGTCTACTGATGCGGCATGATGCCCTCCGGCAAGGAAGCAGCCTGCTGCCGTCATCACTCCCGTTTACTGCTGATAAATCCGTGACCCCCTCAGCGTGAGAGGATCTTTGCACCCAGGTAGACGCCTGCGCCGAGAGCCGTCCCCTTTGATGTTATGGGGAACGGCTTTGCGCGCAGCGCAAGGGGAGCGAGTACGGGCTTGAGCCTGTAGCCGTACTTGATGCCTGCTGCCAGCCCCGGCATGACCTTCTCGAGATCGGAATAGCTCTGCGGAAGCCCGCGCTCCAGAGCGGGCCATCCGTTCGCCATCGAGGCTATCGCGTGAGGCATCCTGTCGATGCCTCCCCGGACCACGCAGGCGCCGCCCGGTCCCATCATGTCTTCGAGGGTGCGGAAGACCGTGGGCGCGTGCGACCACACGTCATAGAACGCTATGCGGCCTTCACCGGTCAGCACGTACGTCGGGTTCGGAAGGGTTCCGTATACCTGGTGCACCCGGCCTTCGAGGTCGTCCACCAGCACCTGCCAGGGGATCTCTTCGGATTCCTTGTAGATCTTTGCATCGCTCATCTTCTGCTCGTAGGACGTGTATGGCGGGACCATGGGTCCCGGGTGGGCCTGGCGCACGAAGATGTCGAGAAAGTGCACCTGGTCTGCCCACGTCTGGAAGAGCTTCTTGAACGGCTCGACCGAGCCGATGGTGGCAGGTCAACTGATGTTTCCGAAGCGCAGGATTACCGGCCTGCCCCTGAGGTCGCTCAGCCTCACCCTGCCTCCGTCTGTGTCTTCGAGCTCGAAATCGGGTGCGAGGCATCCGGGCCCGATCCCCCGCGCGGAGAGGGTGCCCCTCATGTCCATCATCGCATCCTCCCTGGTGTAGCGATCGTAGTTGTATTCTGCAGCAGGAAGACGGTCCAGCTTGTTTTCGAACACTTCGTTCACGGTATTGCTCTGTTCCATAGGTCCTCCGGTTCGCGCATTTGAATTTACCGGGAAATGAAAAGAGGTATACAGAAAAAGTAAAAAGAAGCTGCGGCATTTCAAGAGGCCGGGCTCGCTCATGCCGTCGGTCTCGAAATGGGACTGGTCCGTGAAGGGAAACCGTTCGAGCGCCGCGGCACAGCGCGTCGCAGTAAAGCGCGCGCTTCACTGCGACGCTTGACGACCCCAAGGTTCTCGACGACCCGGTGGCCCTGCCCACCATCGGCGGAGAGAATGCTTCGGCCGCACAGACGGACTCAGGGTCGGAAGCCTGCCGCACATCATGATCGCCCGGATCCGAGATGCAAAGCGGGCCGCCCGGGAAAGGCCTGCAGAGACGCTCTGCAGGCGCTTCCCGCCATAACGTCCGGACAGCAGATCGATCTTGCCTTCACTGGCATATTGACAGGCCCCTCCTTAAGTGCTAGTTGTGGAAACTTCGACAGTTCCAATACTCTTTTTTCGCCCCTCTCCTCTCGCCCAGGTAGGGGGGCGTTTTTATGTTCTTGTGCAAATCCGCCCGGCTTTCACATGGTAACGGCCATCTGAAATCAGCAGCTCTCCGCTCAACGTGCGGACCGTCTGCCTGCTGCAAATCGGCTCCCTGCCTTAAATCCGACGTATCTGGAAAGAGTGGAAGCAATGACGTACAATATACTATGGTCTCGAAAGGATAGTTCCGTATGCGTACGAACATTGTTTTCACCCTCACCGGTCCGGACCGGGCAGGGGTCGTCAAAGAGATCACGAAGCTGCTCCTCGATCTCGGCGGCAATGTTGAGACGAGCCGCATGGCCAGGCTGGGCGGAGAGTTCGCCGTCCTCATGCTGGTCTCCATGCCGCAGGAAAAGCTCGCCGACCTCGGCAGAAGCGTACAGAGCCTGACAGGCCGGGGATACACGGTCACGACCAGCCCCACCGGCCAGACCCACGCCGAGTCCCACGTCGGCTGGCTGCCGTACCAGATCGAGGTCTACGGCGCCGACCACGAGGGCATCATCCACGAGATCGCCCACACCCTCTCGCAGTTCGGCATCAATATCGAATCCATGGACACGGTGACGACCCGGGCGCCCGTGAGCGGAGCGCCCCTGTTCTCCATGTCCGCCCTCGTCCTGGTGCCGCCCGAGCTGCCCGGCAAGAAATGGAGATCGGCCCTCGAGGACGTGGGAAACCAGGTGAACGTCGACATCCAGGTGTCTGCCGGACCGAGATAGGAGATCGCAATCGTATTTCAGCAATTGCTGTTATTGAATTCTTTCACACGAGGAGGTATCATGCTCGCCCTCGAAGGCCTGCGCGGCCTCATGAGATCGGCACGACGGCGAAGATGAAGGCGCTCCAGAGCGAATGGCAGATGATGAGCGAGTCGAGGCGGCCGAGCTTCATGTAGAGGAACCCCCAGAACGCGCCGCCCACGGCTGCTGCGCCGATGAGCATGAAGTTGAGCGACCAGATGTGCACCCCGGTATAGATCGCCGTGGCGGCGAGCCAGCCGACCGTCTTTCCGTAGCGGCTCATGAGGCTCTTCTGCAGAAAGCCCCGCCAGTAGATCTCTTCGCACGGCCCGGTCACGAGCAGGAGGAGGAAGAAGACGACAATGGTCGGAAACCCCTGCCCCTTGCCGTAGATCGCGCCTACCTGGCCTGCAGCGAAGGGAAAGATCCACGACGATACCGCGTTGCCCATCCAGAAGATGAGGTACAGAACCGCTGCCGAGACGATCCCCTGGATGACCGCTGTCCGGTCGAAGAGAAGCCTGTTGTTGCGGATGGCGCCGGCAGAGACGGCCAGTGTCGCGAGCAGACCTGCGGAAAAGGATATCTTCACCCAGAAGTTGAGCCACCCCAGATAAAAGGTGACGAACCACAGCCCAAAGGCGAGGAGGACCGTCAACCCGACGAGCCTCGAATCGAACCCGGACCGCCTCATCCGGCGAGACCCTGAATCACGAGACCTGCCACGAGGAGAAGGCCGAACGCCGTGTCGAGCTGGGCTGTCCGGGCATCGGCATCCGACGGGACGCACGCCTCCATCTGACGAAGGAGCTTGATCGCGACCGGCAGGGACAGAAATACGAGGAGCCCCCACGGCGTGAGCACGCCGGTCAGGGTCAGGATGAGCGTAACCGCATAGGCGAAAGCCATGAGCAGCAGGTAGGCGTGGATCCCCAGCCTTGGACCGAGGGCCATGGCAACGGTCCTGATGTGCTGGCTCCTGTCGTGCTCGATGTCGCGGATGTTGTTTGCAAAGATCACCAGCGCCACGAGAGTGCCGAAGGGGATCGAGACGAGGAGTGCGTCGAGGCTCAAACTGTGCCTCTGGACATAGTAGGCGCCCTCGACCATGAGAGGGCCCCACATGAGAAACACCGAGAGCTCGCCCAGGCCGATGTATTTGTATTTCATGGGCGGCGCGGTGTAGCCGACCCCTGCCAGGACGCCGATCACGCCGATCCAGAGCACCATCGGACCGCTTGTATAGGTGAGATAGAGTCCGATGGCAGCCGCTGCGGCAAATGACCCGAAGGCTGCATAGAGCACCTGCCGGGCAGGCACCACCCCGAGGATGATGATGTGCGGGCGGTATTTCGCCGTCTCCGCCGATTCGGTGTCGACCCCGTACCTGACGTCGTAGTAGTCGTTCATGAGGTTCGTGCCCGCGTGCATGAGCACGACGCCCAGCGCGGTGAGAAAATAGAGAGGCCAGGATATCCCGCCCTCGATGGCTGCGAGCGCAGCGCCCACGCTCACCGATATGACGGTCATCGTGAACGACCAGGGCCTCGTTGCCAGAAACCAGTGTTGAAGCTTGTTCATGAATGCCTTCCCCTCAAGCCAGTATTCGATTCTGCAAGCCTTCAAGATGGGAATACATAATGTGACATCATCCACGCTGTCAATGCTGAATGGGCAGGATTGGTACGGGAAGGCTCAATGCCGGGATTGTCCCTGCCGCCTATGGGCAGGACGGCGGGCGCCCCGTCGCTCCAGGGCGCCCGAAACCAGAACATCTATGAAAGGTCATGCCCTCAGGGCTGAGAACACCCCGATCCCCAGCATCGGGTCATGGTCCGTGCCCATGAAATCATCCCTTCTCATGGAGTGCTCCTTGACCATGTAGTCGTGTATGATATCGAGGGACTTGATCTGGAGCTGCCTGACCCTCTCCTTGGTGATCTTCAGCTTCTTGGCGATCTGCCTCAGGGTCGGCGTCGGCTCCTCGAAGTATCGCCTCTTGAGGATGTACTTCTCGCGGTCTGTCAGGAGCCGGTGGTCGGGAGAAAGGAATTTAAGGAGGAGCTCCCGCTTCTGGCTTGAGAAAAACAGCTCTTCCTGGCCGGGAGAATCGTCCTGGATGCTGTCGACGAAGCACTCGTCCGAATCGTCCGACAGGGCCGAATCGAGGGGGAAAAGGCCCGATGCAAACCCGAGCGCCTTCTTCGAGTCTTTGTAGATGAACTCCCTGATGCAGGCATGGACCCACCAGATGGCATAGCTGAAGAACTTGAAGCCTCTGTCCGGATCGAACTTCTCGAGCGCCTTCATGAGGCCCATGTTGCCCTCCTGGACGATCTCCATGGGGTTGTGGCCGCTCTGGAAGTAGTAGCTGCTGATCTTGAGGGCAAAACGGAGATTCGCGCTTATGAGTGTCCGGCCGGCCTCGAGGTCGCCGCTCCTGTATCGTCTGGCAAGCTCGAGCTCTTCTTCAAGATGCAGATATTCGAACTCATTCACCCTCTTTGCATACAGTGAAAGCTCATACGGCAGGTTCTTCCTCCTCATGTCTTCCTCCTCTCATGATCAGTATGACATCTGTATATCCGGGATTTCGGGAGACATAAATTGGACCTTGGTCCATTGGACTTTAGTCCTACATGCCGGGCCGGGCAAGATAGCCCTTATTCAGGGATCAGTGAATGGATGACCGAGAGGAGCTCCTTCTCGTCGAAGGGTTTGTGGAGGAACGACAGGGCGGGGTTCTTCATGCTCTTGGCGCGGGCCAGCTCCTCGTCGTGTGCCGAGATCAGCACGATGGGAAGAGAGATGCCGTATACGCGCAGGTATTTCAGTAGATCGACGCCGCTCATGCCGGGGAGCTGCAGGTCGAGGATCAGAAGCGACGGGCTCTCGAACGGGACAGAGCTCAGGAATTCCTCGGCAGAGGTGAACTTGTGCACGTTCCGGTATCCGGCAGACTTCATCAGGCGTCCCAAGGCACGGCAGAGAGAGCTGTCGTCGTCAACGATGAAAATGGTCCGTTCTTTCCGATTCAAGTTTCGCTCCGAGAAATATACCGATTTGCTCTATCGAAATTCTCGCTAGCTTTTAGATAGAGGAACCCGGGAGAAAAGCAATGGCACCCCGATATTTTTCACGAAACGTCAGTTCGAAGAAGCCTTGAGTTTTTCCGCCATGCGGACCAGGTCGGCGAGGGACTCTGCCTGCATCTTTTCCATCACCCTGGCACGGTGCACCTTGATGGTCTTCTCCGAGGTCCCGAGCTCGGCCGCCACCTGCTTGTTGAGCATGCCTGAAACCACGAGGGTGAAGACCTCCTGCTCGCGCGGGGTCAGTGTCCCGAAGCGCTGCAGGAGGCTTCGCGACTCGCTCTGCTGCTCGATGTTCTTTTTCCCCTTCTCGAGGGCGCGGGAAATCGCCTGGAGCAGATCCTCCTCGTCGAACGGCTTTTCGAGAAAATCGACTGCCCCGTACTTCATGGCCTTGACGCTCATGGGGACGGTGCCGTGGCCGGTTATGAAGACGATGGGCAATGCCAGGTCCCGCTTGAGGAGCTCTTCCTGGAGATCTATCCCGCTCATTCCCGGCATCCTGACGTCGAGCACGAGACAGCCCACCCTGCCGGGTCCGAAATCGGTGCGGAGAAACTCGTCTGCCGACGAAAAGGTGCGGGTCTTGAAGCCTGTGGCCCGGAGAAGCCTTTCGATGGCGCCACGCAGAGAGGGATCGTCATCGATGATCAGGACTTCGGGTTCGAGCTCTTTCATCATGCTGTCCTCTGCTGCCCCCCTGTGGGCAGCCTGAAGGAGAACGTGGCGCCGCGGCCCTGGTTCGGCAAGGCTGACAGCTTGCCGCCGTGCGCCTCGACGATGGAGCGGCTGATGGACAGCCCCAATCCCAGCCCGTGGGCCTTTGTCGTGAAGAACGGCTCGAACAGGAGGCGGGACGACTTCTCGTCGATTCCCTTTCCGGTGTCGTGGACCGAAACCACGACCTCCCCCTCGTCGGTCATCCGGCTGTGGACGGTAATGAGCCGCATCGCACCCGAGTCATCCCCCATCGCCTCGATCGCATTGACGATGAGATTGATCACGACCTGTCCTATCTGAATCGGGTCGGCCTCCACCTGCGGCACCGAGCCTTCGAGATTCAGCCTGATGGGTATGCCCTTCAAAATCGATTCCCTCTCGATCAGCTTCACGGATTCCTGGATCACCGTGTTGATGTCCACGAGCTCGGGCAGCGAGACGTCCTTCCGAAGCAGGGAGCGGATCCGCCTGATCACCTCCCGGGCGCGCTTGTCGTCGTTGATGATGTCGTCGAGGGCCTCTTTGAGCTCCTGGATGTCCGGCTTTTCTTCCTCGACGATATGCCGCGCCGCCTGGGCATTCGCGAGGATCGCCGCCAGGGGCTGGTTGATCTCGTGGGCCAGCGCCGTGGTGAGCTCACCCACGGTCGCCACCCGGGAGACGTGGGCCAGCGACTGGCGAAGCTTGTGCTGCTCTTCCTCGGCGATCTTGCGCGGAGTGATGTCCTGCACGATTCCTATCCCGCGCAGCGGTGTCCCGTCTTCCGAAAAATCCACCTCGGCCTTTTCCCGCACCCACTTCAGGGCACCGTTCACGATAATGCGGTGCTCGATGTCATAGGCGCCTCCTGTCAGTGCCGCCTTCCAGCTCCTGTCCACATACTCGAGGTCGTCCTGATGAACGAGGTCCAGGAACTTCTCGTAATTCATCTGCGTCCCCCGAGGCAGCCCGAAGATATCATAGACCCCGTCCGACCACGAGAGGGTGCCTCCGGGGATGTCCAGACACCAGCTCCCGATGACGGCCACCTCCTGCGCCCTTCTCAGGAGCGCCTCGCTTACCGCGAGGGCGTCCTGCGCCTTTTCCCTCCGGGCGATCTCCTCTTCGAGCTCGGCCGTGCGCTCTTTCACGAGCTCTTCGAGGTGGTCGCGGTGCCGGCGCAGCTCTTCTTCGGCCCGGGCGTTCGCCGCATTGAGCCTGATCATGGTTATTCCGTAGGAAAGGTCTCCGGCCAGCTCGGCAAGCAGCTTCACCTCGTCTTCGGAAAAATAGTCGACCTCTTTTACATAGACGGTTATGGCCCCGAAGGCCTTGCCTCCCCAGATCAGGGGCACGGCCAGCGAGGAGGCATATCCGTGCTTCAGGGCCTCCTCACGCCACGGGGCGAAATTGGGATCGACCAGCATGTTCCGGCAGAGGACCGGCCTTCCCGTCCGGATTGCCGTGCCTGTCGGCCCCCTCCCTCTCTCGGTATCCGCCCAGGTGAGGTTCAGCTTATCGAGATATCTCCGTCCGAATCCTGCATGAGCGACAGGGATGATGGGCTTGCCCTCGCCTTCATCGGCATAGCCGATCCAGACCATGGAATATCCGCAGTCCTGCGCTATGATCCTGCATACATCCTGCAGGAACGTCGATTCGTCCCTGGCCCGCATCATGGCCTGGTTGCTTTCGTTCAGGGCATGGAGCGTCCGGTAGAGCTTCTTGAGCTCCTGCTCGGCCTGCCGCTTGAGCGTGACGTCCTGCATCGCAACGGCAGAGCCCACGATGTTCCTCTCGGCGTCCAGCACGGGAGCAGCGCTGTTGATGACCGTCCTGTGCACGCCGTCGAACCCCTCGATATCGATAAGCTGCCCGATGACGGTCTCCCCCTTCTGAACGGCCCTTGCCGAAGCCCACTCCTCGGGCCGGACAGGCTCGCCCGTTTCCGCCCACCATGCCTTGTAGGCGGCATAATCGCCGACGTCCCGCGCCGCGGGCCTGGGACCGCCCCAGATCTTTTCGAACATGCTGTTCGAAAGGACATTTCCGCCCCTCCCGTCAAGGATGGCAACTCCCACGGGAAGGGCCTCCATGACTGCCTCGAGACGGTTCTTCTCGTTCAGGGCATCCCTGCACGCCTGATTGAGGGCCTCTTCGTTCTGCCTGAGAGACTCGAGAACCTTCTTTCGCTTCGAGTTCTCGATCAACTCCCATGAGCCCTCGCGCTTTGCCAGGGCGAACTGGTGGCAGCTCACCACATCGATGACCTCGGCTGCGCTGCACCTGTCGAGGGAATATGTGCACAGGGCGATCATCCGGCTGTTGTCGATGACCCTGTCGATCTCCTTTTCATACTCCATGAAGCTCTTCCAGTCCTTCTTCTCGATCCAGAAGGTGTCCCCGGCCAGCCTCAGTCCTTCGAAGCCGAGTCTTATGGCCGTCTCCAGCCTGCCGGTCCAATCCTGGAGGACCTTTCCCGAATCGAAGATGCCCTTTTCGAGATACCAGTCGATAGAGGAGACGATCTCGATCCGGCCCCTGTCCAGGCACCGGCTGGTCTCGGGAAATGCCTTACGCAGGGCTTCCAGGGCATCGCGCTCGGAGAGGAGGGATGACGTGACCCACATGCAGAGCTCGTTGTTCTCGAGACCGGCAATGAAGTAGGGAACCAGGATCTCCATCAGGTCTTCCCTGGTCTGATAGAACTGGCAGAAATGCGTCCCCCAGGGAACGCGCCCGACAACGTCGATGCCTGTCTTCCTCAGCTTACGAGCCATATCAATTGCTCCCCCTGCATCCAAGCCTGAAACCGAATTCCGCAGTGACCGGAACAACAAACAATAATTCTACTATATAATTGAGGGGTGGTCATAAATCAGGCAGCCCTCAGTAATGGTTTAATACCACGGCCAATATTTTGTTGATTCTCGGACTGATAAAGCAGGGCCATTTGATAGAGGAAAACGGCTCCGAGGATGATCAATTGAGTTCGGAGAAGGCCCTTCACCGGAACCTGGCCGCTCCATTCGAATATGTTTTTGAACAAGCCATTGAAGGGTTCGATAGCTTTCGTTCTCAGGAGATGGAAGATCTGGCGAACTGCAGAGCCCTGATCGAGATGAGGATACGGTCCCCTTTTGGTAGCCACAAGGAGTCGGTTGGTTCGCCCGCATACCTTCCGGAGCTCGGGGTCATTGTAGGTTGTATCGCCCAGGATATAACGAGTATCCAATGGTAACTCGTGCAAGAGCTTAGGAGCCACTTTGTTGTCTGCTTCATTGGCTGGGGTGAGATGAGCAGCCAGAGGGATCCAGACAGAGCCGATGGCTGACGCAATATGGAGCTTCCACCCGTACCACCAGCCATGATATCCGGACTTGGACCAGTGAGCTTGCGTGTCAATGGTGCTATGCGGGACGAAGCCTTTTTCCCGATCTTTCTTATGCCATACGCCCCCCTTTGCCTTCAGAGGGGTACTGTCGAAGACAGCAGCACGTCCCTGCGCTGCCCAAGGTTTCAGGATGCTGACAAGATATCGACCCATACAGCCAATAAGTCCAGGTAAGCTATCGGGTAAGCTCTTGAACCGCCTCTCCCAGGTGCGCCGGGTCGGCATGCGGCCCTTCTCCATCAGCAAGGGACGCAGCTTCTCGGTAAGCTCGGTATCCTGTTCCAGAAATGCCAGCAGACTGTATGCAGAATAAAGACGCCTGACGACCATAATGATCAATGCCTTGAGCATCAAACGATCCGAAAAGTCTCTCGGCCTTCCTCGGCCTCGCGTGCTCTTTTCCTCGGGTATGGGAATCAAATCGACCATCTTTACAAACGTGACAAGAAGTGGTTCTTTGAATCTGATAATTCTTTCCTCCGTTCGTTTCGGTTTGGCGACCTTCTACGTAACGGAGACGCCGCGCTCTTTTCAACTCTGAAAAGCGCGGCTTTTTTATTACCCTTCTGATTTATGACCACCCCTCATATAATTGCCGGAAAGGGAAATACAATGTTCGGTATTTAAATAATTTTCTCCTCTTGCCCCTGTGCCGGACGGTGTATGCTCCATGCCGATGCGATGAGCCGGCACCCCGTCATTCAGGCAGCACTTGCCCGGATATCAGCCCGGGTTAAAATATCAGCTTATAAGGAGGACAATCCATGCATGATCCCATAGAGATCAGTCCAGGGGTCTCGTGGGTCGGGGTCAACGACCGTGAGACCGGGCTCTTCGAGTCCATGTGGCCTCTTCCGAGAGGCATATCCTACAACGCGTATCTCATCGTGGGCGAGAAGATCGCCCTCGTGGATGCGGTCAAGAAGCTTCAGATCGACGGCTTCATCGCCGCAGTCCGCAAGGCCCTGCCGCCCGGCAGATCCATTGATTATCTCATCATCAATCACATCGAGCCGGATCATTCCGGTGCGATAGAGGTGCTCTCCTCACTCTATCCCGGCATGAAGATCGCGGGCAACAAGCGCACATTCGACCTCATGGAGGGATTCTACGGCATGACGGAGAATCTCCATGCCGTCCAGGACGGGGACGAGCTGGACCTCGGAGGCCGGAAGCTCTCATTCCATATCACCCCCATGGTGCACTGGCCCGAGACCATGATGACCTATGACAAGACGGCCGGAATCCTCTTCTCGGGAGATGCCTTCGGCTCATTCGGAACGCTCGATGGCGGACTCTTCGATGACGAGATCGACCCGGACGTCTACGAGGGCGAGATGCTCAGATACTACTCGAACATCATCGGCAGGTTCTCGGCCATGGTGCACAAGGCGATCCGGAAGGTGGAACCCTTGGACATCAGGATGGTCGCTTCCACGCACGGCCCGGTGTGGCGGAAGGACCCGGGCTACCCCATCAGCCGGTATGACCGGTGGAGCCGGTTCGAACCTGAGCCGGGCGCTGTGCTCGCATACGCGTCCATGTACGGGAGCACCCTGCGGATGGCAGAGGCCGTGGCCCGGGGTCTCGCCCTCGGGGGCTTGAAGGATATCATGATGCATGACGTCTCGAAGGTCCATGCCTCCTTCATCATCAGGGACATATGGCGCTACGGCGGCGTCGTGCTCGGAAGCTGCACCTACGAACTGGGCCTGTTCCCCCTCATGCGCAACCTCGTGGAGCTGCTCGAGGAGAAGGCCCTGAAGAACAGGCGCCTCGGCCTCTTCGGCACCTACGGCTGGTCCGGCGGCGCCGTGAAGCGCCTGAAGGAGTTCGCCGGCACCGTGTCCTGGGACCTGGTGGACCCGGTCCTCGAGGTCAAGTGCTCGGCCCGGGACGCTCAACTCGATGAGTGTATGCAGCTCGGCAGGAACATGGCGGCAGCCGTGAAGCCCTGACACTGCTCCTCTCTCACTGCGGTTCGATGCAGGAGGTGATCACGCCCCGCCTCCGGTGGAAGCGATGAACCCCTGCGCAGGCGTGCCGGTATCAGCGGGGGTGCCGGCTATCTGAGACAGATAGGCCGCTCCGAGAGTCCGGATGTGATCGCTCACATTGTCGAAATAATTGAAGTGTGCCTGCTCCTCATCGATAATGGTCTCGAAGAGCTTCATGCTGATGCTGTCGCCGTTTTCCCTGCATACCAGGAGGAGCTGGTTGTAGACGTCTATCGTGTCATCTTCGAGCCGCGCATTGAAGGGGAAGACGGCATCGATCTTCTGCGCCTTCACGATCATTGCGGCAGGCTCGGCAGACGGCTCCCCATCGAGCTCCTTGATGCGCTCGGCGAACATCTCTGCATGGCGCATCTCATCGATGGCAATGAGCTTTACCTTGAGGGCAAGGTCTCCGTAATCCATGTTGTCAAGATTGTAGTGCTGGTTCATGTACTGATAGATCGCCTGCAGCTCCATGGAGCGCGCCTTGTTCAGCACCCCGATGACTTTCTTCTTCCTTGCCTGCCTGGTATCCGTGGGCATTGCACACCTCCTGCTCGTGTTTGATTATTAATATGTTCCGGATGACACACGGGCAAGGCCTTCGCATACCGGACGGCTCTCCGAGCCGGGTGTATGCATTCGTGCCCGATGGCATGCGGAAGCTCTTGATCGTGAGCCGATAGGTATGCTTTAAAAGTCGCAACAGCGGTTTACATAAGGCTTGTAATTCTGTATCAGGGAGGATACTTTGGTGCGTTGCTTTCACAGGTATAAGGCAGGCCGCAGAAAGATTGAGCAGCTTCGAACGGGACGATATGATACAACCTGACCATCGGCAAAGAGAAAAACCTCACAACCTATCCGGCATCACAAGGTACTCCCTGATCGGCATCAGCGTATTGGCCTTACTTCACCTGACCACGCTGTACAACTATACGCTTTTCCATAGCCTTGCCGAAGGCTTCAGCATCTGCATTTCCATAGGGATCTTCATGTTTGCCTGGAATTCCCGCAGATTCAAGGATAACTCTTACGTGCTGCTCCTCGGCATCGCCTTTCTGTTCACCGGATTCATCGATGGCATCCATGCACTTTCCTACAAGGGCATAGGGGTGTTTCACGGATATGATGCAAACCTCCCGACCCAGCTGTGGATCCTGTCGAGATATCTTGAAAGCGTGTCCTTCCTTGCCGCTGCGGTCTTCCTGAAAAGGTCCATCAGGGCGTGGGCCGCATTCGGTGCATATGCAGCCGTGACGGTCCTCTCGCTCCTTTCGATCTTCTTCTGGGATGTATTTCCGGATTGCTACGTGGAGGGCTCAGGGCTGACAGCGTTCAAGGTAGGAAGCGAGTACGTTATCATCCTCATCTTCCTCGCCTCCCTCGGGGCGGTCTCTGCATTGAGGCAGTGGTTCGACAAGCGCGTCTTTCAGCTCCTTCTCGGCTCCATCGTGCTCAATATTGCCGCGGAGCTCTCGTTTACCAACTATCTCGGGGTCTACGATTTCTTCAACGAGCTCGGCCATTTCTTCGAGATCGCTGCATATTATCTTGTCTACAGGGCAGTGATCGTGACCGGCCTGGACAAACCCTACGACCTCATCTTCAGGAACCTGAGGCAGAGCCGGGAAGTGCAGGACAGGATAAATAAGGAGCTTGAAGAGCGGGTTCGCGAGCGCGATGCAGCCGTCGAGTTCATGCGCCTTGCAAACGAGAGCTCGGCATCCGAGGATCTGATCCGCATGACCGTCAACTTCCTGAAGCAGCAGTCCGGCTGCCAGGCTGTCGGCATCAGGCTCCAGGCAGGCGAAGATTTTCCCTATCTCGACTCTTCCGGGTTTCCGGAAGAGTTTATCAAGCTGGAGAGCATCCTGTGTGAGACGGATTCAGAGGGAAAGACCAAACGTGACGACTCCGGCAGGCCGATCCTGGAATGCCTGTGCGGGAACGTCATCCGGGGGAATGTCGATGCCTCGAAGCCTTTCTTTACTGCACGGGGAAGCTTCTGGACGAACAGCACGACCGAGCTCATAGCCGCTGCGAGCGAGCAGGAGCTTAAGACCCGGCCGCGGAACCGGTGCAATGCCTTCGGCTATGAATCGGTAGCCCTGATCCCTCTCCGTTCAGGGGAGAAGCGGTTAGGGCTCATTCAGTTGAACGATCCGCGGAAGGGTGTATTTTCTCGGGGGTCTATCGCCCTCTGGGAGCGGCTGGGCGATTATTTCGTTTCGGCCCTGATAAAATCCCAGGCCGAGGAATCTCTGAAGCGGATGGTCAGCCGTTTCGAGCTGCTGACGAATACCGCCGGCGAGCTCCTTCAATCGCCGGATGCGCAGAAAGTGGTCGAGTCCCTCTGCCTGAAGGTGATGGAGCATCTCGACTGCCATGCCTTCTTCCATTTCCTCGTGGACGAGCGCCGCGAGATTCTCCATCTCAATGCGTATGCGGGAATCCCCGAGGAGGAGGCCCGAAAGATCGAATGGCTTGAATGTGGTGCGGCCGTCTGCGGGTGTGCAGCGCAGGAAGGCCGTCGCATCGTGGCCGAGCACATCTTCTCGACGCCCGATATCCGGACCGAGACCATCAAGTCTTACGGCATTAAAGCCTATGCGGTACATCCGCTTCTGGCGGAGAACGGAAAGGTGATCGGAACACTTTCGTTCGGAACCAGAACACGGGAGACCTTCAGCGAGTCGGACCTGTCCCTGATGAGGGCCGTAGCCGACCAGGTTGCAGTTGCCATGATCCGTTTGAAGGCGGAAGAAGAGGTCCGCCGCCATCGTGACCACCTGGAAGAGACCGTGAAAAAACGTACCCATGAGCTGGAAGCGAGAAATCTGCAGCTCGAAACAGAGATGGCAGAGCGCAAGCGGGCCGAAGAAGAAAAGAAGGCGATCGAGGCACAGCTCGTCCAAGCTCAGAAAATGGAAGCTCTCGGCAGATTTTCAGGAGGCATTGCCCACGATCTGAACAATATCCTGTATCCCGTGCTTCTCAATACCCAGATGCTCCTGGCCGACAGCACACCGGGCAGCTCCATGCATCAGACCCTGGAGCAGACGCTCACGGCAATCTACCGGCAGAGGGACCTCATCAGGCAGATCCTTTCGTTCAGCAGGAGGAACGAGCAGCAGTTCAAGCCGGTACGGGTCAAGCCCATCGTCAAAGAGACCATAGGCCTCCTTCGGTCCCTCATTCCGAGCACGGTCGAGATCAAAGAGAATATCGACGGATCACCCGACACTGTCCTGGGCGATCCGACCCAGATCCAGCAGATCGTCATGAACCTGTGCAGGAATGCCGCAGACGCCATGGAGTCGCTCACGGGCACGATAGAGGTAAGCATCGGGAGCGCTCGTCTCGAACCTGACAAGGCCCATCCAGACAGGAAGGCGGGGGAGTACCTCGAGCTTTCGGTGAAGGATACCGGTTGCGGGATGACGCCCGAGGTCATGAGCCGCATCTTCGAGCCCTTCTTTACCACCAAAGAGGTCGGCAAGGGGACGGGCATGGGGCTCGCCGTCATCCATGGAATCATCAAGAGCCATGGAGGCACGGTGACCGTGGAGAGCCAGGCAGGGAAAGGCTCTCGGTTTGTCGTCCACCTGCCGCTCGTTGACGGTGATCCCGGCACGGACGAACAGGGAGCAGGAAGCATTGACCGGGTGAAAGGCACGGGAAGGGTCCTCCTTGTGGACGACGAGGAAATCGTCCTCAAAAGCGTGAGCAAGGTCTTGAAGGTCCTGGGCTATGACGTGGCCACGGCGAAGAGCGGCTCTGAAGCCGTAGAGGTATTTTCAGGAACGCCTGAAGGAATCGACCTGGTCATCTCGGACATGACCATGCCAGGAATGACGGGTTTAGAGCTTGCCGAGAAGCTTCTCGGTATTCGCTCAGACATCCCCGTCATCCTGTGCACCGGACTGAGCGATTCTGTAAATTCACAGCATGCAAGAGATACAGGCATCCGCGAACTGCTGGAGAAGCCCGCAGACATCGATGACCTGGCGGGAGCCATCAACCGGGCTCTCGAGCGCGAAAAAAGCCCGGATGTCTGAGTATTTCAATTGTATGCAGTGGTTGAACGCGGTTGTCTTGGAGATTCCCGACAATCCCGCGAGGAAGACGCCTCATCCGGTCTTCAGGATTTCTTTTTCTTGGCCTCGAGGACATCGAGTATCTGCTTGATCTTCCCCGGCTCCTTGAGGGAATAGTAGATGAATGTTCCCTTTTTCTTATTTTTTACTATTCCGTTGATCCTCAGGATGTTGAGGTTCTGCGAGGCATTCGCCTGATTGACCTTGAAACGGCTTACGATATCTCCTACGCACTTCTCTCCCTTCAGGAGCTCTCGTACTATTCCGACTCTCAAGGGATGCCCCAGGGCCTTAAAGATAGAAGCCGATACTTCGTTCTTTTCCATTCTCTGTTCCTCTTTCTTTCTCTGATGCTTTAATCATTATAAATAATATTTCTGTGACATAATCAACAAATATTAGCATTCTTTACGATCGCAATAAAAGATTTTAACAAATCATGAGGCATATGAATCAAAACGATGAGGATCAGTCTCCGTCGAGGATCATCCTGATCTTCTTTGAGAGGTCCCCAAGGGTGAACGGCTTCTGGATGAATCCCCTGCAGCCGCTCCGAATGATTTCTTCTGCCTGGCCGTGAAGGCTGTAGCCGCTCGAGAGCAGGACCTTCACGGACGGATCACGCTGCCGCAGGCCTTCGAAGGTTTCTTTCCCGCCCATCCCCGGCATGATCATGTCCAGGATGACGAGGTCTACACTGTCCCTGTTCTGCTCGTAGATCTCTATCCCCTGCTTCCCGCCTGCGGCGGTGACAACCGCATAGCCAAGGCTTGCAAGCATTTCAGATCCGACGTTCAAGATCATGTCCTCGTCATCGATGAGGAGGATGGTTCCCTGGCCTTTGCGGATCTCGACATCGGCCTTCCGGTCTTCCTTGACCTCTTTGTCCGATGCAGGAAGATAGATCATGAAAGACGAGCCTGCTCCTTTTTCGCTCTCCACGTGAATGAATCCGCCGTGGTTTTTCACGATGCCGTAAGCCGAGGCAAGACCGAGGCCGGTGCCCCGGCCCCTTTCCTTGGTGGTGAAGAAGGGTTCGAAGATGCGCGCCTTGACGGCTTCATCCATGCCGACGCCGGTATCCGTGACGGTGACCTTGACGTATCTTCCCGGATGTACGCCGTACGGGTTCACATCGATCTCGTCCAGGTTAACGTTCTCTTCCGACAGATAGAGGTCCCCTCCCCCCGGCATGGCCTGCCAGGCATTCACATACAGGTTGAGCATGACCTGCTCCATCTGTCCCCGATCGACCTCCACCGTCCAGAGGCGGTCCTGGGTCTTGCGATGGATGCGGATCTCCTTCTTCGTCCTGCCGAACAGCTCGGCGCTCTCGCACACGAACCTTCCGAGGTCGGTGGGCTTGACCTCGTATTTGCCTCCGCGTGCAAAGCCGAGCAGCTGCTTGGTGAGGTCCGAGCCATGCCTGACGTATTCCTCCATGCTCTTGAGCCGGTCATGGGCCGGATGCGTTTCATCGAGGTTCATGAGGATCAGGGATATGTTGCCGAGTATCCCCATGAGCAGATTGTTGAAATCGTGGGCGATGCCTCCTGCGAGCGTGCCGATGGCCTCCATCTTCTGGGCGCGCATGAGCTGGTTCTCGAGGAGCTTTTTCTCCGAGATGTCGATGACGAAGCCCCTGTGTCCGACCGGCTTTCCGTCGCGGAAGATCGCTGTCGCGTGGACCAGTGCCGGGAAGGTGCTGCCGTCCTTTCTCCTTGCAGTATACTCGCCCAGCGAGACCTTCTCACCCGAGATGAGCCGCAGGTATGTCGCCACCATGCGCGGGTGCTCTTCGGGCACGACCATGTCGAACACGGAAAACTTCTTGGCATAGTCCTCTCTCGTGTAACCGAACTTCTCGTAGGCGGAGTCGTTGACGAAGGTGAACAATCCGTCCCTGTCGGCCTCGTACATTGTCTCGGGAAGCATCCCGGCAAGCTCGCGGAAGCGTTCCTCGCTCTCGCTCTTGGCCTTTTCGGTGCTCTTCCAGTCGGTGATATCGATCATGGAGGCGATCGTCTCGCTCGTTTCCGGCAGAAGGGCTACGCTCATGTAGAGGTTCCTCTCCTGTCCCTTCCGGTCGATGAACTTCAGTTCGTAGGAGTCGGGAACCGAGCCGGGTTCCCTCCTTCGCTTCCAATGGTTCCCCGCCACCCTCTCGAGGTCTTCTTCTGCCACGAAGTCCGCGAAGCTCATCTTCCCTTCCAGCTCCTGCCTTGAGTATCCCGTCATTGCCTCGAAATTCGAGTTGGCCAGCTGGATCGTCGTATCCTCCGACACAACGATGTTGGCTGTCGCGGCACCTTCGAAGACCGCCCGGTACCGCGCTTCGCTCCTCCTGATCGCCTCCTCCGCCTCCTTGCGCTCGCTGATATCGCGGGTGATGCCGAAGATCCCGATCAACTTATCTTTCTCATCCCGTATTGGTGAAAAGGTAGTCTCCGTCCATATGGTCGAACCGTCTTTGCAGTACTCTTCCAGCTCGATGGTGCGGATTCTTGAAAGCTTCTTTTCAGCCTTCGCTTCGATCTCCATCTCCTCCTGGAAGATCCTGCCGGCGACTTCCAGGGAATCCGGGGTCAGGACCTCCGTGATCTCCTGCGCCATGCCCTCTTCCACGCTCAAGCCCCTGATCCGTTTTATGGAGGGGCTGATATAGGTGAAGTGCAGGTCCGGGTCCATGGTAAAGATGATGTCATGGGCATTCTCTGCCAGGAGCCGATAGCGCGACTCGCTTTCGCGGAGCAGCCTTTCCGTCTTGTCCGATTGCCGCACATGCCTGAAAATGAGGACAGAGAGAAGCATGGAGGTACAAAGGATGAAGAGTATTCCCTTCACCAGGGCAATGGATGTCATGATCTCAGGTTCATGGACGAGCCATCCGAGGAGGGTATCGGAAAAATATATCCAGAGGCTCCCGAAGAACGCATAGATGAGCACGATCCTCAGGACCGACAGGAGCTTTCGAGTGCTGGCCGATATCTGCATTGCCTTCTCCGAATGCCGTGGGGAATATATGCTGATTCTTTTCGGCTGACCGGAGACGTTTCTGAATCGCTTGGAGTAGCGGGTCGGCTGTTTCTTTTCCTTCCGGTGTTTCTAGCTCACGCTCTCGGCGCTGTAGCGGGCGAGGAGGCCCGTTCGCACGGCATGCCGGTAGGTTCGAACGAAGAGCCGTCCCGAGATCAGGATATACAGGGCAGCGAGGCAGACAGCCACCAGGAGGTCAGACCCCGATGCCGCTTTTCCCAGCACGATCGCCCTCATGTTCTCGAACACGTATGCGGGCGGAAGCAGGGAGGAGATGTATTGCATCCAGTGGGGCAGGGTCGAGAGGGGATAGAACACACCGGCAAACGGCGAGATGAGGGCAGGAATGGGCCAGACGAACCATTCTGCCGACGGCCCGAGCCGGAGCACCATGGCGCTCGCCAGGATGCCGAGCGCGATGCCGAACAGGAAGAGCACGAAGAGAAACGGGACGAGCAGGAGGCCGAACCCGAAAAAGGACAGGCCGAAAACGATAACCGCCATGATCAGCATCACGAGGAGCCCGATCGAGCTCGTCGCGATGCTCGAAAGCACGAGGCCGCCCACATACTCGGATACGGAAAGCGGCGTCGCGAAGAAGTTGAGGAAGTTCCTCGACCACACGTCCTCGAAAAAGGCCATCGTGACCCCCTGCATGACCCGTATGAAGAAATCCCAGAAGAGAACCGCGCCCAGCAGCACGGGCACGAAGTTGAACCCGCTCGCCGTGACGGAGTTGAGGTACTTCGTGATGAATCCCCACAGGACGACATCGATGGTGACCCAGGCAAAGAGCGGCACCACGCGCGAGAAGCTCCCGCGTATGAGGTAGAACTGCCTGAGGACGACGGCGAAGATGCGCCTGCATTTCATGATGTCCCGATCTCCCTGATCGTGAGCGGCTCGCGCGCCACCTGGATGAAAAGCTCCTCGAGATTCTCCTTGCCGTACTCTGAAGGCAGGGTTTTCGGATCTCCCTCGAGCAGGATCTTTCCGTGAGAGAGAAAGAGCACCCGGTCGCATATGTCTTCGACCTCGTACATGTTGTGCGACGTCCACAGCACGCCCCCGTACCCGCTCAAGGCGAATTCGCGGATCTTCGCGCGGATATCGACGGCGATCGCCGGGTCGAGCGATGCCGTGGGCTCGTCGAGGAGAAGGAGGTCCGGGCGGTTGATCATGGCCTTGGCGAGCCCTGCCCGGGTCTGCTCTCCGGACGAGAGAACGCCGCACTTCACATCCCGGAACGCCTCGAGCTCGAACTGCTTGATAACGTCTTCGATCCGCCTCGAAAGATCCTTGACGCCGTAGATCAGGCCGAAGACCTTCAGGTTCTGATACACGGTGAGGTTTCCGGGAAGAGGCGTGTAGACGGCTGCGAAGTTCGTCCGCTCGAGGGCCCGGGAGCGGTGCATCCCAATATCGATGCCTTCGACGGAGATCTCCCCGGAGGTGAGCTCGAGGACACCGAGGATCATGTCGAGGGTCGTGGTCTTTCCTGCACCGTTGGGCCCGAGAAGGCCCACGATCTCACGGGGGCTCACCTCGAACGAGATGCCGTCGACAGCGACAAGGTCGCCGTAGTGCTTGCGCAGGTCCCTGACTGAAAGTACTTTGGCTGCCGGAGGCCTCGATGTGAATTTCATTGCCCGTGAGTTTAATACGGTATCTTCACGATGTCACCAGGCAACTTTTCATCGACCGAGACTTCAGCCGAAGTTCGCGTTCACGAAGTCCCAGTTTATGAGCTTTTCGATCACGCCCGAAAGGTAGTCCGCCCTCCTGTTCTGATAGTCGAGGTAATAGGCGTGCTCCCACACATCGATGGTGAGCAGTGCCTTCTGCCCGTGGGTGAGAGGATTGTCGGCATTCGGGGTCTTCGTGATCTTGAGCTCTCCGTTGTCGAGGACCAGCCATGCCCATCCGCTGCCGAACTGGGTGGCCCCGGCATTCTTGAGCTCTTCGAAGAATTTGTCTGCACTGCCCCAGGTCGAATTGATCTTCGAGGCGATGTTCCCCGAAGGAGCACCCCCTCCGCCCGGTTTGAGGCATTTCCAGTAAAAGTCATGGTTCCAGACCTGGGCCGAATTGTTGAAGAGCGTCGTTTTCGAGGGGTCGGCGGCCGCCTTCTTTATGATGTCTTCCACAGAGGCATTCTCCAGGTCGGTTCCCGAGATGAGCTTGTTCGTGGTGTCAACATAGGCCTTGTGGTGCTTTCCGTGGTGGAACTCCAGGGTTCTTGCACTTATCGTCGGCTCCAGGGCATTCTCGGGATACGGCAGTTTCGGCAGTTCGATCATAATCTGTCTCCTTTTCTCTCTTTCTTTGAGCGGCATGCGCCAGCTTGGGGATAATCCCTGAATACTTAATAGGCCCGTGCTTGCGGAATGGAAGACCTGCACAAAATGTTCGCCCAGGAAGGGGATCTCCACATGGTTGGTCCTCTTAAAAAGTCGGCTCAATAAGAGAAGGAGCCCGGATTCAATTCCCGGACAAACGGCGGGTCTTTCGTTCCTCTTGCCCCTTTGCCGACAAAACCTCACCTGGGGGTGTAGGTCTCACAATCTGCATGGCCGGAATGTCTCCCGACCTTTATTGCGAGCGCCGAGCACTCGAATGCCGTGTTGAATTTACAGTCTGCGGTCTTGCATGCCCCTACCCCGCCGCTGACCTCCAGATCACCGCCCTTGGTCCCGGAATCGAAATATGTGTCGCACCTGGCGCAGGACTGATCTCCCACGGTAATGCCAAGGGTGTGGCACTTTTTATCAACGTTGTACGAGCAGTTCGTAACGTCACACTCCGATATCTTGGACATTGACATGGCCATGGTTTGCCTCCTTTCTCGGGCTGTTCCCGTTTCCTTTTTGATTATTGATGCCGCTTTGCAGCAGTAACTCAAGTTCCCTGCAGAAAAAGCTTGATCCTTCCTTTGTCCTAAGCCATGATAATAAGCTGATCTTATGAAACCGGCATGAGGACGCATGATGAAATCACGGGGACCGGGCAGGGAAAGCGGATCTCACATCGCCATGGTCTGCTGCCTTCTCGTGTTCGCCCTGTTTCCGGTGCTCCATGCACATGATCATGCAGAGGTCCTGATCCCGGGCCACGCCGCTTTCGAGATGCGTCCCCCCCAAAGCGGAGAAGACAGCGCCCGGCTGAAAAAGGTCCTCCCGTGGCGGGGAAACGATGGAGATATCACCTGGGCATGCCCGAGATGCGGAGCGAGGGACAATGTTTCCTTCATCGGCAGTTGCATGCGGTGCGGATACGCGGAGGGCAACCCTGATGAATACCTGCTGGCCCCCGTCGGGCCGGCCTGTGTCACGAGCGGGTATTCGATCGGGCACAGGGCCGTCGATTTCAGGGTGCCCGAAGGGACTCCCGTGCTCGCGGCAGGAGACGGGGTCGTCGCCGAGGTCATAAAAAACGACCGCTCGAAGGGAAACGTCCTGAAAATCAGCCACGGGAACGGCATCGACACCCTCTACGGCCACCTCGGGGAGATTCTCGTGCCTCTGGGAGGATACGTCGGGATGGGGGAAGTGGTCGCCCTGTCCGGGAATTCGGGTGCGTCAACCGGCCCTCACCTTCATTTCGAGCTCCATCAGGACGGCGAGCCGGACGATCCCTTCTGCCACCTCGGACCCTGGCAATGAGTCCCCGTTGAAGTCGCGCCTCCCTGCAACCGAAGGGGCGGGGAGCTGTTATGCCCTATGGTCTGCTTTTTTGATTCCTGCTCAAAGGAGGCCATGGAGAACGGACATGCCGCGCATGATAAGGGAAAGGCTTCCCTTCTTTTCCCACAGGGTCTCCCGCAGGAGGAGGACGGGATTTTTCATTCCGGTTCTTTTTCCCTTTCTCGTTCACGGCCGAGTTGTGGTACAGAAGCGCTAGCATGAAAATTCCCAAAAGGAGAGTTACGTGAAAAAACTTATAGTGCCGGTATTGATACTTGTGTTTGCCCTCATTGGCTGTTCGAAGGAGAAGGCCGTGTCCGCTTCAGGGAGTGATGGGGCCAAGGACCCCCATGTCGTGGCAACCATCGGTGACGAGAAGATCATGGATTCCGATATCGATGCATTCCTTTCGCAGATGCCCGAGCAGGCACGGGCACGGTATGAATCTCCCGAAGGAAAACGTGAGTTCGTGACCAGCCTGGCCGAGATCAAGCTGATGGCGCAGGAGGCAAAGAAACGCGGACTGGATAAAGATCCGGACATGAAGCGCAAGCTCGACTTCATCAGTTCGCAGCTCCTGGCAAGAGGCCTTGCCGAGTCAGCGATGAAAGAAATCAAGGTCACCGACGAGGATATCACCAAGTTCTACAACGACAACAAGGACAAGTTCAACGTCGGGCCCAGGGTCAAGCTGCGGCACATCCTCGTGAGCACCGAGCCCGAGGCCAAAGCGATCCTTGCCCAGCTGAAGAAGGGCGCAGACTTCTCGACGCTCGCGAAAGAAAAATCGAAGTGCCCCTCTGCACAGAAGGGAGGAGACCTCGGATGGGCGACCAAGGGCATGATGGTCCCCGAGTTCGAGAACGTGGCCTTTGCCCTCAAGAAGGGGGAGATGAGCGGCGTGGTCAAGACCCAGTTCGGATATCACGTCATCATGTGCGATGACATCGAGGCCGGAAAGCTGATGGAGCTGACCGAGGCAAAGCCCGCAATCGAGAGGCAGATGAAGGGCGAAAAGAGCGAAGGGGCGATCAAGGCCCTCCTCGAGCAGGTGAAGAAGAACACGCCCATCACGATCAACGAGGACTACTTCAAGAAGGCTCAGGAAGAGGCAGCCATGCCCATGCCGGAGCCGGGCATGCCTCCCGCCGCACTCCCCGACGAGAAGCCGGCCGGAAACGCACCCAAATAGCAGAAGTATCATTCAGGCACCAGGACGATAAAAGGGATCGAGAGCCCATTCCCATGAAGGCTTCTCGATCCCTTTATTCTTATCCGGCCCTTCCCCCCGCTCTTTGCATGAGGATTTACAAGGGGACGTTATGATGCGGTCAGTGATATACTGTCTCATCCGTGAGATTGTCTCCAAGTGATAATGGGCGCAATGACTGCATGACCAGGCCGAGGCCCGGCAGGAATACAACGAGGAGGATGCAACGATGGCAACCAGAGAAAAGATCGTGGCGCTTGCGAAAAAGATCGCGAAATCCAAGAAAGAGTTCACAGAGCAGGATCCGGAATACTATGCCCTCGAATGCGTGGTGACGGACGAACAGGCGGACGTGGCACTGCAGATGGATGTCCGCGTTCCGATCTCACCCGAGAAGCTTTCTCGAAAGTGCGGCAAATCCCTTGAAAAGACAATGCGGCTTTTGGATGAGCTGGCCGTGATCGGCGTAGTGGAAAGTACCCGGGAGCATGGCGAACTGGAGTATACGCTGCCCATTTTCGTGCCGGGCGTGATGGAATTCATGGTGATGAATGTCAGTCAGGTGGAGAAATTCCCGCAGATCGCCCGTGCGTTCGAGCAATTGTCGCTGAAGCCTCTGGAGGAGGTTACACCGATGATCCCCGTGGGCGGCGGAGGCCTGGGCATGCACGTCATCCCCGTTGAAGAAGCCATCCCCTCGGAGACAACGACAGCCTCCTACGAGCAGCTCTCCTACTGGCTGAAGAAGTATGACTATATCGCCGTCGGTGACTGCTCGTGCCGCATCACGCGCCGCCTGATGGGCGAGGGCTGCGGCCACCTGGAAAAGGACATGTGCATCGCCTTGGGCGACACGGCCGAATTTGCCGTGAATACCGGCAGGGGGCGCAGGATCACCTACGAGGAGTGCCTCGAGGTCCTCAGGAAGGCTGAGGATAACGGTCTGGTGCACCAGATCACCAACGTGGATGGGCCGGACAAGATCTTCGGCATATGCAACTGCTGCCGCTGCTCCTGCTTCGGCTTACGCACTTCACAGTTCTTCAACACGCCCAACATGTCCCGCTCCAACTTCGTGGCGAAGATCGACGACGGAAAATGCGTCGCCTGCGGGCAGTGTGTGGAATACTGTCCTGCCAACGCGGTCAAGCTGGGCCAGAAGATCGCCTCCAGGACCCCCATCGCGCAGCCGGAAACCATCCTGCCCGACGACCACGAGTGGGGCAGGGATATGTGGAACCCCGATTTCCGCGACTCCAAGGTGGGCGTGGTTCCCACCGGCACCGCACCCTGCAAGGTCAACTGTCCCGCGCACATTGCCGTACAGGGCTATATCAAGCTTGCAGCGCTGGGCAGATACAAGGATGCACTGGAGCTCATCCGCAAGGAGAACCCGCTGCCGGCCGTCTGCGGACGTATCTGCAACCGCCGCTGTGAGTTCGAATGCACCAGGGGCGACCTCGATCAGCCCATCGCCATCGATGAGATCAAGAAGTTCATCGCCGACCAGGAGCTCGATCCCGCGGCGCGCTTCGTACCGGAGAAGATGCACGACTACGGCAAAAAGATCGCTATCGTGGGCTCCGGTCCGGCGGGCCTTTCGTGTGCCTATTATCTGGCAATAGACGGCTATGACGTCACGGTATTCGAGAAGGAGGACCGTCTCGGCGGCATGCTCACCCTGGGTATCCCCTCCTTCCGTCTGGAAAAGGACGTCATCGAGGCGGAGATCGGGATCATCAAAGAGATGGGCGTAAAGTTCAAGACCGGCGTCGAAGTCGGCAAGGATGTCACCATCCCGGAGCTCCGTACAGAGGGGTTTGAAGCCTTCTACATCGCCATCGGCGCTCAGGGCGGCAGGAATCTCGGCATCGAAGGCGAGGACTCGCAGGGCGTCATCTCCGGCGTGGACTTCCTCAAACAGATCAACCTGGGCAAGTCCGCCGACATCAGCGGACACGTCTTGGTCATAGGCGGCGGCAACGTCGCGGTTGACGTGGCCAGGGCGGCTGTCCGGACCGAGGCTGCTTCCGTAGCCATGTACTGCCTTGAGTCCGAGGGGGAGATGCCGGCCTCAGCCGACGAGATTGAAGAGGCCCTCGAAGAAGGCATCTCGATACACAACAGCTGGGGTCCGAAGCGCATCATCGTCGAGGACGGCAAGGTGAAAGGCGTGGAATTCAGGAAGTGCACGTCCGTGTTCGACGCGGACGGCAGGTTTGCTCCGAAGTATGACGAGAACGAAACCGTCACCGTCCCGGCCGATCGTGTTCTTGTTTCCATCGGCCAGTCCATCATCTGGGGCAATCTGCTTATCGGCCTCAGCGTCGAGCTGGGCGATGACGGCACCGCAAAGGCCGATGAGCTGACCTATCAAACTCGCCAAGAGGACGTGTTCGTGGGCGGCGACGCATACACCGGTCCGAAATTCGCCATCGACGCGATCGCCGCCGGAAAGCAGGCCGCGATCTCGCTGCACCGCAAGGTATGGTCGGGCCAGAGCCTTACCATAGGCCGTGATCGCCGCGTCTATACGATGCTCAACAAGGGCGCCGTCGTGATAGACGATTACGACCATACGCCGCGCCAGAAGCCGAGCCGCATCCCCGGAGATGCAAAGGCGAGCTTCCGTGACCAGAGGTGTACCTTCACCGAGGAGCAGCTCAAGAAGGAGACCGAGCGCTGCCTTGGCTGCGGCGTGAGTATCGTGGACCAGAATGTCTGTCTTGGCTGCGGCGTATGCACCACCAAGTGCAAGTTCGATGCGATCACGCTGGAAAAGAAGTTTGACGGCAGGATGGTCCCGATCGAAAAAACCGTGGAGACGGTGATGTCGTACGCCGTGGAACGCCAGCAGAAGATTGCGGAACGCCGGAAGAGAGAGCGGCCGGAAAACAAATAGAAGGGGAAAAAGGCGGAGCCGTTCCGGTCGGCTCCGCCCGTTTATTCTACGGGACCGTTCATGCATGAATCGAGTATCATGGGCGGGGTCGTCAGGATTGCGGGGTTCACGTGAGGGCGTGATAACCAAAATAAGGCCGGAAGCCTTTTTCGGTATCGTAATATCAAGAGAAAAGCTTGGACGGCAGCCCGATTAAAACAGCTGGCTCTTTTCCCGGGCCCTGCCCTTCCTGTACGCGCCCGGTGTCGAGCCGGTCCAGCGCTTGAAGGTGTGGGTGAAAGAGCTCTGCTCGGAAAATCCCAGCAGAAAGGCCATGTCGCACAACGACATCTTCGCGTTCTTCATGAGCGAGAGGGCAAATTCCTTTCTCGCCCTGTCGAGCAGCGCAGTGAATGTGGTGCCTTCTTCCTTCAGTCTGTTCTGAAGGCTCCTGCTGCCCACTATCAGGTCGCGCGAGACGGACTCGATGGTGGGGCGTTCCCCGGTCAGGCCCTTTGAGATGGACCGGAGCACCCTGCCCGACCAGGTGCCGTCGGGATACCGCCTCTTAAGGAGGCCGTCTGCAAAGGCTTCGAGTGCACCCAGGAGCTCGGGGTCTGCCGCTTTGACCGGCCGGTTCAGGTCTTCTGCCGCGAGGACCAGAAAGCTCTCCGGGCGGCTGAAATGCAGGGGAGCCCGGAAGATCCTCGCGTGCTCGGCGGTGTCCGCGGGCCTTTTATGCCGGAAGTGTACGGCCTCGGGCCTGCAGGATTTTTCGGTGAGGCGGACAAATAGCGCGTTTAAGATGGACAGGAGCGTCTCGGTTGCATGGCGTCCGAAGCGCACGCCTTCATGCGTGACCTCCCAGCCCAGAAGCGCATGGCCCTGTTCCAGTTTGACCCTGGGGCGCAGAGCATCGTTCATCAGGTTATGGTATCTGGACAGCGCATCGAACGCAGCCCCGACAGTGGGGCAGTTCATCATCACCGTGAAAAGGATATTGCTGCCGGCTGCATCATTATTGCCGATGCCGATGTGACGAACGTGTTTTTGAGCCGTGCCGGCAATGTGCTGCCTATTGACGGCAAAGTCGTCCGGCTGTGGCCGGATCTCAAAGAGCTCTCGATGAAATAAAAAGCATCCGCGATATTTCACCCTTGACACCCATGGCGGCACGATCTACCTGGTTGTACCATGACGATATCCTTTGACTTCGACACGCCCGTCGAGCGCCGGTGCACCGAGAGCATCAAGTGGGACAGGTACAAAGGCAGGGACGTCCTGCCGTTGTGGGTTGCGGACATGGACTTCAAGTCTCCGCCCGCTGTCATCGATGCCCTTGTCAGGCGCGTCGAGCACGGCGTCTTCGGCTATACCTGTCCGCCCGAGGGGCTCATCGAGGAGGTCGTTTCACTGCTCGAGAGGGCGCATTCGTGGAAGGTCGATCCTCTGTGGATCGTCTGGCTGCCGGGCCTCGTGACCGGGATCAACGTCGCCTGCCGCGCCGTAGGCGAAGAGGGCGATGCGGTTATGACCACCGTCCCTGCCTACCCTCCGTTCCTGAGCGCCCCTGTCCTGTCGGGACGGCGATTGATCACTGTTCCCCTTGCCGTGGAGGGCGGCAGGTACGTTTTCAACTTCGAAGGGATCGGGAAGGCCGAAACGGAGCGCACGAGGATGTTCCTCCTCTGCAACCCGCAGAATCCCACAGGCAGGGTTTTCACGAGGGGCGAGCTCGAACGGCTTGCAGCAGTCTGCCTCGAACGAGAGGTCGTCATCTGCTCGGACGAGATCCACTGCGGGCTCGTCCTCGATGAGGATGCGCGCCACATCTCCATTGCCGCCCTCGACGAGGAGATCGCCCGGCACACGATCACCCTGCTGGCGCCAAGCAAAACCTACAACCTCCCGGGGCTGGGCTGCTCCTTTGCCGTCGTACCCGATCCCGGGCTGAGGTCGCGTTTCACGAAGGTCATGAACGGCATCGTTCCGCACGTGAACGCGCTGGGATTCACCGCTGCCCTGGCAGCGTACCGGGACAGCGAAGACTGGCGCCTGGCCCTCATCGACTACCTCAAGGAAAATCGGGACCTGGTTGAAGAATTCGTCTCGCAGACTCCCGGCATGAGCATGCACCACGTCGAGGCAACCTACCTCGCCTGGATCGACTGCCGCGAGCTGGGCGTAAAAGATTCGGCAGCCCTGTTCGAAGATTTCGGGGTCGGCCTGTCCGACGGATGCGATTTCGGCTCTCCCGGATTCGTCCGCCTGAACTTCGGCTGTCCGCGAAGCACCCTCAAAGAGGCGCTTCAAAGGATGGAGAGGGCGGTCACCCGGCAGCTCGGATGATGTCAGACCTCTCTTCCGGCTTGTGCGGGATCCCGCACCCTTCCCCGCATACCGAACCGCTTGCTCCCGCTTCGGGCATTGCGGAGAGCCGGCTAAAAGCGTATCGCCGTCTTGATCGCCCTGCTCCCCGCCTTGTTCATGTTCACCTCGATGAGCTCCCGGTACTGATCTATGGCAAAGGTATGGGTGAGCATGTCCTCCACGTGGATCTTCTTTTTGTCCATGAGATCGAGCGCGGTCTCGAAGACGTGCACTGGGCCGCCGCCGATATCGTTTATGCCGTAGGCGTAGCAGCCTTTCACGGTCTGGAGCTTGAGCCACAGGGGGGTGGGGTCGATGGTCACCTTGTTGCCGATCCCCACGAGGCTCACGGTCCCGCCGGTTGCCGTGACAATGAGCGCCGTCTGGAGCGTGGGGGAGTGGCCCACGGTGTCGAACACCTTTTCAAACCCGCCCTGGACGATGCGCTCGCCGAGCATGGGCTTGTAGGCCTTTGCGCCGGTTATCCTCTCGGCAGCCTCTATGATGCTGCCGGAGACGATGTGGTCGGCGCCCGATCTCCTGACATACTCGGCATTGAAGGAGTTGGGCTCGGCCACCGTGATGGAGCAGCCGATCCCCAGCCCGCGTATGGCCTTGACGATCATGGCCCCGATTACGCCTCCGCCGATGACGAGGACCCTGTCGGACTCTGCCGGTTTGTTGTCCAGCACGGCCTGGAGGCCCACTGCCAGCGGCTCGGTGAGGACGGCGGACTCGTCGCTCACCCCGTCCGGGACCCGGTGGAGCTGGGACTTGTGCACCACCATGAACTCCGCGAACCCTCCTCCGATGTCCTTGCAGATTCCCGTGAACATGCCCGGGGAGAATCCGCCTTCGGCGACCTTCTCGCAGTTCCCGGGCCTTCCTGCGGCGCAGGGTGCACAGACCGGGGCAATGCCCCGCGGCACGCAGGACAGGGCCGGATTGACCGTCACCCGGTTGCCTTTCGAGAAATCGGCAGCGCCGCTCCCGGCTTCGACGACCTCTCCGCAGACCTCGTGGCCGAATATGCAGGGGAAGGAGGTGAAGGGCGAGGCCATGGGCGAGTCTTTCACCTGAATGAGGTTCACGTCGCTCCCGCAGAACCCGCAGAGCTTTATCCTGATCTTCACCCAGTCGCTTCCCGGCAGCCCGGGCTCCGGGACATCGACGAGCCTCACCGTGGAGAAGGGGCCGTCGTAGAAGAACTTCCTGTTCACCCTTCCCAGCACCTGGAGCACCAGGAAATTGGGGACGGTTACATTGAACGTCAGGGCCTTCATGGCGTCAATCCATCTTGAGCGACTGGTAGAAGAGCGGGGTCGCGGGGCTCGTCACGGTCGGGTCGGTCATGACGTTGATGCAGGCGGGCTTGCCTGACTGAAAAGCCCTCTCGAGCGCCGGGATGATCTCCTCGTCTTTCGTGACGAACTCGCCGTAGCCGCCCAGGCCTTCGACCATCTTCTCGTAGTGCCGCTCGCCGAGCTCGGCGCACTGGAGCCGGTCGCAGCCGATGGAGAGCTCCTGGCTGTGCTTGATCATGCCCCAGGCCGTGTCGTTGTTCACCACGCACACCACGGGTATGTTGTGACGGACCATGGTGTCGAACTCCATGGAGTTGAACCCGAAGGAGCCGTCGCCCTGGAGGAGCACAACCTTCTTGTCCGGCCTGGCGAGCTTGGCGGCCATGGCAAAGGGGATGCCCGTGCCCAGGCAGCCCAGCAGGCCTGCCGCCGTGGCCATGACCCCTGCCTTCTCTTTCGAGAAGAAGCCGGTGAGCCCGAAATACTGGGTGTCTCCGCCGTCGACCACGTAGATGGCGTCGTCTCCGACGAACTTCTGGATCTGGGCCACGAGCCGGATCGGGTGGATGGGGCTCGAGGGCGCAACCCGCAATTTGAGCTCGGGGTCGAGGAAGGCGTTGCTTGCGGCGCGCAGCGTCTTTATCCATTCGCTGTGCTCGCCCCTTTTGATGAGCGGGATGAGCTGGCTCAGCACCGAAGAGGCGTCCCCGACGAGACCCACGTCGGCGACCCGGTTGCGGTCGACCTCGTGCGGGTCGATGTCGATGCGGATGACCTTGGTCTGGGGCGGGATGATGGCGCCCGACTGGAGGAGCCAGTTGAACCGGAAGCCCACGGCCACGATCACGTCCGCCTGGGTGATGCCGAGCTGGATCCCCACGTTCCCGATATCCCACAGGGACATCGGGTGGTTGTCCGGGAGCTCGCCCCTGCCGTAGTTCAGGAGGATGAAGGGAATCCCCGACTTGTCGATGAACTGGCTTAATGAGGCGCTGCAGCAGCTCAAGCCGATGCCGCTTCCGCCGATGAACAGGGGCCGCTTCGCCATGTTGATGATGTCGGCGGCCTGCCTGAGGTCCCAGTCGTCCGGGTGGACCGTATATTTGCGCGTCATGCGGGTGATCATGGGCACCCTCTCGAGGGGGACCTTGACGTTCAGGATGTCGGGCGGCAGCTCGAGGAAGACAGGCCCCGGCCTGCCCTCGACCGCGTGCCTGAAGGCCATGTTGAGGTACTCGGGGATGCGCTTCGTCTCGTAGCAGGTGGCGGCCCACTTGGTGATGGGCTTTACGACGTCCATCTGGTTCATCTCCTGGAGCGCGCCTTTCAGATCGTCCCTTAAGGGATGCCTGCCGCACAGCACCACGAGCGGCGCGTTGTCGAGATAGGCGTTCGCGATGCCGGTGAGCGCATTGGTGAAGCCGGGGCCGGCCGTCACCAGGCAGACGCCGGGCCTGCCCGTGTAGACCGACCAGGCCTGGGCCATCATGGCGGCAGCCTGCTCGTGCCGCACGTCGATGGTGCGTATCCTGTATTCCGTGAAGCTGTCGAGGATCGCCTCGATGTGGCCTCCCGATATGCAGAAGACCGTGTCGACCTTTTCGACTTCCTTCATATATTTTCCAACCAGGTGACCGCCGAGTATCTGTGTCATATGTATCCCCCTCAGAGTGATTTTATGCGGCTCGCGGCCGCACCGGAGCGAAAAGCGACGATACGTGAAGCTACATGGTGAGCTTGACCCCGTCATTGAACCACTGGATGTAGTATGCCATGCCCTCAACCTTCACCTTGCCGGCGGCGGCGGCATAGAACGTGGCCTCGTCGCTTGCCTTGACCATGGTCTTGAAGGCGGTCCCCGGATCGGACCAGACGAGCGCGGCATCGCAATTGTGATTGCCTCCGCCTATGGAGGTCACCTTCCCCTTGTCGAACACGAAGAGCCTCCCCCACTTTCCGTCAGCGGTCTTGATGAGGATCTTGAGCTGGACGGTGCCGATGTAGTTGCGGAAGGCCTTGTTCATCTTTGCAGCAATCTGGAGCTTCAACGATAAGATGTAGAGAAGCAGTGATAATTGCATGGATACCTCCTCGATCGTAATGTGTGCAGCCGTGGCCCTCGGGAGACAGCTCCCCTGAAGGCCCCGGCCGTCATCCTTTCCCGTAGGTCTCTTTTACCCAGGCCCCTATCCTCTCCATAGCCTCGGGATACGGGATCCTCGTCTTCCATCCCAGCTCGCTCCGAGCCAGAGAGGTGTCGACATCGTTGTCGCGGCCTATGATCTCGATGCCCATCCGCGTGATCGGCGGCCGAAGCCCGAGCGGAGTGCAGACTCGGTCGAACAGGATGCCCAGCGCGCGGGCCAGGCCGTAGGGAAGGCTCCCTATGGGCTTCCTGCCGACGAACGACCCGAGATCGCCGATGTACTGCTTCCAGGTCACATTCCAGTCATCCCGCAGGTGATACGTCTTTCCCTTCGCGACGTCGAGCGTCCCTGCCAGGATGATGCCGTCCACGAGGTTGTCGACATAGATGAAGCTGGAGCTGTACCGGCCGCCGTCGATGAGAGGCAGGGGCATGCTCATCATCTTCTCGACGATGTCCCTCACCCAGACGCTGCCCGGGCCTGTCACATTAGACGGCCGGATGACGGTGCAGGCGATCCTGCCTCCGTCGTGGTAGCTCTTCACGAGCTTTTCCGTATCGAGCTTGGCGTCGTTGTAGGGGATGCCGGATTTGAATGCGGGATCGGTCTCCCTGATGCCCTTCATGTGTCGGCCGAAGCCGATCGCGGCAATCGAGCTTATGTAGACGAACCTCGAGGCCCTGCCTGCCGCCTCCTGGAGAAGGTTCATCGTGGCGTCGTAGATTGCGCTGTAGAACTGTTCCCTGGTGCCCCAGTCGGTGACGCGCCCGGCAAGGTGAAAGACCGTGTCGATGCCGTCGCAGATCCCTGTGATGGTCTCTCTCTTCAGGAGGTCACCGGCGAGAACTTCGACCCCGAGCTTCTTAAGCGCTGTCGTGTTTTCGCCCGGGAGGGCCAAGGCCCTCACCTGATGTCCCTGCCCGATGAGGTCTTTCGTGAGAACCGAGCCAATGAACCCGGTTGCCCCGGTAACCAGTGCCTTCATATCCACCTCCTCATATCTGCCCGGCTAAAGAGAGAAATGCCGGCTTTCTCGAGAGACCCAAGCCTCACGTCAAGTTCTCAACGACCGGACAATCGCCGTGGATCCTGAGCAAAAACCATAATATGAGTCAAAGCTCATATTGTCAAGGCTAAACATGAGCAATTACTCACTTTATGTTTGACACATCCTCGTCCTGGTATTAGTTCTCTTAATAATAAATCTGATGGAGAAAGATGCAATCATATGAGGCAACAACAGGTGCGGATCATGAGGGAAGTGAAGGCCTGTCTCTTATACGCGGGGCGCTCATGAGGATTCGTATCCCCAGGCAGCAGCGGAGCAGGGAAAGACGGCTCAAGATCATGGAAGCGGCCCGGGATCTCTTTGCGCGCAAGGGGATAAACGGCACGAGCTCAAACGAGATCGCCAGGCAGGCCGGGGTCTCCATCGGGACCTTCTACAGCTATTTCGAAAACAAGAAAACCCTGTTCCTCGAAATCCTCCGCGAGCACCTCGAGCTTTTCGTTACGGACATCTACTCGCTGCAGACGGATGCTACGATCTCTCTCAAGGACAACATCAGAGAACACATCCGCAAGGCGTTTAAGGTATTCGACCTCCACCCCTCCTTCCACAAGGAGGCCCTCGTCCTCAAGTTCTCGGACCCCGAGGTGAAGAAGCTCTTCGATGAGGTCGAGCAGGAGCAGATCCTCATCATCAGCTCGCTCGTGGAGCCCTACTGTCACAAGAGAAAACCCGAAGACCTGCAGGAGGTGTCGAAGGTCATCCACAGCTCAGTGGAGAACATCGCCCACGCGGTAAAATTCCTCGATTCGCCCATGAACAAGGAGCGCCTCATCGAAGAGCTCACCGAGATGCTCTACCAGTATGTAAACAGCCTCTAGACAGACGTCTCCCCTGTTACAATTCTGGCAATCACCTGTACAATTACCGCAGGATATGTGGGAAGATATCCTCTGCCCGGGCAGTTCACCCATCTCAAGATCGAATCGGCGCTCCGGGGCATCCATCCATGTGCCGCACCTTCCGGCACATCGGCCAGTATCATGAAATAATACAGGAATCAGATTGCCGCGCAGACGTTTCGATGTCTTCCCGCGAATTTGAGCTTTAAGGAACAAAAGATTTACACATCCGGCGTATGTCGATCGGTCTAGATGCAATTACAGGACTTTCTATAATTTTTTCACAGGCTATCCCTCATCCCGGCATTCCCGGACCTTCTCAAGGTAAAATGTTGGTACGCTCGTTGCTCTTTAGCCCGAGGAAGACGGCAGGATAACCTCGGCTCGAGCCCTTATAAGGCTGTCACGGATTTTTTAGATCGCCTTTGCGAGTACATCGTTCGTTCGATTGCGTATGCCTTTGAGGCATGGGAAAGATGAGGAGCACTGGGATGATAATCTTTACCGACCTTGACGGAACCTTGTTGAACCATCGGGATTACTCCTACCGTGAGGCGCTGCCTGCATTGAAAAAGATCCGGTCACGCCGGATCCCGCTCATCATGTGCACCAGCAAAACCCGCAGGGAAGTCGAAATCCTCCAGCGCACCATGGGTTTGTCGGAGCCCTTCATCGTGGAAAACGGGGGTGGGATCTTCTTTCCTTCGGCATACCGGGGCTTCCGGATCGAGGAAAGCCTGGGCATCCGCGGAGCGAAATGCATCCCGCTCGGCATCCCCTATGTCAGGATCAGGGCGTTCATGAAGCGGGCAGGTGCACGATACTCGATCAGGGGATTCGGCGACATGACCGAGCAGGAGATTGCGGATCTCACCGGCCTGCCGGCCGAGATCGCTGCATCGGCAAGGGCCAGGGAATTCACCGAGCCCTTCATCATCGAGGACGATGAGAAGCTGCCCGATCTGGAAAGGGCGGCATCCGAGGCAGGGATCAGGATCACCCGCGGGGGAAGGTTCTATCACTTCATCGGCCGCGGCAACGACAAGGGCGAGGCCGTAAAGTACGTGACCTCAATCTTCGAGAGAAACCGGAAGAAAAGCGTGATCACGGTAGGCCTCGGAGACAGTCGCAACGACCTGCCCATGCTCGAGCAGGTCGACATCCCGATTCTTATCCCTCATCCCGACGGGAGGTATGAGAAGGTCGACCTTCCCGGCCTCATTCACGCGCCCTTCCCTGGAAGCATGGGGTGGAACGACGCGCTCGGAGACATCCTCGATACCTATGACCGGGCGCACGGGAAGGGATCGAGGTTCGTGGAGCTTCATCGCTTCGCGAAGGGGTCGTCTGCCAGGAACGCAGGCGTGTACGCACGAGAACAGAAGCCTGTTTCTTCGATGGGTCACGATCCATCGAGGGTTTGAAAGCAGCTTCATCCACGAGAAAACGTGAAGGAGGAGCGCCATGGCGGATTTCTATCAGCACGGCATGATAGCCACCTTGCAGAAATTGCGCTGCAGGCCGGTGGAAGACCTTGAGAACGAACTCTGCGAGCGGTCGAAAAAGAGCAAGATGGTCCTTCTGCTGCCCGCCCTCGTCTCGGAGTTCGATACCCCGGCTATGCCGCAGATCCTCTCGGAGCTTGGGAAGGTGAAGTACCTCAACAAGATCGTGCTCTCGCTCGACCGGGCGGATGCCGTCCAGTTCAAGCGGATAAAGGGGATCATGTCCGAGCTTCCGACCGAGGTCAGGATCGTCTGGCACGACGGCCCGAGAATGAACGCCTTCTACAAGGAACTCCGCGGCAACGATTTCAAGCTGGAGTTTCCGGGAAAGGGACGCTCGGTGTGGATGACGCTCGGGTATATCCTCTCGGACAAGGATGTGGACGCCATTGCCCTGCACGACACGGACATCGTGAACTATTCACGGGAAATCCTGGCGCGTCTCATCTACCCCGTTGTGCACCCCGCCCTGGACTATGACTTCAGCAAGGGCTACTACGCCCGCGTATCGGGAAAGCTC
>JAKPPU010000094.1 GCA_029547185.1 Deltaproteobacteria bacterium | reverse complement strand
GACCGTGAAAGGGACATCTACCTCTGCCCTGCGGGGAAGGAACTGAAACCGAAGAGCCTTCACCGGGGCCGTGGCAGCATCGACTACGGGGCTTCCAGGGCCGACTGCGAGGCCTGCCCCGGCCCCGGTGAAGGCTCTTGGGTTTCAGTTCCTTCCCCGCCGGGCAGAGGTAGATGTCCCTTTCACGGTCGTACCGGAAGTGGGCCTCGGTGAATATGCCTCGCTTCTCTTCCCGGACCGACGCGGACCGGCAAAGGTCCGGCATGTGCGCCTTTATCCCCTGGTCGTAAAGGGACAGGAAATTGTCTATCGTGCCGTACTTGCTGTCGGCTACCACCGTGGAGGCCGGCTTGCCCGTCGTCTTGCGGTGCCTTTGAAGCAGTTCTTCCAGCATGTGACCCTCGCTTACGTCACCGGGGGTGACGACCGTGGCGGTGATGATCTCGTGGGCTTCATCGACCGATCGGTGGACCTGGTAGAAGAGGTCCGGCTTGCCCCTGCCCACTATGGCCGCGTCGGGGTCCGTGCTGGATATGTACCGGTCGTTGACCTTGCGGTATCTGCCGCTGCGGGAGGGCCTTCCTTCGCCACCGCCTCCCCCGTATCCGCTGTCATCATCGCTCCCTTCGCTCTTTTCACCCTCTTCATTCTCTTCGTTATCTTCGTTCTCTTCGCTCCCGTAACCCCTTTGCCGCTCTGCGAGCCGGGCTTCAAGTTCCCTGTAATTCTTCTTGAGCTGGTGCTTCAGGGACTGGGTGTCTATTACGGAGTTGTTCGACGCATCGGCCTCGACAAGGCTGGAGTCGACAAAGATCTTGCCGCCGTCCACCAACCCCGCCTCAACGCACTGGATAACTATCCGCTCGAAGAAGTTCCTGAACACTTCCGCACCCCAGCGCTTACGAGCCTTGGAGAGGATGCTGTGGTCGGGGATCTTCGTGTCGAGGTCGTAACCCAGGAACCAGAGCCAGTCCAGCCTCTCCGGAAGGGTGGCCATGAGCTCACGCTCGGACCGGACGTTGTAAAAGACCAAAAGGAGCATCAGCTTCAGTATCACCGGGGGAGGAACCGATACGTTGCCCCTCGTCCCGTATTTGTCCGCCACTTCGCGGTAGATGAAGTCAAAGTCCACCCTCGCCGCTATCTTCCGGAGCGGGTGGTCCCTGCGGACCCTTTGAGCGATGCTTATGTTGGTGTAAAAGAATTTGCCGCCGCCGGGATCCTGAATACCCATCATGGAGAGCACCCCCTTGCGCTGCCTACACCTATTTTAAGGGTATTCAGGTGCTTCCTCAGGCATTTCCACCTCAAGAAATGCTATTTGGGCAACAGGCCGTACACTTTTGACTAAATAGTTCAAAAGAGACCTACACTTTTGACTAAATGCAGAAAATCTGGCTGGATAAGGCATCCGTAAGGCGATGAGGCCTCAAAAAGTCAAAAGTGTAGGTCTGACACCTATGAAGAAAAGGCCTGCTTTTCAGCAGGCCTTTTTTGCTGTCCGGCGACATTTAATTTCGTGTATATTGACACCCCACCCCGGCCAATGCTATATTCCCGGGCAATATACTCTCAAAGAGGCAATAAAAACCCCTCTTTTTTAATTTCGATTTATTGACCCTCGCTGATCCGGAACCATTCAAGGGAGAGGAGGTGGCCATCCCTACCTTGATCTATTTCTCAAGCCGGATCCTCCGGGAAAGAGGGCCAGTTATAACCCAGGTAACAAATAACAAGAGGAGGGTACGAAATGAGATTGACACGGAACGAGGAGTACCAGAAATGCCTGGAGCATCTTGATGAAAAAGAGGTGGTAGGGTTCCTCTCGGAACTTATCAAGGTGGACAGCGTGAACCCTCCGGGAAATGAAAAGAACGCGGCACTGCTGGCGTCCAGGAAGCTGGCGGAAAGCGGGATATCGTCCGAGGTGATGGACGTCGACCGCGAGGAACTCAACAGGGCTAACCTTTACGCGAAAATGGGCGATACCTCCCAGGGGCCGGTACTTCTTTACAGTGGGCATTTCGATGTAGTCCCCGCCGGGGAAGGGTGGGTCCATGACCCCTTCGGCGCGGAGATCGAAGGTGACCTGATGTACGGCCGCGGGACGAGCGATATGAAAGCCGGAGACGCCGCCATGATCATGGCCATGTGCATTCTGAAAAGGGCGGGCGTTCCACTCAAGGGCACCCTGGCTTTCCTTGGGACAGCCGGTGAAGAAACGGGCCTGGTCGGCGCAAGGGCCTTCGTTGAAAAGTATGGCGCGGAAAAGATCGACGCCCTCGCCATCAGTGAGGCGAGCGTTGGAGATATTTATATCGCCCAGAAGGGCGCCCTCTGGCTCCGGTTCATCTCCAAGGGCAAAAGGGCCCACGGAGGCCTGCCTGAGGAGGGCGTGAACGCCCTGACGAATATGATCAAGTTTACGGAAAGGCTCCAGGAAAAATTCAAATTCATGGTCAACGAAAGCAAACTGCTCACCCCGCCGACCTTGAACCTGACCGGGATGCACGCCGGTGAACTCACCAATATCATCCCCGATCACTGCGAAGCCGTAGTGGATATAAGGACCATCCCCGGGAACCCTCACTCCGAACTCCTGGCCCAGATCGAGGGGATCCTCGCGGAAGTCAAAAAGGAAGACGAGACGATCGATATCTCAATAAAGGTGGAGTTGAACCTTACCTCGATAAGCACAGAACTCGATCACCCCTTCATTCAAAGCGCCATCGAGTCCTATAAGGGGGTCTTCAACAGGCAGCCGGCGATAAAGGGCGTTACCTACGGTACCGACGCTGTCCCCTTCAGGGAAGTCAACCCCGACCTGCCGCTGGTGATTTACGGTCCCGGAGACTCGACGAGGAATCACAAACTCGACGAGTACGTCGAGATATCGAGCGTCATCGATTCGACAAAATTCTACATCGCTCTTGCCCTTGAGTATTTGAAATAGCTTCGTCCGCCCCATGGGTCCCGGGACGCTGGGATTTCCATGAATTGAGCGCTTAAAGGGGTGATGCTTTTGGAATTCCTGGTCGCCTTCATCGATGGCGTCAATAAGCTGAACGATTGGGTGGGCAGGGTGGTGGGCTACCTCGTATACCCGATAATGTTCGTCCTGGTCTACGAAGTGGTGATGCGTTACGCCTTCCATCGTCCCACCATATGGGCCCATGAAACATCCTGCATGCTCTACGGGGC
>JAKPPU010000155.1 GCA_029547185.1 Deltaproteobacteria bacterium | reverse complement strand
CCTCGCCTCGAGGCTGTTCGGGTCCAGCTCGACGGCCTTGCTGAACGCCGCGTAGGCCTCGCGGGGGTCGCCCGCCCCCAGCTGGGCCATGCCGAGCTTGAGCTGGGCCTTCGCGTCGTTGGGGTCGATCTGCAGGACGTTCTTGAACTCGATGACGGCCTCCCGGAACTTGTTCTCCGCCAGGTAGGCCTCGCCCTTCTTGAAATGGCTCTCCTTCTTGCTCTCCTTGCTGCAGCCTCCCATGCCCGCCAGGAAGACCACGCAGAGAATTGCCGCTAGGGCCGGCGTCCAGCGATTGCGATGATGCATCAGGTACCTCCGTCAGGCCGCCGAGGCGGCTTTTGTGAGTTAAGGGTTATGAATTGCGGAAAAATTTACGCTTTTCAACTATGCAGTAAGGAAGATCGAAAAAAAACGCTCCTGACTTCATGAAGATAACGAGTGAGATCGCCGCGTCCGGCTCGCGCTCTCCTCGCAATGACCAAAGTCGGGTAGCACGACCGCCGCCCGGCCTCGTCATCGTGACATGCAGTAACGCCGTCCTGCCCGGACAAAAAACAGGGCATTTATACCACGATCGAAACCGAATTGATACAAAAGACCGGCAGGGCTCGAGGGCGGGGGGGTGCGGAAGGGGGGCCGGACGGCCCTGCGATACTGATTTTTCTCGGGAAAAGCCCAATTTTCCCTTGACAGTGCGCCCGCGATTCATATAAACACCTGTTTGAATTACAATCAAGACAACACCCGGGAGTTCGCTGCCCCGGGTGCCGAATATTCACTCACCTCGAGACCCATTTTCCCGCACGGCGGGTTTATCGATAGGGATCGTCGGCACAGAGCAGAGGGGCCTCATCGCAGGTGGCCCCGTTCAGGCAACCCGATCGATAAAGCATGGTTCGCATCCAGGGAGCACTGGGAGAGACGGCAAGCCCCCTGGTTTCACTCGTTCCCACAAACAGAAAGACACGTTTGCACTGTGCCCGCGGAGGGCGTCATGGCCCGGGGGGATTTTGCCGCGGCGCACGAAAAAGAAGAGCGAAGCGTCAGCGACGACTGCACTGAGCTTTACTCAATATTCAACCGGAAAGGAGGTGAACCGCCTTAATTCAGGTTTTCTGGGGGGAGTCTTTCTCACTCATCATCTTTACTGATCGTGGGCTCTACGAGTACCGAAAAGGAGGTAACAATGCCACGTCTTCGTACACAGACCAAGAAGGCACAGATCATGTCCCTCGAGGAGGCCTGCAAGGCCTTCATGCACGACGGTGCCATGGTC
>JAKPPU010000146.1 GCA_029547185.1 Deltaproteobacteria bacterium | reverse complement strand
GAAAAACGTAAACAATACGATGAGTTCGGGACAGATGCCTTCCGGCAGAAGTTTTCCCAGGAAGACATCTTCCGCAACTTCGACATCAACGACATCCTGCGGGGGTTCGGCTTCGGGAACCTCGGGGGGGAGTTCACCTGGTTCGGCGGCACGGGGGGCCAGGGCGGGAAGAGGCGCGTTTACACGCAGCGCCGTGCGGACCCCTTCGGAGACATCTTAGCGGAACAGGCCTACGGGCAAAGGGAGCCGGCCCCTTCCAGAGACCAGGATATCGAGTATAACCTATCGATTACATTGGAAGAATCTGTCCTCGGGACCGAAAAGAAGCTCTCCTTGAGAAAGGGCGACATCACCGAGGAGGTCAGCGTGAAGATTCCTGCCGGGATTTCCTCCGGCAAGAAACTGCGCCTCGCCGGCAAGGGGCTCCGGTCGCCATACGGGGGACCCGCCGGGGATCTGTACCTCAACATCCAGGTGCTCCCGCATCCCATTTTCTCGCGTGACGGCGACGACCTGTACGTGGAGAAAACCGTCAGCTTCTCCCAGGCCTGCCTGGGAACGACGATCGAGGTGCCCACCCTGGGCGGCACGCCCAAGAGAATGAAGGTTCCCCCCGGGACCCAGAGCAACACCAAGATCCGCATGAAGGGCTTCGGGGTTCCCCATCTGAAAGGCGAAGGGAGGGGGGACCAGTACGTACGCATCTTTGTCGATGTCCCAAGAAAGCTCAACGCCAGGCAGACCGAGCTGATCAAAAAGCTCGCCGAAGAGGGCCTTTAAGGTCAATCCCGATTGTTCTGCAGAAAATCCCGGACCTGAGACGAATCCCTCCATCCCTTGATCCCCCTGTATCAATATCACGAGACCGGTTTCGATCTTTGCATTCAATCTAAAAAGTATTTAATATACGATTACTTGCTGTTATATTATCAATCAATCTCTCATTATCATGAAGATATCGGTTAATATTATAATCATAAGTCATTTTAAATATTGAAAAAGTTCAATCATGCGAAATGCGGTGAAAGGTGAAGGATAGGATCTCGCAAAATAAATTATTTGTTCATATTCAATGCAATGAGTAGATGAATTCAACCATCGTCTCACGTTCGATCGCTGCGATCCCGGCATGCCGCCAGGCAGGGCGACCGGAGGGTGACCTGCGAGTCCACGTCTCTTATCTCGCCGATGAGCGGTCAACCAATATGTCTGATAAGATATGTTATGTAAACTTTGCTTTAAGTCGAATCTTTCTGCCTTCAAGTCCTGACAATCTCCATGTCGCCTTGGACAGCCAGTATATCCCCTATCACGATTATGTAAACTTTGCTTGTAGTCGAATCTTTCTGCCTTCAAGCCCTGACAATCTCCATGTCGCCTTGGACAGCCAGGATATCCCCTATCACGATGAGGACACCGAGAACTCCCTCGATGGACATGGCCTTTGAAAGTCCTTTCCGTACATCCCTTCTGTCCTTGACGACGTTGCCTGTCGCCGTTGCCGCGGCGTCGGCCAGTGCCGCCGATGTCGATTTGATGCAGACCGCATCGGCACTGCCGAAGCTCAGGGAGTGCCCCACGGTGCCGGACGACGTGCAGATTCCGAGGGGCGTCTGATCGGCACGGACCTTCAGGGCAAGCCGTCCGCTCAGAGCCGATGCGCCGGCAAAGATTCCGACCGAGATTTCCTCTGTTACATGCAGGAAGATATCACCTCCATTCTCGACCACTACATTCGCACTTTTCTCCAGCAGTCGCCTCCCCACGTACTCTGCGATGGCTCCGGCCACGGAGGCCATGGGGCCGACACCGGACCGCAGGGATGCATCGAGCATCGTCTTGACGATGCCTGGGGCGAGTGCGTCACGGCTCAACGGGACGAGTGAGGACCGAAATTCAGGCCGGATCCGGATGTATTCCTCGAGCTGGGAGCGATACAGGTGCACCGACTCGCAGGCAAGCGCGGTGAGATCGGAATCGGCGAGAATATAGAGATCCGTTTCGCTGACTTTTACGGAAAAACGCGAATAATGACGACTGGTTGAAATCTCTCGATAGGTTCTTTCGACATACGGGGGCAAGGCTGCACCATGCAATTGTCTCTTTTAACGCTGATATCGGCCCCTGGGTACTGCATTTGTTCAGTAAAAACGTGTCGTTCCGGGACCAAGGAGACGCTCCACCTCCTCTTTCAGGGGCTCCGAGATGTTGATTCTCGACGCGCTGCCCAGGTACACCACCGTCTCGCTCTGGTTCGGAAGCAGGACATGCAGGTAGCAATCGTGCTTGCCGGGGTGCCGGCGGCAGATTTCGCGAAGCAGATCGATGTGATTGTCTTGCATCCTTGCGGCATCGAAGGTGACGTGGATGGCGTTGAAGCTGACCCCGTTGTACTCCGCCAGCCGGTGAACTTCAGAGACAATCAGGCGGCTGCTCTCCTCGGTCACATCGAGGGTTCCCTTGAAGAGAAGGGGCTCGTCCGAATCGATTAACTCCCTGTAATTACGGTATGTATCGGCGAAAACGATCGCCGTGTAGGAGCCCTTGAGGTCCTCGATGGTCACGTAGGCCATGGTGTCCTTCTTCCGGGTGGGGACCTCGCGCTTGTGGCTCACGATCCCGGCCACGGTGACGTTGTCCTTGTCGTGCATCTCGGCGATGCGCTCGGAGTCGGCATTTGTGATGAGCTTGAGCTTCTCCGCGTAACGCAGCAGCGGGTGGCCCGTGATGTAGAAACCGAGAGTCTCCTTTTCGTTGAAGAGAACGTCTCCATGGTCCCACTCCTCCACGGCGGGAAGCAGGTCTCTTTCGGAAATCGCCGGCCCTGCGTCCGCGTTTTCGGGACCGTCGAACAGGCCGACCTGGTCGCTCCGTTTCTGATCTTGAAGCCTCTGGCCCGCGTCCATCACCCGTTCGAAGCCCTCCATCAGCTGGCGTCTGCCGTACTGCAGAGAATCGAAGGCCCCGCATTTGATGAGGCTCTCGACGACCCGCTTGTTGATCTTCCTGAGATCGACGCGGGAGCAGAAATCAAGAAATGACTTGAAGTGTCCTTCCTTATCCCTTGATTCAATGATGGATTCGATTGCGCTTTCTCCGACATTTTTCACGGCGGCCAGCCCGAATCGGATATTCCCCGCATCGACGCTGAAATCGAGGGCCGACAGGTTGATGTCGGGAGGCAGAACGTTGATCCCCATCTCCTTGCAGACGCTGATGTGCTTGATGACCTTGTCGCGGTTCCCTTTTTCGCTGGTCAGCAGTGCCGCCATGAACTCCACGGGGTAGTGTGCCTTGAGGTAGGCCGTCTGGTAGGAGATCATCGCATAGGCCGCGCTGTGGGACTTGTTGAACCCGTAGCCGGCGAAGGTCTCCATCTGGTCAAAGATCTTCTTGGCCTTGGCCTCGGGGATCCTGTTCTTGATCGCCCCGGCGAGGAATTTCGGCTTCTCCTTCTCCATCTCGGCCGAGTTCTTCTTGCTCATGGCCTTTCGGAAGGTATCGGCCTCGCCCATGGTGTAGTTCGCCAGAGCGCTGGCGATCTGCATCACCTGTTCCTGGTAAAGAATGACCCCGTAGGTCTCCTTCAGGATCGGTTCGAGCTGGGGCACCTCGTAGGTGCTCTTCGTCTTGCCCTGCTTGCGGGCGATGAACTCCTGCACCATCCCGCTCTTCAGGGGGCCGGGCCGGTACAGGGCGATGAGCGCGATGATGTCCTCGAAGCAGTCCGGCTTCAGTCCCACGAGGATCTCCTTCATGCCGCGGCTCTCCAGCTGAAAGACGCCATCGGTCTCCCCCTTGGAAAGAAGCTGGAAGGTCTTGCGGTCATCGAGCGGGATGTCGGAGATATCCAGGTGGATGCCCCTGCCCTCCTCGATGAACTTCAGTGCGTCGCGGATCACCGTGAGCGTCTTGAGTCCGAGGAAGTCGAACTTCGTGAGTCCCGCCGCCGAGAGATCGTTCATCGAGAACTGGGTCACGATGTCTTCGTTGGAGCTCTTGCAGAGGGGCACACGCTCGACGAGCGGTTTGTCCGAGATGACGACACCCGCCGCATGGGTCGAGGAGTGGCGGTTGAGGCCCTCCAGGGAGCGCGACAGGGCGAGCAGGCGGCGGACCTTCTCGTTCTTCTTCTGTTCTTCCTGAAGGCGGGGCTCCTGCTTGATGGCCTCCTCGAGGGTGATGTTGAGGACGTTGGGCACCAGTTTGGCGATGCGGTCCACCTCTCCATAAGGCATGTTGAGGGCCCGGCCCACGTCTCGGATGACGGCCTTGGCCTGCATCTTCCCGAAGGTGATGATCTGCGCCACGCGGTCGTTGCCGTACTTCTCCGAAACGTAGCGGATGACCTCGTCACGGCCCTCCATGCAGAAATCGGTGTCGATATCGGGCATGCTCTTGCGGTCCGGGTTGAGGAAGCGCTCGAAGAACAGGCCGTAGCGGATGGGGTCGATCTCGGTGATCCCGATGGCGTAGGCCACCAGGCTGCCAGCCGCGGACCCGCGCCCGGGACCTACCGGAATGTTGCGGCTTTTCGCGTAGTTGATGAAGTCCGAGACGATGAGGAAATATCCGGCGAAGCCCATGGACCGGATGATGTCGAGCTCCCGGTCCAGGCGCTTTTCGTATTTCTGCCGCAGCGACGGGTCCCGGTCCTTCAGGATCTTCGGCATGAGCCTCTCGAGCCCGCTCCTGGCCATTTCCTCGAGGTGCTCGTCCAGGGACTTGCCCTGGCCGATCTCGAAATGCGGCAGGTATACCTGTTTGAAATCGAGGGAGAGGTTGCACTTCTCGGCGATCGCCATCGTGTTCGCGATGGCCTCGGGGCAGTAGGAGAAGAGCTGCTTCATCTCGTCGGGCGACTTGAGATAGAAGGCGTCCGTTGCGAAGCGCATCCGACCGGGGTCTTCCATGGTCTTGCCCGTCTGGATGCACAGCAGGACCTCGTGGGCCTCGTGGTCGGCGCGCTCGAGGTAGTGGCAGTCGTTGGTTGCCACGAGCGGAATGGACAATGCCTTCGAGATTTCCATCAGCTTTTCGTTTACGACCGCCTGCTCGGCGATGCCG
>JAKPPU010000136.1 GCA_029547185.1 Deltaproteobacteria bacterium | reverse complement strand
CTTCCCGGAACTCCACATGCTGATGATCAAGACCGAGGGGGTCGCCGACGTTATCAGGCTTGCGCTCGAGCCGGTGGAGGGGATCAGCCTGGCGTTCATCTTCGGCAGCATCGCCCAGGGCACCGAGGATTCAAGGAGCGATGTGGATCTTCTATTAGTCGGGAGCGCCCCCTACTCCGACATCGCTTCGGCGCTGCAACCGGCACAGAAGACCCTCGGACGAGAGATATCTCCGATGGTCTACTCCGAGGATGAGTTCAGGCAGCGCATCGTGGAAGGACATCGCTTCCTGACGGATATCCTGCAGAAGCCGAAGATCTTCATAGTCGGAGGAAACGATGACATTCGAGGAATGGGCTGACTCACACAAGGACGACCTCTCCGCCGGGCAACAGAGTGACGAGGAGATCCGGGATCTTCTTCTTGTAGCATCACGCGAGATCAAGGATGCGATACCCGTTGCTTCTCCTGAAGGAAAGCTCGGGCATGCCCACAACGCCTGCCTTGCTCTCGCAGCCGCAGTTCTGGCTTCTCGCGCTACAGAGTCAGAAAGGGTTCGCCGGCTCATCACTGGAGATTGATCGAATCCCTCGAGTTCACGATGAATCTGTCGCAGGGGAAGGTGAAGGAGCTTCAGGATTACAGGAAGAAGCGAAGCCTCTCGATCTACGAACGCACAGGCATCGTCACGAATACTGAGGCCGAATCGGCTCTGTCGTCCGCAAGGCAGTTGCAGAGGGCAGTAGAGGAGAAACTGAGGATCGGCACCTGAACACCGATGTTCGCGGTTAGCTGATCGGATCAGTGCCCCACTCAACGATGAAGGACGGCACCTTTGAAGCATGGGCACTCGTTAAGATCTTTCCCCCACATGCAGTCTGTTGTGTCCATACTACTTTTCCAAGCCTCTGCAGCAGCCTCGTTAATCATGAGTCTCGCCTCAGGTGAGTTCTCCTTCAGGGTGCATCTCTGGAGTAGTAGGATCTTAGGGGGTCCTCCAATCTGTGGAATCTGCCTGAGATCAGATTTTAGATATATGCAGACTGAAGACTTGTCCGTGTTCTGAGGTGCCTGCTTCTCTTTCATGGAAAACTCCTCTCGATTGTGACTATCCCGGATTCCTCACCATTGAGTTGCACAAGGCCGTTCTAAAGTGGTATAATTGAGCATCAACCTGCCAGTTACACCACAAAAGAACGGCCGGCAATGAAAACACTCCGTTACCCGATAATGATCGGTTGGAGCTCGGATTTCAAGGGCTCGGTTCCCGCAGGGTCGTCAGCGGATTCGATGCGGTTTTTGTCGCCTCCGACGGAGGAGTCCTACAGCTTCGGGAAGTGGAAGCCCGGACGGGAATCATCGCTGGCTTTGCCGCCTGCTTCGAGGGCGGGCGGGATCCTGCAAGGAGCGAACACAACAGCTTGGAGCTGGTGTCCCAGAAAGTGTACGGTCTTGCATTGGGCTATGATGACCTGAACGACAACCGGCTACCTCCAAGGGGTTGGTGAGAAATGCGGGCTAAGGTCGCCCCTGGCGATGCTCATGGTCATCATCGCGATGTTTGCCGGCGATGCCGTGCTGGCATCGCTTCACGGCTGTCAGGTGTTGAGCCCGGTGACACCGTTCGTCTACGGTGGTTTCACCATCCGGGCGCTCCTCGGATATCGCCTTCGTGCGAAAAGGGGTGGAGCTGTCGTCGCAGCCGCACTCGGCTCAGTAGCCTTCTTTCTCCTGTCCAGCTTCGGTGTCTGGATGTCCGGTACGATCTATCCGCCGACGCCGACAGGATTCCTTGCGTGCTGCGTGGCAGCCCTGCCCTTCTTCGGTGCGCCCCCGGCCGGAGACATTTCTGGATTGCAGCCCTCAGCCTCCTCTACAGGGCAGTCGCGGGACGGATAGGCGACAGACCCTTCTGGGTGCCGGTCCCGACAAGGGAGATGTCTATCGTCTGAGGATATCCCGGAGCCGGGACCTTGCTGAATGAACCGAGCCGATGCGCATGCGGGCGAACCGTTTCTTTCCGCGCAGCGCGTTCTATCTCAAGACGGCCAGCCTCAGCATCGCGGCTCCGCAGGGCGAAGAGGCTCTTACGACATAGATCCCGCCGGGCACCGGAACTCCCCTTTCGTCGCAGCCGTTCCATGAGAAGCTCCGTTGTCCTGTGGGTTCCGAACCGTCGAACAGGGTACTGACAAGCCGCCCGGACATGTCGAATACAGACAGGTTCACGGACGACGGCTGCTGCTGCCCGGTAGCAGCAGGTGAGTACACTATGAGAGTGGACGAAACCATAGGATTAGGTGAAGCGGCAAGTGAAGCAGCAAGCTCCATCATGGTTCCAGTGCTGTCTTCGATCCCCTCGGGAGTTCCGAGCATTCCGGAGATCATCCATACGGAGGATTCGGAGCTGCAGACCGTGCCTACTACGTCATCGTCACCGAAGACGATGAGATAGTTCGGCTGGGCGTCAACCTGATACCTCGGAATGTACTGCTGCCCGGAGGCCACATCAAAGGAGTAGATGTAGTTGCCGGGATACATCACAGGTATCGCCGCCCGGGTGCCGTCGGTGTTGAAAGCGACGGTGGCAGATCCCTGAGGTGCGACAACCTCTCCGAAATCAGCCTCGGAAAGCGGAGACATCTGAGAAGGGTCGGAGACATCTATGAAGCTCAACCCTCTTGAGTAGATGCAGGCGACCGTCGTCCCTTTCAGGGCGATGCTGCCTCCGTACAGCATAGTACCGAAGGACTGGCCGTCAGGATCCAGCATGGTCATGCTCAAGATGTCGAACGAGAATAGTACCCTCTCGTTGGATGCAACGAAACCCGTCCGTCCGTCGCTGGACATCAGGACATTGTTGCTGGACAAGAAGGACGCGCCGGATGGCAGCGGAATGCTGCCCTCCACCGTAAGGGCAGCAGGATTCGAAGCGTCCACGACGATGATTGCTGGAGTCGTCGAATCGAGCACGACAATCCGATCGCCGGTAATCGCGATATTCATGGGGTTGCCCGGCAGGCTTACGCCGTCAGGATCGACCAGCCCGAGGGTTTGCGTGCTGAAAGAGTAGAGCTTGTCGTCAGTGAACGAGGAGATGTATCCCGTCACCCCGTCAGCGTCCACGACTACGTTCTGACCTGAGACACAACTGGTGGACGGCAGGGATATCAATCCGACGGCCTGCAGATCGGAAGGGGTGGAAACATCCGCAACCCAGATTCCCCAGTTGGATCCTGAGGAGGGAAAGTTACCCGGGATGGCGGCTCTTGCATTCGCGAACAGGAACACATCCGAGGACATACCGGTCAGCGCCATGCCGTCGGGATCGAGAATCTGCCCCGTTGACAGGTCGAACGACCAGAGAGCGTCGGCGTCGTTGCTTGTGACGAATCCGATTCCATCGGACACGGCAAAGCTCGTGTTCTGCAAGAAGGAGGACGGGTCCGGGGGATCGAACACTACCGAAGTCTGCGCAAGGGTGGATGCCAGGCAGGAGAACACAAGGAATAGAGATGTCTTCATCTTTGAACCCTCCCTAAAGTCATTGCAAATTCGTCTATGGGTTCCGACAACTCCCACGACAGGTCGAAGAGCTGCTTCATCTGCCCGGCGAACCTGTCGCAGGTTATCACGAGAACGGAAGCTCCAGGCCGCAGCAGCGTGATCATCCCGTCCACAAGGGAGAACTTGATCGGAACCCTCGTTCCGATCCTCGCCTCCCCGTCTTTCGAGATGATCCTGGAGATCGCGTTCAGAAGAGCTTCTTCGGTGAGATCCTTCCGCTTTCCCGCGGAGAATTCGTACACCGTTCGGACCGACACGCCCCTATTGATCGTTGAATCGGTAGCATCCACAACTACCTCATCTTCCCTTTAAGGCGGCTTCATCGTCCAATTTATCTCTGAGGTGGCCTGGGTTGTCAAGAGAGAAAACCCCTCTGCTTAAGGTGGAGGTGGATTTCCTGCCTTCTTCTCCGGCCGCAACGGAGCGGAGGGCGTAGCCCGAAGCGGAGTGGCGGACGGTCCGTGTTTTCATGCTGACTCTCTTCGCTCTCTGCGGTATCCGTGATACCGCTCTGCCGGAGTCTGCTTGTCCAGACTGGAATGCCTCCTCTCGTTGTTGTAAAACTGGATGTACCGCTCAAGATTCTTATGCGCCTCGAAGTAGTCGCTGTAGTCGTTCAGTACCCACTGGCTGGGCTCGAACCAGTTGCGGGTGTGGTTCTCGACAGGGGCGTACATGCTTCTGAACGCCTGCCGGGTGTTGGGCCTGAAGGGAACCGTTTTTGCCAAGGCCCAGTGCGGGACGATCCGTCAGAAGTTGATGAAGACCGGTGCATTGTTGGGGATCAGCGTGAGAAGGGTACTGGTATCCTTCGCCAGCGGTTACCCCTGGGCCTGGGAGTTCGCCCGGATTCATTCCAACCTTCAGGCATTACCGCTGAGGTACTGACCAGACCTTTTTCCCGACAGACGGCTTCTTGGAAGCAAGGGTCGGGGTCTGTTCAAAAGAGGGCCGGGAGCCGAATCCGATGCTCTCCCGGCCCTCATTCAAGGCGTTACTCCTGAAACCAAGGCAAGTACTTAATGTATCGCATTCAACCCGGCGAATCTGTCGCATCTGTAACCGAGGTTGACACAATTCACAGAAAATCGGGGCTTGACCGTCCCATTCCGATAACAGTTTCGACGATGACTACGCACCTGTCTGAGGTATCCGTCCGCCGCTTCGGCGGCTCGCCCGGAGCCTCGACGGAGTACTGCTGTTCCTCCCTTCTCCTCGACCTGGAAGGTGCCGGAACCTCGACTTGTCGGGTCCTCCCGTTCGCCTGCCGTGCGGTTGACGAGTCGAATGCAGACGTTTACGTTTTGCGGAGCAGTCTCGACGGGGTGATCGTCGGAGGCTTCCGGGAGTCCGACGGTGAGTTCGCGTTGATCGAAGTGCAGTGTGGGTGGGTCGAAGGATCTGCGGATGATGTGAGTCGGTTTTATTCGGGCTCGAGAGACGTCCGCGGCCAGTCGGGTTCGTGTCGATGATCGAAACCGGCGGACCTGAACCTCGGGCAGCTTCGATCGGAGCAGGCTCCCCGGGCGATGTGTGGATCAAGACTGCCTCGCCGGTTGTCCTGCTTTTCTCATCCTTGGCCACTCCCCGGAGGGCACGGTGATGATAGTGAGTGCCCCGGCGCCGGCCGATGCCGGCGGCTGTTAAAAGACGTCGGGATCGTTTCGGCCGGGATCGCACTCTGCGAGACACGCGAAACGGAGGAGCGGCACTGTACCGGATGAGTTGCGAGGATCGAGGGTGAACCCCCCGGCGCGCCCCGGCTTATCTTCGGTGGCCCGGTCAGCAATAAAAAGGTTTCTTTCCCGTCGCAAAGGCGGCCCCAACACGGAGGAAACATGGGCAGGTTCCTGGTTCTATGCTTGATCTTGTCGGTATGCGCCCGCGGGGCGGAGCCCTCGGTGACCGTGCTCGACAACGGGCTGACCGTGATTCTCCAGGAGATGCACTACGCGCCCACCGTTGCCGTCGTGGTCGTCTACGACGTCGGATCGCGCAAC
>JAKPPU010000133.1 GCA_029547185.1 Deltaproteobacteria bacterium | reverse complement strand
CTGCAAATGTTGACGGATCATGCGCGACGCGATTCCGTCATGCAATACGCCTCCGTCCAACTCGAAGCGAAACGCCGCATTCTGGAGAGGAAAGTTATCCCCCTGGGGGAAATTCGGGGGAAAGATTCTGCCAAGTAAAATCTAATAAAATCAATAAAAAATGGCGGAAGTGCATGGGAATCGAATTTTTGCACCGCCGAGAAAACCAAATATAATCAAATCATTGCGAAGCGGTCTAAAAAATGTAGGCACTCTGTAGGCACCGGGTTGATCTGGGTAGAGTGCCTTTAACTTGCCGGTTGCCAGGGTCCTCCAGGCAGCCAATTCTCTTCGAAGCGTATCTGATTTTCGCTTGCCTCGGTGACCGGACGCAGGAATTCAGCGAAATCTTTCATGACCGTGGAGAAATCTTCCGGTATGTCGGGGAGCTGATTTTTCTTTCGGAAAGTCTTCCATTGCGCCTGCTTGTCGGTTCTTTCGGCAAATTCCCTGGAGAAGACCGACGCATGGGAAATCAGAGGCGTTGATCTGCGCCTGCAGGTGGCAATGACTGCTTCCTGGAGCGTCGCTCCTTGGAACGGATAGATGCGACTCAGCATCCAGATGTCATAGAAATCCTTCATCCGACTGTTGAGTTCCACGAGGTCCAGGGACGCCTCGAATTTTTCCGCAATGATCGTCTCTATGCCGTACGCTTTGACGACAGGCGGTTCCATGTCCAGCAGTGTGGGAAACGTCATCTCGCGCGCCTCGGGAATGACGATATCGCCGAATCCGACATCGATTTGCATCGGGATTTTCGCTTTGCCGAGCCAGGCATCGAACTTGAGTCTGATTCCGGGATACTCAGCATCCTCAGCCATCGCCTCTGTGCTCATACGGTCGAATTCATAGACGAGCCCGTCATCGAATGCCATGCTGCCGATTTCTCGGATTGATGTGCGGACGGTTTCCAGATCTTTCGATCCGAGTCCAAGAAAATCGATATCCCGTGTCGTCCGTGCCATGGGGAGGCCCATGCCCATCAGCAGAAGGCCGCCTTTCAGAACGAACTTTTCTTTCAGCGGCGACCGGGACATCCGGAAAAGAAAACGCTCCAGACCGTAGTGTGTCAGAAGAGACTGGAAGGGTTTACCGCTCTGGCGCGCCATAGACAGGATGCGGTTTTTTACAGAGGCAGGGACATTCTTGGCCGGTTGGGCGCTCACGATACCATGGCCTCCAGGTAAGGGGTGACGAGTTTTTCCACTTTGCACAGTTTGGCGTAATCCATCAGCGTGGCTGGACTCGCTCCCCGGCGTTTCAGGTATGAGCGGGCCGCCTCCAGGGCGACATCGATCCCGACTTCATTGCGCCAACGGAAACAATCGATCACTGTCTTGGGGGCGTTGTAGATCCGGACATCCTGTTCCATAATGCGATGGACCTCGATCCCCTCACGGAAACAAGGTCCGGTAAAGAATATGGACCGGACCGGCGGATAATCCACCTTGGGTTTGCGGGCCTTCCTGTCCACAGCGAGCCAGATTTCATGCGGGATCTGGGTGGTCAACTCGTGAAAGAAAAGGGCGGAGATGAGGCAGATAACGCCGTGAGGCACGAGCTTGGCCACGTTGACCAGATCGATTTCCGTCGGAAAGCTCTCCATATCGGCAAGCCGATAGAGACCTCTTGAAGTGGGAAGCAGCACCCCATCATCGCGGAGACCATAGAGGGTGCGTCGGTGAATCCCTCGACGCAGCGCCTCCTGGGTGCGGATAATCCCTCCCAGCTTCCGGATCATATCGATGGCTTTTTCTCTGGCGGTATTCATGGGAAAGTACGGTACAATAACGTCGGCAAAATGTCAAGTCTGCCGACGTTATTTGACCAGATGACCTTAATTTTATCCATCCATAAGCAGGTTTTCTGTCTATAGCGTCTATAAGTGCCCACCTTCTTTGATTTTTCCCACCCATAGCCTTTACCATCGGCCCTAAAATTTGACTCCGAAACGATGGGGTGAAAGGGGGCACGATGGTGGACAGGGCAAAGATTCAGCGCAGCGGCAAGGCCAAATGGACGGTCATGGTCTACATGGCTGGCGACAACAATCTCGACGGGGCGGCCCTCCGGGACATCAAGGAAATGGCCAGGGTGGGTTCCACCAAGGACGTCAACGTCCTGGTTCAGCTTGACCTTCTGGAGGACAAGAAGACCCGGCGCTTTCTGATCACGAAAGGTGGCGGGTACGAGCGGGATTGTCTGGAGATATTCGGCGAGACGAACACAGGAGATCCGAAGGTCCTGGAAGATTTCCTCACGTGGTCCACGGAACGGTATCCCGCCGAGCGGTATTTCCTGATCCTCTGGAATCATGGCAGCGGCTGGTGGGAGGAGGCCAGAAGCCGGGCAGCAGCCACAAAATCTCCGGGCGCTCGATCCCTCCGTACGAGATCCCGTGCTTCTTTTTTCCATCATAGCACCAACGCCACCGGACATTCTACCCACAGAAGCATCTGTTATGACGACACCTCCGGCGGCGACGCCCTGGATAATAGTGAGCTGAAGAATGTCCTCGCTCACGCCTGTACCGCCATTGGCAAGAAGATCGACATCCTCGGCATGGACGCCTGCCTCATGACGATGGTGGAAGTTGCCTGGCAGCTCCGGGATTCCGTGGAGATCCTCGTCGGCTCCGAGATCGAGGAGCCCAACGACGGCTGGCCCTATGTAGAGATCCTCGAATTTCTAACGGCGAAGCCGAAGAGCAAGACCCATATCGTCGCCAAGGAGGTCGTCAAGCAATATGTCGCCTCCTACCGGGACCAGGGCGAGACCGTTACCCAGTCGGCCATCAATACAGCGGCCACCGAAGATATCATCAGGGTGCTGATCCCCCTGGCGGTGGAACTGTTGTCTGACCTCGACAAGAACCGAAAGCTGATCAAGTGGGCATGGGATCACGCCCCGAAGTTTTACGACGATAACTACCTGGACCTGTACGCCTTTGCACAGAAACTCAGGAGCAAAGACCGAGGCCAGATCAGGGTGAAAGCTGACGCCCTCATCGCTGCCCTCAAGACAGGCATAACGAAATCCATCCTCTGTCAGGGCAAGCTGGGAGCAGAAGTTGCTGGGACGAAAGGACTCTCCATTTACTTCCCCGCGGAAAGCATCAACTCAGCCTACCGGCACCTGGACTTTGCGAGCGATTGTCAGTGGGCCATCTTCCTGGAGAGGTATCTCGAATGAACGCCGCTGACCGCTGGGACAGCCTGATTCAATACTGGGCAGCGAAGATCTGGCCGGAGATGGACTGGCTCCTCATCAAGTGCCAGATCCGCCAGGAGAGTGCCTTCAATTCCAAGGCAGTCTCTTCCTGCGGGGCCATTGGCCTCATGCAGATCATGCCGGCGACGGGTCAGTATCTCGGCGTCTCCCGGGAGAAACTCTTCAATCCGGAGACCAACCTCAAGGCCGGGATCGCCTACCTGAAGCAGCAGTATGATCACTTTCCGGAGATCCCCGATCCACAGGAGCGGCTTAAATTCGCCCTTGCCTCCTACAACGGCGGACGGGGTTACATCAACCGCGCTATCGCCCTGGCCAAAAAGGAAGACGCCCCCTGGCAGACCTGGGAAGGGGTGAAGACCTATCTCGCCGCAGCGGATTGCACCGTCGGCGGCAAGCATCCCGATCACCGGCAGATCATCAATTATGTGGACCGGATCTGGGCAGATTATAAAGACGGAGTGAATAAACGATGACCGACAGTCCCGAAGGCGGATTCTCCATGTACGCCCAGTTGCTCTTGGAGAGCATCACGAAACTCTCCTGTCAGACAGAGGAACTGAAGAAGCAGTATGCCGCCCTGGACAAGTCCATCTGTCTCTTGAAGCAGGCCTACGAGGTGAACCTGCTGGCTGACCGCCATGCCATGAACGACCTGATCACCCAGGTAAAGCGGATCTCCGATATTGTCGAGGAGCTTTCCTGCCGGGAACATGCGGAGAAGATCGGGAATTTTCAGGAACGGATCGGCGCCCTGGAGGCCAACATCACGCCATCCATGTGGGCCTCCCGCTTCATCGGCCAGTTCTTCCA
>JAKPPU010000109.1 GCA_029547185.1 Deltaproteobacteria bacterium | reverse complement strand
GAAAATAAAGTATGAGCTCGAGGAGAAAGACAAAAAGGACATTGTAAAACGAACCTACAAATATGCGCTGCGGATCGTGCACGTTGCAAAAAAACTACCGAACAGTTCCGGGGCATATACCATCCGGGATCAATTGATCCGATCGGGAACATCGGTGGGAGCGAACGCCGAAGAGGCATCGGCGGGTTTCAGCAGGAATGATTTCATCTACAAGATGGCGGTTGCCTCCAAGGAAGCAAGGGAGTCGAATTACTGGTTAAGGCTGATACGCGATTCGGGCATTGCGACAACGAAAGAGCTCGAAGAAGAGATCAACGGTGCAATCGAAGAATCGAACGAACTGAAGAGAATCCTGACGTCAATCGTCAAAACCTCAAAAGAGCGAAATAAGCAATGACTTCTCAATTTCATTAATTGAAAACTCGAAATTCAAAACTCATAATTGCGAAGCTCTATAACTCAAAATTCGTAACTGCTAAAGGCGCATAGGATGGGCAAGCTCTACAAGGCTCTCGAAAAAGCCGAAAAGGAACGCGACAAGGGACAGGGGTTGGCGGTCGTCAACGAGGATGCGGCCGATCAGGCCCGCGAGCCGCAAGATGCCGCGGTCTCGGCGCCCGTTTCCAGCCGGGTGCCTGAAGGCGCGGGTGTGCCGGACGCAGCAGACCGCAAGCCGCAGCCGACGCGGCCCGCCGTGCGGATCACCCTGCCGCCGCTTGAAGAAGTCGTGTTCCCGGATTTCGACGAGAAACTGGTTGCCTACCGCGAACCGGGCTCCATCGTATCGGAGCAGTTCCGCAAACTGCGTACGCAATTGCTGGCCATGAACATTCCCGGCCGGCTGAAAACGATCATGGTCACCAGCGCCACGGAGGGGGAGGGGAAGACGCTGGTTTCAACCAATCTTGCGACCATCCTTGCCCAGGACCTCAACTCTCATGCGCTGTTGGTGGACGCCGATCTGAGAAACCCGGCTCTGTCCCGCTGGTTTGGCCTGGCCAACGGGAGAGGGCTCACGGATTACCTGACAGGGGATGCGGTCATCCCGGAGCTTCTCCTCAAGACGAAAATCGCGAAGCTCTCGATCCTTTCGAGCGGTTCCGTCCGGGACAATCCCGTCGAATTGATCGGTTCAAAAAGAATGGAGTCTCTCGTCGACGAGCTCAAGAACCGGTACAAAGACCGCTACATCATTTTCGATTCCTCTCCCCTGCTGGCCACGACGGAGCCCAGCGTGCTCACGAAGCTCGTCGACGGGATCATCCTGGTGGTCAGGGCGGGTTCGACGCCCCGCGAAACCGTGAAGCAGGCGCTCACGGCGATTGACCCAGCGAAGATCTTGGGCATCGTTTTGAATGACCTGGTACTGGAATCGAAGGATCTGAACGCCCGCTATTTCGGTTCCTCCCGCTATTACTATCGGTATGGATACGGTGAATCGAAGGAGCAGGGAGAAGAGACAACGATGACCATCCGGATCCTAAAGAACGTTTCGCGGTTTTTCAGAAAGGACAGCTGACGCCCGACAGAGGGCGCCGAAGGGCCACTGCGAGGAGCGTATTTTTCATCTGTCGTTGCAGCGTGTCTTACCCTGTCAATCTGCCCCCGTTTGAATTCAGCGTTACCGATAACGGAAACAGCGACCCGTCGTCGCGAGGAGTGCCGGCGATGAAGCTATTTCCATTCCAGGCAGACATGAAAACACGAACTCAATACTGCCGGCAGACCCCATGAACGGCAAAAGCCATCGGCTTGAATAAGCGGAACGATTGCGTAAAACAGATGGGCCGAACAAGTCCCCCGGCATCTGACCCTCTGGGCATCGCAGTTTACAAAGGTGTACACTCCTGAACGCAGGGCGAAATCGAATCGTCGGTGCCGTTATGGAACCGAGAGGGCGTGAGCCTGCGCGCTGTGCACAGTCCATGGTCGGTCTCACGGGGTTGAGCTTTTCCCCTGTCATCGCCAGGAGAGACGGCAACGAATCAATCCATGAAATTCCGTGAGAATGCCTCGCCGACTTCCCTTGAGACGGCCGATGAATTCATGGATGATTGCAGGAATACAGCAGGAACTGGACTGAAAAATGTCTGAAATGATCACGTTTAATAATCGGTCAACGATGAGCTACGTCTTTGCCCTGGTTGACGGCTTGCTCGTGTTGGCTGCGGTGCTGCTGGCCGCGACGATATACCCCATGGGGCGCTATGGGTTGTTTCTTGCCGAGCCGTACCCGGTCTTAAAGATCATGCTCGTGGTGGCGGTGGTGGAGCTGACCTACTACTACATGGATCTCATGGACCTGAAAGTCCTTCGCCAGAGAATACGAATGTTCTTGCAGCTCCTGAAGTCCCTGGGCATCTATTCGCTGGCCCTGGTCGTGATCTACTTCATGTTTTCGAACATCGCCATGAGTCACAGGACCCTTTTTGCCAGCTTGGCGTTCATCTTCGGGCTGACATTCTTGTGGAGGCTGCTATATCCATTGATTGCACTCAACGGCTTTTTCCGGGAACGGGTTCTGATCGTCGGGACGGGAGAGCTTGCAAGAAAAATTTATAAGGAAATCGAAGACCATGGAACAGACACTTACGAAATCGTGGGTTTTGTGGACGAGAAGGGAGCGAGAGTCGGAGAGGAAATCCCGCTCGATGATCATCGGCGACTTCAAGCAAATCTCTTCCATATGCAGAACCTGCCACATTGACCGCATCATCGTGGCCCTCGATGAGAGGCGCGGGAGTCTCCCGGTGGATGAACTGCTCCAGTGCCGCCTGAAGGGCATTCATGTGGATGACGGGGTGTCGTTCAGCGAAAGACTGTTGGGTAAGCTTTCCGTCGAGAGCCTTCCGCCGAGCTCCATCATCTTCTCGAATGGGTTTCGTGGGGTCCTAGTCTACAGGGGGATCAAGCGCTGGCTGGATCTTTTTGCCTCCCTGTTCGGGGTCATTTTGTTTCTTCCCCTGTACATCCTGATTGCACTGGCCATCAAGCTCGATTCGCGGGGCCCCGTGTTTTACAGGCAGGAACGGGTCGGCCAGGACGGAAGGCTGTTCAGCCTGATCAAATTTCGCTCCATGACGGTCGACGCAGAAAAGGACGGGCCCGTGTGGGCCGTTGTCAACGATCAGCGGGTCACACGCGTGGGGAGATGGATTCGCAAGCTCCGGTTGGACGAAATTCCCCAACTCATCAACGTCCTCAAGGGGGAGATGAGCCTTGTCGGACCCCGTCCCGAGAGGCCGTATTTCGTGAAAAGACTGGAGAAGGAGATTCCCTTCTATTCCCATCGTCATGTCGTAAAGCCGGGCATCACGGGTTGGGCACAGATATTGTATCCTTACGGTGCAACCCGGGAGGACGCCCAGGAGAAATTGAAATATGACCTTTACTACATCAAACACCTGTCCCCGATGATGGATCTGCGAATCATCACCGAGACGGCAAAGATCGTCCTTCTCGGCCGCGGCGCCCGATAGGCATCGGGTTCAAGAACTGGACAGACCAAGCAGACTGAATAGACGGAACAGACCCTCTACAGAGGCGAAACGACGGAATAGACATTCTTTCTGGACGGTGACAACATGCCCTTGAGAGATCAAATTCGAAGCTTCATTCTCGAAAACTTCATCCTGGAAAAACCGGAAGATCTCAAAGACGATGAATCGCTGCTGGAAAAAGGGGTCATGGATTCAACGGGAGTGCTGGAACTCGTTGCCTTCCTGGAGAGCACATACGAAATTAAGGTGGAAGATGAAGAACTGATCCCGGAGAATCTCGATTCAATCAAGAACATCGTCTGCTACCTCGAGAAAAAGCTTGCTGAAGCCTCAGGACAGCGACAAGAGCACGCCCCCGCTGCCTTCCAAAGCTGACCCTTCACCGCCCTCGCCGTTTTTTTGCATGCCTTGACCAGGATAGTGATAGAGAGACTTTGTCTTCCGGCGTAAAGAAACAGAATAGAATGGAATGACCGGAAAGAAGAAGAAAAATCATGACATTGCGAGAACAAGTTAGAAAATTCATTCTGCAGAATTTCATCTTGGAAAAGCCGGAAGATCTTATCGATGACGAATCCATGTTGAACAAGGGGATCATGGATTCAACCGGCGTACTGGAACTCGTCGCCTTTCTTGAAAGCACATTCGAGATCACGGTTGAGGACGATGAGTTGAGCAGGGACAATCTGGACTCGATCGATAAAATTGTGAGCTACCTGGAGGGAAAGCTGGTCCTTGCTGCCAAACCACGGAGAGCAGAACCCCGCACCGCTTTCCAGGTGTAAAGCTGAAGATGCCGATTATCGCGCCATCGCCCATGAAGGGATAGACCGAACAGACCGTACAGACCCCGATGCTTCTCCAAGATTTCTTAGAAGACAGCGCCCGCAGGCTTCCGGATAAAGTGGCCCTCATCCATCGCGGCGAGAGGCTGACGTACGATGCAATCAACCGCAAGGCAAACCAGATCGCTGCCCTTCTCCGGTCTCAAGGGATTCGCAGGGGCGACCGTGTGGCCGTCTTTTTCGATAATTCCATCGAAGCCGTGATTTCGCTCTTTGGCATTTTGAAGGCCGATGCCGTCTTTTTGATGCTCAGTCCCCAGTTAAAGCCCCCGAAGCTGGCCTACATCCTTGACAACTGCGGGGCGAAAGCGTTGATTTCCGACACGGGCAAGATCAAAAATGTCCCGGATGTCGTTCCTTCAGCCCGGGCCCTCGAAGCTTTGATCCTGAATGACGATCGTAAAAAGATCGATCCCGGAATGCATCGAAATGTGATCGCATGGTCGGAAACGGAGAACATGCCGGATTCGCAGGCCGACATCCGGAATGCAAACATCGACATTGACCTTGCCTCCATCATTTACACGTCCGGTTCCACCGGCAATCCCAAGGGGGTTATGCTGACGCACCTCAACATGGTCTCGGCGGCAACCTCCATTACGACCTACCTGGAGAATGTGCCCGAGGACATCGTCATCAACGTCCTGCCGCTTTCCTTCGATTACGGCCTTTACCAGGTCCTGATGACCTTCAAGTTCGGCGGAACGCTGGTCCTTGAAAAATCCTTTGTTTTTCCCTACGAAATCGTAAAGCGGATGTCGGAGGAAAAGGTGACAGGCTTCCCCGGCGTACCGACGATCTTTGCCATCCTTCTGCAGATGAAGGATCTCAAGAAGTACGACCTGAGCTCCCTGCGGTATATCACCAACACGGCTGCCGCCCTCCCGGTGAGCCATATCAAGCAGATCCGGCACACCTTCCCGCAGGCCAGGCTTTATTCCATGTACGGTCTCACGGAGTGCAAAAGAGTCTCCTACCTCCCTCCGGAGGAGTTGGACCGCAGGCCCGACTCCGTCGGGCGCGGAATGCCGAACGAGGAGGTCTGGATCGTCGATGAGAGCGGTAACCGCCTTGGACCGGGTGTCGTGGGCGAACTGGTCGTCCGGGGCTCCAACGTGATGAAGGGCTACTGGGGCGACCCCGAGACGACGGACAGGGTCCTGAAACCGGGCCCTCTGCCGGGCGAACGGGTTCTCTACACCGGCGACCTTTTCCGTATGGACGAGGAGGGCTTCATCTATTTCGTGGGCCGCAAGGATGACATGATCAAGACCCGTGGAGAGCGGGTCAGCCCCAAGGAAGTCGAGAACGCCCTGTACGCGGCCGAGGGGGTTGCGGAAGCTGCCGTGATTCCCGTTCCCGATGAGCTCCTGGGAAGCGCGATCAAAGCCTACATCGTGCCGAAGGATGGAGCCGGCCTCACCGATAAACAATTGCTCCTCCACTGCAAGAAGATGCTGGAGGAGTTCGCCATCCCGAAGTACTTCGAATTCCGGGACTCTCTCCCCAAGAATGCCTCAGGCAAGATCGACAAGCTGGCTCTCAAGGCCGAACTCGAGAATAAACTGCCTCAGGCAGATCGAAACGTTTGATAGAGCCGGACAGATCGAACGCCCAACCAGACGAAAGAGACCATCATGAAATACTGCATTCGCTGCGTCCTTCCCGAGAACTTTCCCACCATCGACTTCGACGAAAACGGCCTGTGCAACTATTGCCGGACGTTCGAGAAGGAAAAGAATCCGCAAGAAGTGAAAAGTAGGCACCGGGAGAAATTCGAAAGGCTGTTGGAAACACATAGAGGGAAGAAGGATTACGACGTCCTGATGGCTTACAGCGGGGGCAAGGACAGCACGTACACCCTGGACATCTTCAAGAATCATTTCGGGTTGCGCGTGTTGGCGTTGAGCTTTGATCATGGGTTTATGTCCCCCTATGCGATGAGGAACATCAACACCGTGGTCGAGCGGCTCGGGATCGATCACGTTATCTTCAAGCCGAACTTCGAATTGATGAAGAAGCTCTTCACGCTTTCCGTCACCGGGAATCTTTACTCAAAGAAATCGCTGGAAAGGGCCAGCACGATCTGCTCTTCCTGTATGAACCTGGTGAAGTTTATTGCCCTAAAGCTGTCGCTCGAAAAGGAGATCCCCTTCATCGGGTACGGCTGGTCGCCCGGCCAGGCCCCCGTGCAGTCGTCGGTCATGAAGAACAGCGCCGCATTTGCGAAGGCGACCCAGAAAGTCCTCTATGATCCGCTGCACGAAAAGTTGGGTGATGCGATCAATCCCTATTTCCTGTCCACCGAGGATTTCAACGACGCCGACAAATTTCCTTACAACATTCATCCCCTGGCCTTCCTGGATTACGATGAGGAGAGGATCTACGGACGGATCCGGGAGCTGGGCTGGCAGCCTCCCCAGGACACGGACCCCAATTCCACGAATTGCCTGATGAACGCCTTCGCGAATCAGGTACATCAGCAGCAGCACGGTTTTCATCCTTATGCCTTCGAGGTGGCCGGACTGGTGAGAATGGGTGTCATGTCACGTGACGAAGGCCTGGCAAGGCTCAACAAGGCCGGGGACGAAACGGTCATCCAGGCGGTCAAATCCAAACTCGGCCTCACGAAATAGGGGGTGCTCGCTGGAGTAATGGAGCAAAATATAATGGTCATTGCGAGGCTGCCCCGCGGGCCGACAAGGCAATCCGTACAGAGTCATTGCGAGCCGAGCCTCGCGAGGCGTGGCAATCTACGTTCAAGATTAATATTCCGCCC
>JAKPPU010000105.1 GCA_029547185.1 Deltaproteobacteria bacterium | reverse complement strand
GCACCACCGGCTCTACGAGCTGCTCGGGGACAAGCGCAAGGTCGTCCTCTTCATCTACACCCTGTCCGCCACCCTGGGGATCAGCGCCATCGCCCTGCGCAACGCCCGCACGATCGACAGCATCCTGCTCGTGGGCCAGGCGTTCCTTATTACGGTGATCATCTCGATCATCGAGTACTCGGGGAGGAGACATCACTGATGTGGCGCAGAGATACGAGGCGGACGATGCTCACAGGCGGTAGACGATTTGTCCGGATTGTGGGGCCTAGGGCGTGGAGGATACCGCGGTAACATTGCGGATGCAAAGTTTGTTTTTCCTGTCCCATACGATGAGAGCTCTCCCGGTCATCGAAATACACGGGAAAGGGTAACCAAGACACACCTGCATTTGTTGGTTTCCGATGAAACAGTTGACACAGACGACGGCGCAAACGCGAATCGCAGACATGCCATGCACATACGGGAAGGCGGCATTTGCATCGAATCATGAATGGGATCCGGAGCCGATGACGAAAAACATCATGAACAGCCGGATCCGGTTCAACCTTTCGCAACGAAACTGGGGACGGCTCATTGCCCTGATCAAGCGGGCGGAAATTCCCTTCAATCAATTACAGGTGGCGGAAATCGGTTGCGGCACCGGGACGTGTTCGCTGATCCTGGCCTTTCTTGGTGCATCGGTTACGTTGATCGACTGCAATGAAAGCGTGTTGAGTGAAACCGAAAAGTGCTTCCGCGCCTATGGTGCCTCCGGGAATTTCGTCAGGGCCGACTGCCTTGAGGCGCCGCCCGTAGCATTAAGAGGAAAGTATCATCTTGTGATGTCCGGCGGACTGGCAGAACATTTCGCGGGGGAAGACAGGTTGCGGTGCATTCTGTATCATCGGATGCTCCTCAGGGATCACGGAATCGCATGCATCAGCGTCCCCAATCGCTTCAGCCCCTTTCTGCAATCGGTGCTCTCCTTTCGGCGAATGACGGGAACCTTTGGAATCTCAATGGAGATTCCCTATACGCATGACGAGTTGATCCGCATCATGCGCGAGGCCGGTTTCCGGCATGGCTTTGTTTCCGGCACGGCTTCCATGAAACGCGATGCTCTTATCTATTCCGCCGGGTTTGTCTCCGCTTTGGTTGATTTGTTTCCTTCGAGATTGTCAACCGGATTGAGGTCGTGGAAGAGAGGGCTTCACTCATCGGAAAGCGGCCGAGGGGGCGATGCGGCAGAAACGGAAATCAAGGACGAGTGCCGTCGCCACATGCATTCAATCGAGCCGAATGACCGCTTCAAGACCGATTTCATCATAGATCATTTCGCTTCCGGTCTTACTCTCTTTGCCGTGACGTGATGCTAAGTGCAATGCGACACATTTAGGATGACGATAGAACCGACGGTTCCTGATGGCGGTCCAGGCCTTTCTCATCACCGTGATCTTCTCGATCATCGAGTACTTGGGGCGAAGGCATCATTAACCGATTGCCTCGGAAATGGACTGCGGTCGAGTCACAACTTCTTTCTGCCCCTCCGTGTATTTTGCGGTTGAATCTTTTTCCCTCCTGTGCTTTATAAGCGCCGGTTCCCGCTGCCTGCGCGCTTCGGCACGGATCGCCCGTGGGACGCCGCCTCGATTCGAAAGGATGCCGGATCATGATTCGCGTTGTCTGCTGCTACTGCTGGAAACAGGTGAAGACCCTGCCTTCGGAGTTCGATGAAATCTCCCGCGGCGTATGCGACCGCTGCCTCCCGTTGATGGTCCGGGAACTCGGGCAGCCCATGCAGAACTATCTCGACGAGCTGAAGGCCCCCGTGCTCGTCGTACAGGACAACGCACGGGTGATCTCCGCCAACGCGGCCGCCCGCAAGCTACTGAGCAGGTAGCAGCTCGAGATCTGCGGGGAGCTGGCGCGTCGTGATCGGGTGCCGGCACACGAGGGAGCGGGGGGGCGGTAGGACACGGCACTGCAAGAGCTGCGCGATCCGGCAGTGCGTGACGCACACCCTGGAGACGGGGGAGCCCTGCCGCAAGAAAGCCTATGCGGACATCGGCGTCGTGAACGGCGACAGGCGCACCCGCTTCCTGATCGAGACGGAGAAGGTGAGCACCTTCGTGCGCCTGACGATCCACGAAGTGCGGGAAGGGCAGGGGTAGGGAAACGGACTTGGAAATGGAAATGGATCCGGTCCGCTCGGGGCTCCTGCCAAAACCGAGAGCGGACTTGAGCCCCTGTTCAGGGGTGCTGGTGCTTCGTCCAGTTTGCCAGCTTCAGCCCCTCGACACGCCGGAAATGTTTCACGTTGTTCGTCACGAGGGTGAGATCGTAAGCTAGGGCGCTTGCTGCGATCGCCAGGTCGAAATCATCCAGCCTTGCCCCGCTGCTCTCGAGTTGGGCCTTCAGCCTTCCGAACACCCCGGCCAGCTCAGGCCCCAGGGGGATGATCTCGAGCGACTCCTCCAGGGTCCTG
>JAKPPU010000096.1 GCA_029547185.1 Deltaproteobacteria bacterium | reverse complement strand
AGGTGGCCCGAGGCGGGACGGCGGAGGTTGGAGATCTCGCCCTCGACCCAGAGCCGATCGAAGGCGGCCTCCAGGACATCCTGGATCTGCCGCGTGAGCTCCGAGACGGTGAGAATCTCGCGGGTCGAGAAGAGATCCATGGGAACGAAGTAACAGAGCCCCCCGCCCGATGCAAGAAAAACAAACGGGGTCAGGCCTGATTATTGACTTTTCACTGCGCATGCAGTATCAGCAGCGCATGGCACGAAAGCCCCGCATCGAATTCGAGGGCGCGCTCTATCACGTCGTCGCCCGCGGCAACCGGAAGGAAGACATCTTTCGTTCCAAAGGCGATTACGAACGATACCTCGATCTTCTCTCTCGGTATAAAGCGCGGCACCATTTCCAATTATACGCCTATGTCCTGATGCCCAATCATCTTCATCTCCTCATCGAAACGGCGGAGATTCCCCTCTCGAAGACAATGCAGGGTTTGCAGCAAAGTTACACGGCGTTCTTCAATCGAAAATACGGCGCGGTCGGACATCTCTTTCAGGGTCGCTACAAGGCCATCCTCTGCGACAGAGATGCCTACCTGCTGACGCTTGTCAAGTATATCCATCTCAACCCGTTGCGGGCCGAGATCGTCACGAGAACCGATGAATATCCCTGGTCCAGTCATCATGCTTACCTGCATCAGGAGAAGCGCCCCGACCTCATCGACACCGACTTTGTTCTGAGTCTCTTTGACACAAGGAAACCCTCGGCCGTCAGGCGTTACCAGGATTTTATGGACGATTCCATCTGTGCGGACAGAGAAGAAATCTACGGCACCATTGATCAGAGGTTTCTCGGTGACGGGCCGTTTGTTGAGGCCATTGTCGATCAGACCAGATCGGAAATCAGGGAAAAGAGAATGCCTCGGAAACATTCCCTGGAAGATATCATGGCCGTTGTTGAGACCGCTTGCGGTGTGACCGAGAGACAGATAAGGTCAAAGGGAAAGTCACGGGATATCTCCAGCGCGCGTGTACTTTTTTGCAGCGCGGCTCTGGCCTTTTCATACAAGGTCAATGAAATTGCAGGATTCCTCGGCAAAGACCCCTCGGCCATCTCGAAATATCATGCCGGCGGGGGAAAGATGGAAGACGATGTGGGAAGGGTGATGCATGCGTTAGAGTCGAGAAAAGTCAATAATCAGGCCTGACCCCGAATCCTTTTTGACTTTGGGGATGGAGTTGGGGTAAGAAGTGGCCATCAACAACGAAGGGGAAACGAGTCTTTCATGGCAAAAAAAACCGGCAAGAAGAAGCAGGATTACCTGAAAACGAAGGTCGAGCACATCGACATCACCAAGATCGACGCCGTCGACATCGTGAAGTCCATGAAGAAGATGTCCTTCTCGGCACGCGACCTCGCCTCGGCGGCCGAGATGTACGATCGCATGCTCGCCGACCGCGACTGCGTCATCTTCCTCACCATCGCCGGCAGCACGAGCGCCGCGGGCTGCATGCAGATCTATGCCGACCTGGTGAAGTACAACATGGTC
>JAKPPU010000072.1 GCA_029547185.1 Deltaproteobacteria bacterium | reverse complement strand
CCTCAACCTGATGTGGCATTCAGACCTTGTGATCAGCGGCGGCGGAACCATGAACCGGGAGGCGGCCGCGCTGGGCATTCCCGTGTACAGCATTTTCAGGGGTCCGACCGGGGCGGTGGATCGGTATTTGAGTCAGCAGGGGAGGCTCGTCATGCTGCAGAGCGCAGCCGAGGTGCGGCAGCGGATAAAGGTCGAACGCAGAGAAAAAGAAATTTCAAACATATCGAAGAATCGACGCGCCCTCGATAGCATAGTGAATGATATTGTCCGGCTCGTGGAGATGCAGACCAAGAGCTAGGCATGGCACTGATTCGGGAAGGCTGAATGTTCTACGGCCGGGCATAATACGAGGGTACGCAAGGAAAACGCGTTTCGGCAACGGATGGTTGACCCGGCAAACAAAACAGTGAAGGATGTGACATGTTGATTCATCTCATCTGTGCGGCGCGGCCCAACTTCATGAAGATCGCCCCGCTCTACCATGCCCTTCGAAAAGAGCCCTGGGCGCGTCCCGTTATCGTCCACACGGGCCAGCACTACGATCTCAACATGTCCGATGCCTTTTTTGTGGATCTCGGCTTGCCCCCACCGGATTTCAATCTCGGCGTGCGAAACGGCTCCCATGCCGAACAGACGGGCAGGGTCATGATGGCCTACGAAAAGCTTCTTCTCGAGCAGAGACCGGATCTCGTTGTTGTAGCCGGCGACGTGAACTCCACCATGGCCGCGACCGTCGCCGCCTCGAAGTTGGGGGTCCGGGTTGCTCATTTGGAGGCGGGCCTGCGGTCCTTCGACAGGTCGATGCCCGAGGAAATCAACCGCCTGGTCACCGACGTGCTGGCCGACATCCTCTGGACACCGTCACCGGATGCGGATGAGAACCTTCTGCGGGAGGGCATCGCCCCGGAAAAGATTAAGCGGGTGGGCAACATCATGATTGACTCCCTCGAGATGCTGCGGAAGAAGATCGAGGGGCACGCGGCTTACCGGAATTTCGGACTTACTCCCGGTAGTTACGGAATTGTGACCTTTCACCGCCCCTCCAACGTGGACAACCCAGAAGTATTGAGACAGCTGTGCGAAATTCTGCGGGCCATTGCAGGTATAGTCCCTTTGGTCTTTCCCGTGCACCCCAGGACACGCAAGCAGATGGCAGAGTGCAGCCTGCTGCCCCTGATGGAAGATACAGACAACCTATTCATGCCGGAGCCGCTCGGCTATGCGACTTTCATGAACCTGGTGTTTAACTGTGCCTTCGTGATCACCGATTCCGGGGGCATCCAAGAGGAGACAAGCTACCTGGGCATCCCCTGCCTCACCGTCCGGGAGAATACGGAGAGGCCCGTGACCATCACGCTGGGCACCAACCGGCTCTGCAATCTTGACGAACTGAGAAACAGGGCAGCGGAAATACGCGGCAACCATGAGCGCAAGCCGTCCAGGATCGACCTCTGGGACGGCCACACAGCCGACCGCATCGTTGGCCATCTCAATGAGCTGCGGACGAAATAGAAGTGTCCCCCGACGGGACGGACCGGACAAACCTTCTTGATTTCAGACATCCCACAGGCTGCACTTTCCCTCTTGATATTAATTATTTCGCAGTCTACGACCCCCTACGGTGCCTTGAACAGCGGTCTGTTTAGGTCTGTGTGGTACTGAATTTTGGGTCTTCTGGGATTATTGTGCATAAATTAGGGTGATTTTGGCTCTTTGATATACGAGGTGATGCCCTTGAGCATCAGGTGCTCCTCGTTGGTGATGCCGTAAGCCCTGCGCTGGATGACGCGGATCTTGTTGATGAGGCCTTCCATAAATCCCAGGGAGACCTTGTGATTCGGGTCGCAGTAACTGACGATTCCGTCCCAGTGGCGCCCGATCAGGTCGGCGAACTTCTCGAAGGGCTCCAGCCGCTGCCGGCGCAGCTGGGCTTTCCGGTTCTCGAAGAACCGCCGGGCCCAGACCGGGTTTTTGTGCTCCCAGAGCAGCCCGAGGGACTCCTTGAGCAG
>JAKPPU010000062.1 GCA_029547185.1 Deltaproteobacteria bacterium | reverse complement strand
GAGAGCGATTTCAGGAGTTCCGCCTTCGCGGTTTCTTCAGGTAGGCCGTAAATATCCGCGAGTTCACGAACGTCAAACATGGGTTCATTTCTGCAGGGCCATGTACACCTTCCTGGCGTACCGGGCGCGCTTGTGTTTCTGGGAGGTGTTATAGGCTCCGACCGCTTCCCAGGTGTAGCCGTGCTTCCGGATACAATCGGAGAGGATCCAGGCGCCGACCTTTACGTTCGTGCACGGATCCCCCAGGGAGGACCAAAGCTCCTTTCCCAGGACCCGCACCCATGAGGAATTGATCTGCATGAGCCCGTAGTCATACGAGCCGTCGGCGTTGCGATTGAGAGCGTCGGCCCGAAAACCGCTCTCAACCCTGGCTATCGCCCAGAGGAGACGGGGGGAGACGTTATAGATGAAGCCCGCCTCCTCGAAGCAGAAGGCATGGAGTTGCCCCATGGGAAAGAGGAAAAGTAATGAGAAGAGGATGACGACTTTTTTCATGGTGACTTTTCCTCCCTGCCCATGCGCTATGATCGGAATTCCCAGGGGCGGGCTCACGGTTGCCGTTTTTTCGTTTATTGGTTTGTTGAAAATGCCGTTTATTGATTTTTTTGTTTATTCGTTTTCTTCTCGGCCGGAGGGCTCTTGTTTTTCTTTGCCGGCGTCGCCGAAGATGAGGCCGATCTGCCACCCGTAGGTCTCGTTCTTGGAGAGCTTCCCCTCGGCGTCGAATTCGTTGCCGGCCTTGGACTTGAGACCTGTGAAGGCGACCGTCTCGTTGTTCAGCAATATCGTGGCCTGGTCGGGAGTGATGTCAGCGTGCCCGAGCCGGTCGAGGCTGTTCTTCCACAGCACGAACTTGCATCCCTCCTTGTAACCCGAGCAGTAGTAAGACTTTTTCCCCTCGTAGACCGGTTTCCCGCATTCCGGGCACTTGCCCAGCTCTTCGCGCTTGTTTTCCATGACTGCCTCCTGATTTACTTGTGTTTTGACGAGTCGATGCGCGGCTTCGCCGCGATCGCTCCTT
>JAKPPU010000084.1 GCA_029547185.1 Deltaproteobacteria bacterium | reverse complement strand
CATCGAGAACACTCCCGCCTTCGGGGTGAAGCTCAACACGGACTTCATCCTCGGGATGGCCAAGACCGACGGGGGCGTCAAGATTTTGCTCGACATCGACAAGGTGCTCGGGACGTTCCAGTTCACGGTTCATTGACCCTGTCGCACAAACGGGTTTTTCACGATTCATTCATTCTTTTTTTCCCACGGGGAGGTAGCTGCACATGAAGAAGAGGACGCTCGGTTTCAAGTTAACCTTCGGCGGGATCATGCTGGTTCTGATCCCGATCGTGGTCATCGGCGGCTTCGCCCTCTACAAGGCCACGGGGGCCTTGGAGGACATGGCGCGGGGACAGGCCTTGCAGATTGCGAAGAACATGTCGGACATGGTGGAAATCGCCATCAAGGAAGAGATGAAACTCACGTCAGCGATATCTGTGCATCCCCATGTCATCGACGCAGCAGCCAAAACATCGAAAGAAGGCGTGGATCGCGCATCCTCCGAGATCGAGCGGGTTTCCGCGGAACTGGCGAAGATCATCAAACAGACAGGGACGGATTACGAGAGCATTTTCGTGACGGACGCCAACGGGACAATTATTGCCGATGGCAGCAACGGCAAGACAAAGGGGATCGCCGTTGGCGACCGCGACTACTTCAAGGAGGCAAAGGCGGGCAAGGTGTTCGTAGGCTCGGCGATCAAATCCCGGGCTTCCGGCAAGCCCGTCTCTGTTGTCAGTGCACCCGTGTACGGCAAGGGCGGCGAGTTTGTCGGTATAGCGGGGACGATTCTCAATATTGACTTTCTTTCGACAAAGATCCAGTCCGTAAAGGTCGGAGAGACTGGTTTCCCCTGGATGGTCGACAAGTCCGGCCTCGTTGTTTCCCACCCGAAAAAGGAGTACATACTCGAACTCAACATCACGGCGCAGGAGGGCATGAAGGAAATCACGGGCAAGATCCTTGCCCGGCAGGAGGGTGTTGAGAGCTACTCCCATCAGGGAGTCAGAAAAATATCCGGCTTTGCCCCCGTGGAAAACACCAACTGGAGCATCGCCTTCACCCAGAACGAGGCGGAGTTCCTCTCCTCGGCTCACATGATCCGCAACGTCGTCCTGCTGATCGGCGCCATCTTCCTCGGCCTGACCGTGGTCGCCGTGACGTTCTTCGCGCGCAGCATCACGGTGCCCGTGACCCGCTCCGTCAAGCATCTCAACGACGCCGCC
>JAKPPU010000006.1 GCA_029547185.1 Deltaproteobacteria bacterium | reverse complement strand
CAGGATCTGGGAACCCTGCCCGCAGGCGCCCAGAGCTGCTACTGGGGCGGCCTGGACGGAAACGGTCAGGCCCTTGCCCAGGGGGTGTACTTCGTGAGGCTCTCCAGCGCTGAACTCGAGGCTTCCACCCGGGTGGTGCTGCTGAGGTAGGCGGTCATAATCGACTGTGGCGGGCCGCTGTCCATCAGCGGCCCGTTTCCATAGCTTCGGTGCAGACAACCGCCGGATCTCATTGGCTGACCGCCCGCCCTGTCCCGGTGATTTCTCAGAGAAGCTATCTCATATGAGCCGCCCTGCCGGCATCCTGAGCAGGGCAAGCCACTGAATCACCCTGTCCGAGCTGATGTCATGCAGGGCTGCGAGTTCCTGCCTATGAGCCGGTTTGTGGTCATCTCAGCCGGGAACTCCATCGCGAAGGACCGGATTGCGGTAGAGCTGCGTTCTGTTCGAGGCCATCCTGGTGTCCGGCCTTGGTGATACCCTGAAGGCTGTAGTGGGCTTGTTACACGGGAGCAAGGCCGGCGTAGCACTCATTCTAAATGCTTCGGTTCAATGGTTGGCAGATTCTCCGGCTTCCCCCATGCAGACCTGAGTACCCCACTTTGTGATGAAGAGCCTTGGCCGCCCCTTGCGGAGGGATTGACTCCCTGCTATTTTAGGATATGCTAAAATCCTTAACAGGGGTGGGCATGGCAGACGATGTTCTAGATGAAAAGGCTCTGATCCGCTTCATGCAGGCTCTCGGATCTGAAAGCAGATTCCGGATCGTGAGGCTCCTGGTCGAGAACGGGTCTCTGTGCGTCGGAGCCATCGCATGCAGGCTTGAAATGACCCAGAGTGCCATCTCGCAACATCTGCGGATTCTCGAAGAGGCTGGAGTCGTCAGCTCTGAGAGAATGGGGATGCGAGTCCATTACCAAGTTGACGAGGAGCTGCTGGGCAGCTCTCTAGCCAGACTTGGAGTCGCCTTGATTAAAGATCCGGGTGACGGAGGAGAACAACCCACTTCCAGTAAAGGGAGGAACCATGTGCACTAATGAAAAGGGATGTCGGAGACCCGAGAACAAAACAGGTGGTGAAGACAAATGCACCCCCGACCAGATCAGGATCTGCCACGGGGATGTTGAAGGTCATCCATGCGAGAACAGGGGCGAAAAAGCGTGAAGATCCGACTGGTACTTGTTCTGGTTGTCCTGGGCGCCTTGGGCGTTTTCACCGTTGCTTCCGCACTGGACGACGACTCTCCGGAAACGGCTGTCGAGACATGCTACTGCGCCGGCGAGACTGAAGGTTGCACCGGTGACTGTGAAAGCTGCCCTGAGTACTCCTGTGACGACAGCGACGAGTGTTGCTGCGATGGCGAGACCGAGGGATGCACCAGCGATTGCGATGATTGCGGTGCAGTACACTCGGACGGGGACGACTGCGGCTGTGGCAACCACAACGAGCGCCGCGGCGGCGGATGTCACTGATCCCATCATCCTCTGCAGCTTCCGCCTCTGACGATCCAGGCCCGGCCGCTACGGCCGGGCCTGCCGTAGAAGCGAGAGATCTACGGAAATCATTTGGTGAGATCATCGCACTCGCAGGGGTTTCATTCGAGATCAGACCTGGAGAGTTGTTCGGCCTGCTCGGGCCCAACGGCGCAGGGAAGACGACCACGATCAGGATACTCACGGGCCTATCGAGGTGCGACTCAGGCTCGGTATGGGTGGCCGGGATCGACTGCAGCAGCAACCCGAGAGCAGCACTCGGCCACATCGGAGTTGTCCCCGATGAGAGCAACCTCTATCCGGAACTCACGGGCTTCGAGAATCTTTGCTTCTGCGCCTCGCTCTACGGAGTCGGCAGGTCCGAAAGGCGCGAGCGTGCGAACAGCCTCCTTGAGATGTTCGGTCTCGCGGACGCCGCTGGGAGGAGGTTCGCCGGCTACTCCAGGGGGATGAAGCGCAAGCTCACCATAGCTGCAGGGTTGATTCACCAGCCCGGGATTCTCTTCCTGGATGAGCCCACGACGGGGATAGATGTCGGGAGCGCCCGTGAGATAAGACAGCTCCTGACCGAGCTGCGCGGGTCGGGAACGACCATCCTGCTCACCACGCACTACATCGAGGAGGCCGAGCGTCTCTGCGACAGGATCGCCTTCATGGTGGCCGGCAGGATCGTGAAGGTGGACACAGTGCGGAACCTGCTGGAGCCCCTCCAGGGGTTGCATGCAATGGACCTCTCGTTCTCTTGTGCCGCCGATGCCGTTCTCCCGGCCATCACCCTGGCGCTGCCGGAACTGACCTTCGCAAAGACCGGGCCAACATCGCTGCGTGCGTCCGCAACAGGGCCATTCGGCATCGGTGCGTTAGTCCGCGTCATAGAGGCGCAGGGCGGAGAGGTGCTCGAAGCCAGGAGGGTCAGGTCCTCCCTGGAGGAGGTCTTCGTACGGGAGACCAGCATCAGGCCGGAAGCCATGAAACGGGAGAAGGAAAGGCGGGCGCGGTCGTCATGAAAGGGCTCACAGCCTTCCTGAGCATCCTCGGGAAAGACATGCGAACTTACTACTTGAAACCCCCGAACATCAGCTGGGGACTCATCTTCCCCGTTGCCTGGGCCGGGATGTTCCTCGTCCGCTCCGGGAGGGGGCTCGAAGAGGTGCTGTCGATCCTGCCGGGGATAGTGACCGTATCCATACTCTTCGGGACGACGTCGATGCTGGCGGTAACCGTCACGTTCGAGAAGAAGAACGCCTCGTTCGACAGGCTGCTGCTGGCCCCGATGCCCCTCGAGGCCGTCATGCTGGCCAAGACTATGGGCGCGATCCTTTTCGGAGTGATCAACGGGCTGATCCCCCTGCTGATCGCCTCCTTTCTCACCAGTCTGCAGGGGATATCGTGGGGGTTGCTGCTCGCCGGCTCGCTTCTTACCGCAGTCTCCTCGACTTTCATGGGCCTGTTCGTCGCTGTGGCGGTCAGCGAGGTCTTCGAAGCTCAGACATTCTCCAACTTCCTGCGCTTCCCCATGATTTTCCTCTGCGGCCTCTTCATCCCCGTTGCGAGCCTCCCCGTTTTTCTCAGACCCCTCTCCTACATCCTGCCGGCAACCTGGGGGGCCGACCTGCTGCGGAGAGCTGTCACGGGGTCCGGAGCCTTCGATGCATGGGTTGCCCTCGCGATCCTCACTGCCATGAGCATTCTTCTCTACGCCTTCAGCCTGAGGAACATCAGGAGAAAGTGGATTACCTGACGATCATCCAGCATCTCATTCACCTCCTCCTCAGGTCCCTTTCCGTCACCATCCGTTTTTCTCAGCCCTAGGGCCGCAATCTGATCGAACTGTCCCAGTGCTCCACTTTTTGATGAAGAGCCTCAGACAGTCGATTCACACCCGGCACCTGCATCGACGGTTTTCGTTGACGCAAACTCAATCAATACGGGTATATTCTTCCGAGCAGTTTGCTGAAATAATTCTACTCAGAGAGGGATAGACATGAACGTGGCCCATGTTACTATGCTTCTCGTGATTGCATCTGCAGCCTTCGCCGGCCGTGATGCGTCTCTTTCCACGGTGCTGACACCAGACGGAAGAATCATGGAGGGTGCGTCGGGGAGTTTCGATCCCGACGGGTTCTGCATGACTTACGGTTCCGATGGGGAGCCGTTGTTCGTGGCGGAGGCATCCCTTTCCGGGGAACCTGTTCCTTTTTCAGGGGGGCAGTACGGTGCAGGCACCTGGTATCCTCTGGGAAGCGGTGTGGTGAACAGCGTTGTTGTTCAGGCCATCGCCGTGAGCGGCTCGGATGTTTACGTTGGGGGTGATTTCGCCCAGGCTGGAGGCAGCCCTTTCAACGGGATCGCCCGGTGGGACGGCAGTTCCTGGTATCCTCTGGGAAGCGGTGTGAACAACGATGTCTCTGCCCTCGCCGTGAGCGGCTCGGATGTGTACGTTGGGGAGGGGTTCACCGAGGCCGGAGGCAGCCCTGCCAACGGGATCGCCCGGTGGGACGGCAGTTCCTAGTATCCTCTGGGAAGCGGTGTGAGCGGCAGTGTCTATGCCCTCGCCGTGAGCGGCTCGGATGTGTACGTTGGGGGGCAGTTCACCCAGGCCGGAGGCAGCCCCGCCAGCCGCATCGCCCGCTGGCGTGATCCGGACGTAGGGATCGATGCCACCCCGGAAGTCATAACGGGCATCCTTCATGCCTCACCCAACCCCACGGCTTCGGGCGTCGAGCTTTCCTTCCGGAGCATCGGCCTTTCCCCGCTGACACTCGAGATCTACGATGCCTCCGGACGGCTTGTGAGAACGCAGGATCTGGGAACCCTGCCCGCGGGCTCACAGGCCCACTACTGGAACGGCCAGGGCGGGAACGGGCAGGCCCTTGCCCAGGGGGTTGTACTTCGTGAGGCTCTCCAGCGCTGAACTCGAGGCTTCCACGCGGGTGGTGCTACTGAGATAGTCGGATAACATCGACTGTGGCGGGCCGCTGTTCCATCAGCGGCCCGTTTCCATGGTGGCCTTCAGCGCAGGCATTCGCCTGATCTCCCTCGCTGACCGCCCGCCCTGTCCCGGTGATCTCCCAGAGCAGTTTTTTACGAGCCGCTCTGCCGGCACCCTGAGCGGGGCAAGTCGCTGAATCACCCTGCCCGGGCTGATGTCATGCCGGGCGGCGAGTTCCTGCCTATGAGCCGGTTCGTGGTCATCCCGGCCGGGAGCTCCATCGCGAAGATGACCTGGTTGCGGTAGAGCTGCGTTTTGTGTGAGGCCATTCCTGATGTCCGGCCTGGTGATACTCTGAAGGCTGTAGTGGGCTTGTTACACGGGAGGAAAGGCCGGCGTAGCACTCATTATTGATGGTTCGATGGGTCCGGTTCTATATTCTCATCTTGTCCTTTCAAACCATGTTTCTGGATTTCTTTTGTGAGTCTTGTTAACCATGACAGTAACGTTTCAAACTCCTCTTCTGAGAATTCCCGATTGATCAAGCATTTCAGTTCTCTGCCGGCGGGCACGAATAAACCGGAGTCTTGTGCGTCTGCATACAATAGTTGGATTTCCTGCTCAGAGATACCTGTTTTGCTCAATAAGCCGCCGCGTCCGATGAGCGCTGAATAAATTGACTGCCTATAGACGGATTTTGGCTGATATCCAAAGCAGAAAGCCACATGAGTTCCAGATACATCAACGTTAAGAGAGAAGCCTTTTGTGCCCCAATGTATTGGAAACGAATTTGTTTTTGCCCACGCCAGCAACTTCCCGAATACAATCCTTCCATTGTCGTCCAGTGAGGCAAGAAACTCGCTTTCAGAGATGACAGGCAATGAACTTGATGACACCTTGGTAATGCCTTCAGGTTCATTACCGACAACGATGTTCGTTGATAACAGGCGTAAACCACCATCGGCTCTAAAGAAAGTGAACTCCAAACAAGTGACTCTTACGCCCTTCTTTCTCAAGAATGCTGATGTCTGACGAATCTCCGGCGTGACTCTCCGGCCTACAATGACAATTCTTTGGTCATTATTGAATACAACCGCTTCATCGGAAATGAGGTTGAAGTACTCTCGATGGTACTGAGCCAGATTCAGAGCCTCATCTCCTGAGTAATTACGAAAAATCTCGTCTAACTGCTCATAACCGAGTTTCTCCGCGAAGGAAGCGTATTCAAGAGACTGCGCAAGAGTATCGCGGGGAGTGCGGTCTCTCTTTAGCTCTATGACAACCAAATCGCCCTGTCTATCAATCCCCAGTAGATCAATGAAGCCACCAAGATTCGTAGTGACCTGCCGACCGATGATCAGCAAAGCCCCGTTTTCAATGATCTTTTCAGGGTTATTCTCAAGCCAGCTTTCCAAGATCGACTCCTGGTGCTCGTCCTTGAATTCGATTTCAGCATATTCCTTGAACTCATCATCCGGCGTGATACTGTAAATTCTCATTGCGTCTCCTCATAATAGTTCCTCGCGTATTCCATACCGACTAACCCGGATTTCTCACCAGAGAGTTGCACAAGGCCGTTCTAAAGTGGTATAATTGAGTGTCAACATACCAGTTACACCACAAAAGAACGGCCGGCAATGAAAACACTCTGTTACCCCGATAATGATCAGTTGGAGCTCGGATTTCAAGGGCTCGGTTCCCGCAGGGTTGGCAACGGATTCGACGCGGTTTTTGTCACCTCCGACGCTGGTGTCCTACAGCTTCGGGAAGTGGAAGCCCGGACGGGGATCATCGCCGGCTTTGCCGCCCGCTTCGAGGACGGGCGGGACCCTGCAAGGATTGAACACAGTACCTTGGAGCTGGTGTCCCAGAGGGTGTACGGTCTTGCATTGGGCTATAAGGATTGAACACAGTACCTTGGAGCTGGTGTCCCAGAGGGTGTACGGTCTTGCATTGGGCTATGATGACCTGAACGACCACGACAGGCTTCGGTGTGATCCCATGCTTGCTCTTGCTGTTGGCAAGGGCGGCATCACCGGGAATGACCGGGTTCGTGAGAGGGATCGTGGTAACGCCCTTGCGGGGAAGAGTTCCTTTGAACACACAGGTTTGGCGTTGCCCCGGATGCTCATATCGCCGAGGACGACGAGGAGCCCTGGCTCGGGGCGCGGACTTCCGAAGGATGGAGTAGGCGGTGATAAAGAAGGCGCTCCTGAGCCCATGCGACGTCGTGAGCCCGAGCAGCTCACATTGAGGACAGGGAGGGTTTGACATCGTAAGCAGCATTGTCAAAAATAATGGACAATACTGGTCGTGTCGATCCATCAGCAGCAGCACAAAGGAGTGTACTGACAAAACCCGCATGTGCCAAGCCGAAGCTTCCCGCCTGCCCGTGTTACTCCATAGTACCCCGGGGATTGAGCTTTCATCACAGGAACGCGAAGAAGCCTTGGACCTTGAGCAGGGGTTGTAACACCTATGGGAGAGTTGGAATGGAGAAGATTCTGGCCCCGATCTCTATGTTGCTGGCAATAAGCCTTCTTCTGAGTTGTGAGAAAGTCGGATCAAAGCCCGGCGGCTCCATCGTGGCATGGGGTATTGAAGACGGGCTTGAATTGGACTTCGGACAAGTTACCGACAGCCCTGCAGGAAGTGGTTTCGTGGCGGTGGCGGCCGGAGCGACCCACAGTCTCGGGCTGAATGAAGACGGCTCCATCGTGACATGGGGATGGAATGAAAATGGCCAGTGCGATGTTCCTTCCCCGAACACCGGTTTCGTGGCGGTGGCTGCTGGAATGGCTCACAGCCTTGGTGTGAAGGAAGACGGCACCATCGTGGCATGGGGATTGAATGAAGCGGGCCAGTGCAGTGTTCCTTCCCCGAACAGCGGTTTCGTGGCGGTGGCGGCCGGAGGATTTCACAGCCTCGGGCTGAAGGAAGACGGCTCCGTCGTGGCATGGGGAGGATTGAGTGAATTCGGCCAGTGCGATGTTCCTTCTCCGAACAGCGGTTTCGTGGGGGTGGCGGCCGGGTGGGATCACAGCCTCGGTCTGAAGGAAGATGGCGCCATCGTGGCATGGGGATGGAATAAATACGGCCAGTGTAGTGTTCCTTCCCCGAACAGCGGTTTCGTGGCGGTGGCGGCCGGAGCGACCCACAGTCTCGGGCTGAAGGAAGACGGCACCATCGTGGGCTGGGGATGGAATGGACTTGGTCAGTGCACTGTTCCTTCTCCGAACAACGGTTTTGTGGCGGTGGCTGCTGGAGCGGTTCACAGCCTCGGTCTGAAGGAAGACGGCACCGTTGTGGCTTGGGGTGTTGAAGATGGATCCGAATTTGACTTCGGACAAGTTACCGACAGCCCTGCAGAAAGCGGTTTTGTGGCGGTGGCTGCCGGAGCAGTTCACAGCCTCGGGATAAGAAAAGAATAGTATCATCACTTGCCCGATTTTCTGGTTAACAGTAAGCAGATCTACACGTAGTCAGGCGTCGGTGCCGCCGTGAAAACGGCGACCCTCTCTTCATATGGCACTCAAGCGTCTGGATATCAGCAAGATGTGTTCTTGTTCCCTGTACACAACCGTTCTTAAGCTGATGCGGTATCCCGGAAGCCAGGGCCGGAGGCATGCCTGGATCGCCCGTCACCTGACCGGCATGGGGATCCCCACGAAGTCGGTGGGCAGCGTGCGGCGACGGTAAGGGGGATGGTGGGAAGGCAGGGGGTGGCGTGGGCCTTCTTTTTGGTCTGACGGACGGATAGGTGTTCTTTTGTTCGGACGCTTCTTCATCGGAGGGGGCATGATCGAGGGGCACCGCCCCCGCCTACCTTCTATATAAGCTGGACTTTGATGGTATGTGAATGTAATTTCCAGTATCTGAGCCGAGAAACGGGGGTGGATTGTTCGAGTTTCGCTAAAAGATTATCTGCTTTGGATATGCAGGTATCGCTTGTTTGAACTCAGTGAAGGATGTCCGTGGCCAAGTTAGAAGAGTTGTCGGCCGGAACCGTCATCAGGGGCATCCTGCCGGATGTCCTTGTTTCCGTTGAAAGCATCAAGTGGTTCGGGTCCGAGGCCATCGAGCTGGCCTACAAGGATCCTGACGGGCGCCTGCTCAACGAGCTGCTCTACCGCAAGGACGAATCCCGGATCGAAATCGCCGAGGAAGGCCGCCCCTGGAGCTTCGACGGCGACGGAGCCCTGTTCAGGCTTGTCTCGGAGGCATACCGCATCCGGTTGGCGCATCTTTTCGATCCGGTACTGGCGGTTCACACTTCTCTTGTTACCCCGCTGCCGCATCAGATCACCGCAG
>JAKPPU010000081.1 GCA_029547185.1 Deltaproteobacteria bacterium | reverse complement strand
CCGTAGTCCATGCACCGCACGGCCGTGCCCATGATCTTGTCGCCGTACGTGTACCTCTCGGCCACCGTGTTCCAGGGGTCCTCCCCCACCTGCTTCATGGAAAGGGATATCTTCCTGCCGCTGCCGCTCTCTTCGATGCCGATGATCTTGACCGTGATCTCGTCGCCCACGTGGAGGATCTCTTCAGGGGTGCCCAGCCGCGACCAGCTCATCTCGGAGATGTGAACCATGCCCTCGGTGCCGGCGCTGATCTCAACGAACGCGCCGAAGGGCATGATCCTGCTCACCCTGCCCGTGCACACGTTGCCGACCTCGAGCGTAGCGATGAAGGCCTGCCTGGCCTCCTCCTGCTCCTTTTCGAGGAGGGTCCTGCGGGAGAGCACGATGTTCTTTCCCCCTTCGGAGAACTCGGTGATGAGGAAGCGGAAAGACTTGCCCACGTAGTCGGCCGGGGTCTCCACATAGATCGTGTCGATCTGGCTCACCGGGCAGAAGGCCCTTCTCTTGACCACCTCGACGTTGAAGCCTCCCTTGCAGGTTTCCGTCACGCGGCCTTCGATGGGCAGGTGCTCCCGGTAGGCGTCTTTGAGCTGCTCGATGCCGCCCACCCCTGTGAGCGCCCGGGACAGGATGATCTCGCCGTGCCGGATGGCCACGACATAGAGGTCGATAGAGTCTCCCACCTTGTAGGGGAGCTCGCCGCCATCTTCCACGAGCTCGGCTATATCCACGACGCCGTCCATCTTGCTGCCGGTGTCCACGAACAGGCTTTCCTTGCCGATGGAGATAATCTTCCCATGGATCTTGTCCCCGATACGGACAGAGCTCTTGCTCTCGGGGCCGTATGAATCGAGAAGCTCGGCCATGGACATCCGGTCATTGTTGTTTTCTGTATCGGACATTGCTCTTCCTCCCCACATCATCCGTGAAGTGTGGCCGATCCTATAGAAAATCGCTGCACGAGTAAATAAAAAATTTCATGCGTTTGTGAAGCGATATTCGTTCGTGAAGAACCAAGGCAGGCAGGGATCTCTCCCGCGTTCTCCGGCAGCAAAGACGGTAGCCTTCTTGAAGGGCGCCCCTATTTCACCTCTGCCCCCCGCTCGACGAGCAGGTCCCGGAGAATGGATCTGTGGCAGCGATTTTCATCAGGGCAGTAGCAGCCCACGGAAAAGTTCGACCCGTGAGAGAGCGCGGCCAGCAGGTCGAGGGTCCGACTGTTTTCCGGCGATGCCATCTCTGCCCTGTACTTCTTCACGAAGGCATTCCATTCGCGGTCTGTCCGGGCCTTCCGGCCGAGCTCCATGGTTTCGGGGCTGGGTGCCAGGTTTGGGAACCACACGTCATACCAGTTCCCGGAAGCGTACTCGCTCTTCTTCACGCCCCGGGGCGGCCGCCTCACCGTCCCGATCCGAAGACCCTCACCCTTCGTCCGTGCCGTGCCGAGCCGTACGATCCTAATTGCCATAACGACCTCCTTATCGATGTCTCTAACCGACAGGATATTTTCATTTCAGGCTCGAAAGCATCTCGTTTATTTCGTCGATGTCGAAATATTCCGGATCGAAATCCCCGCCAAGCCATTCGATCATGTCCTCGTGCTCGGGGTTTTCAGGATCTTTTAAAGCATCTAAAAGATCATAGTATCCGTAGATGCCCCCGCAGTCCTCGGGAGGGCAAGCCCGTTTACCGGCAATACACTTCGGTTTTGGTGAAAGAGAATCTCCGGGAATGATCTTTTCCAGTTCGAGAGAGTGTTCCCAGCCGTCCCCGAAATCGTACATGTACAGCAGCTTCTGCTTTTCTCTCTGGAGCAGCTGATTGAGCCTGGCGCGAGCTTCATTCCTCGCCCCGGAGGGCCATTCGGGATCAGGTACGCCATAGCTGATCCTGCCCGAGACGAATTCATGAAGATGCGAGTCGGTCCATCCCATTACTATCTGGATGACTTCATGCAGCGTGGGAAGGGTTATGGACCCGGGCACGACAAACCGACGCCAGATGGGCGGCTTGCTGCCCCGCAGGGTTATCTTCAGTTGATAGATGGGCGCTTTTTCAGCTTTTGCCATGAGAGAACCTCCAAGTCATTTTCTCTTGCAAAGGGATCAGATAATTCGAGAATCCAGGGGAATCAATAAAAGAAACTCCTGTTGCCGTCAACATCTGTAATGGATCATGGCCGGCCCAACTGCATGCATCACCGGCGGCTGAAAGCTGTCTGCCTGCATGCCGTTACCCGGCTATTTCTTTTCTCTGGATTCCTTTACGGCCTCAAGTTCTTACTCCAGAATAGTGATACCCATGACCGCTTATAGGATTTTCTTCAGATCTTCCACGGTTAGCTCACAGTCACGCATGATCTGAGCCATAAGCCCTCGGCCGATATTCTCACCTGCATGTGAGGGGACAACGGTACACCTCCCATCAGGATGTTTGAGGAAGTGATGACTGCCCTTCGTTCGAACTGTATCGAATCCCAATTTTTTAAGGGCTTTGATGAGACGATTACCTGTGACAGCGGGAAGATTACTCAAGCATTGACCGCCACGCGCTGGATACCGATGAATTCGGTTGATGTGGGCTCCTCAACTTCAAGGCAAAGTTCAATTGCTTCTTTTATTCTTTTCATGAGAACATCAAGGGACTTTGCCTGAGTATGGCACCCTCGCAGTGAGGGCACTGAAGCAACAAAATACCCGTCCTCATCTTTTTCAATAACCACGCTGAATTCTCTCATCATTTCTATAATCCCTTTGGTAAGATGATAGCATAGATTTATAACTGCTTCATCTTTATTTTAAAGTGGCAAGGATCACCGGCGGCTGAAAACTGTCCGCCTGTTCTGCCGGACTATTCGTAATGTGTCCACATACGGATGACTTTCACGGTTTTAATGTCATCAAGTATTTGGCAAACCAACCGGTGTTGAATGTTTATCCTTCGGGAGCATGCTCCGGATAGATCTCCCAGGAGTTTCTCAAAGGGAGGGGGAGTCTGATAGGGATCTTGTTTGAGGATTTCCAACAAATGCTCTGCTTGGGATTTTAATCCGGAATGCGCTATTTTACCGGCATCGTTCTTTGCCTGCCTGGTAAAGACTACTTTCCAGGTCACCAGTCCAGGTCCTCGGCGCATTTCTCTACAGGAGTCTCGAGTCCTTTCCGGATAGATTCACGCATGCCTGGTATTGATGTGAGGTATAATGTTTCCTGGATTGCCCGCCAATCTTCTTCAGAGATAAGGACTGCAGAGCTCCTTTTCCCTACGATCTGAATGGGCTCATGAGATTCTTTCACCTCATCCACAAGGCTATACAAACGTTTTCTTGCTTCTGTTGCTGTTAAGGTAGGCATCTTCGATCTCCTTTGCGTACGATATATCGTACATCAAAGCCCGGACTACGCCAAGTTATTTGAAGGCGAACGTGCGCTTCAGCCGCGCGCAGAGCTTTGGTTAGCTTTCACTGTAAATCACAACTGTCTCAATGTTAATCGAATAAAGTTAACTGGTTGCCGGACGTAACCTCTGAATCTGTGCGGTTCATCTCCGTGAGAGCCCTGAGAATGGGCCTTTTCTCGAAAAGCATGTCGCTCAAGTTCTGGAGATTTGTGCAGAGGATGGTGTCGAGGTTCGGGGTTTCCTCGACGATTTCCGGCAATGCAATTTCAATATATGGCCCTTACCTCAAGCTGACATCAGCAGCAAGAGCATCTTCATCCTTGAACCGCTGCAGAGGCGTCCTCCAGGATATACTTCTCGAGGCGCATCCTCCAGCCCTCTACAACCGACCTGTCCGATACACCCTCGTAGAAACGTCCCGGTGCAAAAAGCGGATACTCCTCGCCTGTTTTCAGCTTGAGCACGAGGTAGTAGCACGTGACATAGTTCGATCTCTTTCCGAGATACCCGATGCCGACCCCGACAATATCATCGAACCTGATCGACCGCCTCTTCGTGCCGAACCGGGTTCTGTCCTCGATGGTGATGCGCCGTGCTGCAGGATCGACAATCACTGTCTGCCTTCCCTGCACGAGGAAGCCGAGAACGCCGATGGCAAGGAGCAGGACCCCAAGGAGAAACCCGGCCGTGCTGTTCGTCATGCCGGGGCCGGTGAAGTCATGAAAACCAACCACCAGAACCAGCCCGACCACAATGCTCAAAACAGCAGCAGCAAGCTGCTTGCCGGGACGACTTTCAGATTTCCACTTTTCCATGAGTGTTCCTTAAATGTGAATGCATTCCAAAGATGATGGTAAAGCTATCGGCAAGCCGAAGCTCCGTTCGCATGCATGCCGTTACCAGGCTATTTCCTGTCTCTGGATCCCTTTACGGCTTCAAGAATATTCCCTTGTCAGGCTAGAAGATGGATCTTTTGATAGGGATCTTCGTCTAAAGAGGGGAGAACCAGAAGACGGAGATAAAGCGGCATGAACAAGAACAGGAAATACATTGTACGGCTTACAGAAGAAGAGCGCGGTGAGCTGAAGGAACTTACGACAAAAGGAAAGGCGGCAGCATATAAAGAGCAAGCACGCCAATATTCTTTTAAAAGCTGATGCGGATGGGCCTGCATGGTCGGACAAGAAGATCGTGGAGAGCTTTTCAGTCTGTGAGAACACGGTTCTTGCAGTGAGGCAGCGGTTTGTAGAGAGGGGACTTGAGGGGGCACTTTCTCGGAAGAAGCAGGAGCGTCCATCACGGGCATACAAGCTGGATGGAGAGGCGGAGACGAGGCTCATGGCATTGAGGTGCGGGAATCCTCCTGAAGGATACAGCCGGTGGAACTTGCGGCTGCTGGCGGACAAGGCGGTCGAGTTGGGAATAGTGGATACGATCAGCCATGAGACGGTGAGGCAGGCGCTTAAAAAAACGAGATGCGTCCGCATCTGAAGAAGATGTGGGTAATCCCGCCGGAAGGAAGCGGGGACTTTGTGGCTCATATGGAGGATATCCTGGATGTATATCATATGCCATACGATCCGGAAGTTCCCCTGGTATGCATGGATGAGAAGCCTGTGCAACTGATCAAAGAGACAAGAACGAGTATTCCTGCCTGTACGGGTGAGCCCATGCGGGAAGCTTATGAATACGAGAGGAACGGGACGGCGAATATTTTCATGTTTACCGAGCCCTTGCAGGGGCATCGAGTGGTGAATATCAGGCAGCGGAGAACGGCGATTGATTGGGCGCATGAGATCAGGGATCTCCTGGAAACACACTACGCTGATGCGAAGCGAATTCGTCTGGTGTGTGATAACCTCAATACCCATAGCTTCGGCTCTCTCTATGAAGCGTTTCCTCCCGAGCAGGCAAGGAGTCTCGCTTCACGCCTTGAGATCCACCACACGCCCAAGCATGGAAGCTGGCTGAACATTGCGGAAATAGAAATCAGTGCCTTGAGCATGCAATGCTTGGATAGAAGGATACCGGATATTGATGCCTTGCGACGTGAGACCAAAGGCTGGGAGCACAACCGCAATATGCGCCAGAAAGGGGTCGATTGGCAATTTACTACTCATGATGCCCGCATCAAACTGAAAAGATTATACCCGCAGTATCATAACTGACAAGGGACTAG
>JAKPPU010000201.1 GCA_029547185.1 Deltaproteobacteria bacterium | reverse complement strand
CGACGACTGCATCAACGAAGTGCCCTTCCACGCCTGGTCCGGCTACGAGAAGGGTTCCGAGGAGGGCCTCTACCTGGCGGACAGGGACCACATCTCGGTATGGCCCTTCCCGGACAGGATCCCCACAAACTGGGACAACGCGGTCGGCTGACACTCTCCGGCACCGACAATCGATCGGGGGCCGAAGACCAGGAATCGACTGGTCGACGACGCCGGGGGTGCTTCTTACTTGATGCGAGCCATCTTCATCACAGCATCTTAGGTGTTGTCTAAAGAGTGTAGCTCGAACGGGGAAGCTTACGCTTTAAGATCTATCCGGGGTTTCTCTTTAGAAATGACTGCTTCATCCATGACAATCACCCGTATCGGGTGACCATCCGGGGACTCGGGCATATGTTCGGGAAATGGCTGCTGGTATGGACTGGAGCGCGCGAGAAGTCGCCCTGACGGTGGCCGACTACTTCGAAATGCTTCTGTCGGAAGTGGAGGGGCGACCCTATCGGAAGGCCGACCACCGAAGAGAACTCATGACGAGACTCGATGGGCGTTCGGCGTCTTCGATCGAGCGGAAGCACCAGAACATCAGCGCAATTCTACTCGAATCAGGCATCCCGCCCATCGACGGATACAAGCCCCTGGGCAACTATCAGCATCTGCTCAGAGAAACGGTCTTCAGATTCCTTCGTGAACACCCGGAGCTTCAGCAGTCACTTATCAGCGCCGGCCTGATGATCCCCGGCAGCGCTCCCACACCGCTGGCCGGTTATGGATCGATCATCGTCGACCCGCCGTCGTATTCCGGATTCCGGCTCGGTGAGCCTCCTCCATGCTACGAAGACCGGAATCACGGCAGGATCGACTATGCTGAGAATGATCTCCGGAACAGAGCGCTGGGCAGGCTGGGCGAGAAGTTCGTTTTCGATCTCGAGAAGCGGAACCTGCTGGCGGCGGGACACGATGACCTGGCCGGCAGGGTTGAATGGGCGGCCGACACCCGTGGAGACGGGCTCGGCTATGACATCGTCTCCTTCGACACGGAAACCGGGAGGGAGCGCCTGATCGAGGTGAAGACGACGAACCTCGGTATCTATACCCCCTTCTATATCACCAGGAACGAGCTTTCGACCTCGGACAGGCGGCCCGAAGAATACAGGCTGTACAGGCTGTTTCGTTTCTCGAGGGATCTGCGGCTGTTCGTCATGAATCCTCCGCTGGAGAGATGCTGCCGCCTCGACCCCTCCGTATACCGGGCGTCCTTCGGCTGACCGGAGCTGCTCTGATCCGCGTGATCGTGTGAGATACTTCCGAAAAGCGGAAGTTTCGAGCAGAAAGACGGCCATGCACGAACTGACTCGGAGTTCCTCGAAGCTGGAGCGGGGGATGCAGTAAGGCCCAGGACGGGCCGCTGTCAGCGGTCGCGCCCGTCGTACTTCGGCGCGATGCCCTTCGCCTTCTCCACCGGGTACTTGATCCGGTTCAGCACGAGCTTGTCCCGTGCGG
>JAKPPU010000080.1 GCA_029547185.1 Deltaproteobacteria bacterium | reverse complement strand
CCTTTCTGTCCGAGGGGGTCGCCAGAGCTCGGCTTCGGGTTCACCACGGACGGGGTGATGGAGTTGAAGCCCTGGAGCGGGACGATGCCGTAGGCGTCCTTGGCAACCACGATCAGCGGGTAGACGTCGGGGGCTGCCGCCGATGCGGGAGCCGATCCACTGGAGAGGTAGTCCGTGCCGGTTGCGGATGTTGCCGCCGCTTCCCACGGCTCGAACATGGCCGTCAGGATGATCCTGAACTCGTCGATCTTGCCGATCTCTCCGGGCAGGGCCTTGGTGCTGTCTGCATAATTGATGGCAGGCACGAAGCCGGGCATTGCCTTGAAGTCTGCGTTGAGATCGGTGTGGCCCATGACGAAGTAGGCCGCGTCAACGGGCTCGGTGCTGATCTTGGCAGATGCGGAGATAACCTGGCTGATCTCCCGGGCCTTGTTCTTCTTGAAGAACCGGTAGATCTTCTTGAAATCGCCCCTGGTCGGAGGGCTCGATACCGTTGTCCTGCCGGCTGCGCCGCCCGCATAGAACACGGTGGAGCCAGCCTTGAGAACGTTGATCCTGATCGTCTCGACCGTCTCTGCCGCGCACTCGCCCGCGAGGTCGGTCATCTGCTGCAGTATCGGGTCTTCGTGGGTGTCGGCTACCACGTCGGTCAGAGGGTAGGCGTCGCCGTACTGCTCCAGGGTCGCCGTGATGTCAACGTAGGTCAGCTTGTTGCCGGTCGGAGGCACGCCCTCTGCGAGAGGCTGGATGGCCCTCGGGAAAGAGTTGTACCGGCGATACTTTACCGTTTTGGTCTTGTTCTTCGGCTGCGGATCGACCTGGCCGAACCTCTCAGTGACCATGAGGTGCTGACCGCGCTCAAGCAGCCTTGCAACTACCCGACCTGCTGTACGAGGGGAAATGTCACCGTAGGTGGTGGTGTTGGTTGAAATACCCATAGTCCTAGTCTCCTTTTCTTGTGGAGTCTCTAGGACTTCGGGGTTAGTTTTTTTACTGCGGCCCCATGGCCGCGTCGTTACAGCTTTCTAAACCTGATTATCGTTTTGCATCTCGGACATTTAAGTTCGAGACTTGTTCCTTCTCCAAGTTCGCCCTTGCCGAAGAGCTTGTTGCACGTCGGGCAGCGGATCTCTTTCCTCGGGTCGATCTCAATGTAGGAATCAGTTCTTTCCGCTGATGGCATCATTGAACCCGCCCTCGAAATCGTTCTTGTCGTCATCATCACCGGTCTTCGGTGCCGATGTCTTCTTTCTCACGCCGTCGCTCATGAGGCCGTCCTTCTTTTCTTTCTTGTCCTTGAGTCCCTTGTCGTGCTTCTCTGCGGCTTTCTTGGCCTCGGATTCCTTGTAGGCATCAAGGATGGCTATGGCATCATCCGCATCCCAGGAGTTTGCAAGGCGCTGCATATGCTTCGGCTGCGCCTCGACCCATGCTTTGAACTCAGGCGATTTCCGCACCGTGTTCACGTCGGGATGAGCATCCCTTACGGTGTCGAGGAATCTCAGCCGAATAATCTCGTTCTGGAATCCCTGCATGGTTTCCTGGATGTCGGCCGCCTTGACGTACCCGCCATCGTCGATCATCTTCTGGGCGATCTTCGAGGCGGTTATCCCGGCAAGGACTTTGATGGAGCTGAAGTCTTCGGGGTAGTCCTCCTTCAATGCCTTCAGGTTGACCGTATCGTTGCCGATCACGATCTCATCGGGGAGGTCTTCATCGGAGATGATCCCGAGGTAATCCTTGATCTGCTCCTTGGTGTAGGGGGAGGACTTGCCGGTTTCCTTCCCTTCCTCTTCGAGCTTTTCCTCTTCCTGCTCCTGCTCGCCTTCTTTTTCCTTGTACTTCTCGGCGCGCTTGGCGGCACGGTCGGCAGCGGTTTCTTCCTTCTCTTCCTCTTCGGACTTCTCTTCCTTCTCGCCGCCCTCTTTCTCTTCGCCCTCTGCCTCTTTGCTTTCTTCGGCGCCGGACTCCTCTTCGGAAGACTTTTCTTCCTCTTTCTCTTCGCCCTCTGCCTCCTTGCCTTCTCCGTCTCCTGCGCCCTCGTCAAATCCGGCCTGGGCTTCGGGGTCTTCCGTGAGCTCGTCGAACTCTTCAGGGTTCTCATTGTCGGCCATCTGTCTGTTCTCCTTGTTCAAAAGTTTTGAGGGGGCTTTGTTTCAGCCCCCATGCTTGCTTTCCTTACCTCGTCTGGAAGATCTTCACATAGTCGATGTCGAGTGTTCCGAGGCCGGTACCGCTCGCCTTGTCCAGCGAGAAGTACGGCTGCACCATCAGGTCGGTGCCCGTCGCGCCGCTCAAGTCGAACCTGGTGTCAGAGCACACCCTCTGGCCATCGACATAGAACTTCACGTCGGCCAGGTTGGTGCAATCGATCCGGTACACCCGATAGGTGCCGTTCACGACGTCGAGGCCGGTATCCTTGTCGTCCAGGTCGGTGGTGTTGTCGTCCGTCTCACAGAGAATGGAATCCGCTGCCTGGAGCCTGAACCATGCGCTCGTCTTCGCGGTGTCCTTGTCGAGGTTGTGATCTCCACACAGACCGAATACGGCGCATACGCCCGTTCCGGCAGATACTGCCACATTGATCCTGCACTCGAAGATGAGGCCCTTGCTGAGGTTGAATGTCCTGTTGTCTCCGTGGTAGAGAACCGCGTCCTCAGCTTCGTTGTTCGCGGCCAGAGCCAGCCTGAACACGCCTGAGTCGGCCACGATGGCCTCTGTTGCCGCGCCCACATCGACCACGCTCCATTTGGCCGTCCCATTGAAGGGATCGCCGCCAGCTACCCCGAGGAAATCCTCGACGTATTGCACGGGGTATGTCGAAAGCAGGGATTCTCCGGTGTCCTGGTCGAACACGATGATATGAGATCCCGTCTTCCTGTTGTTGATCTGGAGGTCACTCAGTACCGCGCCGTTCTGACCGTAAATCTTGTCAGTGAAAATTACTGGTTCTCGGATAGTCATAGTTCCATCTCCCTTGTGGGGTTATTTTGGTGCGCCGGAATCAGGCAATTTATCGAGGTAATTCCTTGCCTCTGCAGGCAAAGAAATAACCACGTTATATGCCGCAATCATCCCGGCGACATAA
>JAKPPU010000182.1 GCA_029547185.1 Deltaproteobacteria bacterium | reverse complement strand
GATGGTCCGGAATGTCTCCGGCAGTTTTCCGCCGGTCATTGGGTTCCCTGCCGCTGCCTGGCCGGGGCTTATGTCTTCACCTATTTCAAGAAAGATTAAGGAGGTGCATCATGAAAACCACGTCGTCTGAAATCGATCTTTTCAATCATGAGGATTTCGGAGAAGCCTACCTCGGCATGGCGTTCCATGTCCGGGATATGAGTCAACTGGATCGGATCATCTTCGAGGATTGCACGGTGGCCGATGGGGCGGTGGTCGCGCCGCATCTCAATGTCAAATCGCGCTGCCCCGTCCATCTCCGGCCGGAGATCCTTCAGAAGAGAATCGGCTGCACTTTCCATCAGGCCGTTGCCCTGGCAGATGCCTGGTCCATCATCGAAGCCACGGCGAAGATGGTGAATGAGTTCATCGTCGGGATCAAGGCCAAGGGAATCGAGGAGAGCATCACCTATTTCGAGCGTCTCGCCATGGAGCTGGCGGAAGTGGAGGTCTCCTGGGAGCACGAGGTTGGTGATTCGCTCCCTGACGATGGGGGAGATGATGATCATGGCGACATTAATGATGGCGATGAGGCCTATCAGGAAGAGATTCCCGATCTCTATGCCTATCATGCCATCGGCTATGATGAACTTGCCGAGGCTATGGATCTTACCTGGGAAGAGAGGCAATCCCGATTATATCGTTCCCTGCTCACCAAAGTTCGCGGCATGAATGATCTCGATGCACTCCGGGATCTCGGCAAGAAGGTTTATGCCCTCGGTCTCTCCCGTGATCAGGCCGGGGTGTTCTGGTATGAATACCGGAAAACGGAACAAAAAATCATGGCGGAAATCGGCAAGTCGCTCAGTGTCTCCGCCCGGAGGCTTCTGCATCAGGTCCGGAATGCCAACGGCAATCTGGCCGCCCTGGGTGCCAGGCTCTTCAAGATTCAGCGGGGCGTCGTCAAGATGGCCGATCCGCCCCGGAAGCATGAATGGATTATCATCTGGGCTGCCTATCATGGCCAGCAGGCAGCCATGCAACCTTAATGGCCTTCGCGCCCTGGGTTTCTATCCGGTTCATTCATGATCCGGTTGGAGACCCAGGGTTTTTTTATGTCGATGGTTGCAAACGCCTCGCCAGACAACTTTGCTGTCAAGTCGCTTGTATTCTCTTTTCCCTCCCGCCCAAGCCCTTTTCCGGCTGTCATGCAGCCTGCATACCTTGCACCAAACATACCGACGTTGCCGTCATGCAAGGTGCGGCGGCGGCAGGCTTCCCGCCAGCCTCATCCCCCGCCCGCCCCGACGGTCCGTCGTCGCCCGATGCGGCCATGCTGCGCATCACCTCTTCGGGCTTGCCGGACCCGCTCCCATCCGCCCCCAAGGGGGCTCCCTCTTGTGTCATTGTGCCCCAGAGCCGTCACAGCCACTCGCTTCGCGACGGGACTGTCACGGCTCTGGCATTTTGGTTTCTTTTTCTTCGTTCGCTCCGGCTACCGGGCGACCTCGCTTTGCTCGGACGTTCCGAAGCCGGGCTCACTTCCCATCGCCTCCGGGGCGTCGCAGACGACCGCTGCGCGGCGACTGCTTTGCCCCTGCGTCCTGTCGAACCTTTTCTTTTCTCTTTACGCCCCGTCCCGGCAGACTTCGCTTTGCTCAGACTGCCCAGGCCTGGCGTTATCGCAGCGGTCACCGTGACCCGCCTGCCGCTTCGCTCTGGACGGGTCACGTCTTCGCGCTGCTTCTTCTGATGGTGCTCCGGGAGGCAGCAGACACGAGTTGCGCCGTGACTGCCGCCTCCCTCCGTTCTTCATTCTTTCCCGCCCCGCCTCCGGTCGGCCTCGTTTCCCTCGGACGCCCGGAAGCAGGGCTTTTCTAAGCGGTATTGCCCTATCGCCTCCTGTCACCTCCTAAAGTCGGAGACAGGAGGCTGCGGGCATTTATTCTTTCTCTCCTCGTCGGGGTGACACATGCGTGATGCCCCTCCTCAGCGGTCACCGTGACTCGCCCTCCGCTTTGCTCCGGACGAGACACGTCTCCCTTTTCGCGCCCTCGCCCTCGAGACCGCTTACGCGGACTCCAGGGCGCCGGACCGTCTCTCCCTGCGGTCGGACGGCCCGGCCGGGCGCTCCCTACGGACCTGCTTCCTTCTGTGCTGTGTCAATCCTCCTGCCCCGCGGAACGATATTCCCCAAATAAATTTCATCATAGCTGTCACAGGGCAAAATCTATTCTGAGGAGGTGTTCCATGAATCCCACGTATCTAAACCAGTTCCTGGCAAGTCTTCGTTTCCTTTCTGATTTCGAGCGCGCCTTCCGGATCATCACCCGGCAGGTTGCACAGAGAGATCAGATTGAAGCTGTGAATCAGGCGAAAGGAGGTGAAAACGATGAAGCTCACGCAGGTCAACAGTCGGAGGCTGAGGGAAATGAAACCGGCCCTCCGTCTCCCCATGAACAGGATCGTCAATGACATCCTGGAGAAGTATTTCAACCATCAACTTAAGGAGGTAGCGGCCATGAGAGTCACGGAAGTCGAGGTCATGGTTTCTAAGAAGAAAAGCGTCAACTTCAATTCCTGCTGCGTGTCCTACACGGCCAGGGCGACCCTGGATGAAAACGATCCGGGCCATCTGGAGGCGCTATCCGCCCTGAAGGATCAGCTCGTCGTCAGGGTCCAGGACGCCCTGAACGGAAAACGGAACGGCAACGGCCAAGGTCAGCTCGGTCCCGGAGATCAGACCGAGCAGGAAGGGGCCAACACACAGGTGGATGGCCGTGAATAAGCTCTCACCCTATATCGAAGCAATCGAAAGGAGGAACGAACCATGATCAACACAGTCACCATCGTCGGCAATCTGGGGCAGGATCCGGAAATCCGGTACACCGCGAGCGGCGTCCCCGTCGCCAGTTTCACCGTCGCGGTCAACGAAGTTTACAAGGGGAA
>JAKPPU010000156.1 GCA_029547185.1 Deltaproteobacteria bacterium | reverse complement strand
GGACGCCGCCGAGGTCAAGCGCAACTGGGACCGGATCAAGCGGGAGGTGGAGAAGCGGGGCGAAGGGGATGCCTCGATCCTGGCGAGGGTGCCCCGTGCGATGCCGGCGCTGCCGAGGGCCCAGAAGCTCACCGCCGAGGCTGCAAAGGTCGGCTTCGACTGGGAGTCGGCGCAGGACGTCGTGGCGAAGATCGAAGAGGAGCTGGGGGAATGCCGCGAGGCCCTCTCGGGGGCGGACCCGGACCGCATCCGTGACGAGGTCGGGGACCTCCTCTTCTCGATCGTCAACCTGAGCCGCCACCTGAAGGTCAATGCCGAGGAGGCCCTGCGCGCCGCGAACCGGAAATTCGAGGAACGCTTCCTTTATATAGAGCAGAAGCTCAGGGAACGCGGGAAGGACCCCGCCTCGTCCACCCTGGAGGAGATGGACGCCCTGTGGAACGAAGCAAAAAAGAAGGGGGACGTTGGTAACTAATTAGACAAACTTGATAGTGGTCATCGTCCAAACGAGAATCGTGAATGGAAGAGACGATCATCCGTACGTATACCCAGAATGGAGTTTGTCTAATTAGTTACCAACGTCCCTGGTCTGAAGAATTATGGAAAACGTCAATCTGAAATTCTTCCTCTGTGTGGTCGGCATGGTCCTCGTGCTGGAGGGACTGCCCTATTTCGCCTTCCCGGAAAAACTCAAGTCCCTGTACCTGAAGATGCAGGAGGCCTCGGACACGACCCTGCGGATGATGGGGTTTCTTGCGATGGTCATCGGCGTGCTGCTCGTCTACTTCGGCACGAGCTAGTCCGTGTTTCGAGGAACATCAATTATTTTCTTGATTTAACTCTGATTTGCCGGTATTCACGCACGTCAGTTCTGGAATATTGGAGCATTGGGATAGGGGTATGATGGGTTGGCGGGTCTTCGACCCGGCATGCAGGAGAACGCTTCCGATGACCCGTCATTCCATCGTTCCGTGATTCCATGATTCCAGCTTTTTATTATGAGACTGCAAGACTTCGACTACCCGCTCCCCGAGGAGCTCATCGCCCAATGGCCCGCACCGGATCGCGAGCGTTCCCGGATGATGGTGGTCGACAGGGCAACGGGCAGCCTGCAGGACCGGGTTTTCCTCGAGTTCCCGGAGATGCTCAGGAAGGGTGACGTGCTCGTCATCAACGACTCGAAGGTGATCCCGGCGAGGCTCTTCGCCCG
>JAKPPU010000154.1 GCA_029547185.1 Deltaproteobacteria bacterium | reverse complement strand
CCAGGGTCTCATCGTCGGGCAGCGGCGCCTTGCCCAGCCAGCCGTTCTGTTCGGCGATCCGGCGGACCTGCCTGCACTTGCCGCGGCCCATCAGCTTCGCCAGGGCGATCGTGCGGTCGCTTTCGCCCATGCGCATGCGATGGATTACGTTTCGGTACTGGTACATCTCGAACCTCCTGTTGCTCATGTCCATGCTCCTCCCGGCTTTCGGCATTGACCGGGATGGAAGCAACGTGGATGCCGCGGTCCGAGTTCCCTTTCAACCCTCGTTCCGCCTCCCCGCGACAACAGGGTGGCTCGATTACGGCGATCATGGAATGGCTCGATTGCGCCGATCATCAACCGGCTCCATTACGCCGATCACCAACTGGCCTCATTACGGCGATCACGTAATGGCTCTATAGCAGTGATGATTAACACTTGAAGTACCGGGAAGCTAAAAGCCCGGTCCGCCCTTTCTTGAGCCAAGGATAAACCACGGTCATTCCATACGGCGGAATGGTTTGCAGGATTCGGAAGCCGATCCGCTTGATGTCTAGGAGTTTCTTTCAGTAACTGAATTTCTGCGAGTGAGTTTCAGAGATGGCTTGGAAGAATGGGGTCAACCTGTCCCCTCTCCGGGTACACCTGTTTAAAGAAAAGACCTGACCTCATCTCTTGCAAAGGGATTTAATTTGTTGTCGTTAATGCATTTCACCAGCGTTTCAATGCGTGGGTCAGTCATGCCTATCTTTCCGCCATACCAAAAGAATGGCGCTAAAATAACACGGTCATGTTGATAAAGTACGAATGGATTCAACGGGGTATAAGTACTGATTTGCAGGTTTAAACATTCTTTAAAATCTTCCCAGCATGATTTACCAAAACATATGGTAAGCGGATTTCCGAATTGCTTTCTATTATGCAATATATGCTGGAATCTATATCTCCGGACGGTAGAGAGATAATCGTCTTTTTCATATCCAAACATTTCAGAGTATTCACGAGGCCATGAATTTACTCTTTTTTTCCCCAAGGGAAAGATGTTCAGCTGAAATGCGTCACTGCCACAGGTGAAGAGATATTTGTCCCTGTATTCTTGCCATTCCTTCACACGATTGTCTTTAAGCCTTATAATTATTTTGCTCATAATGTCATAGATATTCGTAAATTTTTCATTATGAGGTAGTTTGCTTTTCTGTTCAGGGATGCTACCCGGCCTCAGTGTTTTGCTCAATACCGTCTCAAGTAAGTCAATTTCGTGAATGCTGTCTTTCGTCCAGACTTGTGCCTCTTCGATACCCATAAACCATATTTTTGCTGTATTGATGTCTCCCGTTCCCAGAAAATTAAGCAGTATATCGAATCTATATTTCATCAACGCTTGCCCGTTCATTATTTCACCTCTCTATTTGTCTGCCGCATATGATGAAAGGCATGGAATCTTAGCGTATTTATTTTGCATTTGATGCGCCGTGGTCTGTAGTTCTCCAGTGAGGCGTTGTGGTTTATGGAGCGTAGCCTCATGCCCGAACGATAATAGCCATGAAATCAATTCTGACTCCGATGTCGCCGTGAATGTCAGGCGAATCCGGTCCTTCCCCGCCTTTATAATCTTCTGATCCGGGCTCCAGACGCGCTCTGAGACATATTGCGCTGCCCAGCCGGTGAATTCCGCTTCGACCTCGAAAGCTTGGCCTTTCATCACACCGAAGTGTCTGTTGAAGGCTTTTTCAAAGTCGAAGTCTGTCGGGTAGTCGAATATTCGGTCCGTGACTTCCACCTGTTTCATCCTATGGATGGCGAGAAGAGGGTCGTAGTCGGGCGCATGATAGGGCTTGCCGGGCTCTTTAGCTTTCTGGGCGTGCAGGTACAGCGTGTCGCGGTGGGAAAAGATCTTCAGGGGCTTGATGTGATATGTCTTGGGCCTTTGGGTCGAGATGGCCCTGTAAGTAATCCGGCAGACCTTTCGCGCCTCCATGGCCTCGATCAGATTGCAGATGATCTCGTGGTAGGGCGTGTAGTCGATCGTTCCCGGCCGAAATGCACCGAAATGGCGGCCGTTTCCCGCTGGCTCCCCGGGCAGCAGGGCCTGGCTCTTCGCGATCGCGCGGGTGGCTTCCTCGAAGAGCTTCTTGCCCAGCATGTGGCTTGTGAAGTCCCGGCACATCTGCAGGACGGCGAGCTCCAGCTCCGTGAGGGGGTAGAGGGCCTTTGCGCTGCCGGGCCTCCTCACCCGGTAGTATTTCCGATTGGCCGAGTAGCTCTCCTCGATGTCCACCCCGTAAGCCTTCCGGATGTCCTCCATCAGGCGAAGGACCGTCTGCTTGGAGCAGTTCAGCATCCGGGCAAGCTCCGTGAGGGAATAGCTCTCGCCTGAAAAGAGCAGCCTGGCAAAGAGGCTGATCAGTTTCTCGCCGTAGCTTCGGTAAATGTCGATTTTCTCGGCCATATCCGCTCACTTCTCAAATGCACAATCGTTCCGCGATCTGGAACGCCGCTTTGCTATCCTCCCGCTATCAAAGAGAAAAGCTGCTTTCTGAGGTCCTCAGATCTCTTCATCGGCTTTTCTCCTGAAATCTTGATCTCTATCGGGAAGGACAGGTCCCATGCCGCGCAATATCGATATCGTTCCGTCATCTGGAATGATGGTCGGATAAATTGGAGGCAGAAGATCGAAACAGGAGGTTGAAATGAGATCGCGGCGGCGGCCGACACCGAAGAGATACTTCGACCGGTCACTGATCAATCTGGATAAGGAGGACAAAGACCAGAGATTCTGCAAGAGAAGGCTCGCCCTCTACATGCTCCGCTATATGGAAGTCAGCCCCGAGCTGGACACGGAGATCCTGCAAATGCTCTGTCAGATCCTGGGAAGGAGCATTGGATGCCTGTACGACACCGTCGGTAACCGGTGCAGGAGCAAGTCGGCAAAGTCCGCGCAGGGCGTCACGAGAGAAGCGGCGAGCGGCAACGAATGCGACCCCCATTCGCTGTTTACCTTTCTCAATCAACTGGAAAGTCAGGGGCGTATCCTCGCGTATGCCACCCTGCAGAAACTGCTGGCTCAGACGATACGAAACAATCGATACCGGGGCAAATCCGGCATCGAAAAAAAGATGGCGACCCTGGCCAGGATGCTCGGCCTGACGGAGCAGGAAAAGGAGCTTTGCTACTTCCTTCTGATCTCATCGACATACCGGCCCGCCGATGCCTTCTTCGTGGACTACCTGCAGTGTCAATCCATCCAGGGGCGCAAATACCTGGCCGCGATGCTCAACATGAGAAGCAGCGAGATTGACGAGGCCCTCGGCGGCTCGCTCAGCAGGCTCAACATGGTCGAGATGGGCAAGGCCTATTTCCTGTTACGGGACGAGTTCGTCGATTTCTTCGTGAAAAACACCGGCGAGAACCCTCAGAATCGGTTCTTTGTACGCGCGGACAAGCGGGCAATCCCCCTGGGCTGCCACTTCATCGACCCGAAAGAAACGGATCATTTGCTCAAACTGCTGCAGGGCAAGCCTAAGACGGCGACACACATCCTCCTTTACGGAGCGGCAGGCACGGGGAAGACAAGCTATGCCAGGGGGCTGGCCCGAAAGCTACGGGTGCCGACCTACGCGATCGTGCGCGACCAGGAGAACAAGACGGAAACCATCCGGGCGGCCATCCACATCTGCCTCAACATGACCGGCAAGGGTCGCGGAGCCATCATCATCGTTGACGAGGCGGACAACGTTCTGAACACCCGGGGGGCATGGCTGACCAGGGGGGAAACCCAGGACAAGGGATGGCTCAATGAACTGATGGAGATACCGGGAGCGAGAATCATCTGGATCACGAACACTATCGAGAACATGGAGCCTTCGGTTCTCAGGCGCTTTTCCTACAGCATTCACTTCAGGCCCTTCAACCGAAAGCAGCGGATCAGGCTCTGGGAGACGATCCTGAAACAGAACAAGGTGCAAGGGTGCCTTTCAAGGGACATGGTGGCGCGTCTGGCAGGCCGATACAGGGTAAGCGCGGGGGCCATCGACCTGGCCGTAAAAAAAGCCGTGGAGGTGACAATACCGAAAAATCCGGAATTCGCAGAAGCCATTACCAGGGCCCTCGACAGCCACCAGTTGCTTTTGAATGACGGCGAGAGACCGTCGCAGGAAGACAACATAGAGACATGCTACTCCCTGGAAGGCCTCAACGTCGACAGTGACACAGCGGCGCTGGTCAAGCAGCTCGAATCGTTTGATCATCATTTTCGTATGGCCGAACCCGGGGCCCGCCGCAACATGAACCTGCTCTTCTATGGCCCGCCGGGGACGGGCAAGAGCGAACTGGCCCGATACATCGCGAAGCGACTGGACAGGGAAATCATCTGCAAGCGGGCAAGCGACATCCTGGACCCTTATGTGGGAATGACGGAAAGGAAGATCCGCACCGCCTTCGAGGATGCGGAACGGGAAGAGGCCATCCTCGTCATCGACGAGGCCGACACGATGCTCTTCAACCGGGACAAGGCACAGCGCTCCTGGGAGATCAGCTTCACCAACGAGTTCCTGACAAGGATGGAGAGATACAGGGGAATCCTGGTCTGCACCACGAATCGCCTGGGCGGTCTCGATACGGCCTCCATCCGGCGGTTCAACCACAAGATCGGTTTCCGATATCTGACCCCGGAGGGAAACGAGATCTTCTACAAAAAGCTTTTAAGCCATCTGGCCTGCGACCCGTTAGGCGAGGAGCACAAGGCCTTTCTCCACGGCATGACAAATCTGGCGCCGGGTGATTTCAGGGTCGTCAGGGATCAATACAGCTTCCACCCGAAAGGGCAGGTGACGCACAGGGTGCTTTTGGACGCGCTGCGTGTCGAGGCCAGGCTGAAGGAAGGAAAGGATGGAGAGGAAACAAGGCGGGCGGGCTTTTAGGTATCGCTGATCGGGCATGAGGGAGGCGTGATGATGGACGGCACTCATTCGTCTTCAACGGCGGCGACTGGGCCATAAAGGGACATGTGGACGGGCGGATCGGGCACTCCTGTTACGAAGTGCTGAAAGAATAACGCGGAATCTGCCATGCGAGACGTAAGGATGTGCCACGGTTGCCGATTGCTGAAAGCATCAGTTGCGGGGGGTTAAAATGTATACCGAAGAGGAAAAAGCTGTAAACCCGGACAGGAACAGGAAATGGTTGTTTGCGTTGATCATGATCCCGGCCATTTTGCTTTCGTCGTGCGGCACGCGATACGTCAGGCCCGAAGTCAGGATGGTCTCTGTCTCCGACTTCCAGTGCGAAAACGAGGCCGTGGGCAGACAGGCCGCCGATATCCTGCGGCTGATCCTCATCGACAAAGGGTACAAGGTGGAGCCCGAGTCGTACGATCTGCAAGACGATGTCGATGCCGCCTACGGGAATCAGCCGGCAAATATGGTTGTCACAGGCGTGATCACCAGTTTTGGCTGTGAAGCCGACGACCGACAGGTGACAAGGCGGTCGCAGCTGGCAGGCGTCACCAGCTCTCGGATCGTCTCGGTGCGCACCATTGAGAAGAACAAATGCGAAGTGGGCGTAAAAATCCGGTTCGTGGACGCTCAATCGGGCAAAACCGTCTGGTCGGCCGAGGTGCAGGACAAGCCGCAGGGGTCGAAAGAACTGACACCCTACCGTGTCCTCAGGAACATCCTGTACAGGCTGGGCGGGCACATACCACGGGGCTTATAAGCGGGGCCTGGACAAGAAAAGAAGAAATAGGGTCAGGTCTTGTATTTAAACATACTCGCGATCTTCCATTCGAGAACCTCGGTGAATAGAGTTGAACTACATGACCTGATCCCTCTTCCCCAGCCCTGCATGACACCGTGCAGGGAGGCAGCCCCGTCGTCGACCGGGGCGCTCAACGGCTTTCGAGCCGTTCGATTTTCGGAAACGATCCTGCGCTGCGTGTCCGTGCAGCTTCTCGATACGAACAGAGGGGCTTTGCATTTCAAATGATCCCTGGCCTTTACTTTCGTTTGTCGCCCTTTTTCTTGGGCCCCGGAGCCTGCTGCCTGTCACCAGGGTCAAAGCCGATCTTCTTTTTCTCGGCTGTGCGGTAGTCGGACACGCTGCACGAGAGAGCGTTCCACGCCTCTGCAGTTCCCCGGGCGTCCTTCCTGAACAGCAGCGTAGCATCAGCCCGTATCCCGTAAGATACGGCATCCCCTACAGCATCCAGATCGGCGCTGAGGAACAGGAACTGCCAGCCGTGGTTGTCCGTCTTGTCCTTGATCATCTTCACGATCTGGCCCTTGTTGAATTCAAGGCTCGCGTTCTCTTGGCCGTCTGTGATGATGACGAAAACCACCTTGGAAGGACGCTCGCCTTCACCAATCTCTGCGATGCATGTTTCCAGGTCGTTGATTCCCCGTCCGATGGCATCCAAGAGCGGCGTTGAGGCTCTGGGCACATAGGTATTCCTCGTGAGTTCGGGGACGCTCTGAACGGGTCGGAATCGATAGAGGACTTCGTAAGGATCCTGCGAGTCAAATTGGACCAGCGTCAACGTGGCTTTTCCGGGCTGTCCTTTTTGATCCCGCACGAAGGCGTTAAAACCGCCGATGACGTCGTCCCGAATGCTCTCCATCGATCCTGTTCTGTCCAGAATAACGGATAGGTGCGTGTAGCCGACCTGCATCTTTGATCCCTCCTGTTGTGTCGTTCCCGGCCATTGTGAAGATCGAGTGATTTCAGTCCTCATCCTTTGCTTCGCCGCCCGCTGCGGGTCCCAGGTATTGATCCAAAATCCGATTGAAGGACGCATCGTCTCTCAAGCGGTCCCAATCGGGATCCTTCTCGATATGCTCTCTGCCTTTGAACCCCTTTCTGAGGGATTCCTCCAGGTACTTCAGCGCGGATTTCTTTCTGCCCTTCAGGGCGTAGATGCAGGCAATCCCGTAGTGGGCATGCGCATGGTCCTTGTCGAGTTGGATGACACGCCGATACTGCTCGAGTGCCCTGTCGTTCTCGGTTCTCATCTTCGCCAGCACCACGGCCAGGTCGTAGTGGGCGTACTTGTAACCGGCATCGACGGCAATGGCCCTCTGCAGCACTTCACGCGCCTCATCGAGCCTGTTTAAACGGGATAGCGTCTCCCCGAGAAGGTCCAGGAACTCCGGGTCTTCGGGCTCCAACTCCAGCGCCCTCTCGAAGTGCGTGACGGCCTCCTCGAATCGATTCTGCTTCCGCAGCGTAAGACCCAGGTTGAAACAGGTGGAAGCCAGGAGCTTCAGGTTCCTCTGAAAACAGCTTTCCGCCTCCTTGAACAGGGACTGGTTCATGTACGCCAAGCCGAGGTTGTTCGTGGCGCTGAGTCCCAGGTTCGTCCTTGCCCATTTCATCTCGGGATCGTGGCGCAGTGCAGCCTTGCTTGCCTCCGCGGATTCCTTGTATTTCCCGAGCATGCCGAGCGCAAGACCAAGATTATAATGCGCCATCGTGTAATCCGGGTCCAGCTGAAGAGCTTTGACGAAATAGCCGACCGCCTCCTCGAGCCGCCTCATCGCCAGAAGAACATCCCCGACATGGTAGAGACGCAAGGGATTGTTCGGCTCGAGTTCCAGCGCCTTCCGAAAGGCCCCAAGTGCGTTTTCGTGATCTTTCATCCGCGACATCGTATGGCCGAGGTCCGCCCACAGGGAAGCGTCGTCCGGGGTCAATTTCACTGCAGCCCAGTACTGATCACGGGCATCATCCAGCTTCTGCTGATCCAGGTAGACCTTCCCCAGCATTCGGCACGCCCTGACGTTTTCGGGGCTGACTCTCATGATCTTCAGAAGCGCCTTCGCCGCGTCGTTCAAACGGCCAAGTCGCAAATTGGCATCTGCCACTGCAAAATATGCATCGGCTTCTTTCGGGCGTATCTTTGTCGCCTTGGTCGCCCATTCGAGCTGTCCCTCGAAATCGCCACGACATGCACAGATATGGGCTATGAGCAGAAAGTTTTGGACTTCTTCGCCATCCAGCTCGAGGGCTTTCCGGAAACACTTTTCGGCATTCTCGAGGTCATTCGCGCCCATCCATGCCATGCCCAGGGCGACATGGGCTACGGGCACATCCGGGGTGATCGAGACCAGATGTTTCCCGACCAGCAACGCTTTTTCCCATTGCCTCTCCTTGATGAGGTCCCACGTCAGCTGCCAGAGGATCTGGCCGTTGCGCATGTTCTCCCGCTGCTGTTGCGTATCGGCCTGCTTCATGATCATCTCCCCCCTGTTTTTCAGTTCCCCTGATCCCCTTTTCAATGATAACACGTGCTCCCGTCGGCTCTTTCCAGTTGCGGTTCCTTGCCCTCCTCATTCTTGTAAATGTAAATTTCAAGGTTGTGGTCTTTCAGGATCTCCAGGCACCGCTCGCAGCAAAAGATGACCCCCACGACCCGGCCATGGACATCGACCGGAAGTCTCTCCAATTTTCCCCTGCTGCTGCACCTGATGCAGATTCTGTGACTTCTCGGCATCTGCCCCCCTCCTTCGGCTTGCCCTGTTCATTCACTAGAATTTTACGTTCTCCATCGCCCTGATCTTTCGCCTTGAATTTAGCATGTATTCCTTTTGGAGCAATGTCGAGACGACAGCCGTGTGTCGCAATGTATTATTCTGTAATTACGAATACTTGCATGTCCAAAAAGCCCGATAATCCCTTCGATACCCTGCCGTGCGGGGGAAGCGAAAAGCGGAGATTGAGGCTTGGCCGGGCCGCGGGCTTCTGATGGAGATGCCTGTCCGCTCCGCGCGCAGTGCACGACGGCCAAGACCGGACGCTCGGTCAAACGCCATAACCGCCAATGCGATTTGGATCGGATGCGGGAGCTTGCCCGCTCGGAGGCGGCCCGCCGCGACATCCGGATCCGGCAGCACCTGATGGAGGGCTCCTTTGCCGACGCCGTGCGGTACGGCTTCAAGCGGGCCCGCTGGCGCAGGCTCTGGCGCGAGCAAATCCAGGAGTACCTCACGGCAGCGATTCAGAACATGATGAAGCTGCTGCGGTATCTCAAAGAGCGTGGGACCCCTTGCGCCATCGGGCTCTCCGGGGCCACACCCGGCGCCGTGCGGGTCACCGCAAATCGTTTGTTGGCGCTGTGCGAAGGGTTTGTTTGCCGCATGGGGCTTATGCTTGCGGTTCAGGCACGCGGGGGAAGATTAGGGGTCAAATCTCGACACTTGACAAAATAGGCAGTCTCTGAGAGACTCCGGCCATGGCAAGACCCCTCCGGATCCAGTTCGAGAACGCATACTACCATGTCACCTGCCGCGGCAATGCC
>JAKPPU010000152.1 GCA_029547185.1 Deltaproteobacteria bacterium | reverse complement strand
GGTTGCAGAGCCCGTCATATCCATGATCCCGCAGCCATTTGCACAGAATATCCTTCGCGTTCATGTTTCGCCTCATGATGTTATGCCACAAGCTTCATCGCCACGCATCCCGCACCTCGGCTAAGTCATCTCTACTACCTGTAGAGCCTTATCGCTCATCTTTTTCTCCTTTCTGGTGTAGTGGCGGGCCGGGTACCCCGTGACCCCCGGAATGGGTACAGCCTTATCGTTTGACGTGCGGTTTCCTCTCGGTCTATGGTCACGGTCCCTCGCCAGCGCACCGCCCATCAGGCAGCCGGAGCCGCCTGCCGCCACCTCATTTTTGAACCCGGAGGACCCGAAGTCGTTAGCAGGCCGACTCGCTCGGACAGCCTTTTGCAGCCTCCGGGTGAATTCAGCACACATCGTTCATCACATCTTTATCGCTTCATAGGCTACTATTCCTATGGTAGCCAGAATAATAGTGGCAACGGCGATGAAGAATAGATCACGCGTCGTCATCTTCTTCACTTCCACGCATCACACACAACTTCTGCTCGCATGAGCAATATGCCATGATAAACTCTGCCGCCACCGGGGCCACGATGGCATCGCCGTAGCCCCGGAGCCTCAAGACCCTCGCTTCCGGCGTTGCATTGACCTCGAGGCCCGTATCGCCGCAATGTCCCACTCTTTTGGTAGCCCCATCAACCAGCGGGAAAATGCCGGGTTTAGTTGGCCTCGCTTTTCCGTCGCGGCAGGGGAGCCAGACGGAGTCTGACCAGAAGCCATTGCAAGGTCCGCACCGTAGCCTTCCCTGGGCCTCGCCCTGCCCGCCGTCTTCTCCGAGTCGTGAGGGGCTGGGGCTGTCGGCGTTGCCCAGCTCGCAATGGTCTGAAGATTCGCCCCGCCTTCCCGGCCCTCCGTTCCCGCTCCCGTCGATGCGTTCAGGTGCGGCGTCGGCCAGGAGGCGAGCTGGGCCGCTGCGCCGATGTCCGTTATTGCCCCGTCCTGCTTCCGGCCTTTCCGCACCAAGTAGCTTTCCGGGCTCCCGTTGCTCGGCTCGGACACAGGACTCGGCCAGGAGGCGAGCATCTTCGCTTCCGTCGCAAGATTCGATTGAAGCACCCGCCCCGTTTTTGTGTTCTTGAACTTCCTGCCACAGACTTCCAAGTCCTCGCTCACTTCCCCCGCCGATCCGTGAGCCGATGGAGTGCTCCAACTCTCCAACGAAGTACAGCCGTTGCCGGATGTGCGGCGCACCGAAGCCGCAAGCCGATATATCCACCGCCCCGACGGCGTAGCCCTGTCCTTCCAGGTCAGACCAAACAATATCGAGCCAAGCAAGACCGCCCTTTGACGCAACCTGCTCACCAAAGACAACTGGAGGGCGTAACTCCTCGATGAGACGAAACCACGCTGGCCAGAGGTGCCGCTCGTCGGCTGTGCCTTTTCGCTTTCCTGCCGCGCTGAAGGGCTGACAGGGACATGACCCCGTCCAGACGGGCCGGTCGTCGGGCCACCCGGCGAGCCTGAGTGCGTAACTCCAGACCCCGATTCCGGCGAAGAAGTGGTGCTGAACAAATCCTCTAAGGTCATCTGCTCGTACATCCTTGATGCCCCGCGTATCGATTTCGCCCGGCGCGATCACCCCGGCCTTGATCAACTCCCTGAGCCACGCAGCCTTGCCCCTGTCGATCTCGTTGTAGTAGGCTGACATATTTCTTATTCACCTTATTCACCGTCGGCAACCGGCTCCAGAAGGCCCTTTCCGGCCTCCGGGAATTCATCTTCTTACTCCAGCCGCGATCACCGTCTCTTCGTAGACCTCGATCTCCGTGGACGAGGTCGCGGCCTGCCGGCCATGCCCCAGGCACGACAGGACCGCTTCCTCATCAGAAAGGAGGTGGGGGGAGTCAAAGTTGAGGATGGATTGCTCCATTACTTGCCCTTCGGAACGTGCCTTCCGGCTTCAATGATCGGGATGTTCGATTCAGTAGGAACGTAAATGATCTGGCTGATTTTTCCCGAGTGAAGGGCTTCGGCAAATGCGCCAATGAACTCCTGCTGCCTGTACTCTGGATAGTCATGGGCAGCCTTGCCGACGATGGCGATTGCTTCAGCCCTGAGAGTCGCTGCTTCCTTTTCGCCCCGTGCCTGTTCAATCTGAATCTTGCGGGTCTGCTCGGCCTTCTTCAATGCCGCCTCTCCCGCAAGACCCTGTTGCCACACGCTCCACAGTGGAACGATGAGCATGTAAAGAAAGGTGAGAAAGAAAAACGCGATTGTTCCGATGATGGTCCAGAATTTCCAAGGTTCCATTGGCCGTCGCAGTTGATCCATTTATTCCTCCTTTACTTTGGTTTGTTCTCGCATTCCTTCCTGCACCTTCTACAAAGCTCCGGCCTCACAATCGCCCACGTCCCGGCGGGGTGAAGGCACTCGATGAAGCCGGGGGGGGTGGGTTCTTTCTTGTCCATCACACCCTCTCGCTGTATGCTTTGACCCCCGGAATCCGCAGGGCGTCCTTGAGACTCCGGGCCTGCTGGCCGAGGAACACATCATTGGCCTGGATGGCGGTAAGGGGGGCGTGCCCCGCAGCCACGGCCTTGACCAGTGCCATGAGGTCCGTAACCTGATGCTTCCAGACCGTGCGGAACACCGGCCCGCCCTGGACCTTCGGAGTCTGCTTCTGGACCACCACCGGAGCGACATAGACGGGCTCCTCAAGGATCTGCTCGGCCTCTTCCTTCGCCCCGGCCTGTTCGGCCTCGATAGCGGCGGCAAGGCGGGCCTCTTCCTCGCGCTTCCGGGCCTCTTCCTGGAGGCGCCTCTGCTCTTCCTGCCGGATGCGCTCCTGTTCCTCGTCCCATGCGTTCATGGCCTTCTTGACGGTCTTCTCAGCCACCTCCAGGGGCGCGTCCACCTTCGCTTTGCTGTCAAGGGCGGCCCGATGGGCGGCGTGGGCCTTCTGTATGATGGGGTCGAAGGACTCCTTGACCTTCGCCCGGAGCGCCCGGATGTCCTGCCACAGGCCGGATGCCTTGACGTAGGAATCGGCGTCCACGATCTTGACGGCGTTGGCCTGCTCGGGGATCGTCAGGGCCCGGGTCGTGACCTCTTCTGCCTCGGGCGTGAGTAACACGCGGGATGCTTCCATTATCCTCTCCTTTTCAGTTCGTTTCGTTTCCACCAGTAGACGGCAAGGGTCGCGTTCCATACGGCGAAGTCCTGCCTGTCTGAATAAGCAAACATCTTATAGGTTCCGTCGTCGTTGAGCTGCACGGCGGCCCGGCGATAGATGCCTTTGGCCTCGCAATACGCGCAGAGCTGCAACCGCGTCCAAGGAGATACGGTGCCCGTTTTCATGTCGATGCAGGTCTGCTTGCCGTCCAGCATAACGATCTTGTCCGGGGTGCCTGCGTACCTCTTAAGCGGGTCCAGGATGGGCACCTCGGATTCGATGATGGTGATGTCGGTGTCGGCCCTGAATCGCTTCCATGCCTCAACGTAGGGGGAAAGGACGGGGTCAAGGGATTCCTCGTCCAGTTCCCCCATGTCAAGGAGGTGGATGGCAAGGTGAGCCAGCTTGCCACGTTGACGCCCGTAGTCTGTGAAGAAGGTCGTGTCTATGAAATTCTCAGCGCGAAGTATCTCCGTCACGGAAGGAACCACGCGACCGTTGAATTTATAGACATGGGTTTCAGGATCGAAGCTGAGGCTCACTGCCCTTCCTCCGGTACGTTGATTTCGAGGGTGACGATGTCCTTCCCGTACTGTCCGTTGTTGTATCCGATCTTGACCTTGGCCCCGGACTCCTTCGCCTTCTTCGCTTCCCCGGCGATGGTATCGCTGAACGTCCCGTAGCTGTTATCGGCCCCGTCAACGACGGTGTACTTGACATACTTCTTGCCGTTCTTCTCTCCGGGCTTCTGGAAGATGTTTTTGACGTAGACGGTCACGGTCTCGGCGGCGGCAGGGCCTTGCTTCTGCTCTCCGTTGCCGGACTTCTTCTGAGGTTCCGCGATGGGCGGCTTCTGCTCGGCCGCGGCCTGCCGCAGCTCCTCGGGCATGTCCTCGAGGTCCTGGTCGAAGACGTCCGAGGCGGCCGTCACTGTCAGCGTCATGTCGATCTGCGCCCGCTTCTTCGCCATCTTCAAGATGGTGTTCGCCACGTCTGCCGGGTTCGTGCGGATCTGCTTCTGCTGGTAGTTCCCGCTCTGCCCCCGCTTCCAGACGTTGCGCTTTCGGTCCTCCGGGGCCTCGTTGAATTCCTCATCGCAGACCGGCCGGCGCCACTTGTATTTTTCCTCGCTCGACGAGCACTCCCCGATGCCGGCGCCGAGAAGGGCTCCGGTCTGCTGGTCGAACCCCTCGGCGCTCACCCGGTAGCGGACCTCGTCTGCCGTCGAGAGGTCTTCGATCACGGGCTTGACGCCGATGCGGAACGTGGAAAGGATCTTCTCCGATCCGGGCTTGTAGAGGGTCGGCTTCGGGGTGCCCGGAATAACCCCGTAGTGGACATCTTTCTTCATCACGGCCTGCATGACCTCTTGGATGAGGTTCACCTGAGCCTTGATCTGCGCGGCCGTCAGGGGTGTCGATTCCCTCACGGCGACATCGTAGACTTCATTCTGCATCTTCCCTTACCTCCTTGGCTTTTCTTTTCCGGCTGCCGATCTTCGTCAGCGTAAAGCCCTTCTTTGCCTTCTTGATGATCTCCTGCGCTTCCTCGACGGTCAGCTTCTCGAAGGCTGCAATCATGCGGGCCTTCTTGTCCCAAAATTTCAGGTTCATACTCCCTCCATTCCGTGTATCAATGCGGGCCGTGCCCACGTTCTCTGAAACCTTCTCCACTCCCTGTCGGTTCTCCCTTGTTCATCCTTCCATAGCATCGCCATCGGG
>JAKPPU010000148.1 GCA_029547185.1 Deltaproteobacteria bacterium | reverse complement strand
GACCGTCGACTTTCCGCAGTACGGGGCCAGCTCGGAGGGCGACCCGATCTCCCTCTCCTCGAAATGCTCTTCACCGTAGTCGACCACGGTGACCCGGATCTTCTCCGTCCGCTCCGGTCCGATGTGAACCAGGCTGCCGGGCGGGAGGCCCGTTTTTCTGGATCGTTTGATGGTACTTTTACGCATGGACCCACACCTGGCGGGAAAATGTTGCGCACTCGACTACGCCTTGAGTCACTTCATTCCGAAAACCTTCTCCATCTGCTCGTAGCGCTTCGGGAACTCCGGACGTACCCTCATGCCGAAGAAGGGCGTCGGGATTCTCGACACGCCTTTCTTGTGAATCACCTCGAGACCCTCGAGGGTTGCTGCGATCTTCGATTTCGGGATGGAGAACACCATCTCGTCGTCGGCCGTCATGGCGAAGAGCCTCTCGCCCTGGGCCGGGACGATGACATTGCACTTCTGGTTCAGATGGGGGTAGATGAACTCCTGCGCGCAGGCGCACCGGCCGGAGAATCGCGACTCGATGGCGCCTCCCTCCTTGTACAGGGCCCCCTGGACGAGCCGAACGATCTGGGCGGGGTTGCCGTACACCAGGATGAGATCGGGCTCGAAATCGGCCCGCGAGAGGGGAGCGATCAGGACACTTCCGATCGAGCCGACAGGCGCCTTCGGCTGGGCGGCCTGGGTGCGCATGGCCGCTTCGAGGCTGTCCGTGAAGTCGGGATAAATGATCTCCCCCTTTGTCACGAAATCGGGCTCTTCCACGAATCCGAAAATCGGCATCGACAGCGGGCAGGCCATTTCTTCAGCGGTAAACCCGAGCATCCACCCGTAGCGCCGGGCGAAATTAACGCCTTGGCAGATGTTGATCCGGTAGCCGAGGATCTTCATGGGCCGCCGGTAATTCTCAGGGATGTCCTTGTCCCCAAGGATCCGGATTGCCACGGGAAAGGTCAACGGGCGGAGATACTGCTCCAGCGTCGAGTTCATCTTTTCGTTGGTCATCGAAACAACCCTCCTGCACGTATTATGGCTGCAATGGCCATTGATAGGTCCAACGGGAAACAACTGTCAAGTGAAATCAATGTCTTACGGATGGACGCCGCAAGCGTTTCTGCCGATTATGGTATGCTTATTGCTTCACAAATCTTGAGGAAATTTGTTTTGAATGACCTGACCATCGGCATGGCGAAACCCGAGCCTGGATCTCACGCGACGAACGGACTCATTTTTCTCACGCTCTTTCTGACCTCGAACGACACCGGATGCGGAACCTCACCTGCGCCCTGCACACCCACTGACCGCCGGTGGTCAGGTCATCATTCGAGCAGGGTCCCCGCGGGCGGGTACCGCACCCCGCCGACAGGAGCCCCATGAGCAGCCCGATGGAAAGCCTTGCGGCCGAGCTGAAGCGTGACATCCCCGCACCGGAGCTCGCGCTGCTGTCCGATATTCACGAAACGATCATCGAGAAGCTCAACCTGGGCTTCGACCCCTCCGTGCTCCTCGTCCTGGACAACGAGGATGCCCAACAGCATGAA
>JAKPPU010000145.1 GCA_029547185.1 Deltaproteobacteria bacterium | reverse complement strand
GCCGGACAGGAAGATCCGGATACGCGAGGGTCTCCCGGCAGAGAGTTGTTTTTTTCCTCATTGGACAGACATCCGTCTCTTTGTGAATGCATGTAGTGCGAGGTGAGATACGTATGGCATACGATCCTATTCCGGATATCGGTGAGCCGAAAAACGGCACTGCTTCCCTTGTCGGTCGGGTGCAAGAATGAAGAATACGAAAAAGGAAGAAGAGCATCTCAGAATAGAGCTGGCTCTGGCACGAAGACGGATTGTCGAGCTGGAGCAGTCAGCAGCCCGGTTCGCGTTGGCTGAAGAAGCATCGAAAGAGAACAGGGACCGCTTTCGCGCTCTGATGATGTCATGCTCGGAAGTGCTATACCGCATGAGCCCGGACTGGAGCGAGATACAGCGGCTTCGCGGCATAGGCTTTCTTCCCGACGCTCAAAGGCTGAGCAGCAGATGGCTTGAAGAATACATTCATCCGGATGACCGGCAGCAGATAAAAGCCCTCATCGATGAGGCCATCAACGAGAAGAGCATTTTCGAGCTCGAACACCGGTTCATGAGGGCGGACGGCAGCATTGGATGGACATTCTCGCGTGCGGTTCCGATGATGAATGCACGGGGCGAAATCATTGAATGGTTCGGGATTGCCAGAGACATCACCCGCTACAAGCAGGCACAAGAGGCGCTCAAAGAGCTGAACACCACCCTTGAGCAGCGCGTGATCGATCGGACAGAGGCGCTTAGGGAGAGCGAGGAGAGCGTAAGGCACCTCATTCAGTTTGCCCCCGCACCCATTTACGAGATCGATTTCCGCGGTCCGAAATTCAGGAGCGTCAACGATGTGATGATAAGGGAGTTCGGCTACAGCAGGGAAGAGTTCCTCTCGATGAATCCGTTCGATCTCCTCGACGAGGAAGGCATGAAGATATTCCAGGACAGGATCGAGAAGACGCTCTCCGGCGAGAAGGTCGACGATATGATCGATTACAAGTTAATAGCGAAGGACGGCCGGGAGATCTACGGTGCTCTCAACGTCAAGCTGATTTACGAGGACGGGAAACCGATCGGAGCGCTCGTCGTGGGCCACGACCTTACCGAACGCAAGCTGCTGGAAGAAGAGCTGCGGAAGTATCGCGACAGACTTGAAGAGCTCGTGCGCGACCGCACGATCGAGCTGGAAGAGAAAAACAGAAAGCTCAAGGAAGAGATGGCAAGACGGGAAAAGGCCGAAGGAGAGGCACGCAGGATTGAAGCGCAGCTGGCCCAGGCCCAGAGGATTGAAGCCCTCGACAAGTTTGCCGGCGGCATCGCACATGATCTGAACAACATCCTTTCCCCCATCATCGTCAACATCGAAACCCTCCTCGAGGAAGAGCCGCCCGGTTCCATTCGCCATGACATCCTGGAAGAAACACTCAAGGCAGCGTACCGCCAGAGAGACCTCATCAAGAAGATCCTCTCCTTCGGCAGGAGAAACGAGCAGGTCCTCAAGCCGATCCGGATCAGACCGCTGCTTGAAGAAACCCTGGCCTTCCTGAGATCGTCGTTGCCGAGCACCATCACGATACGGCAACGTTTCGAGGCACAGTCAGACACGATCATAGGCGATCCCGTCCAGATCCAGCAGATCATCCTGAATCTCTGCCAGAACGCGGCAGATGCCATTGAAGATCAGAAGGGCACGATAGAGGTGAAGGTCAAGAACACCATTCTCAAATCCGTGCACGGCCACAAGGGCATCAAGGAAGGAGAGTATCTCAAGATCGACGTGAAGGATGACGGTGCGGGAATGAGCCCTGAAGTGGTCGGGAAGATCTTCGATCCGTTCTTTACGACCAAGAGCCTGGGCAAGGGAACCGGCATGGGGCTCCCCATCGCATACGGCATTGTAAAGAGCCACGGCGGAACCATCACCGTGGAAAGCCGGGAAGGGAAAGGATCTCTGTTCAAAGTGTACCTTCCGGTGAGCAAGGTGAAGCACAAGGCCCTGTCTTCCAAAAACAGCGGCTCACAGCCGGAGCGCTGTAAGGGAAAGATACTCCTGGTCGACGATGAGGAGTTTCTCCTTTCGAGCCTGCGGCGTGCGCTCGGCAAGGCAGGCTATGAGGTCACCTCATCCGGGAGCAGCGTCGAGGCTTTCAGCCTGTTCACCTCGAATCCGTATGAGTTCGATCTTGTCATTACCGACATGACCATGCCCGAGATGACGGGTATGGAGCTCGCCGGGAAGCTCATGAAGCTCCGCCCGGGCATCCCAGTTATCCTGTGCACCGGGTTCAACGATGCCATAAGCCAGGAAGAGGCGAAGCTCCAGGGAATAAGGCAGCTGCTCTTGAAGCCTGTGGGCGCCGGCGACCTGAAGAAGATCATCCACCGGATACTGAATTCGGATACGCCCTGAACCGCCTTCATAAGGGCATCTCATCCGGAATTATAAAGCGCCTCCCGCAGCCTACGTAGGGCTTGACCATGCTGTAAATTGATACTATTGAACAATCCGATGTTCGATTCATTCATGACAACCCTCACCGGCCCGTGCATGGTCAGTAAAGGCGATGCCGTGCTCGTTTGCTGCTCGGGCGGTGTCGATTCGACCGTTCTCCTTGACTTGCTCGTCCGTGCCGCAGGCGTGCTGCGGCTGCGGATAGGCGTGGTGCATATAGATCACGGGATCAGGGGGGCGGCTTCCCGGAAGGACGCTCTCTTCGTTTCCGGCCACTGTACAAGTCTCGGGCTCCCCTGCCACGTCTACGAGCTCGGAATGCAGGCTCATGCACCGAACATCGAAGAGCAGGCCAGGTCGAAGAGGTATGAAGCAATATCGAAATGCATGAAAGACCATGGATACTCAAGCGCCGCTACCGGCCATACCATGGACGACCAGGCGGAGACCCTCGTGTACCGGCTCATCAGGGGAAGCGGCATCAGGGGCCTGGCCGGAATGGACTATCGTTCGAGCAGCCTCATCAGGCCGCTTCTGACCTTCACGCGAGAGCAGGTCGAAGAATATGCGGGCACGCACGGTATCCCGCATGTCGAAGACGGCACGAACCGGGACACTGCCCTCGCGCGCAATCTCATCCGGCTCGAGATCATCCCGGTCATGAAGAGGATCAATCCCACCGTGGTGAAATCGATCTCCCGGCTTTCCGACATTGCCAGGGAAGAGGGCGGGTTGATCGAGGGCCTGTCTGCCGAGCTCGAGCACGGCTCGTGCGTGTTCGACTGGGGCATCGTTCGGGCATACCGGATGGCCGATCTCGTCGAAGCGCCTCTGGCGGTATTGAAGCGCATGATGATCGGGCTGATCTCGGAAATGACGGGCGAGCCGCGCGGGATCGATGCCTTGCAGATCGACGGCATCGTCGACGTCCTCTTCGGAAGGAAGGCCGGACACACGGTCAGGAGGCGCGTCGCTGTCCGCAGCGACGGCGGCTGCCTCGTCTTCAGCGCCGCAGGTGCAGATCCGCACTACGACATCGAGGTGACGGGGCCCGGCAAATACCGGATAGGACCGCTCAATCAGGTCGTGAAGATAGCTTTCTCCGAAAATATCGACAGTCCCATGAGGCTGAAGTCTCCCGGCAGTGGCGAGCGGTGCGCCGGCAGAAAGATCGTGAAGCTCCTTGCGGACAGGGATATCATGAAAAGCCTGCGGCCCTTCTGGCCGGTCGTCGTGCGGGATGACGGGGAGATCGTCTCTGTTGCGGGCATTTTCGACAGCGAAGAACGGCCCGGGGTGAAGACGGAGTTTCCCTGCCATGCATAGCCTTCAGCAGAGCCTCTCATCCATGCGGGCCATAGGCCCTCTTCCTGTCTCTCTGCAGGCGTTCATCATCGCTTCGGTCGCCAGGCACGGCGGCAAGCCGGTCCTCTGGCTCGTAGAGAGCATCGACGAGATGTACCAGATCCAGGAAAGCCTCTCCGCCTTTTTGGATGCATCGAGCGTGAGCATCTATCCGCCTCTCGACGTGAGGCCCTACCAGGACGACAGCCCCTCGAAAGAGATCATGGCCAGGCGCATGACCGTGCTCTCACGGCTGCTCGAGGGCGGTCCCCAGGTCGTCGTCGCCCCCTTCGAGGCCATCGCAGCCCCCATCATGCCGGTTGCCGAGTTCGCTTCCTCGATCATACGCTTCGAGACGGAGAGCGAGATCGACAGGGACGACCTCGCCTGCAGGCTCGTCAAGATGGGATACACGAGGGAGGCGCTCATCGACGATATCGGCCAGTTCAGCATCAGGGGGTCCGTGGTCGACGTCTTCTCTCCCGGCATGGAAGAGCCTGTCCGGGTCGACCTGTTCGGAGACACCGTATCTTCATTGAAGACGTTTCACCTCAATACCCAGCGCTCGGGTAAGACCCTGGACTGCGTCACCATCCTGCCTGCGAGCGAGATCATCATGGATACCCCGCACGTGAAGAACGCCAGGCCGTGGCTCCGCCGGATGAAGGGCTCATCGATGGCGAGCCTGATCGCGGACATCGAGCAGGGGATCTATCCGCCGGGCATCGAGTCCTACCTGCCCCTGTTCTACGAGCAGCCCGGGACCATCTTCGACTATCTCCCCTCCGGAAGCGCCGCAGCATGCCCGGACGGTTCGATCATGGACCTGTGGTGGGAGAACGTGCAGGCAAGGTTCTCGTACGCCTACGAGAGGCTGCACACGGATCGGGGCAGATACCTCCCGCCCGAGGAAACCCTGATCGGAAGGGAAAGGATTATCGAAGGGATCGGCAGACTGCAGCCGCGCATCTCGACGTCGTTCGCCGAGAGCGGGCAGTGCCCGGAGTTCAGGACGGTGCAGGCCATCCCCCAGACGGGAAAGGCGAGCGATGCCCTCATCGACTCGATCACGTCGCTTCAGCACGACGGCTTCGACGTCTTCCTCTTTGCCGGCACCTCGATGCTCTCCGAGAGGGTCGCCTATGCCCTCTCCAGCCGGGGCGTACCGCATGCCCGGACGGACGGCCCCACGATCCTCGAAAGGAGCGGATGGGGAGGAAAGCTCTTCCTCCTCGACGGCTACCTGTCCGCCGGGTTCATCCTGCCTTCTGAAGGCGTCGCCGTGCTCTCGGCGGACGAGATGCTCGGCATCAGGAAGCGGAAGAAGCCTTCGAGGAGCGGTCTGCCCCTTTTGAACCCCTTCACCCAGCTCAACGTGGGCGACCCGGTCGTGCACCAGGAAAACGGCATCGGGATCTTCCAGGGCGTGGTGCGCCTCGAGCTCGAAGGGTTCAAGAGCGACTTCGTCCTCCTCGAGTATCTGGGCGGGGACAAGCTCTATGTGCCGGTCTACCGGCTCTCGCTCCTGGCCCGCTACATCGGCGATACGGATGCCTTCTTCATCGACAAGCTGGGCGGCACCAGGTGGAACAAGGCGACGCAGAAGGCGCGCGAGTCGGTCGCCAAGCTGGCGAACGACCTCCTGGCCATCTATGCCAGGAGGGAGAGCAGCCAGGGCTTCAGCTACGATACGTCGGCAGGCGTGGTCGAGGAGTTCGAGGATACGTTCCCCTATGAAGAGACCGAGGACCAGCTCAAGGCCGTCGAGGAGGTCTATTCCGACATGGCCTCGCGCAGGCCCATGGACAGACTCATCTGCGGGGACGTGGGCTACGGCAAGACCGAGGTGGCCTTGCGTGCTACCTATGCCGCCGTCATGTCCGGCAAGCAGGTGTGCGTGCTCGTTCCCACGACGCTCCTCGCCAGGCAGCACTTGTCCACCTTCAAAGATAGGCTTTCCCGGTGGCCCGTACGGGTTGAGGGCATCTCCGGCTTTTCGAGCTCGACGCAGAACAAGGAGGTGCTCTCCGAGCTCGAGAAGGGAAGGGTCGACATAATCATCGGCACTCACGCCCTTCTCTCGGACAGGGTGAAGTTCAGGGACTTGGGTCTCCTCATCGTGGACGAGGAGCACAGGTTCGGGGTCAAGGACAAGGAAAAGATCAAGGCCAAGCGGGCCGAGGTGGATATTCTCACCCTCACGGCAACGCCCATTCCCCGGACGCTCAACATGGCCATATCCGGCATCCGCGATCTGTCCGTGATCGAGACGCCGCCTGCGGACCGGAAGTCGATCGAGACGGTCGTGAGCAGGTTCGAAGAGGAGACCATCCAGCAGGTGATCCTCCGGGAGCTCCTGCGGGGCGGACAGGTGTTCTTCGTCCACAACCAGGTGGCGACCATCGTGGCGATGGCCGGGCAGATTGCAGAGCTGGTCCCGAGTGCGAGGGTCGGGATCGCCCACGGCCAGATGTCGAGGCATCAGCTCGAGCGCGTCATGTCCGACTTCCTCGACAGGACGGTCAATGTGCTCGTGACTTCCGCGATCATCTCCTCGGGCATTGATATCCCCTCGGCGAACACCATCATCATCAACAGGGCGGACAAGTTCGGCCTCGCGGATCTCTACCAGCTCCGCGGCAGGGTCGGCAGGTCGAAGGTCAAGGGATTCGCGCTCCTGCTCACCCCGCCTGTGGGCCAGATCACGAAGGACGCGAGGAAGAGGCTCGCCGCCATCAAGGAGTACGAGTCGCTCGGCGCCGGGTTCCAGATGGCGCTCCGCGACATGGAGATCCGCGGCGTGGGAGACATCCTGGGAAGGGCGCAATGGGGCCACGTGACGGCCATCGGCTATGAGCTCTACCAGCAGATGCTTAAAGAGGCTGTCGAAAAGCTCCAGGGGAAAGAGGTCGCAGCCGAGGTCGATCCCGAGATCCAGATCCGGGTGAACGCCTACATCCCCGAGGAATACTGCCCGGATCAGCACTTGCGGCTCGGGCTGTACAAGCGGCTGTTCTCCGCTGATGCTGAAGAGCTCCCGGAGATCCGTGAAGAGATGAACGACCTCTACGGCGAGCTCCCCCAGCCGGTCAGAGAGCTCATCACCATCGCTGAGATCAGGGACCGGATGAAGAAGCTTCATCTGAAAAAGCTCGAGAGGCAAAACAACCATTTGAGGTTATACCTCGGCCGTGATAGCATTATTAACTTGAAGGATCTGATCGAGCTGGTGACGAAGAGGGACGGCAGGCTCTACCCCCAGGGGATTGCCGAGATCCCCATCGGAGAAGAGAACGCATCGGACGAGATACGGGACATCCTCTATCGAATCGCCTAGCATGCAGGATCTCACCCATGGTATGGGTTGTGGGATAATATATTGGAAGCATCGAGGAAAACGAAGATGAGATCAAGACGCAGCATGTCCGGATATTGCGCCCTGCTCGTGGCGGCGCTCCTTATAATCGCCTGGGGACAGGCGCGTGCCGACATGATCGACGGCATCGTGGCGGTGGTGGACAATTCGATCATCATGAACTCCGATCTCCACAAGAAGATGGACGAGCTCGGCGCCCCGGACGACAGCCTGAGAACGCAGAAGCAGGTGCTCGAGCTCATGGTGGAAGACCTCGTCATAAAGAAGATCTACAACTCGATGGGCCTTCCTCCCGTGAACGATGCCGAGGCAAAGAGCTATGCCGAGAGCCAGAAGATCTCGGTCGAGAACGCAAAGAACCTCATCATGAAGAGCACCCTCATGGACCTGATGGTGAGGTCGCGGGTGGTGATCACGGACAATATGATCAAAGAATACTTTGACAGCCATGAAGAATATGCCGGCAAGGAGTCTGTCAGGCTCCGCCAGATCCTCATCAGCGGGGATGGCGCCAAGGTGCAGAAAGCGAGTGAAGAGCTCAAGTCAGGCAGACCCTTCGAAGAGGTTGCCAAACAGTACTCCGACGTTCTCGCATCGGGAAAATCCGATATCGGATGGACCCCGATAGAAGACCTGTCCGACGATATACGGATCAGGGTTTCGAACGGGAAGGCAGGAGACATCATCGGCCCCGTTCCCGTGAGCAGGGAAGGGCAGGCCATTTATCAGATCGTCGAGAAGGGAATCAGGGGGAACAAAAGCCTCGAGGAGGCCAAGGAAGAGATCACCGGGGTCCTCGTGAGGAAGTATCAGGAAGAGGCCTTCAACCACTGGCTGCGCAAGATGATGTCCGCATATTTCATCGGAATATACATATAACCCGTTCCGGTCCGGAAGGCGGGGGCCCTGGAAAAAGGGTTCGGAACGGAGCGCCTATAATGCAATTTCTCGGGCAAATAAAAGAGTGGTATCATATGCCATGGAGCACCAATGAAGGAATACATTGAGATCAAAGGAGCTGCTGAGCACAACCTCAAAGGCATCGATGTAAGGATCCCGAGGAACAAGTTCGTGGTCATCACCGGCGTATCGGGATCAGGGAAATCTTCTCTCGCGTTCGACACGCTCTATGCAGAGGGGCAGAGGCGGTATGTCGAGTCGTTGAGCGCCTATGCGAGGCAGTTCCTCGAGCAGATGCCCAAGCCCCAGGTGGAGTCCATAGAGGGACTGTCTCCCGCGATCGCCATCGAGCAGAAGACCACGTCGAACAATCCGAGGTCCACCGTGGGGACCGTCACCGAGATCTACGACTACATGCGCGTGCTCTTCGCCCGGATCGGCACGCCCCACTGCTACAAGTGCGGCGCGGTCATCGAGTCGATGACCATTCAGCAGATGGCGCAGGCAGTACTCTCACAAGGGCCCGGCGCAAAGGTCATCGTCGAATCGCCCGTGGTCACCGGCAGGAAGGGCGAGTATACTAAGCTTTTCGAGGGTCTCGCCAGGGACGGTTTCGTCCGGGTGAGCATCGACGGTGAGGTGTACGATATCGAGGACGTGCCGACCCTCGACAAGAACAAAAAGCACAGCATCGACGTGGTCGTGGACAGGATCGTGCTCAAGGAAGGCATCGAGCAGAGGCTCATCGACTCCATCGAGATCGCATGCAAGCTCTCTGAGGGCGTCCTCAAAATACGCGACGGCAAGGGCAGGGAGACGATCTATTCCGAGCATTACAGCTGCCCTGTCTGCAACGTGTCGTTTCCCGAGATATCGCCGAGGATGTTCTCGTTCAACAACCCTCACGGTGCGTGCAGCCGGTGCACGGGATTAGGCGTGCTCCTCGAGGTCGATCCCGAGCTCGTGGTTCCCAACCCCGGGCTCTCCCTTATGCAGGGTGCGGTTGTTCCCTGGGGGGTGCCGCCCGGAAGGTTCGCCTCCCGGCTCATCCGTCACCTCGCCAGGGTGCTCGGCTTCGATCCGGGCACACCCTTCGAGGATCTTGGCCCCGAGACCCAGCAGGCCATTTTCTACGGAAACGGCATTCGGGGCCCCTGGGGAGCGCCTTATGAAGGCGTGATACCGAACCTCCAACGGAGGCTCAGCGATACCGAAACCGGCGAGATCCGGAGCGATCTTTCCCGCTTCCTCAACAACAAGGCGTGCCCGGAATGCCACGGGGCCAGGCTCAAGCAGGAGATGCTCCATGTGAAGGTCGGAGGCCGGAACATCCACGAGCTCACGGAGATGAGCGTCGATTGCCTCCTCGATTTCTTCGTCACCCTCTCGCTGACGCCGAAGAAAGAGGAGATCGCGGGCAGACTCATCAAGGAGATCAAGAGCCGGCTCGGGTTCCTCACCTCGGTAGGCATCGGGTACCTGACTCTGGCCAGGTCCGCAGGCACCCTCTCCTCCGGGGAATCACAGCGGATCAGGCTGGCGACCCAGATCGGCTCCGCGCTCATGGGCGTGATGTACATCCTCGACGAGCCCACGATCGGGCTCCATCAGAGAGACAACGACAGGCTCATCCACACCCTCATGCACCTCCGCGACCTCGGGAACACGCTCATCGTGGTGGAGCACGACGAGGACACCATCCGCTCGTCCGACTACGTGATCGACATGGGACCGGGCGCCGGGGAAAAGGGCGGCTCGATCATCTTCGAGGGGACGCCGGATGAGCTCGTCGCATCGGACGCCTCTCTCACCGGGAGATATCTCTCGGGGAAGCTGAAAGTCCACGAATCGAATGCGAGGCGGCCCGCGAAGAGGGGCCATATCACCATCAAAGGGGCGAAGGCCAACAACTTGAAGGGCATCGACGTATCGATCCCCATCGGTCTCTTCACCTGCATAACCGGGGTGTCGGGATCGGGCAAATCGAGCCTCGTGATCGACACGCTTTATCCCTACCTCACGAAGGTGCTCTCGGGCTTTCGCGCCGTACCCCACAACGTTAAGGCCGTCACCGGCACCGAGCTCATCGACCGGGTGATCAACGTGGACCAGAGCCCCATCGGCAGGACTCCGCGCTCGAATCCCGCCACCTATACCGGCGTCTTCACGCTCATCCGGGAGATCTTCACCATGCTCCCGGACTCGAGGCTCAGGGGATACAAGCCGGGCAGGTTCAGCTTCAATGTCAAGGGAGGACGGTGCGAGGCGTGCCAGGGAGACGGGCTCATCAAGATCACCATGCACTTCCTCCCGGACGTGTACGTGGTCTGCGACCAGTGCCAGGGCAGGAGGTTCAACGACGAGACCCTCGAGATCAAGTACAAGGGCAAGTCCATTGCCGACGTGCTCGACATGAGCGTCACGCAGGCGCTCGAGCTCTTCGAGGCCGTGCCCTCCATCAAGCGAAAGCTCCAGACCCTCGTCGATGTGGGCATGGACTACATCAAGCTCGGCCAGAGCGCCACGACCCTCTCCGGCGGAGAGGCTCAACGGACGAAGCTGGCGCGCGAGCTCTCGAAGCGCTCTACCGGGAGGACCCTGTATATCCTCGACGAGCCCACGACAGGTCTTCACTTCGATGATATCAGCAAGCTCCTGAAGGTGCTCCACCATCTCGTCGATCAGGGCAACACCGTGCTCGTCATCGAGCACAACATGGATATCATCAAGTCGGCGGACTACCTCATCGATCTCGGCCCCGAAGGAGGCAACGGAGGAGGAGAGGTCGTTGCCGCGGGAACGCCTGAAGAGCTTGCCGAATGCGAATTCTCGCACACCGGGAGATACCTCAGACCACACGTTCATCGGGGAAAAAGGAAGAAGGCATCCTAAAGAGGCCCGTGCTCACCGCAAGGGCCAGCCCTGACGTGCCTTGTGGGCTCATGTGCGAGAGAGAATCGGTCAGGCATCCATTCCCGGGATCGAGAAGGGTGAAAAGCCGTCCGCGTGACGCTGGGCAGCTTTCGTAGCATCTAACAATCGTTAAATACACCTTATCTCAGATTATTTGAGAAATAATCCTCTGAGCATATTATACTCTTAATAATTGGATCTAATCTAGATAATCGAGGTAATACTGCCGATAACATAAGGCACCATCGTTTATAAAACCGGATTCATTTCACTGATAAGTTCAGAGACTGGCGCTTGGATGCATAGCTACATGAGGCAGCTGGTGAGTGACTTATCATCGGGATGAATCATTATTCCCGAGAGAAGAATCAAGGAAAGGAGGAATAAAAATGGCTGTTAAAGGAAGTGCTGCAGAACTGGAAAAATACCTGAGAGGTGTGGATTATCCTGCGAGCAAGAGCGATCTGCTGAGCAAAGCGAAAGCCAATGGTGCACCCAGCGAAGTGATCGACATGATCAACAGCCTGACCGAAGACAGGTTCAATTCACCCATAGACGTGAGCAAGGCCTTCGGCGAAAGCCGTTAAACGGGCGCTGATGACGCTGCAAGATTGAAAAGAAGAACATAAGCCTTACAAATTCATACCGCAATAAGGGTATCATCTCCTGAGAGCTGATACCCTTTCTTTTGAGCAGAGCCTTTTTGCCTACGGCGAGACCTGTCTCGCCACTTAAAACCGGTGCTGAAAATTCAGGCAGGGAGCATTTCTTGATAAGATGATCGGATCGGTTAGGAGGAATAGCATACTGTCGAATAGGGGACATGTGATTGAAATGGTGAGACGAAGAGCTGAAGAAGTGAGAGCGGACGTATTGTCCCAGATGTTCAGGGATGACAGCCTCGATCCATCGGGGATAAACGTCGATGTTGCGGACAGCAGGGTGATACTGACCGGCACGGTGCCGTCATACTCGGACAAATGGGAGGCGCAGAACGACGCCTATGATGTTCCCGGGGTGAGATATGTCGAAAACCGGCTCAGGGTCGTCCCCATCGTTACGCCTTCACTGAGTGACGCAGACATCAGGGCAAGGGTGGAAAAGGTGCTGAACTGGAGCTCTGTGATCGATGCATCCCGCATTAACGTCTCCGTGGACAACGGCATTGTAACCCTGTCGGGCATAGTCGATTCATACTGGCAAAAAGGCAAGGCATGGGACCTCGCCTCGAATGTGATCGGCGTTGTAGACGTCATCAATGATCTGGTCGTCTCTCCGCCTGAAAGCATTGCCGATGAAGTCATCAGGGATGAAATCCTCAGTGCGTTCGACCGGTTGTGGATGGATACCAGCCATGTGAACGTCTCTGTACGAGACTGCATCGTCACGCTGAGCGGTACTGTCGATACTTACAACGATTTTCGCTCGGTGGATCATATCGCCAGGAACACGGCAGGCGTCTGCGAAGTACGGAATGACATCGTGATTGAGTGATTGCGAAACCTTCGGCCTTTGTGTTCTCGCGGGGAAAACTGCCGACGAATGGTGTCTGCATTCTTTCCTTAGTTGAGATTTCGAGGCGATAGCGGCGGCAGCTCGATCTCTTCGTTTGTGCTGTATGCTACGAGGTTGATCTGCCTTACCCTCTCATTGGCGCCGCTCTCCGTATCCACGATGTTCAGATTGCGGGGAAGCAGCCTTATCCTCTCGACATTGTCGCCGGGCAGGACATCCGAGAATTCTCTCTCCCGTCTCATCAGGACTCCCAGCAGGTAGTCGCGTACGGTGTCTGATTTGACGGTATCTCCAGCGTCATTGACGAGAAGGCATGAAGACGGCTTTGCAATCCCGCTTTCGGGAATGATCGCGAAATCGACGCGGGTGTAGTTCGTCAGAATGCGACGGAATTTCGTTCTGCACATCCTCCTGACCTCCAGATGCCATAACTGTGAGGGGCATGTCTTTCTGCCGTGCTTCATCAGCAGAGAGCTCCCCCCTTTCATATCCGGTGCCGGGCATCAGATGCATTGGATCCAACGGTGCTGTCTGTCCGGGCGGAACCCCGCAAAGCGGACTCCACCCGGACACATGTCGATTCTCATAACCCTGGCAAAAGGAACCTGAAGCAGCTCGCCGGAAGCTTGAGCGTCATGAGTAGCAGCCGATCATCCGCGAGATGACGAGCCGCTGGATCTCGGAGGTTCCTTCACCGATGGTGAGCAGCTTGTAGTCTCTGTAGAAGCGTTCGATGTTGTATTCCTTCATGAGACCGTATCCGCCGTGGATCTGGACGGCCTGGTCACAAACACGCCCCATGACCTCGGAGCAGTAGAGCTTGCCCATGGCTGCGAGCTTGCGGAACGACAGGCCCGCATCCTTGAGCTTGCAGGCTTTGTACAGGAGGTTCCTCGCGGCCTCGATCTCGGTGTCCATGTCGGCCAGCTTGAAGGCATTGACCTGGAAGGTCGAAATCGGCACGCCGAACTGCTCCCTTTCCCTTGCATATTTCAGGGCGAGCTCGAACGCGCCCTGTGCGCCGCCGAGACCCATGGCCCCGATGGCGAGCCTGCCGTTGTCAAGCGTCGAGAGCATCTGGTGGAAGCCGTCTCCACGCTCTCCGAGAAGATTTTCCTCGGGTACGCGGCAGTCATCGAAGTAAAGCTCGCCCGTATCGGACGACCTCCACATCATCTTGCCGGTCATCTTCTTCGGGGTGAATCCGGGAGTCCCGTTGGGCACGAGGATACAGGAGATCTCCTTCTTGCCGCCCGCCTTTTCGCCCGTGATGGCCTGGACCGTACAGACCCCTGCCATGGGGGAGGTGGAGTTCGTGATGAAGATCTTGCTGCCGTTGACCACCCAGCTGCCGTTTTCGAGCCGGGCATTCGTCTTGCTTGCTCCGGCGTCCGAGCCTGCATTGGGCTCTGTCAGACCGAAGGAGGCCAGGATCTCGCCCCTGCACAGCCTGGGCAGCCATTCCTTCTTCTGCTTCTCGTTTCCGAAATAATATATGGGTCCGATGCCCAGCGAGTTGGCTGCAGCAACCGTGGCAGCCTGTGAGCCGTCGATCCGGGCAATCTCCTCGACGGCGATGACGTATGCCAGATAATCCATGTGAGCTCCGCCGTACTCCTCGGAGACCACGATGCCAAAGAGTCCCAAACCGGCCATCTTCCTGGTGAGGTCGAGAGAGAAGGTCTCTGTCTCGTCGAGCTGCTGTGCAACCGGCGCTATCTCGTTCTCGGCGAACTCCCGTACGTTCTGCCTGAGAAGCTTTTGTTCATTGGTTAAACCAAAATCGTACATGGCCTTGCTCCATTTCTCTCATGGCTTGAGCTCTTTTGCTCATTTACCTGTTAGCGATTCTCTAGAACGAAAATCCCTGGGGAAGCTCAGAGGCCTTTGTTCCCTTGGGCACCCATGCCAGGTCCTGGATCGTATAGGTCGGGTTCAATTTCTGGAAGATGGGCACGACCTTCATTCCGATCTTGGGCTCGCCTACCGCGAGATAGCTCATCAGGATGGTGCACACGCCGTCGAACTCCACATTGATGAACTTGATGGGCTTGTCGAGGCTGTTGAAGGCGCCCGATCTCTCGCACACCATGAAGGTATGGACCTTTGAAGTCTTCTTTGCGACGTCTGTCATGTCGATCACGGTCATCCTGCTCAGGCAGTCGGGGCAGTAGATCCTAAACGGCTGATAGATCGAGCCCTTGTATTCGCACTTCTTGTTGTCGCATCTCGTGGCCATGAGCTTTCCCTGGGAAAGAGACTCGAAGAAGATGGCCTCTCCGCCGTAGGAGTGGATGTAGGTCATGTCCCGCGGGTTCGTCACGCCCATGAGCCTCCAGCCATCATCGGCATTCCTGATGGGCATATTGGGGGTGAGGTGGTGAAAGTTACCTTTGAGTTTATATTGGTTGTTCTTTACATAAACCTGTCCGAACATGCTCATAGTAGGTCTCCTTTATTCTTTAATGAGTAGATGATCCGGATGCATGAGGATCGTCGCTGTCACGTGCGATCCGACACCGGCGTGGCTGATGGCGAGAGCCCGCTTGGCACCCTTTACCTGCAGGTCGGTCCAATCCGACGGCTTCTTCCTGTTGAACTTCTTCCACAGCTTCTCGTCACCGTGGATCTCTGCCCAGCGGTTCCACAGATGGGTCGCGATCTCGAAGGTCTGCATGATGCCGGTGGCACCGACTGCGTGCATGCACCCGATCAGACCGCCCGAGAGGTTCGACGGGAGCCTGCCCGGCTTCTTGGTCTTGGGATTGATATGGTAGCAGTCGCCCGACTCGACAAAGTCGCGGCCACAGCCGTAGGGCCTCAGGCCGATGTCCTCATAGGTCTGCACGTCGCTGATGGTGAAGGCGTCGTGGAGCTCGATCACATCGAGGTCTTCCATGGGGTCAGTGATCCCGGCCATGCGGTAGCCGTACCAGGCGGCCATGCGGGCGCCGAGAAAACCGGTGAATCCCGGATAACGCTCTCCACCGGGGAACTCCTTGCCGAGGTTCTTGTACTGGTCCTCGGTCTCGTTGGGCAGGAGAGGAATCTCCATGTCCCGCCTGTCCGCAGGTCTCAAGGTATGCGAACCGGCTGCCACATAGAGCCGAAGCGGCGTGTTCTTCGAGTTCTTCGTCAGCCTGACCGCTGTATCCTCGTCGCAGACAATGGCGCATGCGGCGCCCACACTCATGAGGCAGGCGTCTAACGCCCGGAGCGGATCTGCGATCACGGGAGACTTCAGGACGTCTTCGACCGTGATCTTCATGGGACCGTGGGCGAACGGGTTGAAGCGTGCATAGTTGTGGTGCTTCACCGAGATCTCGGCCAGGGTCCGTCTGAACGAATCTTCGGCCTTTCCGAAGACCTGCCAGTATTTCTGGGCCATGACCGCGTAATACCCGGTGTAAATATGGCCGAGCGGCGACTCCCAGTCCTTGTCGGCAGCGCAGGAGATGAGGAAGTTGCCTTCGTCCGTGGGGACCTCATCCATCCTCTCCCAGCCCATGGCGAGAACGCAGTCCGAGTATCCCGATGCTACGGTCTTCATGGCCTCCCAGAGGGTCGAACCGCCGGTTGCCCCGCCGGTCTTTATGCCTGCATTGCCGAGCGGGTCGAGACCGAGCCTGTCGTGGATGACCGCCTCGCCGAGAAGCTGGTCGCCGAAGTGGTCGGCAAAATGGCCGTAGTAGCAGGTGTGGATGTACCTCTTGAGCTCTGCAGGCGACATGTTCAAAAGATCCGCCGCCATGGTGAAGGCATCGATGCAGAGCTCCTCTGTCCGCTTGTCGGGCATGGCCCTGTCGAACTTCGACTGCCCGGCTGTCACCAGATAAACCGGTCTCATCAACTTTGGCACCTTTAACTGCTGCTTGCTGAACTTGATCATCAAAAACCCCCTCTTCGATTTTTTATGTACCTGTCTTAGCTGCTCATTCGCATACAGGGGGAACAATCCTGTTCCCATGCGGATGAAGGCATCCAATTCGCTGAAAATGTGAATCTCTTAAAAAACCAGCCTTAATAAAAATGCATTTAACTAGATCGTTCCCACCCAGAGCACGATCGCAAGCCCCTTGCTCTTGTTCGTGATCATCTCCTTTTGAGGCTCGGAGTAGTAGTGAACGGAGTCGCCCTCGAGGAGGGTGTAAACATCGCTGTCGAAGACGAGATCGATCGTCCCTTTCAGTACACAGAGGACTTCCTGGCCGTTCTTGATATCCTTGCGGGCAGGTATGGTCTTCCCGGGCTCCAGGACCAGGATGGCGCTGTCGATGACCTTCCGGTTCTCCGGCGGGAAGAACCGCCTCGTGACGAACCCCGTGTTCGGCAGTTCGACATCCTTCCACTCTGATTTGCGGATCACGATGATCCTCTCGAGATGCTTGGCCTCGTTGAGCACATCACCTGCACCGATGCCCATGGCGTTGCAGATCTTGACGAGGGTGTCTACGGAAGGGGAGTTGACGTCGTTCTCCACCTGGCTCAAGAAGCCTTCGGATACGCCGGCCTTTTCCGCCACAGACCTCAGGGTGAGCCTGAGGTCCTTCCTTTTCTGTCTGAGAACCGATCCTATATTCATTAGCAAATATTCACTATATCAAATTTTAACTTATATAAAAGACAATGGGTGTGCTTGTCAACCCTGGATCGTATCGCGGGTATTCTTTGTCCTCAATGATGTTCGGCAAGCAGGGCTCTGCTTCGGTCCATCCAGTTGGAAGCCTGGCTCCGGCCAGGGAAACGTATCTGCTTGCCCCATCTTCGATCAACAGAGCTGCAAGGGTGACCTGTCATGAGTCGGTTCGAATAAATCGTTTCTTGATTAAATCTCGAAGCTGAGACAACAAGCCTCTCTAAATTCAGTGATGCCGATCATGGCATCCCCAGCCATGATTGTTCATATCTGTTCCCCGATTTTCTATTTAAACATTATTGATTTCAATTATTGGCTATCAACAATTATGTATTCATAATCTCTGGCATAATCAATAATATAACCAGTAATAACTTATAGTTAAATGTTTATTATTGTCTGGCATCACCATTGCTGTTTTCCAGGAATACTACATTAAGGAGGACAACGTGATGGTGAGCTCAGGAGATACGGCATGGATGCTTGTTTCAACTGCCCTTGTCATGATCATGACACCGGGACTCGGGCTGTTCTATGGAGGGATGGTTCGCACCAAGAACGTCTTGGGCACGATCATGCAGAGCTTCATGTGCCTGGGCATCGTATCCGTCATCTGGGTTCTCTATGGATACAGCCTTGCCTTCGGCCCGGATATGGGAGGGTTCATCGGATCACTCGACTGGGCCGGACTCAGGAACGTCGGCATGGGTCCAGGGCCGTACTCGGATAAAATCCCCCACCTTGTCTACTGCGCCTTTCAGCTCATGTTCGCCATCATCACCCCGGCGCTGATCACAGGTGCTTTTGCCGAAAGGATGAAATTCTCTGCCTTCATCATCTTCACCATCCTCTGGAGCACCTTTGTCTACCTGCCCATGTGCCACTGGGTATGGGGAGGGGGGTGGCTCGGCAAGATGGGCGCTCTCGATTTCGCAGGCGGAACGGTCATCCATATCCTCTCAGGCGTTGCCGCATTGTCTGCGGCCCTCATCGTAGGCAAACGAAGGGTATTCGGACGAGAACCGATCTACCCGAACAACCTGACCATGACCATGCTTGGGGCAGCCCTGCTCTGGTTCGGATGGTTCGGGTTCAATGCAGGAAGCGCAGTCGCTGCCAACGGCGTGGCAGGCCTCGCATTCTTCAACACGCACATTGCCACTGCAGCAGCCGCCCTATCGTGGATTCTTTTTGAACGATTTGTCCGCGGCAGGGCCACGACACTGGGTTTCGCTTCCGGCGCCATAGCGGGTCTCGTCGCCATAACTCCGGCAGCCGGATTCGTAACCCCCCTGCCTGCAGTCGTCATCGGTTTCGTTGCCGGTGCGGTCTGCTATTTCGCAGTCCTCGCAAAAGAGAAGCTCCACTACGACGACTCCCTTGATGTCGTCGGCGTCCACGGGATCGGCGGGCTCTGGGGAGCGTTAGCGACAGGCCTGTTCGCTTCCGTGGGCGGCACAGGGCTTTTCTATGGCAATGCGCATCAACTGGCCGTTCAATTGACGGCTTCGGGAACAGCCGTCGTGTTCTCTTTCGCCATGACCAGCATCATCCTGTTCGCCCTGCAAAAAACTATCGGATTACGGGTGGATGATGAGCAGGAGGAAGAAGGGCTGGACAAGAGCATGCACGGTGAAACCGGGTACTATATCTCGACAAGCAGATAAGGAGGGTCGGAAATGAAAAAGATCGAAGCGATCATCAAACCATTCAAGCTCGATGATGTGAAAAGAGAGCTTCAGGAAATCGACATAAAGGGCATGACGGTCACTGAGGTTAAGGGCCACGGCAGGCAGAAGGGACATAAAGAGATCTACCGGGGGGCCGAATACGATGTGGATTTCATCCCAAAGGTGAAAATCGAGATCATAAGCTCAGCTGATATGACCGGAAAGGTGATTGAAGCGATCATAAAAACCGCTCGCACGGGAAAGATCGGTGACGGCAAGATATTCATCATGCCCGTCGAAGAGGTTGTGAGGATTCGTACCGGAGAGTCGGGAAGAGAAGCGATCTGACCGGTGGACGGCTCTGCTCGATATCAACCTGCCGTCTGTATCCGCTCAGCAGCCATCCCTGACAACGGCCAGGAAAGAGAAGGCAGGGGGCATTAACCTGCCTTTTATTCCTCGCGCCTCAGAGGGTGAGAATCTCATCGATGGTGAGGTCTTCCACCCGGACCGGGTCTATGCCCTTGAGCCGTGCCGAAAGCTCCTTGGCTGAGATCTCCGGCTTTGTCAGAACGATCCGGTAGTTATGCCTGTCAAGCCAGAGGAAAAATTGCCATGCGAGACAGTCCTTGCAGAAGGCTTCTTTTTTCTCCCGGTATGCATCTCCTTCGAGAGACTCGATCTCTTTGTGGCGGGGGCAGGCGATATCTGTACAGTAGGTGCCGGATGTATATCTCTTGGTGCCCATATGCTACCTCATAGGTGAGTTTCTGTTACAGGAATTCCTAGCATATAAGGGCTGGTTTCACAATATATTTCCCTTGCCCATCGCTTCGGAAATCCGTGAGGGCGGGCGGGAAGAGGATGCAGGGAAAAATCGGAAATCACCGACCGGCGAGCCCGGCTTGAATGAGCACGGTGTAAAAAGAGCACGGTCTCAGATCGTCCCTATCCATAAAACGATGGCGAGCCCCTTTCCCTTGTTCGTGATCATCTGCCTTTCGGGCGAGGAGTGGTAATGGACTGAATCGCATTCCTGGAGGATATAGACATCATCGTTGTATGCAAGCTCGATCGAGCCTTTCAATATGCAGAGGACTTCCTGGCCGTTCTTGAAGTTCTTCCGTGCGGGTATGCTCTTCCCGGGCTCCAGCACCAGCACGGCGCTGTCTATGACGCTCCGGTTTTCAGGCGGAAAGAACCGTCTCGTAACGAACCCCGTGTTCGGCAGCTCGACATCCTTCCATTCGGATTTGCGGATCACGATGATCCTCTCGAGCTGCTTGGCCTCGTTGAGCACATCACCTGCTTCGATACCGATGGCATTGCAGATTTTGACGAGCGTATACACGGAAGGGGAGTTGACGTCGTTCTCCACCTGGCTCAAGAAGCCTTCGGATATACCGGCCTTCTCGGCCACCGACTTGAGCGTCAGCCTGAGGTCCTTTCTTTTCTGTCTGAGTACCGATCCAATATTCATAGGTGCCTAAGGTGTCTCTCCCGGATACCCTACCATAACCGGGCCTAATCACGCAATCTTTTTCCACGATGAGGAATTTCCCGGCAAAGATCGTGAGAGACAGCCTTCACGAGGTTCAAAGGCAGTGAACGTGCAGCGATCCTCAGCGCTTGATTTTGCCCGGGAGGATGTACATATACGGCTTCTTCATGACGTTTCTGTGGAGGAACCGGTCGAATTTCCTCAATCCCAGGTACAGACGCCAGATGAATGCATCCTCCCGATAGTATGACCTGACCTCCTTGAGGGTTATGGGCTCGATGTTCATATGGGTAAGCTCGGCCGCCAGGAATCTGTTCGATTCGGCGATGAAGGGCTCGACGAGATCGTCCCGCTGCTCCTTGTAGAGATTTGCAATGAGGTCCACCACCGCGAGATGAGGGTCATAGTACCTCGTGACCACGCCCTTGAGAAAGAAGAGCTTGATGAGCCAGACGAGGAAGGACGGCGCGCTCCGCAAAAAGAGCTCCGTATCGAGCTGCTCCCTGCCGTCGATCCTCATGAGGGGCGTGCTCGTATCGATGTAGACGAGGGGAATGCTCCCCTCGGTCAGCCTGTCCGGAAGCGTTTCGCACCGGAGCGCCCAGTTCGAGATCTGGGCATCGAGGGCCAGCTCCATCCTCCTCTGGGAGGCATTGAAGTCGTGGACCTTCTTCATCTCCCTGAGGACCGCCTGCAGGAGCAGGATGTTCGAGTCGAGATTGAACCTGTGGAGGAGCTGGTTGCATATGGAGCCTTCGATGAGCTTTTCCTGGATGCAGTAGATCACCTGGTTGCCGTATCCGGGGTCTATCTTCACGGATGAGCACCAGGGCACGCTGATGCCGATGTCCTTTTCAATGATCCGGTTGTACTCGTGGAACAGATGTTCGTATGATCGTATCTCTTCTTCCGTTCTGAAGATGGGGAGCCTCTTGAATGCGAGCCCGCGGAGGGACGGCTCGAGGATCTCGAAGATGGTGCTTATCTCCCCATACCCGATGATGCGTGCAGGGATCGTGCTCTCGTGAGGGTTCATGAGATCGATTCCCTTTTCGAACCGTTCGAGGAGCTCGCTGCTGATCGTATGTGCATCCACGCTCATATTCTCTTTCAGGCCAACCCGAGGAATCTCTTTGTCTCATCGAGCGACTTGTCGACCCGCTCGATGATCTCGCCGGCGAGTGCCTCGTCGATGATGAGCGGCGGGAGGAGCTGGCTCACCCTCGGGTTGTTGTTGGCGTAAACGCTCAAAATGCCGTTGTCGTAGCACGCCCTCGACATGACCGGGCCGCAGGAATCGTTCACCATCTCGATCCCCATCATGAGGCCAAGCTGCCGCAAACCCACGAGGATCTCCGGGTGCTTTTCCTTCAATCCTTTGAAGCCGTCATGGAAGATCCGGGCCAGGCTCTGCACGTGGGAGAGGAATTCGGGTGCAGACGACTCGTCGAGCACGGCCAGGGCGACCGGGCACCCCACCTCGGCCCCGCCGAAGGTCGAGACATGGATGAACGGACGCTCGTGGAAGAATGTTTCGAGTTCAGGCTTAAAGCAGGTGGCGGTTATGGGGTAGATGCCGCCGGAGAGGCCTTTCCCGATCACCATGATGTCCGGCACCACGTCGAAGTGCTCGATGCCCCAGAGCCTGCCCGTCCTTCCGAGACCGGTCTGGACCTCATCCATGATGAGCAGGGCGCCTTTTTCTTCGCACTCTTTCTTTACGCCGGCATAGAAATCCCTGTCCGGAAGGGGCATGCCCGAGGTGGCGGGGATGGTCTCGAAGATCACGGCTGCCGTATTTTCATCGATCTCCTCAGCAAGGCAGGGGAGGTCGTTGAACGGGACCTGCACGAACCCGGGCGGCTGCTCTCCGAAGGGTATTCGATACTGCTCGTCGCCCGTAGCAAGGGCGAGGCCTGTATGGCCGTGGTATCCGCCCTTGGCGGAGATGATCTTCGATCTGCCCGTGTACCCCCGTGCGAGCTTTATGGCGAGATCGATAGCCTCGCCCCCGCCCACGCCGAACACCGTGCAGGAGATGTCGCCCGGGGTGAGCTCGGAGAGCCTGTGAGCGAGGAGGGCCCGCTGTTCGCTCACGAGGTGGTGGTTTCCGATGTCGAGCCTCTCGAGGCTCTCTTTGAGGACCGCAATGATCTTCGGATTCGCATGGCCGAGGTTGAAGACGCCTCCGTTGCAGTGGCAGTTGATGAGCCTCTTCGAGCCGGTCGCATCCCATACGAAGGGCCCCTGTCTCTTGCCGAAGACGAAGTCGATGCCCACGCTCCTGAAGAAGTCGGCCTTGCCGCTGGAGACATGGCGCGAGAAGAGGGTAAAGATCCTTGCCTTCCGGTCATCCTCACATTCCATGAAAACCTCGATATTTCATCCTAGAATAGATACAAACAACAACGGACAGAGAGTATGTAGCATACGCTCCGCTCACGTGTCAAACCGAAGGGGGGCAGCGGTGGGAAAAACCGCTTAAGTTCTCGTCTTTAACCCGGTATATTGCGGGGATAATTGTCTTGACAAGGTTTAAGCTTGTAATATAAGTGTGGACAACCAATACACTTGTAAGGGGGAAATAAGACGGATGGCTGTAAGTATCAGGTTGACTCGCGGAGGCGCCAAGAAGAAACCATTCTACCGCGTGGTGGTAGCTGATTCGAGATGTAAGCGAGATGGAAGATTCCTGGCAATCGTGGGCCATTTCGATCCGAAGACCAGACCCGAAAGCATCACCCTGGACATCGAGAGGATCAAGGAATGGACGCAGAAAGGCGGCCAGCTCACTCCGGCAGTACGCAAGCTCATTAAAGAAAAAGGCTATTCTCTCTAGGTTCGTACGAGATTTGATATAAAATAATTGCGTGGTGAGGGTATATGATGAGAGAGCTAATCGAATACATTGCCAAGGCCCTGGTAGATAATCCCGAAGAGGTTTCCGTATCAGAGGTTGAGGGTGAGGTGACTTCCGTGATCGAGCTCAGGGTGGCAAAGTCCGACCTGGGAAAGGTGATCGGGAAAGAGGGAAGAACGGCCCGGGCAATGAGAACCCTTCTTACTGCTGCGTCGACGAAGATAAAAAAGAGGGCTGTGCTGGAAATCATCGAGTAAATGGAACATGATCTCATTGAGATCGCCAAGATAACAGGCCCCAAAGGCCTCAAAGGAACGATGTGGATCACCCCGTACGGGGACTCGTTCGAACGGTTCCGTCATTATTCCCACCTCCGAATAGGCAAGAAGGGAGAACCTCGAAAGGTTCTCAGTCTGTCCCAACGTAAAGGAAGGTATCTCATAAGCCTCGAGGGCATCACCGATATCGACCAGGTCGAGGCCGTCAAGGGTGAGTCCCTCTACATAAGTAGGGAGCAGCTCGAGCCCCTCGCGCAAGGCGAGTATTACTGGCACGACCTCATCGGCATGAGAGTGGTGGATACGCAGGGAAAGGAGCTGGGCAAGGTCGTGAAGATCTTTTCGACGGGAAGCAACGACGTCTACGTGGTGGACCCGGTGAAGCAGTACTACATTCCTGCAACCACCGATGTCATCAGGGAGGTATCCCTCGAGAAGAAGATCATCGTGATCGACGCAGAGCTGCTCGAAGACATCCTCGACTGAAAAGACCGGACGACCCCCCATGGATATAAATATCATCACCCTCTTTCCTGACATGTTCCAGGGAATATTCGCCGAGAGCATTCTCCACCGGGCGATCCGGAGAGGACTCATCGAGGTGAGGATTATCCATCTGCGGCCATACGGCATAGGTAAACACCGGGTGGTGGACGACACCCCGTACGGAGGCGGAGGAGGGATGATCCTCAAGCCGGAGCCCATTGCCCGGGCGCTCGAAGACCTTCCGGACAAAGGGCATGTCGTTCTCACGACCCCTCGGGGAAGACTCTTCAGGCACACGGACGCCGCACGGCTGAGCGCCTTCGATACGCTGACGATCATCTGCGGCCACTATGAAGGGGTCGACGAGAGGGTGAGCGAGCTCTTCGTGGACGAGGAGCTCTCCATCGGCGACTATGTCCTCACCGGGGGCGAGCTGCCGGCAATGGTGATCGTCGATGCGGTCGCCCGTCTCATCCCCGGAGTCCTGGGCCGTGACACGACCATAAGCGGCGATTCCCATTACGAAGGCATCCTCGAGTATCCCCACTATACAAAGCCACGGGAATTCCGCGGCCTTGCCGTGCCCGATGTGCTCCTCTCGGGCAACCATGAGCAGATCGAGGCATGGCGGAAGATGATGGCGAGGAAGAAGACCGAGGAGACGAGGCCCGACCTCCTGGGCGGGTTTTCCCAAGGGAAGACTTGCCGCAGCGAGGGTGAGGACGGATAGATGTTATATGTTGGACTCCTCCACTGGCCGTGCCTGGACAAGAACGGTGAGGAGATAACGACCTCGATCACCAACCTGGATTTGCACGATCTCGCAAGAGTATGCTTGACATATGGTATAAATACGCTCTATATCGTTCATCCGAATGATGCTCAGTTGGCGTTTGCAAGGAGGATCATGGATCACTGGCTCATCGGATACGGGAGCGGGTACAATCCGATACGCAAACGGGCTTTCGAGATCGTGAGACTGGTAAAGGATATCGAGGATATTAAACGGCAGACAGGTGCGTATATGGTGGGAACTTCGGCGACGAAACTTCAGGGATCGCTTTCCTGGACAGAAGCGAGGAGGCTTGCGTCCGAGCGGGATCTGTGCCTGCTGTTCGGGACCGGCTGGGGAATAGCCCCCGGGATGCTTGGAGGCCTCGACGCCGTGATCGAGCCCATAGAGGCTGGGACCGGGTTCAACCATCTTTCGGTCCGCTCTGCCGCATCGATAGCAATAGACAGGATTGTAGGGAGGTAGTCATGAATACCGTCGAAAAGTTCGAAAAGGCGCAGATGAAAAGTGATCTGCCTGAGATAAGGATCGGAGACAAGGTTCGAGTCTCCACGAAGATCGTAGAAGGATCACGCGAGAGAACCCAGGTTTTCGAGGGTGTGGTCATTGCCCGGCGCAGGGGAAACAACCGGGAATCCATAACGGTGCGGAAACAGTCGTATGCCGTCGGTGTGGAGAGGGTCTTCCCCCTGCATTCACCGGTCGTCGAAAAGGTCGATGTGGTGAGCCACTCGAAGATCAGAAGGGCCAAGCTCTATTACCTGCGCGCAAAGAAAGGCAAGGCAGCACGTCTAAAAGAAATCCGCAGCTAGTATGGCCCTTGAGGAATCCCTCATTTCAAAGGGTTACTGGCCGTTATGCGGCGTGGACGAAGCCGGGAGAGGTCCGCTGGCAGGACCGGTCTACGCCGCTGCAGTGATCATGGACCCCCGCCATGAGCTCAGGCTCGTCGTCAGGGACTCGAAGCAGTTGTCCCCGGCACAGAGAGATGATATATTCGAGCAGCTCACGGCATCGGATCGGGTCCATGTTGCGTTCTCGTCGGTCGATGCAAGGACCATCGATGAGATCAACATCCTTCAGGCAACGCTCCTGGCAATGCGGGAGGCGGTTCTGGGTCTCGGTTTGGAGCCCCGGTTCGCCATTGTCGACGGAAACGCCGTCCCGGAGCTTCCCTGCCCATGCGTTCCGGTCGTCCGCGGGGATGAGCACGAGCCTTCCATCTCGGCAGCAAGCATCGTGGCAAAGGTAATCCGGGACAGGCATATGGAAGAGATGGACCTCCTCTACCCCGGATATGGGTTCGCACAGCACAAGGGATATCCGACAAAGGCCCATTTCGAGGCTATCCGATCCTTAGGCGTATGTCCTATCCACAGGAGAAGCTTCAAAGGTGTGTGCCAGGTCAAGCAGGGATAAGGGTGCCGGCGGCGAGGAGATCGCCCGCGAATACCTGAAGAAAAAGGGCTACAAGGTCCTTGATGTGAACTACCATTTCGGCAGGGCGGGTGAGATCGATATCATCGCGCTCGATCACGACACGGTCGTGTTCGTGGAGGTCAAATCGGCGAGCGGGACCCTTTTCGGCGATCCTTTAAGCTGGATACCGTTCTGGAAGCAGCAGCGGATCATCCGGGTATCTCAGGCATACATGAGCAGGCATCGATTGAACGGCTCTCCGGCCCGGTTCGACGTGGTCGCGATCGACCACAAAGGGAGAGTGGATCATGTCGAAGACGCATTCAGACCACCCGATGGCGTTTTTGTGTGACCAGAACCTCGGTCGACTTGCCAGATGGTTGAGAATTATGGGCTTCGATGCAGAATATATGAGGGAATGGGATGAAAAGAGGATACAGAAGGCCATATCGAGCGGAAGGATCTTCCTGACCAGGAGGCGTTCCATGGCATCGAAGCCGGGATCGATCGTCATAGAGAGCGACCACCTCAACGAACAGATCGCAGAGCTCGACCGGATTTTACATCTCGAAGAGAAAATTCAGCCATTTTCCAGGTGTAGTATTTGCAATCTCTCCCTGAAGTGTGCTAAGGCGGATGATGTGAAAAATCAGGTACCTGAATACGTTTTCGCAACCCATGAGAAGTTTGCCAGATGTCCTGGCTGTTCAAGGATCTACTGGAAAGGAACACATCCGGTTAGAGCTGCCTTGTCTCTCAAGAAAATTTTCAAGGGTAAGAGAGGATAAATGAACAAACAAGAGATCGAGGAGAAATTACTCGCACCTTTGAAAGGGAAGCGCAAGATTCTCATCATGACGCATGAGAACCCCGACCCTGACAGCATCGCTTCGGCCTTCGGCCTGAAATACATCATCAAGAAGACCCTGGGCATCACGCCGGTCATCTCCTACGGGGGAATCATAGGAAGGGTCGAGAACCAGTCCATGGTGAAAATCCTGCGCATCGACATGCTTCCGGCGAGCGAGGTCAACGTCCGCAGCTATTCGGTCGTGGCTCTCGTCGACTGTCAGCCCCACACCGGCAATGTGATCCTGCCTCCCGGCGCCAGTCCCTCCATCGTCATCGACCATCACCCCATGCGCAAATCATCCGAGAAGGCGGAATTCGTAGATATCCGCAAGGGAATCGGGAGCACTTCGACCATAATCACCCAGTACATCAGGCACCTGAACCTCCCCCTCGAAAAGGACAGGGAGGTCGCCACGGCCCTGTTCTACGGCATCAAATCGGACACCCGGGATCTGGGCAGACAGTCGACGGATGCGGACATCCGGGCATCGGTCTACCTCTATCCCTTCGTGCTCCAGAAGAAGCTGGCGAGGATCGAGCATCCCGAGCGGTCGAGGGAGTACTACATCAAGCTCTACTCGGTCCTCGGCAATGCACGGGTGTACGACGACGTGATCCTGTCGCGGGTCGATCTCATCGGGTGGCCGGAAATGATCGGCGAATTTGCCGACGAGCTCATTCAGCTCGAGGGAATCAAGTGGTGCATGTGCTATGGAAGGCACAACGGGTCGCTCATCTTCTCCATCCGGACGACAAAGACGAGTTATATGGCCGGCGTCCTCGCCCACAAGATCTGCCACGGCATAGGCAAAGGGGGAGGGCACGAGACGTATGCGGCAGGAAAGATCGATCTCGCCCAGGCCCTCAAGAAGGTGAAGGACCCTGAGGACATTCTCCTGAAGCGGTTCCTCAAAGAGGTGTGCCCGAAGAACGCCGAGCCCACCATGCTCATCCCTACGAAGGACAAGGTTGAGATCAGGCCTCTATCGTCCGACGTCAATCCCTAGGAGAGAGGCCGCGTAGTTCACCATCTGCATGTCTTCTTCCTCGCAGACCTTCGAGAGACCGAGAGACCTCTCCATGCATCCCGACCTGACGATGCCCGCGATCTCCCATGCATACGGATGGAACCTGAAGCGCTCCCGGTGGAGATAGTTCGCCAGGGCATTCAAGAGACAGTTCGTCGAGTTGGGATCGGTATCGAGGGGCTTGACCCACCCCAGCGACGCGATGTCTTTGAGGATCTCCTCCTCGTCGTACTCCAGGAAGGCGAGGGGATGGATGTTCACCGGCCACTTCGAGGCATCGACCTCGAGATCGGCATCGCTCAGGAAGTAGGGCTTCAGATCGCCGCCGATGCGCTCGATGAGCGGGTCCCTGATGGTGCGGTGGGAGAAGCGCTGGAGCCTCGGGTTGGTCTGCATGATGGCAGAGGAGATAGGCGCCTGGCCCGGAGACCACCCGAAGGCCACGAGAGGGATGTCGTATGAGAGTGCGGTCTTTAAGATCATGGCCTTGACCATGCCGATGCAGGTCGTGCAGATGGAGCTTGCCCGGTCGAGGGTCTTGGGGCTGTAGATGTCCGTGCTTGCTGCAAGACCGAACGCCCGCTTCATGATCTCGAAGGGCGGCCGGAAGATGATGCAGGCAGCGCCCAGGGTGTCCGTCATGTGCCTGATGTTCTGCAGCGCCTGCGCCGAGACGAAACCGTTGTCGAATACGAAGGCGAGGACCTTGAGCTTGTAGCGCCGTGTGAGAATGGAAAGGGTATAGGTCGAATCCTTGCCTCCGCTGTAGGCGAGGAGCACATCGAAGGGGTGCTTCGAGCGCCTGCTCTCGAGCAGGGCCTCGAACTTCTCGAGGTGGACCCGCTTTTCCTCTGCATCCGGGACAGGCGTGTTCCTGCAGTAGTTGCAGACCCCGCCTTCATCGAACGATATGCCCGGAAAGGTATCCGGCAGCACGCATTTCGTACAGAAATTCATTTCTTCAGCGCCTCCTTGTCGATCTTTCCCGACGGTTTTTTGGGAAGGACCCTCATGACATTCCAGTATTTTGGATGCTTGTGGCTTGCAAGTCTCCGGGCGATAAACGACTTCAAGGCCTCGAGGTCGAAGGTCTTGTCGTCCAGAGGCACGATGAAGGCCTCGGGAACCTCGGAGAGATATTCGTCAGGGTGTCCGGTCACGGCAACCTCGTGGACCATGCCGGACTCGATCAGCCCCTCCTCGATCTCCTTGGGCGACACCCGCTCGCCCCCGATCTTGAGCATGTCCTTCTTTCTCCCGGTGAGATAGATGAATCCCTCGTCGTCCATATGGCCGAGGTCGCCGGTGACGAGCCCCCAGGGTTTGAGCGCCTTGGCCGTTTCCTCCTCGTCCTTCCAGTATCCCTGCATGATATTCTCGCCGCCTGCACAGATGTTGCCGACCGCAAACGGCGGGAGAACGGTCCCCTCGTTGTCCCTGATCGTGATCTCGACGCCCGGTATCGGTATGCCGATGGAGCCGAGCTTGTCTTCAAGGAGCCTCTCGGGCGGCAGGTAGGTGAGCCGTGCAGAGGCCTCGGTGGCACCGTACATGATGTAGAGGGAGACATTTCCGAGGATTTCGATGAGCCGCTTCGTGAGGGCAGGGGCCATGGCGCCTCCGGCCTGCGTGACGTACCTCAGGCTCGGGATGGGCGTCTTCGTGAAGATGGAGCGGTTGAGGAGAATGGCAAAGGTCGAGGGCACCCCGGCAAAGCCGGTAACTTCCTTTTTGATCATATCCTGGATCACGGAGTTGGGAAACGCGAAGCGGTTGTTGATGACGAGCGAGCCTCCCACCATGAAATGTGTGTTGAGCAGGGTCTTGCCGTAGACGTAGTTGAAGGGAAGCACTGCCATGACCCTATCGGAGCCGGTCAATCCCAGGTAGGAGACGATGGATGCGCAATTCGCGCAGAGGTTCCTGTGGGTGAGCATCACGCCCTTGGGCCTGCCCGTGCTGCCCGAGGTATAGACGATCGCGGCAAGGTCGCCTTCCCATATGTCTCCTTTAACGGGATCGTCGGGCACGTTCGAGACATCCTCCCAGGTCATCTGTACTCCGTACCCATTGTTCACGGGGACTTCAGGGCCGATGACGCAGGGAATATCGAACCCGGCAAGCCTCTTCGCGCTCAGGGCCGAAATCAGGCACGTTGAAGCTCCCGAATTGTCGCGGTAGTAGGCGGCCTCGGCAGGCGTGGTCCGATCGGACACCTCGACGCATACCCCTCCGGCCTTGAGGATGCCGTAGTAGCCGGCTACGCTCTCGAAGGAGTTTTCCATGATCATGAGGACGCGGTCCCCTTTTTGAAGCCCATGCTCCTTGAGCAGGCGGGCGAGCCTGTTCGAAAGAGAATCGACCTCGGAGAACGTCATCTTCCGATCGCCTTCGAGCAGTGCCGTCCTGTCGGGATAGGCCTGCGCCGAAGACTCGAGAAAACGGTGAACGAGCCTTGACACTAAGAGATACCTTTTCGTTTGAGAAAGCCCACGATGTTCAGAACCGTCTCGAGATTTTCCGGGACCAGCTCTTCGTCTTCGATGTGGATGCCGTACGTGGCCTCGAGGAACTCGACGAGCTCGAGAACCCCGGTGGAGTCCATGATGCCGCTCTCGATCAGGGACTGTTCGGGATCGAGCACGACATCGCTCCTGCCCATAATGAAATTTTCCTTGATGAAGTCGATAATCACCTTTTCCATATCTGACATTGTCATTCAAAAACCCCTCGAAAAAAGTCTCGCTATGAGATTGCTATCGGTATACTATAAGCCAATATTTATATTTTCAATGAAAAAAGCCGGTCATATACAGAACCGGACGGCAAATGACGATGAGAATGAAAACGAACCGCATCCTGCCTGCCCATGGCGTATCCCGGGGTCTGCATGCAGGGGCTATTAAGGGAGGGGCATTTCATGGAACTGAACATTCACACCCTTGAGATCGATCCCGAGAGGGAAGCCTCACGTACGGCGGAATTCATCAGAGACCGGGTGAAATCGTCATACCGGAGGACCGGGGCCGTGGTGGGATTGAGCGGCGGCATCGATTCGGCGGTCATATCGGAGCTTGCCGTGAGGGCCCTCGGAAAGGAAAATGTCACAGGCCTGATCCTTCCAGAGACGGAGTCAAACCCGGTAAGCTGCCGATTCGCCGAAAAACATGCAGAAAAGCTCGGCATCGGATACAGAGTGATCGATATCACACCGACGGTCGAGAGCATCTGTCCGTACCGCAAGAGGGACGACTTCATCAGGGAGCTCATTCCCGAGTATACGAGCGGATGCAGGTACAATATCGCCCTGCCCGCCGACCTCCTCGAGAGGGATTCCTTCAGCTTCTACGTCCTGAAAGTTCAGCTCAGTGACGGAACCGTGAAGACGAAACGGCTGAATGCCGAAGCGTTCCGGAAAATAACCTCGTTTGCGAACATCAAGATACGGTCGCGGATGGTCCATCTGTACGCCGAGGCCGAGCAGAGAAACGCCGTTGTCGTGGGGACTACCAACAGGACCGAGTATCTTCTCGGGGATTTCTGTAAATATGGTGACGGGGGAACGGATATCGAGCCGATCGCTCACCTCTACAAGAACCAGATCTATCAGCTCGCAGAGTATCTGGGCGTCATTCGGGAGATCATCGAGAGGACCCCGAGCCCCGATACCTTCAGCCTTCCGGTGAGCGACCAGGAGTTCTTCTTCAGGATTCCCTTCACCAAACTCGATCATCTCCTCTTTGCCTGGGAGCACGGAATCCCGGCAGAGAAGGCGGCAGAGGTGCTCGGACTTTCGAGAGAGGCGGTGATGCGCGCCTTTACCGATTTTACTACCAAGAACCGCTCGACGGCCCACCTGCGTGAGATGCCCGGGAGTATGGAGAAGGCTTCTTAGGCAGTCGCATCAGAAGGCCTGCCGTCCGCAGCATCCGGACCGAGAAGCCCGCTCCTGACCAGGACGTTCCTTAATGTGGTGAACTTGAAGTCTTCGATGAGCCGGCCGAACTTCGCAAACGAGCGGGATATGCCGGTATACGTCCGGAACCTCGAGAGGAATGTTATGTTGCTTATCCTGGGCGTATCCTTGTTGAGCTCCCAGGGGTGGACATAGAACACGAACGGCCTTTTTTCACCCTCGAAGCTCCTGAGCGCAAGCCTGGTGACGAAGTACGGCAGGATCCTGAAATATCCTCCACCGGATACGGGGAGATTGACGCTGCCGATTCTTAAGGTCGATATCGGAAACTCGACGAGAGCCCTGCCTTTCAGCCTGTGGGGAAACCTCGGGGCATTGGGAATGCCGTAGTTGTCGTGGTGTATGGGGAAGATGCTCGAATCGTAGAGAAAGCCGAGCTCTTCGAGGATGTCGAGGGCCCACAGGGTCTCCTCCGTTATGGAGTAGGTGGGAGCACGGTATCCGACGACCCTATCTCCGATACAGTCCTCGAGGATCTTCTTCGCCTTTGAGACGTCCTGCCTGAAAGGGACCTTTCCCTGAGCGGATATGCGCTGGTGCATGTATCCGTGGCACGCGATCTCGTGGCCCTGCGCGTGAATCGACCTGATGAGCTCCTTGTTCCTCTCTGCGATCCATCCGAGGCAGAAGAAGGTTGCCGTGATGTGCGCTCTTTCCAGCAATCGAAGGATCTTTTCGGTATTGGAGACTATTGCCGGTTCGAAAGAATCCCATGAGCTTGCGGAGATGACCCGAGACAGAGCGTGGACCTGGAAAAATTCCTCGAGGTCGATGGTCAGGGCATTCTCCATGAAAATGAGTATAGTACGATCGCTCGGTTTAAGCAAGGAAGGATGCTCTCTCCGAATGTGAACGAGAGGCGAGGAAAAGAATTGATGAACCTGCAGAAGTGGTATATTTACTCAATCATTTACAACGGATGCCCTTGCCGGCACCAGGATCATCATGAGAGAAAGGAGGCGCAAGGGGCTTCAGGTATTGCGGTTCTTGCGCCGGAAAGTCTAATATTAAAGGCAAGGAGGGATTATGGCATACTCGGAAAAGCACGTCGCAGGAATCTTCCACAACAGGGCTGAAAAATTCCAGTTCGAACCTTGCTTGAAATACAAGAGGCAGGGGAGGTACACGCCCATCAGCTGGAGAGAGATGCAGAAGATGGTCACGAATGCGGGCCTGGGCCTCATCTCTCTCGGGGTCAAGAAAGACGACATCGTCACCATCTTTTCGGAGAACTGCTGGCAGTGGCTGGTGGCGGATCTCGCGAGCCTTTCCATCGGAACGGCCGATGCCCCCATCTATGCAACGAACTCGGGAGAGGAATCCGCCTATATCATCAATGACTGCAAATCGAAGTTCCTTTTCGTGTCCGACAAGGACCACCTCGAAAGGATCCGGTCCGTCAGGTCGAAGATCAAGGGCCTGAAAAAGATCATCACCTTCGATCCGATCGACACGGATGAAAAGGACATCATCTCCCTCGACGAGCTCATGCGAATCGGGGAGAATTCAAAGGACAGGAAGGCCTTTGACGAGCGCATGAGCGCTATTGATCCCGAAGGCCTTGCAACCCTCATATATACCTCGGGCACCACGGGGCCGCCCAAGGGCGTCATGCTCACCCATGCCAATTTCGTTTCGAATATCATGCAGTGCTATGCGTCCCACCCGATGATCGGACACCATGACGAGGCATTGCTGTTCCTTCCCTGGAGCCACTCCCTCGGCAGAACAGTGAGCGTATACCTCATGATGCACATAGGCGCGGTCATAAGCCTTGCCGAGAATTTCAGCTCGGTGATGGAAAACATGGTCGAGATCCGGCCCACACTCGTGGTTTCCGTGCCGAGGCTCTTCGAAAAGATCCATGCGGGCATCTTCTCGAAGGTCGAGCAGGCAGGCCCCGCGAAGAAGAAGATGTTCTCCTGGGCGACCTCTGTCGCCGGCAGGGCCGTCGATTACCGGGTGCAGCGCAAGGAAATCCCCCTCACCCTGAAGCTCCAGTACGATGCCGCCGAAAAGCTCGTCTACTCGAAGCTCAGGCAGGCGCTCGGAATGGACAGGGTCAAGATCTTCATCAACGGTGGAGGGCATCTGGCGGTCGACATCGACCGTTTCTTCAACGGAATCGGCATCAACCTCCACAACGGGTACGGGCTCACCGAAACATCGCCGGTCACCAACGTCAACACCTTCGACGTGTTCGAGTTCGGCTCTGTCGGTCCCGCCCTTGCAGACACCCAGATCAAGATTGCCTCTGACGGCGAGATCCTCATCAAGGGTCCGCAGGTAATGAAGGGATACTTCAACAAGCCTGCGGACACGAAATCGGTCTTTACCGAAGACGGCTGGTTCATGACCGGGGACATCGGGAGGATCGACGAGAGGGGTTGTCTGTACATTACCGACCGGAAGAAGGACATCATCATCACCGCCGGCGGGAAGAACATCGCGCCACAGAACATCGAGAACACCCTGGTGGCTGACCTCTACATCGAGCAGGCGGTCATCATAGGCGAAGGCAAAAAATACTTGAGCGCCCTGATCGTGCCCAACTACACCGAGCTGATCTCCTATGCGAAAAAGCAGGGCATATCCTTTGACGACAAGGAAGACCTCATCAAGAAACCGGAGATCGTCACGTTCTACCGGGGCCGGATCGACGCCCTCATGAAGGAGTATGCCCGGGTCGAACAGATCCGGAAATTCACCCTGCTTCCCAGGGAATTCAGCATCGAGTCCGGCGAGCTCACGCCGACGCTCAAGATGAAGCGCAAGGTCATAAACGAGAAATACTCTGCCGAGATCGAGATGATGTACGGGCAGGAGGAATAGGCCTTTAAGCCATCATCTATTCGTAACAGTTAAAGATGTTCGGAAGAGAGGGAGCCAGAGGGTTCCCTTCCTTCGCCAGAATCACTTGTTTGCTTGCATCCTGTTGTGTGCCTTGAGGGCGACCCCGTAAATTCGCCTCCCTTAAGGGAGGTTCAGACAGTACGGTGTCAAGCGCCCTCCAGGCAACGCCCATGGATGCAAATCAAAAAGTGCTTGATGGTTCATCCAGGAAACCCTCCGGCTCCTTTGGCACGCTCTTAATGTTACAAAGAGTCATCATTCCCTCAGAAGGCGCATGGGCGTTAACGTAAGAGAGGTGGGCACTGATTTGAACAGCTTGATGCATGATATGGCAGCTTTACTGTCATTCCCATCTTCTCTCTTGTCATTCCCTTAGAAAGCGGGAATCCAGGATGATCTTGGGCTCCCTGGATCCCCTTTTTCACGGGGATGACAAAGGAGAAAAGGGGATGACAGAGGAGACGACGAGTGACTGCATTTACCATCGAATACCATTCCGGCAGCGCACGTGGGAACGAACTTAAAAGGATTCGCAAACAACATTTTCGTTCTATTCTTTTCTTGATAAATCGACCCTTGAAAATCTGACCGGAAATGTGGGTTTGTTCAAGTTGAGCATGAGAAGGATTTTTTTATCGACTTCGAATGGCCTTTCCGAGGCGTTTAAATTAATTAACTGAATGAGGATTTTTCCCCTTGCAAAGGCGAAATGGCGACTATATATAGTATCAAGGGCGCAGTACAGTACCACATCTAGTATAAAGGGGGGCGTTAATGTTTAGCAAGATCCGGAAGCGTGACGGGAGGTTTGCCTCTTTTGATGCATCCAAAATCACGGAAGCGATCGCCAAGGCGGGAAGCGCCACAGGTGAGTTCAACAAAGATATGGCCCACCGGCTGATGCTCAAAGTTTTGAGCATTGCCAAGGATACCGTCCCCGATGTCCCCACCGTCGAAGAGATTCAGGATATCGTCGAAGAGATCCTGCTCTCGTCCCCCTATCGCAAAACGGCAAAAGCCTATATCATCTACCGCGACCAGCACGCGAAGATCAGGGAGATCAAGGCAGGAATGGGCGTGGACCTGATCGATCAGTACCTGGGGAAGATAGACTGGAAGGTAAACGAAAACAGCAACATGGCCTTCTCCCTCCAGGGACTGAACAATTACCTCTCATCGGAAATCAGCAAGATCTACTGGCTCAACAAGATCTATCCCCCCGAGGTACGCGATGCCCATGCAGAGGGAGATTTCCACATCCACGACCTCAACATCATCTCGGTCTACTGTGTGGGCTGGGACCTCTACGACCTCCTGCTCCAGGGCTTCAGGGGTGCGCAGGGCAAGGTCGAGAGCAAGCCTGCGAAGCATTTCCGTACGGCCCTGGGCCAGATCGTGAACTTCTTCTACACCCTTCAGGGAGAGGCTGCGGGCGCACAGGCCTTCTCGAACTTCGATACGCTGCTCGCTCCCTTCATCAGGCACGACAGGCTCGATTACGGCCAGGTGAAGCAGGCGCTCCAGGAGTTCATCTTCAATATCAACGTCCCTACGCGCGTCGGCTTCCAGACGCCTTTCACGAACGTGACCCTCGACCTCGAGGTGCCTTCGTATCTCGCCGGCCAGGGGGTCATTATCGGAGGCGAGATCCAGAATACGACCTACGGCGAGTACCAGCAGGAGATGGAAATGTTCAACAAGGCGTTCGTCGAGGTCATGGCCGAGGGCGATGCCAAAGGCAGGGTGTTCACGTTCCCCATTCCCACTTACAACGTCTCGAAGGACTTCAACTGGGACAATCCCTATCTGACCGATCTCTGGAAGATGACGGCAAAATACGGGGTGCCCTATTTTTCGAACTTCATCAACTCCGATATGGACCCTGAGGATGCGAGAAGCATGTGCTGCCGCTTGAGGATCGACAACCGGCAGCTCGAGACGAGAGGAGGAGGGCTCTTCGGATCGAACCCGCTCACCGGATCGATCGGCGTGGTGACCATCAACCTGCCGAGACTCGGTTACTTAAGCAAAGACAAAGACGAATTCCTCCACCGGCTCGAGTCCCTCGTCGAGCTTGCAAGCACAAGCCTCGAGATCAAGCGCAAGGTGCTCGAGAGCTTCACCGAATCGAACCTCTATCCCTACACGAAGTTCTACTTGAGCGGCATCAAGAAGCGCTTCGGCGAGTACTGGAAGAACCATTTCTCCACGATCGGGATCGTGGGCATGAACGAGGCCTGCCTCAATCTGATGGGAGAAAACATCGGCAGCGAAAAGGGCAGGGCCTTCGCCCTGGAGGTCGCCGACTTCATCAGGGAGCGGCTGATAGACCTTCAGGAGAAAACCGGAAGCAACTACAACTTCGAAGCCACGCCGGCAGAGGGTACATCCTACAGCCTCGCCCGGATCGACAAGCGCAGATACCCCGAGATCATCTGTGCCAACGAAGATTCATACCGTAAAGGCGCAGAGCCCTACTACACGAATTCATCCCAGCTCCCGGTGGGATACACCGACGATATCTTCGAGGCCCTCGACCTCCAGGACGACATCCAGGCGAAGTACACCGGCGGCACCGTGCTCCATATCTTCATAGGCGAACAGGTAGAAAACCACGAGGTGATCAAGAACCTCGTGAAAAAGATCTGCTACAGCTACAAGATGCCCTACTTCACCTTCAGCCCGACCTTCAGCGTCTGCCCGAGCCACGGATACCTTCGGGGGAATCAGCCTGCATGCCCGAAGTGCAATGAACCCACAGAGGTCTATTCGAGGGTCGTGGGTTACCTGCGGCCTGTGGCCCAGTGGAACAACGGAAAGAAAGAGGAATTCAGGGAAAGGAAGATGTTCACCATCGAGGAGGCCCAAAGCAGGGCCGCGATTGTCCGGGATAAAGTATGTACGGCCAGCGTGGCCGACCCCGGCAGCCAGGTGCTCACCCTGCACGGGTCCTCGAGCGTGGTGCTGGAATCCCAGCCGACCAGTTAGGATTGATCCAGGGCGTGTCGGGGCTGTCATTCCCTGGAGAGAGAAAAGGGGTCAAGTCTTGCCTTTTGCACGATGGAGAGCAAAACGCAAGGCCTGACCTCTCTATTCAACCGATGACCTGCTTCAGGATATCCCCGAGCTCCTCGATCTTGAAAGGTTTGGAAATGACCGCCTTGAAACCGTACTCTCTGAAGTTCGTGACGGCGGGGTCTGTGGAATAGCCGCTCGAGACAATGGCCTTGACGTTCGGATCTATCTTGACGAGCTCCTTGATGGCCTCCTTGCCTCCCATCCCGCCATGGATGGTGAGGTCCATGATGAGGGCGTCAAAAGGCTTCTGGGACTCCAGGGAGCTGCGGTACATAGCGACCGCCTTTTCACCGTCCGATGCCACCTCGGCTTCATATCCCAGAAAGTCAAGCATACTGCTCAATACGTCCTGTATGATCTCCTCGTCATCCATGACCAATATTCGTGCTTTCCCCATGAGCTGTGTACCCCCTTCAAGCTGCTCAGGTCTCATTGATGCCTTCTCTTTCGTAAACCTCTACGGAGGGCTCCTAAAAAGGAATCATATTCAATGAGAAGAGTGCAGATCAAGCATAAAATATTATTATTGTCTCCGGCAGACCATAGCTCTTGATAAGACTATCATTTTCACCTTTTGGTTTTGTTCTCCGGTCCAAGCGTGCTAGAAGGTATCGTCACGAGACAGACAGAATGTTTCAGCAGGCATATGAAGATAGGATATCTCCAAAAGACATCGCTCATTGAGTACCCCGGGAAGGTGTGCGGCATCGTCTTCACCCAGGGATGCAATTTCAGGTGCCCGTACTGCCACAATCCCGAGCTCGTCGATCCGGCGCTCTTCGGAGAGTGTCTGCCCATGGATGACATCCTCTCCTTTCTCGCCAAGAGGAGAGGCAAGCTCGACGCAGTGACGATCACCGGCGGCGAACCCACGATCCACGAAGGCCTGCCCGGTTTCATCCGGAGGATAAAGGAGCTCGGGTATCTGGTCAAAATCGATACGAACGGCTCAAACCCCGGTGTTCTCAGGCAGATCATCGCCGACGGCCTGGCAGACTTCATCGCCATGGATATCAAATCTCCGCTTGCGAGATATCCCGAGGTCACGGGAGCTGCCTGTGACGTGCAGAGGGTGGAATCCAGCATCCGGGCCGTCATGAGGTCAAACGTCGCCTATGAGTTCAGGACGACGATCGCGAGCAGGCTCCTGAGCCCTGACGACATCCTCGAGATAGGCCGCATGATACGAGGTGCATCCCGGTACGTCCTCCAGAAGTTCGTTCCGTCAAAGCATCTGGATCAGGCTTACCTGAAGGCCGAACCGTTCAGCGAGGAGGAGATCGAAGATCTCCTCGATCGTTTGACTGAACTGGTCGGTCATGTCTCCGTGCGCTGAATGCATTGCCGCGCCCTGATATGGGCATACCTCACGGGTTCCGGTATTCTGAATCTCCTCGTGCACGAGAGACAGATCTCGATCGCGGATTTGAGACTTACCCTGTGGCCCTGGGACACGAATACGGGCTTGACCCCCTGTCTCGTCCTTACTGCCGCACCCACGATCTCTCCTTTGTAGACGATGGCGCTTGTGCTTCCCCTCCCGGGTGCAGGGTCTCCATAGGCTCCTACGAAGGGCGTTTTTGCACAGCCTATCGAAGCACGGTCCAGGACGATGCCCAGGTGGGCGGCAAGGCCTATGCCTCGAGGGTGGCATATGCCGTAGCCGTCGAAGATGAGCACCTCGGGCTTGACTTCCAGCTTGCCGAACGCCGGCTCGATGAGGGGGCCTTCCCTGAATGCGAGAAAGCCGGGAAGGTAGGGAAATGAAATCCGTCCGACCTCCTCGGATACACAGCGCAACCTGAGGTCAGGATATGAAAAGACAGCGACGGCGCAGCACGCCTTCCCATCCGATCGGTTGTACGCCACATCGACGCCGCCTACGTGTTCGATTGCCGGGAAATCATCGTGCAGGATGCGCCTCGAACACAGCCTTCTCTGGATTTCAAGTGCGTCATGTGGGGAAACATCCCAGGAATGTTCCGTCATTCAGACAGCGTAACAGAAATCACTACGACAGGATATGCCGAATTGAAGGTGACCTTGAGGCTGCGGGACAGCCCTTAAAGACCATCAGCCCGCGCAGCTGAACATCGTTCCCACCTTCTGTACGAGCTCATTGGGAAGGAACGGCTTCTGGAGGAACGCGATGTCTCTGAGCTCTTCCTTCCTGACCAGATCATTCCCGTATCCCGACATCAGCATGACCTTTATATCGGGCAGGATGGACTGCATCTTTTTCGAGAGCATGATCCCGTCTATCCTGCGCATGACCATATCGGTGATGAGGAGGTCGATCTTGCCCTCGTACTGCCGTGCGAGCTGCAGCGCATCCCCGCCGTTCCTCGCGGTCAGGATGTTATGGCCTTTCTGCTTCAGGATTTCACGGACGAGATCGCGCACGATGTCATCGTCTTCAACCACGAGGATCGTCTTCCCCTCGGTGCCTGCAGGGATTTTCTTCTCGACAGCTTCGTCGCTCCCGGATTTGACCGCCCCCCCTTCTTTGGAGAAGGGCAGGAGGATCTTGAAGGTCGTCCCTGCTCCGGGAGCACTCTCCACATGGACGGTCCCGCCTGCAGCCTTTACGATACTGTTCACGGTCCACAGCCCGATGCCTTTTCCTTTCTCGCGTGTCGTAAAGAACGGATCGAAGATATGCCGTTTGATCTCCTCGCTCATCCCCACCCCGGTATCCCTGACACACAGGAGCAGGTATGAGCCCTGCTGGATATCGTCGTAGTCGGGTGCATTGGACCCGTCAACCACCTTGACATCCGTGGTAATCGTTATCTCGCCCCCTTTGGGCATGGCATCTCTGGCGTTTATCACGAGATTCACCAGCATCTTCGAGAACTGCGTCGGATCGATCTTCACTGCATTCAGTACTTCACCCTTCTCTATGACGAGCCTTATGTTCGGCCCGATGAAGTGTTTGAGGATCATTTCCTGATTGGAGAGCTCCTGATTGAGGTCCAGGTTCCTCATCTCGGGCATGGTCTTCCTGCTGAACTCCAGGATCTTCTGGGTGAGCACCGAGGCTTGAGATCCGGCCTGGCAGATCTGGAAGATCTTGCTGTAGAAAGGGTGGGCCTTATCGATCGAGTTGAGCATCATCTCCGAGTATCCGTTTATGACCGTGAGCAGGTTGTTGAAGTCATGGGCAAACCCGCCGGCGAGCTGTCCGACTGTCTCGATGCTCGATGTCTGGAGAAGCTTCTGCTCCTGGACCTTGAGGTCGATCATATCGAGAGCCTGGTACAGGAAGGAAATGATCTCGCCGTTTTCCATGATAGGCCTTCCGCTGATAAGCATGTAGAGAATCCTGCCGTCGAAGGCCTTCATCCGCATCTGGTAGTTCACGCCTTTCTTTTCCTGCATGCTCTCTTTCCAGAGATCTATGACCTTGGGTTTGTCGTCGTCATGGATGAACTCCATGATATTCCTGCCCGCAATCAGGCAATCACCGTCTTCTCGGCCGATGAACAGCTCGGCGGCCTTCTTGTTCGCCCTGATGATCACTCCGTCCGTGTCCGTCACCGTAGCCATGGCGGTGGCGTCGGAGAAGAGGCCCTCGAAGAACGCTTTCTGCTTCCTGAGCTCCTCATGATCCTTAAGGAGACAGCCGACATCGGTCCACAGACCGAACAAGCCTGAAATCCGACCTCCTTCGGCAAGAGGAGTCAGAGCCACGACAAAAGACCGTCTCACCCCGTCAGGGCATGGAATCCCGGTCACTGTTTCCCTCGAAGCCTTTCCCGTCTTCAGGACGTTCGTCTCTATCTGCCCGAGGGCGAGAGCGGCCTCTCGGGAGAAAATTCCCCTGTCGGCCTTTCCAATGGCCTGATGAGGGTCTGACAATCCGAGGAGAGTTCCGTGCGCGGTGTTGAGCCATACGTAGCGCAGTTCATGATCCTTGCAATAGGCGCAGCTGTCCGACGCGCCGAGCGCATCCAGGAGGCCAAACGGGAAGTTTCCCATACGTGTTTCGAAAACCCGGTCATCTCGCATTGCCATACTCCTTCATCCTTCCTTGAAATGCATACATGGGTAATCTCTCTATCGGCAACTACTCTTGAGGATTTGAGCGGGTCTTGATCTCCTGAATATTTCCGAACAGAAACAGGGGCTGAATCCGGGATGCCTCTCGTCAGCCCAGAATGTCGGACAGCACGGACGAGAGCTCTTCCATGTTGAAAGGCTTGTTCAGCTTGGCAACGATGAGGGGGTTGCCCAGTATTTCCTCTTTTTCATGCTCGAAAGAGAATCCGGACGAAATGATGACCTTCGTGTCGATTCCGCACTCCTGCATCTCCTGGAGAGTGTGGTATCCGTCGAGGCCCGGCATGATCATATCAAGGATAACGATATCGAACCTGCCAGTATCGGATTTGAGCTTGTCCATGCACGCATTGCCGTCGGGAGCCGTCTCCACCTCGTGGCCGAGGAACTCGAGCATCTCCTTGCCGATGTCCCGCAGCATATCTTCGTCATCCACGAGCAGGATGCGCGCCTTGCCGGTCTTGGATCTCTCTTGAGCCTTGCCGTCGAGTTCGGATTCTTTCCCTCTCGTTTTCGATATGGGCAGATATACGCTGAAACAGGAGCCTTTGCCTTCCTCGGAATGAACCTGGATGCATCCCCCGGCATTCTTCACGATGTTGTACGTTATGGAAAGCCCGAGCCCGGTTCCTTTGCTCGTCCCTTTCTGTTTGGTGGAAAAGAACGGATCGAATATCTTCGGGACGATTTCCTTGCTCATGCCGCAGCCGTTGTCAGACACGTCGATCTTGATGAACTTTCCCACGGAGTTCAAGAGAAGCCGCCGTTTGAGGGCCTTGTCCACGTTTATCGTCTGGACATCGATCGCTATCTTTCCATTCTGCTTGCCGCCGATGGCGTCCTTGGCATTGACTATGAGATTGAGCAATACCTGGGTGAGCTGGGTATGATCGATGTACACCTTGAGGTCTTCATCTATCTTCCCGATATCGAAGCCGATGCTCTTGGACACGGATTTCGATGCCATGCCCATGACTTCCTGGACTACCTGATGGATGGCGATATCCTCCGGTTTTCCCTCGTTGCGTTTTGTAAATACGAGCATCTGCTGGACGAGATCCCGTGCCCGCTCGGTGATCTTCTCGAGGGTCTCGATGTACTTGAGCTGCTTTGCCTGGTCGGGGGAGAACTTCAACATGGCGATATTTCCCGATATCCCGGTGAGAATATTGTTGAAATCGTGTGCGATCCCCCCCGCGAGTTCACCGATGGTTTCCATCTTCTGCGCATGGATGAGCTGGATCTCCATGTTCTTCTTCTCTGTTATGTCCACGGCGGTAAAGACAACGCCTCCGTGGTCGGAATTCATGAGGGGATAGATGCTTATGTCGAAGACCTGCCCCGAAGAGCCGGAAAGCGGCTTCTCGTGAAAGAACTGGGGCACCCGCTTCTCCTGCACCTCGGCGATTATTCCCCCGAAGTCCTCTATCTCGGGGCTTAAGAAAGATATTTCCCTTCCGATGGCCGAATACGGGGACTTATGGAAGATCCTGCCGGTAACGGGATTCGCCATCTGGATCTTTCCCGACCTGTCGAGGCAGATGATCACGTTGGGGCTCGACTCGAAGATGCTGTTGAGATGGTTCGAAAGGTCTTCGATAGTGCGCTGCGCATTTTTGAGGTCGCTGATCACCTGCGCATTGTACTGGATCTCGACGATCTCATCCTCCTTCTTGACCACGGAACCGCTTGCAAGAAGGTATGCCGTTTCGCCGTTCTTTGTAATGGCCCTGAGCTCGAAGCTTGGCGTCTTGCCGGAGAGAATCTCTTTCCAGAATTCGATGAAGAGGTTCTTGTCTTCCGGGTGGGCGATGATGAGGATGCTCTGTCCGATCATCTCCTTTCGCGTGTATCCCGATATCTCCTCGATCTTCTTGTTTATCCGCTTGATGTAGCCGTATGGGTCGGTGGTGATGATGAGCTCGTTCGCATTCTCGAACAGAGCTTCGAAGCGCTCCCTGCTCTCTCTGATCTGATCTTCGAGGCGCTTGCGCTCCGTAACGTCGGTCACCAGCCCGCTGAACCCTACCGCCTTGCCTCCGTCACCCTTGAGCAGGCTGACCGAGGTCTCGATGATCTTCTTTTTGCCGCTGGCCAGGACAATCTCATACTCTATCTTGCGGGGAATACCTGTCTTGAATACCTCGTTGTAGGTATTGAACAGCATTTCCGCTGTCGATTCAGTAAAGTAGAACGAGCTGTAATGTACCCCGACAACCTTTTCCTTGGGGATCTCCACGAGGCTGCAGACAATATCATTGGCATAGGTGAAGGTACCTTTGAGGTCAAGCTCGTAATAACCCTCCTGCATGTCTTCGAGAACCCTCATTTTATTATCATTCATCATAGGTAACCCTACGAAGACACTATCGGGAAGGGAGAATCAAAACTTAATATATGATAAATCCTTACGATATGCTAAAGGACTCTCACCACCCAAGAGATTCCCCGAGCCCTTTGAAAAGAGGTACATGCATGGCACAGGCCCAGCTCCAAAAGATTATTGATCATATGAATCAGATTTTTCTCGGCCAGGACGCTGTCGTAAGATACATCGTGGCTGCCCTGCTTGCACGGGGCCACATCCTGCTCGAAGGGGTCCCGGGTGTCGGCAAGACGCTCATAGGTCTGTCGATCTCGAGGCTTCTGAACCTGAGCTTCAAGAGGGTTCAGTTCACGAACGATCTCCTGCCTTCCGACATCACCGGATTCCATACCATCACGAACGCAACGGGCGGATTCAATCTCGTGAAAGGACCAATATTCGCGAGCATCGTCCTCGCAGACGAGATCAACCGGACCTCGCCCAAGACCCAGTCCGCGCTCCTCGAAGCCATGGAGGAGAGAAAGGTGACGATCGACGGGACGAGCTACGAGCTTCCTCTACCCTTCATGGTCATCGCGACCCAGAATCCTGTCGAGGTTGCAGGCACCTTTCCTCTGCCGGAGAGCCAGATCGACCGGTTCCTCTTCAAGGTGCGGATCGGATATCCGCCCCTCGAAGAAGAGCTGCAGATCCTCGCCCGCGGGATCGACCATACCGATGCATTGAAGCTCGAGCCCATCATGGCCGGGGAGACCATCCTCTCGATGATCGACAGCGTCTCCGGGACCGTCGTGCACAAGGATGTCCTGCACTATATGATGAGCCTCATCCGGTCCGCCCGCGCCCACCCCAAGGTAGAGCTCGGGCCCTCCCCCCGGGCCGGCCTTGCCCTGAAGAAGGCATCCCAGGCCTGGGCGTTCATGCACGGAAAGGGTTACGTCACTCCGGGCGATGTGAAGACGGTTGCGCCGCTCGTGCTCACCCACCGGATCATATCCAGAGAGGGCGACCCCAAAGGACTCCTCGAAGGCCTGATCAATGAAATACCCGTCCCTGTTTGAGTACCTGAAGTCCCCTCGCGGATTCGGGCTTACGAAATCCGGCAAGATCTTCTTCGTCTTCCTCCTCGCCATCATTCTCTCCGCCATGGGTACGGGCAACAACCTCCTGTTCCTCATTCTCGCTTGCCTGCTCTCGTTCATGATCGTCTCGGGCATCGAGTCCGAGTGGAACATCCGCCACCTTGATGTCGAAAGGGCACCTCCTCTGGAAATCTATGCGAAGAGGCCGGGAACCATCTCCTATACGGTGCGCAACCGGAAGAGGAATTCAAGCAGGCTAACGCTCACAGACAGCGGCAGGATCAAGCTCCCGCGAGTGACGAAAGGGGTGCCGGAGAATGTCCGGACAGAGACGACCTTCATGAAAAGGGGCAGGCACCGCCTGGGCAGAGTTTCGATATCGACGACTTATCCCTACGGCCTGTTCGAGAAATCGATATCCTTCGACCTCGACGACGAGGTCCTTGTGTTCCCCGAGCCCATTCCGTGCTCCCTGACCGCTTCGTTCGGACCATCCGGTGAGAGCACGGGGCATGAGCACGAGAGCATCTCCCACGTGAGGTCCTATGCTCCCGGCGACGTCCTGTCCTCCATCGCATGGAAGAAACAGCGCCTGGGGCTGGTATCGAAGGTCGTCCAGGGAGGGGGAGGGGTCGGCACCCTCATCGTTCTCCTGCCCGGCGGAGAGATCGAACACAAGCTCGGCACGGCAACGTTCCTCATCCTCGATCTGTACGGCAAGGGCCTCGAATTCGGGATATCGGCCAATGCCTTTTTCAGCGGCATGGGAGTCTCGCTGTCCCATAAGCTCAAGATCCTCGAATTCCTGTCCCTGGTTCAATCCATCGGGGAGCCCGAACAGAGGGAGGTCAAAGGCTGCGGCCATGTCATCTATCTCTGAACTGCCGCTCCTCACAGTCGGCGTCTCATGTACCGGCATCCTCTCGCTGTGTCTTGCCGGCCTCCTGCCTCTGTATGTCTTTGTCCTCCTCTTCGCCGTCCACGTCTTCATATGCATGAGGTTCACCGCCGGGATACGGCTGAGCACGCAGCAGACCGTGCTCCTTTCTCTTCTCCTCGTGCTCTTCGAGCTGTATATGCGGGGAATCGATGATTCGCTCTTCATCCTGAGGGACCTCATCGTATACTTCGCCATGCTCAGGCTCATCCTCCCCAAGACCGGAAGGGAGATCTATCAGATTGTCGGAATAGCCTTAAGCGAAGTCACCCTGTCGACGATCTTTACCCAGAGCCCCTTCTTCCTCCTCGGGCTTGTCGTCATGGCCCTCCTGATACCCATGATCCTGTCGCATCTCGATGAGACAAGCTTCGGAGCAGGGCCGCGGGAGAAGATCGGCCCCCTTCACTGGCCCGGGGTCTGGGCCGGCATCATCATCACCTCCACGATCCTCTTCTTCATCATCCCGAGGCCATCTTCGGCCATCATCAAGCATGGGCTCGCATCCCGCCCGGAGACGGGGTTTTCCGAAGACATCGACCTCTCACGAAGAGAGGCCGTTGCCGCGAATAACACTGTGGTCATGCGTATCGTCTGGAGCCAGGGCCGCGCTCCTCGAATCTTCTATCTGGCAGGGTCAAGGCTCGAGAGTCTGTCGAAGCTGGGATTCGTCAAAGCCGGCTCACACCGGTCAGGCCTGCATCCGGATGCACGCTCCACGGACAGGCTCACAGTCTATCCCGCGGGGCTGGACAGCCTCAATGTCTTCTACCCGTTCCAGGTATCGAACGTATCACCTTCTTCCTGTATCCGGAAAGGCTCCAACCTGTATTGGATCGAAGATATACCTCCGGCCTACGAGCTGTGGGTGAGACGGACCGATGACCTGATCTCACGGAGCGGCACCGATGTTCCCCGAGAGCTCGAGGGCGTTGCTTCCCTGGGACGATATGTTGCAGGGAATGGCCCTCTTGAGACGAGAATCAACCGCATGGCCTCCCACCTGAAGGCCCGGTGCTCGTACACGCTCAAGGGGCTCGACATCCCCGCCCGCGCACTTCCGATCCACTGGTTCGTCTTTACCGGCAGAAGGGGAAGTTGCGAGCACTTCGCCTCTGCCCTGGCAGTCATGATGAGGGGATGCGGCATCCCTACGCGGGTGGCGACCGGCTTCCTCGTGCACGAGTTCAACCGGGCAGGGGGATACTACATCGTCAGGGCGTGCGATGCCCATGCATGGGTAGAGTATTTCGACGGCTCCTGGCACACGGTCGAGGCAACACCCCAGGTGCTTGCGTCCGCCGGCGAGAGATCGAGCATCATCGATGCGCTCCGGTTCAGATGGATCAGGTGGGTGATCCAGTATTCCCTCGATGACCAGATCCGCATCGCTGCAGCCGTGCTCTTTGCATCCCACAATATCGAACACGAGATGGGATATGCCTTCAAGGTATCGATGGCTGCAGTGATCGCTGCAGTGCTCCTCTGGCTTTCCTACCTCGGAATGAAAGCCCGAAGGTCGGGCCCGTATCATGCCGTTCTCAAGGCCCTCAAGAGGAAGGGGCTCGTGCTCAGAATGCAATCGTCCCATGAGGAGCACCTCGAAGAGGTGGCAAAGAGATTCCCCACCCTGCGCGATGATTACGAGGCCTTTCTCTGCGACTATCTCGCCTGGCGATTCGGCGGCAGGAACATCGATGTGAGGACAAAGGCAAAGAAGCTTATTCAGAAGATAGGGAAGACGGCGGCTAAGGCGTAATCACAATCTCCACGCGCCTGTTCATGGATTTACCTTCCGGGGTTGCATTGTCGGTAATGGGCTTTGCATCGCCATAGGAAATGGCGCACATCCTGTCTTTCTTCACATGGGACTCTTCGAAAATCTGGAGCACCGAAAGGGCCCTTGCCATAGCCAGATGCCAGTTCGTGGAATAAGCGCTGTTTTTCTGATCCGTTACGAATGTTCCATCGGTATGGCCCGAGATCTCTATCGACGACGGCGACATCTGTTTGAGGCCCAGCGCGATCTTCTTGACGAGCTTCGTTCCCTTGGGCGTCAGCCAGGCGCTCGTCGATGTCGGAAAGAGCGTCTTCTGGGGTATGACGATCTTGATCTTTTCCTGGGTCCGGATGATGTAGATATTGTCGTTGAGCCTTTCCGGCTCCATGAGAGAGGAGATGTACTCATAGCCTTTGTTCATGCGGGCCTGAGCCTCTTTCTTCTCCTGGTTTGCGATACTCGATTGGGAAAGCTTCTTTATGAGAGCCTTTTTCTCCTCGAGGCACTGGATATTCCGGTCGAGGAGCTCCTGCTTTTCATTGATGGCCGCACCGAGGTCCTGTGACATCTGGTCGAGCCTTTTCTGCACCTGGGCAATGTTCTTCGATGAGCCTGCGCTCTCCTCCTTGGCGGCCTTCACCTCCTGGGAGCACGCACTGAGCTGATTGACGATGTTCTGGTACTCTTCCTCGGTATACTTATGAGCACACCCTAAAACCAGAACCATGGGCAAAAAAATGAGAATCCGCAGTTGCTTGCACATAGGAATCATCGAGTCAAGAGCATACTCGCTTCTCTCCCTCCTGTCAATCCTCGCTAATACCAAAAATATGGACAAGCAGGAATACAGTGAGTATAATCCCGCCGTCATGATCATCCAAAGATATGTCCTGAACCATCTGCTGAAGCTCTTTCTCGGAGCCTCACTCGTCCTCTACGGCGTCATGCTCATCGTCGAGCTGGTGCAGATCGGCCAGCTCGTCTCCGGAAATGATCTCGACATCTTCATCCTGGCGCTCATCCCGACAGCGGTGTTCGTGCTGCCGATGGCCCTCATATTCAGCATCCTCATGGCCCTCGAGAAGCTGTCGGTCGAATCGGAGATCATCGCCATGCAGGCGTGCGGCATCAGGCGCAGCAGCATATACGGCCCCATTCTCGGTCTGTCTTTCGTATGCATGTTCCTCCATGTAGGCATCTCCACGTACCTGGGTCCGCTGTCCATGCAGAAGATACAGTCCAAGCTCATTCAGAAGGCACCCGAGAAGGTGTACGCCTTCCTTACCGAGAGGGAATTCATCAATACGTTCAAGGGCATCACCCTCTATATCGAATCGGTAAACCGGAAGGCCAAAAGGCTTACCAATGTATTCATCGAAACCAAGGGGAAGACCCACTCCGTCATAGCAGCCGAGAAAGGAACCATCGACGTCCGCCCGTCGGGCATCCTCATGAGGCTCGTGGACGGGAGCCTGTACATGGAGTCGAAAAAGAGCCTGCGGTATATCACCTTCGGCGAGTACGACTTCTTCCTCGAAGCAGACTTCAGGAGGAAGCTGAACATACGCTCCGCAGATACGCTCACCCAGACCCAGCTCCTGGAAAAGATTCGGGGCAAGGAGCGGACGCCCAAGCTCGTCAAGGAGTATTATACCAGGTTTGCCTTTCCTTTTCTCAACGTCATTCTCGGCCTCGTGGGACTCCAGTTCGGTATCCAGAAGCCCAGATCCCCCAGGCACACCGGAATCGTGGTGGGCATCGCCACGATCCTGTGTTACTACCTGATATTCCTCATGGCTGATCGCCTCGTGAAGGGAGAGGTCTTAAACCCCACCCTCGGTGCATGGATACCCGATATCTTTTTCCTCTTCCTCCTCGGTGCATTCTGGGCATTCAAACGCCTCCGCCAAAGGAAAGGAGCGGTCCGATTACGAGCATAATCCCGAAATATATCCTTAAGAGGGCATTGTGGATGTCCTTCATGGCGCTTGCGAGCCTGGTTCTCCTCATGATTATATCCGAGCTGTTCGGAGACCTCACCACGTTTGCGGAATACAACACGAGCATACCCACCATCATGCAGTTCCTCGGGCTGTCGATCCCGCGGATGGTCCATCTCGTGCTTCCCTTTTCCGTCTGCCTCGGCATCCTGGCAGCACAGGCCTCTTTTGCGAGAAACAGCGAGACTATCGCCATGCAGGCATGCTCCATTCCCCTCTCGAGGATCTATATCCCCTACCTCCTCGTGGGCGTCCTGGCGACCGGTTTGATGGCATGCACGAGCTTCTACCTCTATCCCATAGCCCAGGGAAAGGCCAACAGGCTTCAGAACCTCACGATCAGGAAAGGCGACGTCTCGGGCTCGTTCACGGTCACCGGCGGCAGGTTCAAGGTCGGCCAGGACATCTACAGCGTGGACAGTCTCGACGTGACGAAGGGCACCATGGACAATATCACCTGCTACCGGTTTTCGCGCGGCAGGCTCAGCGAAATCATCCGGGCGGAAGATGCACACTGGGTTGCAGGCCGGTGGGTCGCCAGAGGGATGAAGGTCATTACCCTGAATGAAAACGGGATATCTCCGCCGAGGTCAGCCCTCAATCTGCCGCTCACGAAAGAGCCCGAAGACCTCGTCATGGCACAGACCGATACGGAGATCCTGCCCCTGCCCGATCTCAGGGAATACCTCATGCAGCTCCGCAGCAGCGGTACAGCGTCTCCCATGATCGAAACCGTCTACTACAGCAGAATAAGCTTCGCCGTCGCACCCTTCATCATAACCCTTCTCGTGGTGCCTTTCGGGATGAGGTTCCCGAGGGCAGGGGGCATAGCCAAGGGAATCACCGTGGGACTGATTCTCGGGCTTTCCTACTGGTTCCTCCATTCAGGAATGACCGATATCGGGAGCTCGGGCATGCTCCCGCCTCTGGTTGCCGCGTGGGGAGCAAACATAGCAGCCCTTGCGCTGGCCGCCTTCATCCTTTTCAGGAAACGGAGAGCGGTTTATGGCTGACGTCGTGATCATCGGGGCAGGGCCGGCAGGAATCTTCACAGCCCTCGAGCTGACAAGGCAGTCTTCGGATCTCGACATCGTCATGGTCGAGCAGGGAAAGGACATCACTGAAAGGAGCCGCAACGGCAGGGAAATGCTCGTGGGCTGGGGAGGGGCCGGGGCATACAGCGACGGCAAGCTCACCATCTCGACCGATGTCGGAGGTCAGCTCTCGACGCTCCTCAACGACGAAGAGCTCATGGCGCTCCTCGACGAGGTCGACCGGATCTATACGAGCTATGAGCCGGGCTGCGGCATCTTTTCCGTCGATCCGGACGATGCGGCCAGGATCTCCGCCCGGGCACGGCTCGCAGGCCTCGTCTACATCCCGACAAAGGTCCGCCATATCGGCACGGAGAACTGCTACACCATCCTCAAGGACATGCGCAGCGACCTGAGCACGAAGGTGAAGCTCATCTTCAATACCAAGGCCAGCGACATCCTCGAAAAGGATGGGAGGGTCACGGGCGTGAAGCTCGAAGACGGGACGGTCATCGAGACGAGTTTCGTCATTGCTGCGCCGGGCAGGGCCGGGTCTTCATGGATGTCCGACCAGGCGAAGAGGCTCGGGATCGAAACCCGGCCCAACCCTGTCGACCTGGGGGTGAGGGTGGAGCTTCCGGCCGTGGTCATGGAGGACCTCACCCGGAAGGCCTATGAGACGAAGTTCATCTACTACTCGAAGACGTTCGACGACAAGGTGCGGACGTTCTGCATGAATCCCTACGGCGAGGTCGTGCGGGAGACGCTCGGCGACATCCTGACCGTAAACGGCCATTCCTGGGCGAGGAAACGCACGGAGAACACGAATTTCGCCATCCTCGTGAGCGCGGACTTCACCGAGCCCTTCGACGACCCCATCGGCTACGGCGAGTCGATTGCGAAGCTCGCAAACATGCTGGGAAAAGGCGTCATCGTCCAGCGCCTCGGAGATCTCCTCTCGGGCAGGAGGACGAACCCGTCCCGGCTCCTCAAATGCACGACGAAACCGACGCTCAAGCAGGCCACTCCCGGCGATCTGAGCTACTGCCTGCCGTACCGGATCCTCACGGACATCATCGAAATGCTCTCCTGCCTCGACAAGATCGCGCCGGGCATTGCTTCCGCCCATACGCTCCTCTACGGCGTCGAGGTCAAGTTCTACTCGAACCGGATCTCGCTTAAAGGCAATCTCGAAACGAAGGTAAAGGGGCTTTACGTCATCGGCGACGGTGCCGGCATCACCCGGGGGCTCATCCAGGCGAGCTGCTCGGGCATCATTGCGGCGAGGTCCGTAATGCAGAGGATTTCCTGACGATTTATCAGCCGGCGCCCTTCGTCACAGAACTTCCCCGACCAGGGCCGCTCACGATTTTTTACTTGAATGTAAAACTTCATTTATACTATCCTCACCCTGTTATTCTACACCTATCGAGAAAAGAGGGAGACTGCTATGGCGAAGAAATACGTGTATCTCTTTGGAGGCAGGGGAACGAAGGCCGAGGGCGGCGCAGACATGAAGGATATCCTCGGCGGCAAGGGCGCGAACCTTGCTGAAATGACCAATCTGGGAATACCCGTTCCCCCCGGCTTCACTATCTCAACAGAAATGTGCAGTATCTATTACGAATCGAAGGGACTGCCCAAGGATCTTAAAAGTCAGGTGAAAGACGCCATCAAGAAGGTCGAGCGGATCATGGGCCTGGGCTACGGCGACGTCGAGGCGCCGCTTTTGTTCTCGGTGCGCTCCGGCGCCCGGGCATCGATGCCCGGCATGATGGACACGGTCCTCAATCTGGGCCTCAATGACGAAACCGTGCACGGCCTCATCAAGATGAGCGGGAACGAGCGGTTCGCCTGGGACTGCTACCGCAGATTCGTCCAGATGTATTCCGACGTTGTCATGGGGGCCGATTCCCACGTCCTCGAGGAAGAGCTCGAGAAGATGAAGAACAAGAAGAAGGTCAAGCTCGACACCGAGCTCACCGCAGCCGATCTGAAGAAGCTCGTGGCTTCCCTGAAGGAAAAGGTCAGGGAGCTCACCGGCCGCGACCTGCCGTCAGACCCCATGGACCAGCTCTGGGGAGGGATCGAGGCCGTATTCAAGTCCTGGAACACCCCGCGGGCAATCACCTACCGGAAGCTGAACGGCATACCCGATGAGTGGGGCACGGCTGTCAATGTCCAGGCCATGGTGTTCGGAAACATGGGTGAGTCCTCCGCCACCGGCGTCGCCTTCACCCGCGACCCGTCTACCGGCGCCAACGTCTTCTACGGCGAGTATCTCCAGAACGCCCAGGGCGAAGACGTCGTGGCAGGCATCAGGACGCCCATGCCCATCAACATCAAGGGCAAGCGCGACAAGTCGTATGTCTCCATGGAAGAAGCCCTGCCCGACCAGTACAAGCAGCTCGTGGACATCTATGAGACCCTCGAAAAGCACTACAAGGACATGCAGGACATCGAGTTCACCGTCCAGGAGGGCAGCCTCTGGATGCTTCAGACCAGAACCGGAAAGCGTACCGCAGCGGCGTCCGTCCAGATAGCCGTCGACATGGTAAAGGAAAAGCTCATCACCAAGGAAGAGGCGGTGCTGCGGGTGAGCCCGGAGCAGATCGACCAGCTCCTCCACCCCCAGATCGACCCGAAAGCCAAGAAAAAGGTCCTGAGCAAAGGCCTGCCCGCATCGCCCGGCGCCGCAGTCGGCAAGGTGGTGTTCTCGGCAGAGGATGCCGAGGAGTGGGCGGCCAAAAAGGAAAAGGTCATCCTCGTGAGGCTCGAGACGTCTCCGGAAGACATCCACGGCATGAACGTGGCGCAGGGCGTGCTCACCGCGCGTGGCGGCACGACCTCCCACGCGGCAGTCGTCGCCCGGGGTATGGGCAAGTGCTGCGTCTCCGGGTGCCAGGATCTCGTGATCGACTACAAGAAGCAGGTCTGCACCATCGGCGGCGAGAAGATCAAGAAGGGCGACTGGATATCGCTCGACGGCACCACGGGCGAGATCATGCTCGGGCAGTCGAAGACCGTCGAGCCGTCCCTGTCCGGAGCCTTCGGGACCATCATGAAGTGGGCGGACGAGTTCAGGATGCTCGGCGTCAGGACCAATGCCGACACGCCCAAGGACTCGCAGGTGGCGCGCACCTTCGGTGCCGAGGGCATCGGGCTTTGCCGCACCGAGCACATGTTCTTCGAGGCGGACAGGATCCTGGCCGTGCGCGAGATGATCCTCGCCGACGACGAAAAGGGAAGAAGAAAGGCCTTGGACAAGATCAAGCCCATGCAGAAGGGTGACTTCAAGGCCATCTTCACGGTCATGGACGGCCTGCCGGTCACGATAAGACTCCTCGATCCTCCGCTCCACGAGTTCCTCCCGAACACCGAGGCAGAGGTCAAAGAGGTTGCCAAGGCGCTCAAGAAGTCGGTCGAAGAGGTGAAGGCCAAGAGGGATTCCCTCCATGAGGCCAACCCCATGCTCGGCCACCGGGGATGCAGGCTCGGCGTTACCTTCCCCGAGATCTACGAGATGCAGGTGAGGGCCATTATGGAGGCGGCCTGCGAGGCGAAGAAGGAAAAGATCGACGTCAAGCCCGAGATCATGATCCCGCTCGTCGCCCACGTCAAGGAGCTCGAGGCCATGAGGAAGATGACCGTCGAGGTGGCCGAAGAGGTCATGAAGGCCTACAAGAAGAAGATCGAGTACAAGGTCGGAACCATGATCGAGCTGCCCCGGGCTGCGCTCACGGCGGACGAGATCGCGAGAGAGGCCGAGTTCTTCTCCTTCGGCACGAACGACCTCACCCAGACGACCTTCGGCCTCTCCAGAGACGACGCAGGCAAGTTCCTGCCTGTCTACGTCGCGAAGAAGATCCTCCCGAAAGACCCGTTCATGGCGCTCGACCAGACAGGAGTCGGAGCGCTCATCAAGATCGCGGTCGAAAAGGGCAGGGCAACGAGGAAGGACCTCAAAGTGGGCATCTGCGGAGAGCACGGCGGAGAACCGTCGTCGATCGAGTTCTGCCACAGGAACGGGCTCAACTACGTCAGCTGCTCGCCGTACCGGGTCCCGATCGCCAGGCTCGCTGCCGCTCACGCAGCACTGAGCAACGGCAAAAAGTGATCATAAGCTTCGAGGGCGGAGAAGGGGTGGGGAAATCCACCCACTCGAAGCTTTTCTGCAACCATCTTCAGCAACGCGGGCTGCCGTGGCTCTCCCTGAGAGAGCCCGGCGGCTCTTCTTTTTCCGAGCAATTGAGGCCGCTCTTCTTCGAGCAGGGGCTCGACCACCTCACCGAACTCCTCCTCGTGCTTTCATCCCGCAGGGAGAACATCACAAAGCTCATCGAGCCGGCCGTCGCCGAAGGCAGGATCGTGGTCATCGACCGCTTCATCGATTCGACCCTCGTCTACCAGGGGGTCCTCGGGGGAATCGGGGTCGAAAGAACCCGGCAGATCATGGAGCTCACCGGTACCTGGCGTGAGCCCGACCTCACCTTCGTCCTCGACATTGATCCGGCCCGTGCCCTCAAGAGGATCAGGCCGGGCGACAAATTCGAGAACCAGGCGATTGGCTTCCACGAGCAGATCAGAAAAGCTTTCCTCGAGCTCGCTTCGCAGAAGAGGCACGTGGTCATCGATGCTGACAGAAAGCACGAAGAGGTAAGCCGGGATATCCTCGCCGTGGCGGATTCGTTCCTCCACGTATGAGGCTGTGATTCATCATCCCTCTTTTGCAGGGAAAAAATACGTTCATGGGTAATCCTTCTTTTTATTCTTGACGATATGAAGAACCATGGATTTTTCTCGGACAATGTTCTTTTCAGACGGAAGCTTCGGCAAGAGCTGCCCGTCCTTTCCCAGGGAGAGATCGGATGTACTATAAAGAGATACCGTACAAGCTTGCCTGCATTGAAGGGAAGACCACCACTGACCTCTACTTCAAGGTAAGGGATGCCTATCGTCTCTTTGCAGCTGAGGGTGCGACCCTAACCGAGGATCAACGCCTCCTGGGCAGAAATCAACCCCTCTTTATCCAGTGCGAAGATCATTCTTCAGCCGAGAGGGATTTGGGGGACCACATCCTGAGGGTCCTGACGGACTCGAGCGTTGCGGCGAAGGTCAGGGCGGATCTCGTGTATTCGCTTTCCATGAGATCGATGCGCAAGGTATTCCAGGGGACGAACACGAGAACCATCCAAGATCTGAGAAAGATCTCAAACAGCGTCGTGAGATCGATCCTCAAGGAAAAGGACATCGTGGGGCACGTGATGGAGATGACCAGCATCGACCATTACATCCTGCAGCATTCGGTGAAAGCCGGAACGTTCGGGCTTGCCCTCACGATCAACATGTTCGGAGACAGGCTCGACGATCACGACCTCGCCGACCTGTGCACGGCATTCTTTCTCCACGACGTCGGCATGACCAAGGTGCCGAGGTCCGTGGTGGACAAAGAAGGCCCGCTCACTCTCAGCGAATGGGATGTCATCAGGAATCATCCCCTCTGGGGCCACGATAAGCTCTCAAAAATCACCACGCTTACAGAAGGCGCGGCATCCATCGTCCTCTACCACCACGAGAGATGCAACGGCTCGGGGTATCCCTTCAAGAAGACCGGCGGAGAGATTCCTATCTATGCGAAGATCTGCGCCATCGCGGACACATTCGAATCCCTGACTGCAAAGAGGCCGTTCAGGCCTTCGAAAACCCCCTTCGAGGCCCTCAAGATCATGCAGAGAGAGATGGCGGACGAGTTCGACCCGGGTCTCTTCCAAGCCTTCGTCATGCTCCTCGGATCAGGATAATGATCATTTAAGCAAGAAGAAAATCGTCCCGCTTTTTGTACACTTGAGATTCAAGAACGACCGGGAATCGAAAATGAGATGTGGAGTGCACTCAGAACGTTTCAATGAGTTGCCGATGCCGCTATAGCCGATGCTATTCGCCCTCGGGCCTTACGTAATGTCCGCTCCTGCCGCCCGACTTCTCCACCAGGCACAAGCCTTCGATGACCATGGATTTGTCGATGGCCTTGCACATGTCGTAGATGGTGAGGAGCGCGATGCTCGCGGCGTGGAGCGCCTCCATCTCGACGCCGGTCTTCGCAGTGACGCTGACCTCGGCACTGACCTCGATGGATGACGATTCCTCGCGGGGGTGGAAATCCACGGCGATATGGTCGATGGGGAGCGGATGGCACAGGGGGATCGTGTTCGATGTGTTCTTTGCGGCCATGATGGCTGCGATCTTTGCGGTGACGAGGACGTTGCCCTTTTTCACGCGGTCTTCCATGATCGCGTCGAAGGTCTCGCGGCTCATGGAGATCGTGCCCCGGGCGCGGGCAGTCCGCCGCGTCACGTCCTTGCCGCCTACGTCCACCATGGACACGCGGCCCTGCTCATCGAGATGGGTGAAGCCCACGTAAAGCCCGTACCCTTCTCAGTCGTCCGACTTCGATGAGGACGTGTCGGAAGACGAGGAAGAGGATTCAGAAGAAGACGCTGTCGACTCCGAATGGGATTTCGAGTCGTTGGGGCTGTTTTTCTTGGCATAGTCCGTCAGATACCAGCCCGAGCCCTTCAGATGAAACGAGGAATGGGAAATGAGCTTCTTCACCTGGCCTCCGCACGAAGAGCACTTCCTGATCGGTGAGTCGCTGAACTTCTGCATCGCCTCGAACTCATTGCCGCACTTCAAGCATTTATATTCATAAATAGGCATCCAAATTCCTCCAACGATCAACAAATTTCGTGAAGTTATATAGGGGCGCTGCCTCTACCTTGTCAAGCAGCGTGAGAACATTTTTCAGGCCGGTTATGGGATTCTTGGCCAGGAAGAGCCTGGTCAGCATGTCGACGTATTCCTCCTCATCCTCCCGGTTTTCCCCGTAGAAGTCGGCCTTCCCGGTCGCGAACCTGTGGATGTGGAGGAGCTCATGGGTCATGATGAAGGTGAAGAGCGACGCGAGATCGACCTCGCGGTTTCTTCTGATGAAATCGAAGATCTCGGTGTCATGGAGGCAGATCCGGTAGATGGGCGCCTTGCGGGCGTCGCGCGGTTCGAGCAGGAGGAGCTGAGCGAACACGCCTTCCTGCACCTCGTACGAAGGGGATTCCGCGAGGGTCGTTACGTCATAGACGTTTTGTCCGCTCCATCTCATCTCCTTCGAGACGATGCCTTCTGCGAGCACGGAGCTCTTCACGAGCAGGCTTCGATGTTCCGGCCGAAAGTATGCCATGCCTTAATTCTAGTATTCCCTTCCTGAAAAATCAAGGGGATCACATGAGCCTGTCCACTGCCTGCGCCACGCGCCGAACGCCTGCCATGAGGTTCCTGAACTCGTGGGGACGGAGAGACTGCGGCCCGTCGGAGAGGGCCTCTTCGGGCCTGGGATGAACCTCTATCATGAGACCGTCCGCTCCGGCCGCTATGGCCGCATAGGCCATGGGCTCCACGTAGCGGGCGTGGCCGGTGCCGTGCGAGGGGTCCACGATGACCGGGAGATGGGTCTTCTCCTTGAGCACCGGCACGGCGGAGAGATCGAGGGTGTTCCTGGTCGCGGTCTCGAAGGTGCGGATCCCCCGCTCGCAGAGGATGACCTGGCTGTTTCCGCCCGAGAGGACATACTCGGCAGACATGAGAAATTCCTCGATTGTCGTTGACATTCCCCGCTTGAGGAGCACGGGCTTCTTCGATCTGCCCACCTCCTTGAGGAGCTGGAAGTTCTGGATGTTTCTGGCCCCGACCTGGAGGCAGTCGGCATACTCGGAGATGAGGTCGATGCTGCCGATGTCCATGACCTCGGTGATCACGGGCAGCCCGTACGCCTTTCGCGCCTCGGAGAGGAGGACGAGTCCGTCGTTCTTGAGGCCCTGGAAAGCATACGGCGAGGTTCTCGGCTTGAAGGCCCCGCCGCGGAGCATGTGCGCCCCGGTATCCTTGAGGGCCGAAGCCACCTCCATGATCTGCTGCTGGCTTTCGACCGCGCAGGGCCCTGCGATGACGACGAGGTTTCTGCCTCCGATCTTCACGCCGAGGCCCAAGTCCACGACCGTGGGTTCATGCCTCGTCTCCCGCGAGGCGAGCTTGTACGGGTTCAGGATCGGAATGACTTTCTCGACCCCGGGCTGTGCCTCGAGACAGGTGAGCCGTTCCTTGCCCCGTTCGTCGCCGATCGCACCGAACAGAACACGCTCCGACCCCTTGCTCTCGTGCACCCTGTATCCGAAACCCTCAATGAGCTTCTTCACATGGTCCATCTGTTCCTGCGTCGCACCCTTTTTCATGGATATTATCATTGTACCTCCTTTATGGGACTAAAGACCGGAGACGGCTCCCAGGGCCCAAATAAAAAGGCCGTGGGAGGAAGAACCACCCACGGCCTTTGCGTTCAGCTTTGTGAACAGGTCAGCCCACAGGCGGTTCTCCCTTCCCGTACCAGAAATAGAACCCAAAATACCTGTAAGCGTTTCTGTTCGTCATAGAGATACATATTGCAGATACCTGGCTTTTTTTCAAGGGGAAATTCGTGAATTCAAGGTATTGTTTCTTTTCATAGAATCATAGACCAGCCTTTTAAAGAGCTGATTTCAACGTAAATGGTAATATTATCAGAATGTTTTGCATTGACACTTGTGACTGCCTTTGCTAGGGGTGAACTAACCCTGCTGCGGATTCAAGGGAACCCGGTGAGATTCCGGGACGGGGCCGCCGCTGTAATCGGTGACCGGTGTCCGCTTTGACCACCACTGCCTGACAGGCGGGAAGGTGAGGGCGCCGGGATGATCCGTGAGTCAGAAGACCTATCCGTGAGTAAAGGACTACATCCGCGTGCCTGGATGGAGACTCCAAGGGAATATGCCATGGAGGTGTCCGTATGTTTTATCGTGGATCCAGGATGTTTCTTTTCACCGTTATCTCCTTCGTCCTCTTCATGCCGTCCGTGTGGGCTGAGGAAATCGTCATCACCGCCGCCAATTTCGAAGATGCAACCCCGGAGACCGTTGCCGGAAAGGCGCCGACCTCGTTCACCGAAACCGTCACGATATGCCCGCTCGCGAACGGGCTCATCGATACGCTCGATGCCCTGCGGCTGCCGGTCGATGTGGACCTGCCCGATTACGGAGGAGCTGTCCCCTCACCGATTTCGATCCGGGGCTCGAACTTCCAGCAGACCCTCGTCATGCTCGACGGCGTCCCTTTGAGCTCGTCTGTGGGCGACATCGTCGATCTCTCGCTCTACACGATCCCCGAGATCGACCGGATCGAGATCATCAAGGGAAGCAATTCAGCCGCCTTCGGAAGCGCGGCCATGGGCGGGATCGTGAACATCGTCACGAAAAGGCCGAGCTTGAATAATTCCGCATTGTTCACGGCATCGAAGGGGACCTACGGGTACAACCTCTACAATCTCATGCTGAACGGCGAGAAGTGGGGGCAGGGCCTGATGATCGACCTCACGAAGAGCTGGGCCGACAACGACTTCCTCTATGAAAAAGACGACGGCAGCACGGCACGCAGGGAGAATAACCACTTCGAGAATACCTCGATACTCTCGAAGCTCCTGCTCGATGTGAGCGGCTGGGACACGAGCCTGTCGGGAAGCATCGCAGACCAGACCCTTGGCTCTCCCGGCAGCGAGGGAAGCATGGGCGTGCTCACTCCGGACGACGAGGTGAGAACCCGCCAATACTTCATCACCCTGAACACGTCGAAATATTTCGGGCCAGACCAGAATGTCCAGCTGAAGGCATCGAGAATCGCCACCCGCACCCACAATCTGACATCCTATGCAGGCGATGTCTGGTCAAAGCTCACGAGCGACTACATCGAGCTCGATTATTCGAAAAAAGTAGGAATCTTCGGCATAAGCCCGGGCGCTGCCTGGCGGAGGGAAGGGATCAGCAGCGACGACTACGGCATCCATGACCGCACTACCGGATCGGGATTCCTCACTACCTCCTTGAACTTCGAGCCGGTCCTCGTTTCTGTCACCGGAAGGCGCGACCAGAGCTCGGACTTCGACGGCAGGTGGACGTACCACGGCGGCATCGTCTGGAGGGCGTTCCAGCACCTGAGCGTAAAGGCAAACATAGGCACGGGCTTTCACGAGCCCACCATGGGCCATCTCTACACACCGTCTTCCTGGTATGCCTTCATATCGAACCCGGATTTGCGGCCCGAAAAGTCTTTCAGCTGGGACATCGGCCCTGTGATCGAGTACAAAAATTTCGGAATGAGCGTGAGCTATTTCGTCACCCGCTACAAAGACCTCATCAAGATGGACTTCCCGGCCCTTTCAACCTTCACCTATGTGAATGTCGACAGGGCGCATGCCTCGGGGATCGAGGCCCTTTTTTGGACCAAGCCTGCGGACCCGGTGAAGATCTCGCTCGGATACGCCTTCAACCAGTTCAGATACGGCAGCGGCGCCTTCGAGAGCAAGACCATCAAGCTCAAGCCCAAGCAGGTCTTCACCCTCCAGACGGATTACCTTCCGGTCCTGTTCGGCAGGCAGACCGACTTCTTCGCCTCGTACCGGTTCAGGCAGGGCGCCTACATGGACGATGCCAACACGGAAAAGACCGGGAACAGGGACATCCTCGACGCAGGCGTCTCCGTAGAGGTGATCAAACACGCTGTCCTTTCCTTCAAGGTGAACAACATCTTCGACGACACTTCTGTCGAGTTCGAGGACAAGACGGCCTACGGCACCTACTGGTACCCGCTCCCGGGAAGGACGTACCGGGGGTCGATTCAATTGAGCTTTTAACGGCCCGAAGAGCGGGAAACCGGTATTCAAACGGGGAAGGGGATGTGGAAAGGCATCCCCTTCTTTCGTCTCGAAAAGAGTAAGGCTCGTTCAAGGCCTGATATAACGATTGTATTTTCATCACTTATTTGTTATATCCCAAGTCGTATATTGAATACCTTCGATTTATGGCCCAGGTACGGCTTTTGAGACATGGCGAGGAGGATATGGGCATGAAGAAGTGGTTCATCTTGTTTACCCTGATCGTCTGGTCGTTCCCGGTATGTCCGATCATGATCCATGCTGCGGAAAACTGGACCGGGAATGTCAACGCAACCGTGGGCATCAAGTACTTCGACAATGTTGTGTGGGATTCTGCGGGCCAGCTTGAAACCGGTATCGATATCGATTTCAGGCACAAGTCCTGGCCCGTCAATGTGGCTGTGGGCATATCCGGAGCCGCCGAACTCGATGTCACGACGACCGAGATGCGGCTCGGCGTGCGCAAGATCTTCGAGGCCACGCCCAGGATGCGCCCCTTCATCGGAGGCGGACTGGACTACGTCAGTGCGGAAAGAGACGAGTTTTTCTCTTTCAGCCCGGAAGACAATGACAGCGATACCGGCCTCGGCGGATGGATAAGTTGCGGCATCTACTGGACCTTTGCAGACTGGTTCAATGCGGGGTTCGAGCTCCAGTACTCCTACGTTCCGGTTACGCTCTCCGATGGGACCGGCAACGAAGAAACCGCCAATGTCGGAGGCATCCACTTACTGTTTCTGATCGGGTACCACATGTAAGACCATGGGAACAGCCCCAGGGCCTTGCCGCTGCAATACCCGTTTCGCATGTACTGACTGGGCTATGAAGCATACACGATTTCTTCTCATTCTTTTTCTTGTCGCCGGGCTGTTCGCTGTCGCAGGCACAGGCTTGTCGAAGGAAAAGGCCTCTTCATATATGCAGCAGGGAAAAAGCAAAGGAATTCCTGCTGCAGTGCCGAAGTCGGAGAGACCGGCCCTGGCGATTCTGAAATTCATCAACACCTCATCCCAAAAAGGCGGAGAGCGTTTCCGGCCGTGGGAGTACGGTATTCCTGCCATGCTCACCACAGACCTCGAACAGACCTCGATGTTCATCATGGTCGAACGGCTGAGACTGAACGATATCCTCAGGGAACACGAGATGCAGCAGGCAGGCCTGACAGACCCTGCAACCGCACTGGCGGTCGGGAAACTGGCCACGGCAAAGTACGTTCTCTCGGGAACCTTCATGGTGACCGGACAGGAGCTCAGAATACATGTACAGGTCTTTTCCGTCGAGGGAGGGACCCTGCTGGGTGAAGCCTCGGCAAAAGGCAGGGTGGACCGGTTCTTCCTCGTGGAGAAAGACGCCTTCGTCAAGGTCACCCGGGTTCTCAACATCATGCTGGAAGAAGAAAAACAGGCCAGAATTGTGGGCGCTGTCGAAACGAAATCGCTCGAGGCATCGCTGAAGAACTACTCGGGCGAAACCGCGCTCATCAAAGTGCATGAGCTCGAAAAAACGGGCAACAGGAGAGAGATCGCCGAGCTCATGAAATACGCCAAGCAGATGTTTACGGAGGCCCTCGAGTTCGATCCCGGTTACGACAGGGCAAAGATAAACATTTCGAGGATGATAAACGCCATCCCCATGACATTGTAGCTCCCTGTCTTACCATCGCACAGGGTCGTGGGGGTGAGCATAGCATGTGAGGTGCAGTCCTTATGAAGAAGATATTCGTGCTTTCGCTGTCAGCCTTTTGCTTTCTGTCCTCACCCCTTTTCGGGACAGAGATGGGAAACTTCTTTGTAGGATTCAAGTACTGGTACACCTTCTGGGAGTCAGGCGCTTTGAAATTTTTTGACACCCAGCTCGCCCAAACTTACAATGACCTAGGTGTTCCCATCTCGGTCGATTCGGACCCGGGGCCGGGTTTCCTGTCCGGGCCCATTTTCGGATACCAGACACCTGACGGGAAACTGAACGTCAGCTTTGCCCCGATGGTGTTCAACCACTCCTCCCAGAAGCAGTCCATAACAGATTTAAGCGCCTCAGGTGAGACAGTAGTATCGGACGTCGACATGTATCGCCGCGACTTCGATCTCGCCATCTCATATTCTCTTTCCGATCTCAGGAGCGTCCTGCCGTTTTTCGAATACTGCAAGCTCTTTGTAGGCTTCAAGCACCAGGTGGTCGACCTCGATATCGACTCGGCGAGTTATACGAATGGGATTGAAAACTTCGATCGGTCCAGCCACATGGAAATGAACTACGTGGCACAGATGCCCACGATCGGCCTCGGCATAGCCTATCCGTTCACGCAGAAGGTCGTCCTGAATGTGCAGGGAGGGATAGGCCTGGTCTTCCTCGACTCTGAAGACAGCCATATCAGCATCGACTGGGGTGATACCCGCAGCATCGATCCCGACAACTCGGTGTCGTACAACGCCGAGGTGGGCTTGAACATCCTGCCCCTGAAAAAGATGATCGTCCAGGTGGGGTACAGGTACCAGCAGTGGAAATTCTCGGTGAAAAACGAAGAGGACTTTACTCAGAGCGACAATACGGATGACGTCACGCACGGCCCGAGCATCGTGGTCGTATACGCCTTTTAACCCGAGGCCCGGTTCATTGTCGAGTGAGCTCAAGGAGACCGGCCCTTTGGTATAGGCCGATATGGGAACAAATATTTTTTGATGGTGTCTCGAGAACCATGATGGATCCCGGGTCGGTTAATCGGGAGTAAGACCAGGGAAAGGTCCACTGTCATCCGGCTTCCTGAACGAACCTTCCCTTCTCCTCCAATCCTGATGAACTCGTGATTGTTGACAAAACCATCATGTTTCCATGATAATCCGGTCCTATTGAATGCAAAGGAGGTCGGATGCTCACATTTTCTACGGCCGGCGAATCGCACGGAAGGGGCGTGTTCGCCTTTCTCGACGGCGTCCCTGCGGGTCTGAAGGTCGACAGAGGGACGATCGACGCCGACCTGAGCCGCCGTCAAATGGGCTATGGCAGGGGAGGCAGGATGGCGATCGAGAAGGACGAGGTCGACGTGCTCTCTGGCATAAGGGGCGGTGTGACCCTGGGGAGCCCGATCCTGCTCGCGGTGTGGAACAGGGATTTCGAGAACTGGAAGGAATATATGGACCCCTGGAGCATCGGGCCGGGAAAAGAGCTCCATACCCCGAGGCCGGGCCATGCCGATCTGGCAGGTGCGGCGAGGTTCAAACACGACGACCTCAGGAACGTGCTCGAGCGCTCGAGCGCGCGGGAGACAGCAGGCCGGGTGGCAGCGGGCGGCCTCCTCAAATCCCTCCTTGCCGAGCTCGGCATTTCCGCATTCTCCTGGGTGAGGCGGATCGGCGACGTGGGCTATACCGGCCCGTTCAACCGCGAAGCCAGGGATGCCTCGAGCGTATTCTGCCCCGATCCTGAGATCACGAAGCTCATGGAGAGCCGGATCGACGAGGTCAAAAAGCAGGGAGACACCATCGGTGGTGAGTTCACGGTCGTCGTGAAAGGCCTTCCCGCCGGCATCGGCTCGTATACGCAGTGGAATCAGCGGCTCGATGCGATCCTGTCGGCGCACTTGATGTCCATCCCGGGCATCAAGGCGGTGCAGATCGGAAGGGGGACCGAGTGCGCCGAGCTTCCCGGATCCAAGATCCACGACGAGATCCTTGCCGGCAAACCGCCGATGAGGGCTTCGAACAACGCGGGCGGGATCGAGGGCGGCGTATCGAACGGAGAGCCCGTCGAGGCGGTCTGCACCATGAAGCCCATCCCCACCCTGAAAAAGGGCCTGCAGTCGATCGATATCAGAAACGGCTCTCCTGCACGGGCCCGGTACGAGCGGTCGGACTACTGCGCCGTGCCCGCCGCATCGGTCGTGGGCGAGGCAATGGCGGTCATCGCGGTCTCGACGGCGATCCTCGCGAGCTTCGGCCTTCCGGACATGGCCTCGCTGAAGCAGGCCTTCGCTCACCAGCGGGCCTCCTGGGAATCGCTATGATCTTCCTCACCGGATTCATGGGCTCCGGAAAGACGACCGTGGGGTCGAGGCTGTCGTCCCTCCTCGACATGCCCTTTATCGATCTGGATACCCTGATCAGCGAAAAGACCGGCTCGCCGATCCCCGAGATCTTCCGCTGCGTGGGCGAGGAGGCGTTCAGGTCCATCGAGCGCAGGGTGCTCCTCGAGGTCGCGTCTTCGAACAGGCCCTGCGTGGTAGCTGCCGGCGGAGGGCTCCCGGTCGACCCGGCAAACCGGAGGATCATGAAGGCGTCCGGCTGCATCGTGCACCTGCAGGCATCGTTCGAGACCATCAGCCTGCGCGTCCCGGACGACTCGACCAGGCCCCTTTGGAACGAAAAGGCGAGAAGCCTCTTTGAGGGAAGGAAGGAAGCGTACGGGGATGCCGACCTCGTCGTCGACACCGAGGCGAAAACCATAGAGCAGGTCTCGGACGATATCTTCCATGCGCTGCCCATGCTGCCTCAGCCGACCGGCGTCATCCTGCCGGACGTTTCGTATCCGGTCTACATCGGCAAGGGCATTTTCAGGGACATCAGGTCCCTGATGCGCCGCCATATCGTCCCCGAAGGCGTGTTCGCCCTGGTCGATGAAAACGTCATGAAGCACCATGGCCGGCTTATCGAAAGGGCTCTCGGCAGGACGCCCTCATTCCTGATGAGCGTGCCCCCGGGCGAGGACTCGAAGTCTTACTCATTCCTGAAAAGGGTGCTGGATGAAATGTTCACTCACCGCGTCAACCGCCAGTGGGTGTGCCTGGCCGTCGGCGGAGGCGTGACAGGCGATCTGGCCGGCTTTGCCGCGAGCATCTACATGCGGGGGATCCCGGTCATCCAGGTCGGCACCACCCTCTTGAGCCAGGTCGATTCGAGCATCGGGGGCAAGACCGGCATCAACAACGAGTACGGCAAGAACCTCGTCGGTTCCTTTTATCAGCCCGTTTTGTCCTTAAGCGACATCGATTTCCTCGCCACCCTCGACGAGGCTCAAGTGAAAAGCGCCATGGCAGAGGTGATCAAGTACGGCATCATCATAGACAGCGCCCTCTTCGAATACATTGAAAACGGACCGCCGTACGACTATGAAAAGATCGTATTCATGTGCGCACGCGACAAGGCTCGCGTCGTGAGCGAAGACGAGAGGGAAGGGGGCCTGAGGAGGATTCTCAACTTCGGCCATACCCTGGGCCACGCCATCGAGAAGAGCTCGGATTTCACCATCCTCCACGGCGAGGCAGTGGCAGTGGGAATGCTGTTCTCCTCGTGGCTCTCGCGGGAGAGGGGAATCCTCTCGGATGGGGAGTTCGTACGCATCAGACACCTCATCGACCGGGAGGGGCTGATCCCCGCCACGCTCTCTCTCCCCCACCCGCAGGATATCGCCCGTGCGATCTCTCTCGACAAGAAGGGCGAAGAAAGCAGCGTCCACTTTGTGTTGACACCGTCCATAGGTGATGCTAGCGTACGAAAACTTTCAGAAATCGAAGTGCTGGAGGCTTACAGAGGATTTGCCGATGGATATGCAGCAGGCCTTTGAAAAGGGAGATTTCCTTTCTGTCGTCGAATCTGCCGACGAAGCCCGCAGCCCTCAGGAAAAGCTCCTTGTCGGGATCTCGCTGTTCAAGCTCGGGAAATTGTCCGAGGCGATGGACATCCTGAGAGAGGTCTCGGATACGGCGAGGGAGCTCGCAAGAGCCTTCTTCTACATCGCGCAGATCCACATGGAGAGGGGCGAGACCGAATCCGCCCAGTTCTGCATCGATCAGTACATCCCCTTCTATCCGGACGACGACGAGGCCCTCGACATCCTCCAGTCCGGCCGGCAGCTGCCTCCTCTCATCAGCGAGCCGTCGCTCGAGCTCGCGAAGCTCTATGCGGCGCAGGGGCATTTCAAAGAGGCCCTCGACATCTATGTAGACCTCTTGAAGACCTCAATGAGCGACCCCGAAATGCGCAAAGAGGCCCACCGGGTCCAGGCAATGTACATTATCAAGACCCTCGAAGGCTGGCTGGAAAGGATGCCCAAATGAAGATCCTGCTCATCAACGGTCCGAACCTCGACCTCCTCGGCACGCGGGAGAAGGCCGTATACGGCCCCACGACCCTGCCCGAGATCGAGGCGCGTGCACAGGAAAAGGCAAAGGCGCTCGGGATCGAGCTCTTCACCTTTCAGTCGAACCACGAGGGAGAGCTCATCGAGAAGATCCATGCGGCGCGCTCGCTGGGCATACACGGCATCCTCATCAACCCTGCAGGGTACACGCACACCTCGGTCGCCATCCGCGACGCCCTCCTCGGCGTCGGCATCCCCTTCATCGAGATCCACATAAGCAACGTGGCGGCCCGGGAACCCTTCAGGCAGAAGAACCTGTTCTCCGATATCGCCGTGGGCACGATCTCAGGGCTCGGCCCCTACGGGTACATCCTCGGAATAGAGGCACTGCATGCGCTACTCGGTACAGAGACTCGCTAAGGCACGGACCTATCTCAAGGGTCTCGACGCCATCCTTCTCTCATCACGGCCCAATGTCACCTACATAAGCGGGTACACGGGATCGGATGCCATCGCCGTGTTCACCGACACCGACGCCGATCTCTTCGTGGACTCCCGCAACACGCTCCAGGCGAAGGAAGAGTCTTCGGCAGCCGTCCACGAGATAAAGAAGCGCTGGGAGGACATCTACGAGCACCTCAAGGAGCTCGGCGTCAAGACCCTCGGGATCGAATCGAACGTCATCGACCTCGACTCCTTCCTCCAGATGAAGGACCTCTTCAAGGGCATCGAGATGACCCCCCTCGGAGGCCAGCTCAAGTACCTGCGGAGCGTCAAGGACCCGGAAGAGCTCGCCCTCATGAGCGAGGCTGCAAGGATCTCCGAAAGGGCGCTCATCGAAGTGCTCTCCGAAGGCATCATCGGCCGCAGGGAAAAGGACGTGGCCTTCGACCTCGAGTGCGGGATGAGGAGCCTGGGCGCGAGCGGCCCCTCCTTCGAGACCATCGTGGCCTCGGGCCCGAGGTCTGCCATGCCGCACGGCGCCGTATCCGAAAGGATCATCTCGGCAAACGAGCCTGTCGTATTCGATTTCGGCAGCATGTACAAGGGGTATGCCTCCGACCAGACGGTCACGGTCTTCACGGGCAGGCCCGACGAAGAGTTCACCGAGGTGTACGGGCACGTGAGAAAGGCGCAAATGCTCGCCATCGAGGCGCTGGCGAGCGGGGTGAAGGCCGCCGACATCGACAGAATGGCGCGGGGCTACCTCGACTCGAAGGGCCTCGGGAAGTTTTTCGGGCACGGGCTCGGACACGGCGTGGGCATGGAGGTGCACGAGATGCCCACCGTGTCCTACCTCTCGAAAGACACCCTCGAAAACAGCATGGTCGTCACGATCGAACCCGGGGTCTACCTGCCCGGAAAATTCGGCGTAAGGATCGAAGATATGCTCGTTATTTCAGATAATTCTTGCAAGCGCATGACAAATCTTGATAAGGATTCCATAAAAGTAACAGGTTAGGAGACAGCTGATGCAGTACTCGACAGCACAGTTCAGAAAAGGATTGAAGATCGAGATTTCCGGTGAGCCTCTCACCATCGTGGACTTCCAGCACGTCAAGCCGGGCAAGGGCGGCGCGTTCGTCCGCACGAAAATGAAGAGCCTGATCACGGGCAACACCCTCGAGAAAACCTTCCGCTCGGGTGAAAAGGTCGATGTGCCCAACCTCGAAGAGAGGAACATGTCCTATCTCTACAAGGACGAGTCGGGATACTGGTTCATGGACAGCGAAACCTACGAGCAGATGAACCTCAAGGAAGACCAGATCGCGGATGCCATCGGCTACCTCAAGGAGAACGTGGAGGTGGGCATTCTCTTCCACAACGGCAAGCCCATCGGGATCGACCTGCCCATGTTCATGGAGCTCGCCGTGGCCGAGACCGACCCCGGTGTCCGGGGCAACACCGCATCGGGCGGCTCGAAACCGGCCAGACTCGAGACGGGCAAGACCATCCAGGTGCCCCTGTTCATCAACGAGGGCGACATCGTGAAGGTGGATACGAGAACAGACGAGTACATAGAGAGAGTGAGCTAGATGAATATTAAAACCGTCAAAGAGCTCATCGAGCTGCTCAAGAACACCGACATCGCGGAGATCGAGTGGACCCCCGAGCGGGTCCGCATCGTCCGCGGCTTGAACGGCGTGCGGGAAAAGGGTGCTTCTCTCGCACGGGAGCCCGAGAGGCCGGCCCACATCGCTGCAAAGGAAAAGCCCACCGTAACGATCACCTCTCCCCTCGTGGGAACCTTCTACCGCTCGCCTTCTTCGGAAAGCCCGCCCTTCGTTCAGGTGGGAGACCGGGTCAAGAAAGACCAGGTCCTCTGCGTCATCGAGGCGATGAAACTCATGAACGAGATCGAATCCCACATCGACGGGATCGTGACCGCCATTCTCAAGCAGGACGGAGAGCGCGTCGGCTACGGCGACCAGCTCTTCATCATCGAGGAACTATGACACAGTGGCACCTCGTCCTCGACGGAAGGTGCCCTTCAAAGAGGAACATGACACGGGACGCTGCCCTGTTCCAGTCTCTCATCGAAAAAAAGCACCAAGGAATTCTCAGGATCTACAACTGGGAAGAGCCCGCCGTGACGGTCGGCTACCACCAGAAGAGCTTCACCCTGTCCGATCCGAACCTGACATTGCCCATCTTGAAGCGCCCCACGGGCGGCGGCGCAGTGCTCCATGTCGACGACATCACCTTCAGCATCTGCGCCCCTTCGAGGGGACCGTTCTCCCGCGGCATTATCGACGCCTGTGGAACAATCTCGAAGATCTTCGCGCGTGCCCTGAGAAGCTGCGGGCTCGAGGTTGAAATGAAGGGCGAGAATACCGCGTTCTCAGACGTGTGCTTCATGCGCTCGACGCCGGTGGAGCTGCATCTCATGGGAAGCAAGATCCTGGGCCTCGCCCTCCTGCGGAGAAGCGGCTGCATCCTTTTCCAGGGGGTGATGCCTCTCCGCGTGGACCGGGACCTCTCGACCAGGGTTTTCGGAGACGGAAACGACCCTGGAACGCCTGGCATCTGCGACCGTGCGCCGGATTTCAGTCAGGACGAGTTCGTAGGATTTCTCCTAGACTCCTTTTCGTCTCAGATAGGCGTCTCGTTTCTTGAAGGCAGCCACGATGATCACGAGCATGATGAAGGCGACGAAGGCAAAGTAGACCTCCGGCGGCATGATCCTGGGAATGAGCGCCTCACCGATCAGTGAGTAGATCACGATCGGCAGGATCGTGCCCGCGAGGGTCCCCTTTGCGAAATCCTCCCACCTGATCCCTGAAGCCGCGGCAGCCGAGTTGACGGCAACGAACGGGAAAAGGGACAGTGTGTGCATCAGGAGCACGATGGGGAAGCCGTTGCGCTTTATGCTCGCCTTGATCTTGGATAAGCTTTCTCCCTTTCCCCACCTTTCCTCTACGGCAAGGGTCCTCACGAGGAGAAAGGTGATGTTGGCATTGAGCTGCGCCCCGATGTAGGAGAGGATGATGCCCATCGCGGGCCCGAAGCTGGCAGCGCCCGTTACGACGAGGATGCTCATCGGTGAGAAGAGGGGAAGAACAGCCGTGAGGAGAACAAAGATCACCGGCCCGACAAGGCCGAGACTGATGAGGGTTTCCCTCAGGCTCACCCAGTCCCTCAAGGGATAAGGGTCGATGACCCTGAACAGCCAGAGGATCGAGAGGAAGGCCAGCATGCTAAGGATAATGAGGCAGATGTGGTGACGGATCCAGGGAGAATACATCCCGAAGCGGAGATGTCTCAACACCGGAAGCACGAGGGAACGGTACACCTCGGAAGAGACGATCGTGTGTTTGAGGGATGCCATTCATATATTATCGCGGCGAACACACTCATCGCAACGCCGCGCTGCTCTTCCGATAATGACGGAGATATGACTATTGCCTCTAATAGACCGAACGGTCGTTTTATTCTTGATCTCAACCGGCAAAATTGATACAAGGAATTTGTTGATATTTTGAGAGATATTTCCAATCTCGCCATGATGAGTGAAAGGAAGGTTATATGTCCGCCAAGCCTCTCGATACGATCATGAGTCCTTCTTCAATCGCGATTACCGGCGCCAGCAACAACTTTGTCAAGATGGGCACCATTCAGATGCTCAACCTCGTGAACTGCGGCTTCCCCGGCGATATCATGCCCGTGCACCCCACGGAAAAGACGGTGCTCGGGAAAAAGGCATATCCGTCCATAAAGGATCTCCCCTATGCCCCGGACCTGGCGATCTTCGTCGTGCCCACGAGGCTCGTGCCGGAAATGCTCGAAGATATTGGCAAGCTCGGCACGAAGCATGCGGTGATCATCACGGCGGGTTTCAGGGAGACGGGAGGCAAGGGCCGCGACCTCGAGAAGAGGATCATCGACATCGCCCGCACCTATGGGATCCGCTTTCTGGGGCCGAACTGCCTGGGCATCGTCAATACGCACCTGCCGCTCAACATCACCGTGGCCCCGATCCTCGTGCACGGCGGGTCGTTCTCCCTCGCTTCGCAGAGCGGCACCTACATAGCCCAGAGCGTAAAGTTCCTCCAGAAGAACGGGATCGGCTTCGCAAAGGCCATCAGCGTGGGAAACGAGGCCGACATCTCGCTGGCCGACTGCCTCGAATACCTCGGGGATGACGACCGGACAAAGGCCATCGGCCTCTACATCGAAGGCATTCGCGACGGGGCGAGGTTTCTTGAGGTCGCCCGCCGGGTGAGCGTCAAAAAGCCCATCGTGGCCCAGTACGTGGGCGGGACCGAGGCCGGCGCCCGCTCCGGATCCAGCCATACCGGCGCCATGGCAGGCCCGGACTTCATCTATGACGGGCTCTTCGCCCAGGCAGGGATCATCCGGGTCGACACCATCGAGGAGGTCTACCGGATCGGGTGGGCCCTCGCGACCCAGCCTCCATTGAAAGGCACCCGCATCGCCGTGCTCACGAACTCGGGCGGTCCCGGCACAGCGATCGCCTCCACGTGCAACGCGGCCAACCTCGAGATCCCTGAATTCTCGCCCGGGATCCAGGAAAGCATCAGTGAACTCATTCCGGGCCATGCAAGCCCGCGCAACCCGGTGGACCTCACCTTCCACATGGATATGGACACCCTGGCCGAAAAGATCCCCGAGATCCTGTTCCAGGCTTCGGAGATCGACGGGATCATCATCCACGGAATCATGGACACGGGCTTCTTGGAGCTCATGTATCCCGTTGCCAAGGACTACATACCCATGTCCAAGGAGGAGTTCCTCAAGGCGTCGCAGGTCAGGATCGACAAGCTCGTCCGCATGCCGCACACCTACGGCAAGCCGCTCCTCATCTCCTCCTTCTTCGGAAAAGAGGACCATGCCATAGATGAATTCCACGGCAGCAGGGTCCCGACCTTCGACTCGCCCGAGAAGGCGGCCAAGGCAATGGCGGCATTCTACAAGCACCTCCTCATCCGGAAGCGCAATTCCTCCGGCAAGGCGGAACGACCGGAGATGACCGTCCCCGCAGAGGCGCGGGAGATCCTCGATGGAAGAAAGGCTTCGGCCATCGACGAGTACATGGCAAAACGCGTATTGAGAGCCTACGGAATACCCACGGCGCAGGAGCACCTGGCCCGCAGCCCGGAAGAGGCCATAGAATCTGCTCGCAGGATCGGATTCCCGGTCGCGGTGAAGGCCTGCTCTCCCTCGATCTCGCATAAGACAGAGCAGAACCTCGTGTTCCTGAACGTGAACGACGAAGACGGCGTCAGACAGGCGTGCGATTCTATCCTGTCGGCCGCACCGGACGCCGGAATCCTCGTTGCCGAGATGCTCCGCGGGAAGAGGGAGTTCATGGCAGGCATAAGCACGTATGCCGGGTTCCCGCCGTGCGTGATGTTCGGGCTGGGCGGCATCTTTGCCGAGGCGCTCAAAGACTTCACCATCCGCCTCGCCCCCTTGAGCAGGGACGACGCCCTCGAAATGATCGGCTCCATCGGTGCGAAGGCCCTCATCGGCCCCTACCGGTCCATGGGAGAGGTCGACAGGAACGCCCTGGCTTCGGTCCTCATGCGCCTCGGCGATTTGGCTCTTGATTTCCCGGGCATAAAAGAGATAGATCTGAATCCTGTCATCATCGAAGACGGCAAACCAAAGGTCGCGGATGCACTCATGATCATCCGGTAGGAGAAGACAATGGACATCAGAAAGATCGAGGAGATGATCAGGATCTATCCGGGTTGGGAAAACCTTCCCTGCGCTGTTGCCCACTACATAGCAGCCTCCCTGGGCATTTCACCCAAAGAGGTGGGCGATGCAGCGAACTCGCTTAAGGTCAAGCTCGACCAGTGCCAACTCGGCCTGTTCGGCTACGGCAGGAAAGGCATATCCCCCTACAAGCTCACGGGCAGGCCGGTTGCAGTCCCGGATGACGTGCTCGAAAAGATCAGGGCTGCAGCAAAGGACGGCAGGGTCGGATGCAGGGAGCTCTGGGACATTGCCACGGCCTCGAAGATCCCCCGCGCCGAGATCGGAAACGCGGCCGACTCTCTGGGCATAAAGATCACCCCCTGCCAGATCGGAGCCTTCAAGTAGGGAACGCAGCTCCTGAGCGTGCCGATGTGGAATAACAAAGCAGGGCTCGTCTTGCGCCCTGCTTTTTTCCGTACACTGTCATGTTATATCAGCTCTTTGTCCTTTTCCTGAGCCCTCCGAGCAGGGAAAAGTGGTAAATAATTTTCATAGATGCAGCATTTCTTTCTGCCTTTGCCCCACAGGGTGAGCACGTATTGAAAATTCCTCGAGACGGTTTCGGGTCGAATCAGCCGGAAGACCCTGTCCGCATCAGGGAGCCCAGCCTGGGCATCACTGCTGCGAGCACGAGGCACTTGACGATGTCGCCGGGGATAAAGATTGCAAAGCCCGACTTTACGGCGATCCACAGGGCATCGGGCTTGTGGAGGATACAGGCCATAAAGAAGGCGAACCAGGGCACGCCCACGATGTAGACCGTCAGCATGCTCAAACCCGAGACGGGCAGGATCGTGCGGGGTGTAAAAGGCCTTCCCTTCATGAGGAACCCTGCCAGGGCGGATGCAGGAATGAAGCCGAGGAGGTATCCGAATGTCGGGCTTGCCACGTATGCCGGTCCGCCTCCGCCCGAGAACACGGGCAGACCGATGAGGCCCACGATGAGGTAGACAAGCTGGCTTGCGGCCCCGGCCTTCGGTCCCAGCAGCATCCCGGACATGGCGACGAAGAGAATCTGCGCCGTGATCGGTACGGGGGGGACGGGCAGCTTGATGAAGGCGCCTGCCGCCGTGAGCGCCGCGAACACCGGAATGAGGGAGAAGGAATGCATCTTCATTGCCCCTGCTCACATATGACAACCAAATCCTTGAGTAAAGAGGATTTTTTGTTGAAACCTGCCCACCTCTTTTGTATGATGAGCTCAATATCATCCCTTGATAACATTGCACTCGGAGGCGATGTATGCCCGTAGAAATTACCTGGCTTGGACATGCGAGCATCATGATCACAAACGGTTCGAGAACTGTCTATATCGATCCCTGGAAGGTGAGAAAGGGCCTCCCGAAGGCCGATCTCATCCTCGTTACCCACGGCCACTCCGACCACTATTCGCCGGAGGACATCACGATGCTTTCCGGCAGTGATACGCTGGTGCTCGCTCCTGAGGCCATGCCCCAGGTCACCGACGTGATCCCAGTGGGACGGAGCTTCTCGTATGAAGGCATCACGGTGAAGGCCGTCCCTGCGTACAACATCAGCAAGCAGTTTCACCCCAAGGCAAAGGGCTGGGTGGGATACATCGTCGGCATCGACGGCAGAACGATCTATCATGCCGGCGATACTGACCACATACCCGAGATGGATGATTTAGACGTTGACGCGGCTCTCATTCCTGTGGGAGGTACGTACACCATGGATGAGGAAGAGGCGGCCGGGGCAGCCCGGGCCATGAGAGCGCGCGCCCTGATTCCCATACACTTCGGCGACATCGTCGGCTCGAAAGAGAATGCGGAGAGGTTCTCGCGGATCGCCGGCACGGAAACGCACATCCTCGACCCGGGTCAATCCTACGTCCTTTCATAGGTGATATGGACAAGCAGGTAGGCATCATACGAAACGTCTTTCATTCGGCTCCGTTCGCCGTATGCGCCTTCGACGCGAGCGGGACGGTCATCTACATCAACCCGCTCCTCGAGTCGAACATCGACCACGGCGCATTTCCCGTCATCGGCCAGTCCCTCTATGAGATCACCCACAAACTCCTCGTGGACGAGAGGCTTGAAAAGAACCTCAAGCAGCTCATCGAAACCGACAGGCCCTTTTCCATGATCATCGAGACCCTGAGCTCGAGGCTCGTCCGCCCATCCGGGTTCATCAACATCATCGGGTACAGACTCGGCGCCGTCTACATTCTCATCGGGGATTTCGTGAGCGGCGGGCTCAGCCGGGAAAGCAGATACCGTCAGCTCATCGAAGACGCTCCCGATGCCATCGTCATCATGAGCCATGGGGCCATCACGTTCTCAAACCGTGCGTTCACCATCATGCTGGGTATGAGCGCAGAAGAGATCGAGGGAAAGGACATCTTCAGCCTCGTGGACGAAAAAGGCAAGGAAGACCTCGCACCCCTGAAAGAGAGCTTTGCAGAGGGCTTCTACAGCAGGATCAACGTAAAAACGCCGAAGGGCATCAAGATCCTCGAGGGCAATTTCCATTTCATCGAGGACCGGCCGGGCACGTCGATCGCCCTGCTGCGCGACGTCACGGAAAAGGTCGCGCTCGAGAGGCGTCTCCTGAGGCAGAACCAGGATCTCACCGCCGTCAACATGATCTCGAAAACCCTGAGCTCGTCCATCGACCTCGAAGAGGTGCTGCAGAACACCCTCGACAAGGTGCTCCAGATCATGAACATCGAGACGGGGTGGATCTACCTGCTCGACGACACGAAGCAGGTGCTCAGGGTTGCCTACTCGTACGGCCTGCCGGACGACGTGGTGCAGGCCATCAGGGAGCTGCGGATAGGCGAGGGCATTGCCGGCCGGGTCGTGGAGAACGGCGAGCCCATCATCATCGAAAACGCCTCGGAAGACCCGCGGATGACCTCGCTTGCCTTAAAGAAGCAGGGCATCAGGTCTTTTGCCTCGATCCCGCTCTACTCGAGGACCCGCCTCATCGGCGTGATGGACATCGGGTCGTTCGGAGAGAGGACCATCTCCCCGGAGGACGAGCGACTCCTCATTACCATCGGGGTCCATATGGGCACGGTCATTGAGAACATCCTCCTCTTCCAGGAGATCGCCAACACGTCGAACGACCTCAAGGATGCCCTGGGCCTGATCCGGCAGAGAAACGAGGAGCTCCGCACCCTCGTGTCCACCGTATCCCACGACCTCAAGAACCCGATCGTCGCCATCAACGGCTTCTGTGACCGGTTCATCAAGATCGCCGGCTCCAAGCTCGACGGCAGGGAGATGGAGTATCTCCGGGCGATCCAGGAGAGCGGCAGGCACATGGAGACGTTCGTCTCGAACCTGCTCACCCTTTCCGCGGTCGAGAGCTTGAAGCTCAAGACCGAGGAGTTCCCGGTCATAAAGCTCATCGACGAGATCTCCCTCGAGGTCGCCTCGCAGCTGAACGAGAAGAGGGGCACGATCATGATCGAGACGCCGCTGCCGAAGATCAAGGCCGACCGCATCCGGCTCATGCAGGTCTTCTCGAACCTCATCTCGAACTCCATCAAGTACGCGTGTCCGGAGCGCGACCTCTCGATCCGCATCGGCTATCAGATGAAGCCCAACACCCACGTCTTCTATGTGCGGGACAACGGTACGGGAATCGAGAAGGAGCACCTCGACAGCATCTTCGACATCTTTTTCCGCGCCCACGAAGGCGACACCGAGGGGACCGGGATCGGCCTCTCCATCGTCAAAAAGGCGGTGAGCGTCATGGGAGGCGAGATCTGGGTGAACTCGGAAAGGGGCGTGGGAACGGTCTTCTACTTCTCGCTGCCCACGGAGTGAGGCAGCTCTTCCCGGCCTCTTCTTCCGGCTGCACCATGAAATTACACGAGACATTCCTCTTGACACTCTCAAGGGTGCTCTGTATATTCTCACACTGCGTGATGGGCCACTAGCTCAGGGGGAGAGCGCTACCTTCACACGGTAGAAGTCATAGGTTCAAATCCTATGTGGCCCACCATTTTTTCTGCTGTACCTTCCTCGGCATTCTATGAGTGGACGAAGAGCATGGCCTGACCCCACTCTTGTCATGAGCAAATCTCTTCACCGCAACATTATATATTTGCGAGTTGTTTTCTATCAGGTCATACGCGAGCCAATACCGGGTCAATCATATCGCCATGTCGCGTCTGCTATCGGTCATATCGGACCAGCCAGGCGGTGCATGCTTTTGAAAACCGCTTCTGAATGTCTCCACCCTCAAGAATTGGAAATGGAAAAATGGAAAAGGTGCCAGATCATGCGTACACGATCTGGCACCTTTGTAATGGGAGCGCTATCCCTTTGGACTTGCTTACCTAGTGAGTTTCACCGAATGCTTTGGCGACATCCACCGGCGAGTTGAAGTGATCTTCCATGAGGCTGTTGATCATGTCGATCACCTCACTGGGGGCGCCGTTTGAACGGGCCTTACTGATGAGATCACTCTTGCTGGCAGGATAGTCTACCCCTTTAAGATATTTTTCCAATTCTGCTGCACTTCCTTTGATTGCCATACTTGTTCCTCCTTTTTCCTTTTTTCTTACTGGACCGCCGGTCACTTAGGCGGCCAGAGGACTCGGCCCCCCGGAATGAGGCGGGACAAGGGCTTTTCTTCAGTCCTTGCCCTTGAATTGGATTTGATATCCGGATATTGAAAGTGGCCGCAGGAAGCTCACATGCTCAGCGTATTCATGAGCGCCATTTCGAAATGGTCATTGTTCTATAATGTGTCTTTCCGCTCATTTCTCAAACAGGTGTACAGAGGTCATCAAGGATTCAAGCCGTTTCTGGTAGAGATCTTCGCGGCTCTTTGCAATCGTCAGGCTGTGTGTCACTGCAAGAGGCCCTCAGCCCACAGGAAGGACAATCGCACATCGTTAAGGCAGCCCTGGAGAAAAGGCTCGCCAGCTGCAACAGATTAACACCTGCAGATGATCGACAGCTCGTATTCAAGCGGCATGGCCGGTGTGTATCCCGTTCATTGTCCATCATACCTTGAAAAGTCCGGTATACGGAGATAATCAGAATAAGTAGCCCACAGCGATGGTCCTTATGTCTTCATCTAAATCATGGTTTGGAATTATCCGGCTGTGGGTATACCGAAGGTTCCAGTGGTTGCTGATGCGCAGTGCAATCAGATAGGATGCTATTCCTGAGGCATCGTAGGGCGAATCGGTCATATCGAGAAACAGGCCGATACCGAACCCGAATTTCAGACGCTCCCTGTAGACATTGACAGCCCAGAGCTGAGCAGCTGCTCCATATGATCGGTATTCTTCCAGGACCGTTCTTCCCGTGAAGAAGTATGTTGCACCGGCTTCTACGTGACCTCCGAGTATGCCGAGGTTTCTCCTGTATTCTATGCCCTTGACACTGCTCTCCGTGAAGCTTTCCAAGTGAATCAAAAACTCATTTTTCTGATCTTCCGAAACTTCCGGCAGGACTTTATCGAGAACTTCAGCTGAAGAAAAATCCGTACCGACCCCCACGAGGAAGGATGTCGTGTCAATATTGTTGAAGGCTTCCACCCAGTTGAATCGCCCCTGCAGGAACAGCCCGCCATACGGGAGCCGGATCTTTGCGGCAGCCGAGCTCATTATCCCGAAGCCGCGCACATAATCATCCGATCCTGCCGAGTCACGCTGTGTATCATACCAGTAGTACGGGCCAACCCCGGCTGCAAGGGAAAACCACGGTACAAATACGGGCTTGCGTGCCCATATCTGGAACGCAAAGCCGTCCCTGTGATGCATTTCAGGATCATCGAGGTGTCCTTCATTCAGGTAGGAGAGACTGAAGGCAAAAGGCCGGGGCAATTCCTGGAGATATTCGAGTTGATTGATAGATGCGCGATCATGTGCATCAGGGCTCTTCAGCTTTCCGTACAGATAGGTCAGCTCAGGCTGGGCATACAAAAGCGTCGTGAGGAACATACCGGCAAGGAATGCGGCGAGAGGGAGGAAGAGAAACCTTGCACATCTGAGCATTCTCGTTCCTTGATCTCATTCTTCGGCCGGCAACACGGAGGCAAACGTCGGTGTCTGTCACTGGCCATCCCGATCAGAATTAAAATGCTCATCTCATCCGGAAATCTCAATGGCACCAGAGGACAGGCCAAAACAGGTCGTTGAAACAACAGCAATTAATTTATGAACAAGCCCTTTTCCCCATCTTGGCCCGACCCCATTTAAAATGCTGTATCTTCCTGGTCTTCCAAGACGATGTCATCCATATCCAACGTATATTCAGCATCAAGGTCTTCAACGACCTCGGTCAGGTCTTCACTCTCTTCCTGGGGAATGGTGAGCGGCTCAGTTGCTGCTGCCAAAGCCGAACGGCGCCTCCCTTTACGCTTACGGGAGACCTTGACCACTTCATCCTGCTGATCGGCTCCGCATGATGGGCAGAGGGGCTGCGGCCTGCCGAGGTCATAAAACTTGATGCCGCATTTATAGCATTTGTATCGTTTCCCGAGATCCTCGAGAGAAAACTTCTTCTGCGGCTGACTCACTACATAAACGGCAACTGTCTTTGGCTCGGGCTGCGGCTCCACTGCAACAGGGCCGTCTTTTTCCCTGGACGGCTTCTCCTTGATTATCGGGGCTTCTTTCTGACGCTGCTTTTCTCCTGCTCCGGAGAGCTCATCCTTTTTGGGCTGCTTTTTCACTGCAGCAGGTTGCTCAGGCTTCTTCGGCAGCTTTTCCTTGGCGGCAGGAGCCACTTTTTTCGTGGTCTGCCTCTCTCCCGCTCTGGCCGGATCATCCTTCTTGGGCTGCCTTTTCACTTCAGCATCAAGGCTTCGTTTCTTGGATATCTTCTCTTTGGCCGCGGGAGCCGCCTTTTTCGCGGTCTGCTTCTTTCCAGCTCCGGCAAGCTCATCCTTCTTGAGCTGCTTTTTTGCTGCGGCAAGAAGGCTCGGCTTTTTAGACAGCTTCTCTTTGGCTGCAGGGGCAGCTTTTTTCTTGATCTGCTTTTTCCCGGCTTCGGCAGACTCACCCTTCTTGAGCTGCTTCTTCACCGCAGCATGAATCCCCGGCTTCTTCGGCAGCTTCCCTTTGGCAGCAGGAGCCGCCTTTTTCTTCGTCTCTTTCTTTCCGGCTCCAACCGGCTTGTTCTTGGACTGCTTTTTCTCTGCCACGAGAAGGGTCGGTTTTTTCGTCATCTTCTCTTTGGCTGCAGGGACGGCTTTCTTCCTGGGCTGCTTTTGCGGTCCTCGAGCAATATCTTTTTTCTCGGGTTTCTTCTTCCCGGCTTGGGAAGCATCCCTTTTTTGAGATTGCTTCTTGACTGCAGGCGCTGTCCTCTTTTTCTTCGGCTGATCTTTATTGACCTTGTTTATCGATCTCATCCTTCATGCCCCTCCCAGCATCCAATCGTGTGGCCTTGCTGGCCTTGATCCTTATAACAACGCAATATTGGCAATACACATGCGTATTCCCATCTATTGTCTCATAACAAGCCACCACTACTAAATCGTATAATTAACAAAATTTCATTAAATGGTTTAGCAAAAAGTTATCATACCCTAAAATATATAAGCAATCTCTTCACTTATACCATTCATCAAACGAGATAAGATATTACCGTCATGATTTCTGCCTTCATCCCCTTGACTTAAGGTATACATGCATTCCGGCCCGCCAGGCAACCTGTATTCTTTTAGGGATTTGCGCAGAGAGTTGTCCCCATCCACGGACATCGTCGACTGGAGCGCCAGGGAGCCGGAGCCGATGACGTCCGATCTGGCCCGGACACCCGTGCTCATGTCTCCGATCAGCAGGGCTCCGGTTCTCCCCACGATGATGATGCGGCCTGAACGGTCGAAACAGCATCCTGCATGGGTGATGACTCCCCCGTGTTCACCACGGGCTCGAACGCGGCTCCATGAACGGAGCGTCGTTTGCAGTTGCCTTCTCTCACCCCGGTCCGGCCCCGTCGCATATGGAGACCGCCTCGGGTATCACTAGGGAAGTACAGTGCAGACTGTGCAGAAAACGAACCTTCATGCAGGCTCGTGATATCCTGATATCTTTAAATGTGCACCCGGTTCTCCGTGAGCATCTGCCATCGGGACGTCTCCCTGCTTCTTATCTTCAGCTACATTTTCAGGCTTCCACGTGATCTCTCCTCGAAAAGAGAGACAGGCTCACCGACCGATACTATCGTAGATCTGCATACTACAAGCGGCCGACGGATAACGTGCGATGGCTCATCCGTCGATTGAGGGCAAAAAAGAGCTTCGGAGAAAATCGAAATGTTAGAATGCCCTTTCTGCTGTCAAAAATGGCATTCTAAGCCTGAATATCCCCTCTTGAATGTATAATTTTCATGCAATCACAATGAATTATCCTGGGCGGCCACATGGCGATCATGGGCGACGTGCTTAGCACACTGATCGCCGAGGGGTCGAAGGATGCGGTTCTCGAATACTCGAAGAACCTCATCAGAAGGGTAGGTGCAGGAGAAAGCTTCATCCTGAGCTCTGACTGCTCTATCCCCTTAAACGCGAAGCCGGAGAACATCGCAGCCATGGCCGAGGCGGTCGAAGAGTGGGGATGGTATTCCTCGACTTAATCTGGTCCGGCCCCAAGAACAGTCATGGCCTCTACCAGTTGGTCTTTTGAGAACGGCTTGAGTAGGAACCTGCTATTTTCCAGCCCCTGCTCCTTAAGCAAACAAAGATCTCTTTCCGAGCCTGAGCAGATAATAACAGGGATATCTTTGTTAATCTCGTGCACGAGAACAGCCAGCCTGTGACCATTCGTTTCCGGCATTTGCAGGTCTGTGATGATTAAATCGAATTTCTCCGGCTGATTGCGAAATACCTTCAGGGCCTCAAGAGAATCACAGGCCTGGGTAACCCTGTATCCCAGACCGACGAGGATGCGTTGGGTGGTCATCAGACATAGATCATCGTCATCCACAAGAAGTATGCCTTTTCCTTTTTTGTGCGACTCATTCATACTCTCCTCCTTGAGTAGCTGCCAAAACATCCGTTTCTCCTCCCTGAGAGTAGCTGCCAAAACATCCGTAACTTCTATTGATTGAGAAGTTCGCTCTCGGCAAAGCTTCCCTTACGTCCTCAACCTGGACAATTCCTCGCTATACCGCATTCTGATCGTACATGCGCCGGGAAACAGGGCATGGAGAGAAGATTTACCGACTACATGTGATTCAAAAGAATACTTTTTTTCGTTGCTTAGCCTCTCATGTATCGTTATATTATGAGACTGGGCGGCAGTGTCAGGCCACTGCCGCCCAAGCAGAAAGGGGGGCCATCAAGAGGAAAAGAGAAGCGGATGAGTGGACACCGGCATGCCTTTCTCCTCATAGGAAGGTTGCCCCGTAGCGCTTAATGGAAAAGGCTGAGATATATAATGCATACAGTAAATATGTCCTCCCAGCCAAATTCGGGTTAAAAGCCCTGCGGTATCCCCTTCTCAAGAGCAGCTCGATTGGGATGCACCTTTGAACGCTTGGAGAATATGCATTACATAAAGTTCCTAGCCCTCATCACAGCATACTGCAGTCACAACAACCTTCAATATATAAAACATATTATAAACTAATTTGGTGACCGATGTCAAGAATTAATGATCGCTCAGAGAACACCCTTGGAGGCCGAATTCGGGCCATAAGAAGACTTTTAGGGCTGTCGCAGGGAGCTTTTGCTGCCGGAATCTATACCTCAAAAAGTTCGATCAGCGAATATGAGGCAGATAAAAAAATTCCTTCCAGTCGATTACTGAAGTTGATATCTCTTACCTTCGGCATAAGTGAAACATGGCTGAAAGCCGGCGAGGGTGAGATGTTATGTTTGGAATGTATTCCGAATTCCTACCACAAAGAAGATGTCAACATAAGTGATGAGAGCATACCTCCCATCATGAGCACCATGCCCCAGCGGAAGATCTCAGAAGCCCTCATCATGGTGACGAGAGTCCTTGAATCTCAGACCGCCTATGCCGACAAACTCTATGCGTGCATCGTCCGTTTCTATCAGGCGCTCCAGACCATGAAAACGGGAAATTCTTTCCGGAACGAGGATCAGTAGCAAGGATTGGTAGCATAGTGCATGATATTGGCATGTCAGCCATTTCCGCGGGGATGACAGAGAAGATTATCTCACCCTTTCCGGAGCGCCCTGCCTATCTCGCGGATGAAGGACTGGTCGGTCCCGCAGCAGCCGCCGATGAAGTTCGCACCCGCCTTGATGAGCTCGGGAACAAAGCCCGCGAACTCCTGCGCGGTGGTCTTGTACACGATCCGGCCGTCGATCCTTTCCGGGAGGCCGGCATTGGGCTTCATCCAGATCGGCAGGTCAGTTGCCGCACGCATGCGCCGGCAGATGGGGATGAACCCCTCGATGCCCTGGCCGCAGTTGGCGCCGATGGCGTCCACCCCGATCTTCGAGAGGACCTCGACCGCCTGCTCCGGGGTATTGCCCATCATGGTGCGGTCTTTTTCCTTGCCGCTATCGAAGACCAGGCAGGTGATCACCGGCAGTCCTGTCCCCTTGGCTGCCTTTGAGGCAATGGCTGCTTCATTGAGGTCCATCATGGTCTCGACAACGATGGCGTCCGGCCTGCCGTCCAGCATGGCGGAAGCCTGCTCTTCGAAGGCTTTTTGAAGGTCGTCTTCCGTGACCTGCTTCGCGGCCAGCAGCTTGCCGCTCGGGCCCATCGACGCAAAGACGTATGCCTTCTCGCCTGCAGCCCACTTCGAGATCTCGACGCCTTTGCGGTTGATCACGCCCGCCTTGTCCGCCAGGCCGAACTTTTCGAGCACGAACCGGTTGGCGCCGAACGTGTTCGTGAGGATGACCCGGCTTCCGGCCTTCACGTACTCTGCCGCAACTTCTCCCAACACGTTCGCATGGGTGAGGTTCCACGAGTCGGGTGATTCGCTCGGCTTCAAGCCCCGTTTGATGATCTGGGTGCCCCATGACCCGTCCGTGAGGACCGGGCCCCTCCTGATCAGATTAGCGATGAATGCATGCATGGCTTCCCTTGAACCCTCCTCTCATCTTCATACAGGAGTATATTGTATCCTTTGAAGAACGATACCATTTCTGCCAAGAATATCCATACCTTTTCTCGGCATGCAGCATTTCCTCCCAGGACCGCTGAGGAGCGGCCGGCGGTTGCTCGCCTTCTCAAGAATGGCTGGGACAAATTGTGATCCCCTGTAAGATGATTTCGTACATGCCGTAAGGGATTGCTTCACACCAATATCAGACGTTACCGGGTATCCAGCATAATTAATTTATCCTATATTTCATACAGTTATAAGAAGGAAGGCGCTGATAAAATCGTTCGGTTTCTTTGTAAGTATTCAGGAAAATTGGGCATTTCAGCTTATTTGAGACGCTGAGTGCTTGGTTATAAAAGAATGGGAAGGAGAATGATGATGGCTGACGTTAACGAACAAGATTTTTATGACAAGGTTTTTCCTGTTCCCGACAGGGTGAGAGAGAAATCGTACATCAAGAGCAGGGCAGAGTATGAGAAGATGTACAAAGAGTCGATCGAGAACCCCGATGCCTTCTGGGCAAAACAGGCGCTGCAGAGGCTGACCTGGTTCAAGCCCTTTGACAAGAACAAGGTATCCGACTGGTCGTTCGGCGATGACCTCCACGTGAAGTGGTTCGAAGGCGGAAAGCTCAATGCAAGCTACAACTGCCTTGACCGCCACCTGGAGACCAAGAAGAACAAGGCGGCCATCATTTTCGAAGGCAACGACCCCAACGACTGGAAGGTCTACACGTACTGGGACATGTATCGTGAGGTGAACAAGTTCGCCAATGTCTTGAAGAGCCTGGGCATCAAGAAGGGCGACGTGGTCACCATCTACCTTCCCATGATCCCCGAGCTCGTCATCTGCATGCTCGCCTGCGCCCGGATAGGCGCCATCCACGCCATCGTATTCGGCGGCTTCTCTGCCGAAGCGCTCAGGGACAGAATCAATGACTGCGAATCCTCGCTGCTCATCACCTGCGACGGCACATACCGCGGCAACAAGGCTGTCCCGCAGAAGGACAATGCCGACAAGGCCTGTGATCAGTGCCCTTCCGTCAAAACTCAGATTGTGGTCAAGCGCACCGGAACCGAAGTCTCCATGAAGGAAGGCCGCGACATCTGGTACGAGAAGCTCATGGCCGACGCCCCCATGTACTGCAAGCCCGAGGAAATGGATGCGGAAGATCCTCTGTTCATCCTCTATACATCAGGCTCCACCGGAAAGCCCAAGGGTGCGCTCCATACGACTGCAGGCTACCTCCTCTATGCCTCGATGACCCAGCAGCTCGCCTTCGACGTGCGTGATGAAGACGTCTACTGGTGCACGGCAGACCTCGGGTGGGTCACCGGCCACTCCTACGTCGCCTACGGGCCGCTCACCAACGGGCATACGAGCATCGTGTTCGAAGGCGTTCCCAGCTATCCGGGATACGACCGCTTCTGGGCAGTGGTGGAAAAATACAATGTCAACAACTTCTACACCGCACCGACCGCCATCCGGGCAGTGGCCAAGGAAGGCGACAAGTGGGTGGAGATGCATGACCTCTCGTCGTTGAGGGTACTGGGCTCCGTGGGCGAGCCGCTGAATCCCGAGGCCTGGTGGTGGTATTACAACAAGGTGGGCGGCGGCAGGTGCACGATCGCAGACACCTGGTGGCAGACCGAAACCGGCGGACATATGATTCTGCCTCTGCCGGGTGCCATCGACATCAAACCGGCCAAAGCAATGGTCCCCTTCTTCGGAGTGGTTCCGGCCATCATGGACGATGAAGGCAAAGAGGTCGTCGGCCCTGGCAAAGGCTCCCTCTGCATCAAGAAAGCCTGGCCCGGCATGCTGCGCGGCATTTACAAGAACCCTGACCTGTTCAAGGAAAACTATTTCTCCCAGTTCCCGGGATACTACTTCTCGGGCGACGGTGCCGAGCGCGACGCTGACGGCGACTACAAGATCACGGGCCGCGTAGACGACGTCATCAACGTTTCCGGCCACAGGATGGGAACAGCCGAGGTCGAGGCTGCGCTCACCCTGCATCCGGCAGTGGCCGAATCGGCGGTGGTAGGATTCCCGCACGATATCAAGGGCCAGGGTATCTACGCCTACGTGACACTCAACACCGGCGTCGAGAAGACCGATGCCCTCAAGAAAGAGCTTATCGCCCTGGTGCGCAAGGAGATCGGCCCCATCGCAACCCCGGACCAGATCCAGTGGGCAGACGGTCTTCCCAAGACCAGATCGGGCAAGATCATGCGCCGGGTGCTCAGGAAGGTTGCAGCCAATGACTTCACCGACCTGGGCGACACCTCGACGATGGCGGATTCCACGGTCGTCGACGACCTGATCAACGGGAGAAAGAATATCGGCAAGTAGCAAGAAAAAGAAGAAGGCTCCGGTCAGCAAGGCCGGGGCCTTCAGTAAAGAATTTAGTCTTCCAAGTAACGTCTTAGCTGCGTGAAGAGAAAGGCCGGAATAGGTCCTGCCTTTCTCTTCTTTTTATTAGCATAGATTTCCTGACGTTACAAGAAACAATACTAATTTCAAGTATACATGAAAATGCGGCCCGCAATGACTGACTGACAGGGTCACTGCGAGCCGCGGCAGGGGATGTGACAACCCTTTTTTCAGAACTTCAGAGACAGGGTGAACATGCTTCCTTCCTTGCGCTCCACCGTGAAGCGGCAGCGTTTCAGGACCTTGATTATGGCATGGTTTTCCTGGAGCGTCTCCGAAACCACACTCTTTACACCCCAGCTCTTGGCGAGCCCCACGCTCAAGTCCGACAGCTGGTAGCCCAGCGTCTTTTTCTGCCACAGGTCCGTAACGATCACCGCGAACTCTGCTTCATTGATGTTGTTGAGCGTTATCTTCACCAGCCGTGCGATGCCCACGACCTTCCGGCGGCCGTCCTCGATCGTCTCCGCGATGACGGCGAACTCCTCCTCAGGGTCGACGTTGCAGTACCGCTGCGCCCGCTCGGGCGTGGCGCTGAAGGGTGACAGGAAGCGCATCCACAGGGACTGCTGGGAGCATCCGTTCACGAAGTCGATCCACAGGTCCTTGTCGTTCATCCGCAGGAGCCGGAACCTGACCGGTTTGCCGTCCACGATGAACGACTTGTCGGCAAGGCAGCTTTCGAGGGCCTTTATTGCGGCTTTCCGGCGGCGCAGCTCGTAGCGGTACATCTCGCCCAGCACCTCGGCCGCAATTTCCGGCGTGGAGTAGACGGGGATTCCCGCCTTTTCCATCCTGACGACATCGTTTATCACGAACTCCTTGCAGGCAACACAGCACACGACCGGTTTGCCCTTGAGATCGATGCTCTTGAGTGGCTCGACGAACGAGCCCAGCTTCTCTCCCTGGATGATGACCATGATGCTCTGCACGTCGGAGCTCAGGACGCCGATCTCGAGGATGCTCTTGAGCCACTCGGGAGTCATGGAGAAGGAGCAGTCAACCGGGTTCTGGAGATTGAGGTAGTCGGGCATGACCGAGGCAAGCTGCTCCATGAGATGCGGCTCGAGCTTGGCCAGCTTGAGGTTGTTGAGATAGAGGGTATCGGTCGCTGCGACCCCGAACGAGCCCGTATAGGTGACGACGAGGACGCCCGGTCCCTTCGGGAGAGGTTGTTTGGAGAAGCCTCTGATCAGGGAGAAGAGGTGCTCGTTGTCCCTTGCCCTGATGACGCCACTCTGCCTGAAGGCCGCGCTGTTGATCTCGTCATCACCCGCAAGCGACGCCGTATGGGAGGAAACCGCCTTCTTTCCCGCCTCTGTCCGCCCTGCCTTGAGCACGATGATCGGCTTCCTCTGGGACACCCTCCGCGCGGTATCGACGAACTGCTTTCCGCTCGTCACATCCTCCATGTACATGGCGATGACGTCGACGTGATCGTCGTCTCCCATGTATTCGAGGATGTCCGTCTCCGTGATGTCCATCTTGTTTCCGATGGTAGCGACGATCCCGAAGTCGAGAACGTTGCGCAGCCCCGCAAGGATGCCTGCGGCATAGACGCCCGCCTGGGCTATGAGGCCCACGTTACCCTTGCCCAGCCGGTCGAGGAGCCCGATGGACTGGACCATATTGTGGTGGGTGTTGATGACGCCCGAGCAGTTGGGACCGAGGAGCCGGCAGCCCCTCTCGCTGATGATCTCCTTGATATAGGCCTGGATCCTCTTGCCGTCCTCGCCGATCTCCGCGAACCCGGCGGTTTCGACGACCAGATACGGGATCCCTTTCTCACAGCACTCCTCGATGGCCTGGGGCACCCCTTCGGCCGGGACGATGATGATGGCGGTGTCTATGGGATCGTTTATCTCGAGGACCGACTTGTAAGCCTTGATCCCCATGATGGAATCCTTCTTGGGGTTGATGGGATAGAGCTTGCCCTGGAACTCGTGGTTGATGAGGTTCCTGAACACATTGCATCCCAGCTTGCCTTCGGATTCTGAAGCACCGAGCACGGCTATGCTCCGGGGATAGAAGAGATCGTAGAGGTTTCCACTTCCCGGGGAGGCTTCGGCCCTGGGTACGACGGATGAATCGTCGACGAATATCCTGGCGTCCACGGCCATATAGCCCAGAGGATAGAGGAAGACCGGATTCAGGTCGATCTCCCTGATCTCGGGATTCTCCGCAACCAGGTTCGATATCTTGAGGAGGAGCGCCTTGAGCGATTCTATATCGGTGGCGCGGCCCCTGTAGCCTTTAAGGAGGGAACAGCCCTTTATCTCTTCGATCATCTCGGCTGCGTCTTCTTCGTCGATAGGAAGAACGCGGAAGGTCACATCCCTGAGGACCTCGACGAAGACTCCCCCCAGCCCGAACATGAGAACGGGCCCGAAGCTCGGATCACGGGTGACCCCGATGATTGCCTCTATGCCGGGTTCTGCCATCCTCTGCACGGAAACGCCGACGGCTTTGCAGTTGGAGAAGGCATCCATGATCTCCCGGTAGGCCTTCCGCACGTCTTCGTCGGTTCGCACGTTCAGCTTGACGCCGCCGCCGTCCGTCTTGTGGATCACGTCGGGGGACACGATTTTCAGGGCCACCGGATATCCGATGGCCCTGCTCACCTCGACTGCGCTGTCGGCCGACGTCGCAACGATCCCGCCCGTGGTCTGTATGCCGATGCCCTCGAGGATGGCCTTGCATTCATGCTCCATGAGGAAGCTGCGGTTTTCCTTCAAAGCGCCGGCAATGATTGTTTTCGCCTCTTTCCCTGTAAGGTTGCCAAAACCCGAGGATGCCAAGCCGCCCTGAGGCGTCCTCTGCCGGGTAATGTGTTCCGGTGACTCCATAAAACCGATATCCAAACTCATCTGTTCCGCCTCTCTCCCATCCTTTCCGGACTAATGGCTTATGGTATTACATAGTTCTAAATTGTCAGTACCATGATGGAAATCCCGCTTGTATCAGGGGAGTGCTTTTTTTCCTGTCGGAGATGCATTTCATGTCTGCCGGAAGTTCTCCGACAGATGGCGGGATGCTCTCCTGCATTTACCCGGCATGAAGGCAGGAGGCGTTCGTGGCGGGATTGCGATAACCGGCTATGAGCCGAGGAGATGATTGCTCATGGCATAGAAGGTCAGCTCTGCGTTCTTCTTCATGGCCATCTTCTCCATGATGCGGGTCCGGTAGGTGCTCACGGTCTTGACGCTCAGGCAGAGCTCGACCGCGATCTCTCCGACCGTTTTGCCGGACGCCAGCATGAGCATGACCTGGTACTCGCGGTTGGAGAGCTTTTCGTGGCGCTGCTTGTCGGCCTTGGTGTCGATCTCCATGGCCAGCTTTTCTGCGAGGGAGGCGGTCACGTATTTTCCTCCCCGCGAAACCTTCCTGATGGCCCCGATCAGCTCGTGGGCGGCGCTGGCCTTTGTCAGATATCCCGAGGCGCCGGCGCGCAGTGCCCGGACAGCGTACTGCTCTTCGGGGTGCATGCTCAGGATGAGCACGGGGAGCTTGGGCTTCAAGGACAGGATCTCCTCGAGGATTTCGAGCCCGCTCCTGCCCGGCATGGAGATGTCGAGCAGGACTATGTCGCAGTTGCCGCGAACGACCTTTTCGATCGTCTCCTTCCCGTTCTCGGCCTCGTCTTCCACGACCATGTCGTCGAGGCCGGACAGGATCTGCTTTACCCCTTCCCGGACAACCAGATGATCATCTGCGACAAGGATGCGTATCATCTCTATGAAGCTCCCTTGCGAAGGGGGATCGTGACGTTGATCGTTGTCCCCCGGTTCTGTACGCCCGCTATCTGTACGCTTCCGCCCCAGAGATTGGCCCGCTCGCGGATTCCGATGATGCCGAACGACCTGGGATCTTCGGCCTGCTTGACGGTAATGCCTTTGCCGTTGTCGATGACCTCGAGGCGCAGCTCGTCCTCTTTCTGGACGAGGCGGACCCACACTGCGGTTGCGGCAGCATGGCGTGCGACATTGGTGAGGACCCCCTGAAAAATGCGGAAGAGGGCGGTCGCCAGGTCCTTATCTATGGAGCTGTCAGTGCAGTCAATATAGACGTAGCATTCGATGCCGGATCTGCTCTGGAACTCCTTGGCCTGCCACTCGATGGCGGCGGTGAGGCCGAGGTCGTCGAGCAGGATCGGCCTCAGCTCGGCTATGATGCGGTGGACGCTCTCGATGGTGGCATCCGCAAGGCGGACCATCCGCTGCGTCTTTTCCTTCAAGTGCGTGAGCTCTGGAGGAAGCTGGTCGCCGAGCCAGGCGACATCCATCTGGAGGGCAGTGAGCGACTGGCCGAGCTCATCGTGGATCTCCCGTGCGATCCGGGTGCTTTCCTTCTCGCGCACCGACTGGAGGTAGGTGGAGAGGTTGCGGAGCTGCTCGCGGGAGCGTTCGAGCTCTTCCTGGGCCCGCTTCTTTTCCGTTATGTCCTCGTACGTGATGACGATCCGCCGCTCTTTGAGCTCGTCTCCGATTCGCGCTGCCCGCATCCTGCAGAGGATGTCCTTGCCGTCCTTGCGGCGGCAGGGAAACTCGTTGACAAAGGTGCGCTGTCGCTTGAGCGTGGAATAAAAATAACGTGCGATCTCCTTCGATTCCCGGGCATTGCGGTAGAAGATCGTTACGCTCTTGCCGATGAGCTCTTCGCGGCTCCAGCCGAAGGTTCCCTTGATGGCGTTGTTGGCAAAGATGATCCGCCGGTTGTGAAGCCCGACGATTGCCTGGGGGATGGCGTCGAGGATGGACGATTCCAGAGCTGCCAGCTCCTGGAGCCGTTCTTTGGTTACGTCGTGTTCCATCGTGCTTATGGAAGCATCGAGGTCATCGGTCTTGCCGTTAATGATCAATGATGCAACTTCTTCCATGACGGCCCTTATATGTCCCTGGACCTTCGAGAGGCTGAACGTACAGCAGGTAACCGGCCCGGATCCGTAAAAAGTATAGGACAAAGGCAACCACAGGTCAAGAAAATACAGAAGATTTTACGAGGGAAATCCGGGAAATGCAGCTGCCTTATCCACAAACTCCCTACGTTAACGCCTATGGAGGTCCGGAGCCCAGCCCGTCACGTCCGCAGCAGATCGAGGTTCTCGATCTGGATCTGGCCGTGCCTGAGGAGGCGGCTCCCCGTGATGTTGATCTTCACGCCGAATTCCTGCTCCAGGCGGATGATATATCTCCTCTGGTTGTTCAGGAGGTACATGGCCACATCGCTCGGCAGCTCGACCCGGACCTCCGAAGGATTGCTCTTGTTGAGGAAGAGCTGGATCTCGCGGAGCGCCATGAAGGTCGAGGACTCGACCGACCTCACCATGCCGGTGCCCTCGCAGAAGAGGCAGCTCACATAGCTCTTCTCGAGGATGGTCGAGGACAGCCTCTCCCGGGAAAGCTCGAGGATCCCGAACTTCGAGATCCTTCCCATGACGATGTGCGCGCGGTCGTTTTTCAGGTAGTCCTTGAACGCCTTCTCGACGTTCCGGATGTTCTCCTTCGAGCGCATGTCGATGAAGTCGACAACCACGAGCCCGCCGATATCCCGCAGGATCAGCTGCCTGGCGATCTCGGCCGCCGCCTCGATGTTGGTGGAGAACGCCGTGCTTTCGATGTCCCTGCCGTTCGTGGACTGGCCCGAGTTCACGTCGATGACCACCATGGCCTCTGTGGGCTCGATCACGATGGAGCCGCCGGAGCGCAGCTTGACCCTCTTGTTGAAGATGCTCTGGATCTGCTGCTCCAGGTCGAACTTCGTAAAGAGGGGCTTCTTCTGCTTGTAGTGCCTGACGATATGCTTGTACCTCGGCATCACGCTCTTGATGAACGAGACCGCCCTGTCGTATGTTTCTTCGTCGTCGATGAGGATCTCGGTAATGTCGTTGGTGAAGTAGTCGCGGATGGAGCGGATGATAATGTCGCCCTCGCGGTAGATGAGCGAAGGGCAGGGGGCCGATCTGAAATCGTCCTCGATGCTCTTCCAGAGCCTCAGGAGATAGTTCATGTCCTTCTGGAGGTCTGCCTTTGACCTGTCCATGCCCGCAGTCCTGATGATGAGGCCCATTTCCTTGGGCGGTGAGAGCTGGCTCATGATGTCCTTGAGCCGCTTTCTCTGCTCCTCGTCCTCGATCTTGCGGGAGATGCCGGCGAGGTCCTGCTGCGGGAGGAGGACCATGTACCGGCCGGGGATGGAGATGTCCATGGTGAGAAGCGCCCCCTTAGCAGCCTTCTCCTCACGGCTGACCTGCACCGGGATCTCGAGCCCCTTTCTCAGGTAGGAGAGAGACCCCTTCTCGTGCTTCATCCCCGGAACGAGACCCCAGTTGATGTCGTTCAGGGGCAGCAGCCCGTGCTTCTCCCTTCCGTAGTCCACGAACACGGCATCGAGGCTGTTCTCTATCTTGGAGATCCTTCCCTTGTAGATGTTTCCCCTGATCTGTTCCTTGAGCGAGCTCTGGATGTGGAGCTCTTTGAGAATGCCGTCATCGACGACGGCAACCCTGATCTCTTCGGGGTGAACTGAATTTATGAGCATTTTCTTCATTGTATTGAACCCTTATTCCCGCTTATTGGAACATGTCGACCCTGCCGAGGCCTTCCCTCAGGACCACCGGAGTGTCGGTCTCCAAAGAGATGATCGACGAGGGGACGTCCGGGAGGATGCCGCTGTCCACGACCGCATCCACCCTGTGGCCGAGGTGCCTTTCGATCTCGATCGGGTCGATGTGGAGCCTCTCGTGAGACAGGGGAACGCTCGCGGTGATGATGGGCTCGCCGACCTCTTCGACGATCGCCTGGCAGAACCAATGGTCAGGGATGCGGACCCCGATGGATTTCCGGTTCGTCTGGAGGAGGCGGGGAACCAGCCTCGTGGCGGGAAGGATGAAGGTGTAGGGGCCGGGCAGCAGGCTGCGCAGGATGCGGAAGGCCTCGTTCGAAACCTTGGCATACCGGCTGATGGCCTTCAGGTCCGAGAGCATGATGCTCCTGGGCTTGACCGACGCCTTGATGGAATTGATCGTATCGATCCCCTTCTTGTTCGAGATACAGCACCCCAGGCCGTACACCGTATCCGTGGGATAGACGATGATCCCCCCCTTGTCGAGGATCTCGGCCACCCTCTTGACGACCCTCGGCTTGGGCGTCTTCGGATCAATGGGGATGCGCACCGGCCGCCTCCTTCAGGCACAGGCTCTTCACGTCGATATTCCCCAGGGCCGAGAAAACCGACTCCTTGACCGTGGGTATCTCCTTCTCGAGGAGCTTCAGGTAGTCCCTCACCCTCTCGCGTTTCCCGTCGGGCCGTATCGGGCAGATGCTCGTCACCGGCTCTATACCGAAGGTCCTGAAATATCCCTCGACGAGCTCGTTCCGACAGTAGGCGAGCGGCCTGATCACCCGGTTCCTCCCGTCGTTCGAATAGCGCGAAGGCGCCATGGCCCCGATCTGGCCGGTATAGAAGCACCTCAGGAAGAAGGTCTCTATGATGTCGTCGAGATGGTGGCCGAGCGCAATCGAGGTGAAGCCCTCCCTCTTTGCCAGCGAATAGAGGACGCCCCGTCTGAGCCTCGAGCACAGGGCGCACGGGCTCTTTTCAGGATCGGATACGTGCTCGAGGATCTCTTTGATGCCGGAGTCGAATATCCGGACCTCGAAGCCGAGCTCTTCCTTTACCCAGACCGTTATCCTCTCGAAGTCCTTCTCGAAGCCGGTCGACACGTGCACGGGCACGACCTCGAAGCTCACGGGCGCAGCGCCCTTAAGCTCTGCAAGGACCTTCAAGAGCACGATGGAATCCTTTCCGCCGGACACTGCCGCGAGAATCCTGTCTCCGTTCTCGATCATGCGGTAGTCGTGGACAGCGGTCCCGGCCTTCCGCAGGACCCTTTTTTCAAAATATTTTCTGGTGTTGTGATTCACGTGCTCTTCCTTATCACATATAATGAGATTTGCAATATGCGAAAGGATGCAAAAAATATCATGCTTTAATCGGATGATGCCCAAACAGGGACATCTCCAGCTATCGTCTTTCTCTCAATGACTAGGTAAGCCTTCGTCGAGCCAGCCCGAAACGGTCTTCAAGGCATCACCGGCAGAGCAGAACGACCCCGGATCGTGGTGCGATCTCATCCAGGTCATCTGCCGCTTGGCATACCGCCTCGTATCTCGCTGGATCAGGGATATGGCACGCTCAAGGTCGATGCGCGATGCGAGAAATTCGAGCACGTGCCTGTAGGCAAGGGTCTGCATGGACCTCAAGTCAGGATCGTACCCCATGGCGAAGAGCTTCTCCGTCTCTTCGATCAGGCCGGAGTCGACCATCCTGATCACGCGTTCATCGATGTCTGCATAGAGCCTTTCCCGCTGCGGCATGATGCAGACGAGCCTCGCCTCGTACAGGGGCTTCGAGAACCCGTGGCCCCGGTGAATCACGCTGGGCTTCACGCCGGTGAGGAAGGCGATCTCAAGGGCTCTTATGATGCGTACTCTATCGTTTTCATTAGTTATTTTAGCCGTTTCCCGGTCGAGCCGGTCGAGCATCCTCCAGAGACTCGGGCTTCCGGCCTTGTCCGCCATGGATTTGAGACAGCTCCGCAGCCTGGCCGATCCTCTCGGGGCAGGGGAGAGGCCATAGACGAGCGCCTTGATGTAGAGGCCTGTCCCGCCGACGATGACCGGGACCTTTCCCCGGGAGCGGACTTCCTCGATCACGCGCGATGCCCGGGTGGAAAACATTCCCGCATTGAACTCCTCGTCCGGGTCGACGACGTCGATGAGGTGATGAGGAAGACGTGCAAGCTCGGCAGGAGAAGGCTTGGCGGTTGCGATGTCCATGTGGCGGTACACCTGCATGGAGTCGGCCGAGACGACCTCGATGGGATAATCCCGGGCAAGCTGCAAGGCCACCCCGGTCTTTCCGGAGCAGGTGGGCCCGGTTATGACGATAAGGGGCGTCTTCCGATCCACCGCTCGATCTCGTCCTTTCCGATCTGCTTGAACAAAGGTCTGCCGTGGGGGCAGGTCAGGGGCGAGCCCACCTCGTCGAGGTCCCTGAGCAGGCCCTCGATCTCAGGCGTTTGGAGCCCTTTGCCTGCCCGTACGCTGCGATGGCAGGCGATTCGGGCAAGGGCGTCGCTCCGGTATTCCTTTCTCCGGAGATCGCCCGCCATCACGGCGCTCAGGAGATCGTGGACGATTCCCCGGATGTCTGCCCGGCCCAGGATAGAGGGCACGGCCCTGACGGCGACAGCCCCGCTGCCGAAGGCCTCGGCCTCGATGCCGATCTTCCGGATGTCTTCCGCAACCTCCTCGAAGGCGCTGAACTCGACCGCGGAGAGCTCGATGACGAGCGGTGTCAGCAGCTCCTGAACCGGGTTCCCCGAATCATTCGAGCCGTTCCGGAGCTTCTCGTAGGTGACCCTCTCGTGGGCTGCGTGCTGGTCGAGGATGATCAGGGACGAGCCGTCTTCGAGGAGGACATAGGTCGACTGGAAGACCCCGATGATCGATTTGTCCGCATAGGTGATCTTTTCACCTTTTCTTTCGAAAAGATCCTCCTGGCTGGGGGCCGGCCGGGGAGATGGAGATGCGGGAAGAGGGCGTCCGGCAGGTTCGTCTGCGGCCTGCTGCACAGGACGGTAGGGCATCCCGGTCTCTTCGACCCGGTACTCGACGGCCTTGCCTGCGGGCACTGCGGCAGGGTACGACGATCCCTGGTCGAAGGCACGCCGGACGGCGTTCACGATCGTGCCGAAGACCGCGGACGGACTCCTGAACCTCACCTCGGCCTTTGCAGGGTGGACATTGACGTCCACCTCGGACGGCTCCAGGTCGATGAAGAGCACGGCGAGGGGATACCGCTGCTTCATGAGGAGGCCCCTGTAGCCTTCGAGGACAGCGGACCGCAGGCTCTGATCCATCACCGACCTCTGGTTGACGTAGGTGTAGATGCCGCTCCTGCTGGGCCTTGATACCTCCGGGGACGCGAGCATGCCCCGAATGCTGATCGCCGGGCGCTCATCGGACAGGGGCCGCAATTTTCCGCCGACCTCCTTTCCCCAGATGGCGGCGATGCGCTCTTCGAGCGTTGATCCCTGCCTGAGATTCAAGAGGGTCCGGCCGTTGATGGAGAGGGTGAAGCGGATCTGCGGGTAGGCAAGGGCGTATCGCGAGATGACGTCGATGATATGCCTCTGCTCGGTCTGCGTTGCCTTGAGGAACTTCCTGCGGGCAGGGGTATTGAAGAAGAGGTCCCGAACCTCGACCACGGTCCCTGCGGGCATTCCCTTCATTCCCTTTTCAACCGCCTCTCCTGCCTCCATGGACAGGTACGAACCTGCCTGCGCCTCCAAGGGCCTTGTTGCGATGAGCGCCCTGCTCACCGAGGCGATGCTCGGCAATGCCTCGCCGCGGAATCCGAGGGTCCTGATGGAGAAGAGGTCGTGCGGTCGGGAGATCTTGCTCGTCGCGTGCCTGAGCACGGCAAGTTCGAGCTCGCCTTCTGCCATGCCGCTGCCGTTGTCCGCCACCCGGACGAGATCGATGCCGCTGTCCTCGATCTCGACGGAAACACTCGACGCACAGGCATCGATGGCGTTTTCGACGAGCTCCTTGACGACCGAGGCAGGCCTTTCGATGACCTCTCCTGCGGCTATCTGATTTATGAGCTCCTGATCGAGGACGCGTATGCCGCCCATGCCTCTTCTCCTCCGGCCGAGTTCCGCTTCCTGCACGATTTCCCTAGTGCACGATATTTCCTCTACTAATAATGGCTATCACAACCGGGTGAGAAGTCAACCACGGGATCGAAGGGCAGCAATTATATATAGGATCAATTGTTCATATGTTAATTGTTTCAATTTTTGCCGGGTGCCGCGAGGAGGAGCAGGACTTTACAGCGCCCTTCCGCGCGGCCTGGCAAGGATTTCGAGCACGTCGAGCTCGAGAAAGCGCTTCGATGGCTTCGAGCGGATTAGCAGGACCGTATCCGATCCCTGACAGGTTCCGCCGATTCCGATTACCTCATCGTCTTCGGGCACGAGCCCTGCGTCGCAGGCCTCCATCACGACCTCGAGGGCGACCTTTGCTCCTTCTCCGAAACGCCTGAGCGTATGCGCGATGAGGTATCCGGGATAGATTCCCCTGAAGCTGTCCATGAGGGACTTCTCGAGCGAGTGGGTCAGAATGGTGCCGGTATGGATGGGCACCCGTGCTCTCGAGAGCTGCCTCCGGATCTCTTCATCGAATTCATCGCGGCCCGGCTCCTTGAACCCTATGGAGTGGGTCACGATGACGAGATTCGCTCCGGCCCCTTTGAGCGCCTTGTAAAATTTCATGGCGGTCTTGCCGCTCGTTGACGCGACGACCACGTGCTTCTTCCCATGGTCCTTGACATACCTGAGCACGGCCTTCACGCAGTCGTCGGTATTCCCGAACCCGGGCCTTTCGAAGAGCATCGTCTCCACCATCTTCATCACGCACCTCCTAATGCAGGAATTATATCCGGAAGATACATGAGCGATCAGGCCTTGTACAGAGGCTCGAAAAAAGTCTTCGCCATTTGCGCCAGATTCGATTTCATCGCAGGGGTCAATGGTTTTATATGTCCATGAATAAAGGCATCACCGTGTATTCATGAATTTTTACTCTCGAATGCGCTCACTTGTCTGTATTCAGATAACCAGAAGAGGCGATCGATCGTGAGGAGAGAGGGAGAGAAAGCCGGCGCATGCATGGCCGATCATTATTTAACATAATATATATTATCGGCTAATTATTATCCGGGCTGTTTTCAGGTGCGGTACTCCGAATTTATCTTCACATAATCATATGAGAGGTCTGTTGTATAGGCAGTGAAGAATCCAGGACCGCTCCCCAGATTGATTGAGATTGAAATGTCTTTTTTCTCGAGCAGCTCGTGAAGAAATTCCTCACTGAAGCCCTGAGCCTCTCGGCCCTGTTCGACCACCCTGTGGCCCGAGATGGTGATGCCGATCCTTTCCGGGTCGATCGGCACCTTGCTGTAGCCGATTGCTCCCATGATCCGTCCCCAGTTGGGATCGGCTCCGAATAGTGCGGTCTTCACGAGGAGCGAATTCGAGACTGCCATAGCGACTGTCTTTGCTGATGCTTCGGACTGCGCCCCTTCGACCCTGACCTCGACGAACTTGGTTGCCCCTTCTCCGTCACGCACGATGAGCACGGCCAGGTCCCGAATGACGGCAGAGATCGCCTTCTCAATTTCATCAATATTTTCATGCATATATCCTGATGCCAGGGCCAGAAGCGTGTCATTGGTCGAGGTGTCTCCGTCGATAGTGACGGCGTTGAAGGTATGGCGAATGGACTTTTTGATAATATTATCAAGGGATTGCTTATCGATCACCGCATCAGTCAGGACAACCGCCAGCGTCGTTGCCATATCGGGTGCGATCATGCCCGCACCCTTGGCAATGCCGAGCACGGTCGCTGCCCCTGCTCTGTGGGTGACCACCTTGGGATAGGTGTCCGTGGTCATGATCGACCTGGCAAAGACGTCGGGGTCATCCTTAAGGCCTTGAGCGAGCTCCGGGATCTTCTCGAGCATTCTCTGAACCGGGAGCCTCACACCGATGACGCCGGTCGAAAGGGGGGCCACATCGTCCCGCTCTATCCCCAAGCTCTGCGCTACGGCATTCATGAGACGCCTGGCGTCTTCCATGCCCTCGCTTCCGGTGCATGCGTTCGCATTGCCCGCATTGGCGATGACCGCCCGGAGCGTCCCTCTCTCTACGAGCTCCATCCCGATGAGGACGGGAGCGGCCTTGACCTGGTTCAGGGTGAACACCCCGGAGGCAACGGCCTCACGGTCGCAGAAGATGAGCCCCATGTCCGCCCGTTTGACGGCAGGGGATTTGACCCCTGCGTTCACAGCCGAGAAGGTGAATCCCTTCGGGCTCATGCCTCGACACCGCAGCACTGCTTGTACTTCTTGCCCGAGCCGCAAGGGCACGGATCGTTCCTTCCGACCTTCCTTCCCTGCCTCTTGAAGGTGGCGGGCTTCTCTGAAGGGCCTCTCCCGAGCTGCATCCGCTGATGGCGCTCCCTCGTATTGATCTTCTCCACGTCTTCCTGGCGCTGGATCTGAATCTTAAAGAGCCGCTCGAGGCTCAGCTCCTTCATCCTCGTGAGCGTGCCCATGAACATGTCGAACCCTTCCCTCTGATATTCGCGGAGCGGATTCTTCTGTCCGTATCCCCGAAGCCCGATGCCCTCTTTGAGATGGTCCATCGAAAGAAGGTGGTCTTTCCAGAGTGTGTCGAGCGTCATGAGAAGGATCTGACGCTCCACCATGCGCATGACCTCGGGGGTGAACTCCTCTTCACGCCTCCTGTAGCAGCCCACGATCTCTTCCTTGGCTTTTTCAAAGAGGGTGTCTTTCGTGGCCCCTCTTTCAGGAACATACTGAAGATCGAAGCCGAAGACGTTCTCTATCCATCCCGTGAAACCCTTCATATCCCATTCGGCAACGGGCGCCTTTCCGGGTACGTATACCTCTATGTTGTCTTCAAGCACCTCGTCGATCATGCCTTCGATCATCTCCCAGAGGTTCTCCTCGGAAAGGATGGAGCGGCGCTGGGAGTAGATCACCTCCCTCTGCCTGTTCATAACGTCGTCGTACTCGAGGAGGTGTTTGCGGATCTCAAAGTTCCTTCCCTCGACCTTTTTCTGGGCACCCTCGATGCTCTTCGAGATGAGCGTATGCTCGATCGGCTCGTCCTCTGCGACGCCGAGCCTGTCCATGATCGAGGATATCCTCTCGGAGCCGAAGATTCTCAGGAGGTCGTCTTCGAGGCTCAGGTAGAACCGCGACTCTCCCGGGTCGCCCTGCCTTCCGGAACGTCCCCGGAGCTGGTTGTCGATCCGCCTGCTCTCGTGCCTCTCCGTGCCGAGAATGAAGAGGCCGCCTGCATCGATCACCTCCTGGTGCTCCTTTGCACACTGCTCCTTCAGCTTTGCATAGACCTCCGGGTATTTTTCATCATCCACGTTCACGAGCTGCTTTGCCAGGTATTCGGGATTGCCTCCCAGGACGATGTCTGTTCCCCTTCCCGCCATATTGGTGGCGATCGTTACCGCACCCTTGCGTCCGGCCTGGGCCACGATCTCCGCCTCACGCTCATGGTGCTTGGCGTTGAGGACATGGTGCTGCAGCCCTTTTTTTTTCAGGATCTTCGATATCTTCTCGGAGTTCTCGATGGAGCTGGTGCCCACGAGAACCGGCTGGCCCTTCTCATGGCATGCGCTGATCTGATTGACAACGGACCTCATCTTCTCCTTTTCGGTCTTGTAGATGACGTCCGCCTGGTCTTTGCGGATCATGGGCATGTTCGTCGGTATCACCACGACATCGAGCCCGTAGATGTTGTGGAACTCGAGCGCCTCTGTCTCCGCGGTACCGGTCATGCCGGCGAGCTTGTCATACATCCTGAAATAGTTCTGGAAGGTAATCGTGGCAAGCGTCTGGTTTTCGTTTGCCACCTTCACCCCTTCCTTTGCCTCGAGGGCCTGGTGGAGGCCTTCGGAATAGCGCCTGCCCGGCATGAGCCTGCCGGTGAACTCGTCGACGATGACCACTTCGCCGTCCTTCACCACGTAGTGCACGTCCCGGTTGAACAGCGTGTGCGCACGCAGGGCCTGGTTGAGATGGTGGACGGTTTCGAACTCGGACGGCTCGTAGAGGTTGTTCTTGTTCAGGATCTTCTGGAGGACTTCGATGCCCTCCTCGGTAAACACGACGGTGTTCGTCTTCTCGTCCTTGCTGTAGAGCTCCTCCGCGTTCTTCCTCTTGAGGAGGTCTAAAACGGCGATGTTGGCCTCGTAATACTTCGAGGTGGACTCTTCGGCCGGACCCGATATAATGAGCGGGGTCCGTGCCTCGTCGATAAGGATGGAGTCCACCTCATCGACGATCGCATAATTGAAGTCCCTCTGGACGTAATCCTGGAAGGTGAACTTCATGTTGTCCCTGAGATAATCGAATCCGAACTCGTTGTTCGTGCCGTACGTAATGTCGGCGTCGTAACTCGCCTTTCTCTGCCTGTCATCGAGCCCGTGCACAATGACGCCCACATCGAGCCCCAGGAAGCGGTATATCTTCCCCATCCAGTCGGCGTCACGCCTGGCCAGGTAGTCATTGACCGTCACGACGTGAACCCCTTTCCCTGCAAGGGCATTGAGATACACGGGCATCGTGGCCACGAGGGTCTTGCCCTCCCCTGTCTTCATCTCGGCGATCTTTCCTTCGTGAAGGATGATCCCGCCGAGGATCTGGACATCGAACGGCCTCATCCCCAGAGACCTTTTCGAAGCCTCCCGCACGACCGCGAAGGCCTCGGGGAGGATATCGTCGAGGGTGGCGCCGGATCCGAGACGCTCCTTGAAGGCCTGCGTCATCCCCTTGAGGGAATCGTCATCCATTGCCTGATATTTCGATTCGAGCTCATTGATTCGGATTAAAAGAGGCTTGATTCTGCGTATTTCCCTCTCATTCTTGCTACCAAAGAGCTTAACTAGCCAATTATACATATGGATTCACCGATCCTTTTCTCTTTTCGTTGGATTAAAGAGAGTAATAGAATATCGATCTGACTATTTCAACATATATCTTTGCGGGTTCACGTGAGTTCCATTGACAATGATCTCATAGTGGAGGTGAGACCCTGTGGATTGCCCCGAGTTGCCTACATATGCGATCTTCTTTCCCTTTTTTACATTTTCCCCGATCGTGACCGCGGGCTTTTTCAGGTGGCTGTACCGGGTCTTGATTCCGTATCCGTGATTGATCACCATGACATTGCCGTAGCTTTCGTTCTTGTAGTATGCCGTCACCGTACCGTCTGCAGGGGCAAAGACAGGGGCATTCTCCAGGGATGCGATGTCGATGCCGTAGTGGAATTCTCTCTCTCCTGTGAAGGGAGAGTCACGCCATCCATAACACGAGGTCAGCAATCCCCGGGTCGGGGATATGCACGGGGTATGTGAAGCGATTAAACGCTGCCGCTCTATCCCGGCAAGAAGCTCCTGTGCAACTTCCTGCTCGATGGAGATATCGATGCCGAGCCTCCTGATGTGCTCGCTGATCTCCCCGATGAGCATCCTTTCAGCCAGCGCGTCAGCCCCTTCCTGCTCATGATAGTCCTCGCCTCCCCCGCCCATTCCATTCAGGCTTTCTGCACTGTCGAGGCTGATTTCCGAGAGCCGTCTCAGGTGCCTGTTGTAATTCCTGAGAATATTCATCTCCTGGTCGAGCTTGGCAACCTCGGATGACAGCCTGGCGATTGCCTGAGCCTGCTCCGTGTTATCCTGTTTTGCCAGCACGACTCTAAGAGGCGCCGGCCGCACGACATGCAGCCGGTATCCTGCAAAACCTGAAAAGATTGCGAGTGTCGCACACATGAGCACTGCCAAAGTTATCGTAAGGGGCGTTATTTTGATTTTCTTTATCCGGCAATCTTTGTTCGAAACGATAAGTATGGTCCAGTGGAACTTCACATAAAAGCCCTCACTGTGCACTTACATCGATCGTCTCCACCAGGATGGACGGGCACAGCACGTGTCCGAATTCTCTCATATCCGTACCTATGGCGGCCACCCGGGAAAAAAGCTCGTACATATTCCCGGAAATGGCAGCCTCCCTCACCGGATAGACAGGCTCATCCCCTTCCATGAGTATTCCGTTTATGCCGACGGAAAACTCGCCGGTTATAGGATTTGCCGTATGCATGCCCATGATGTCGGTGACCTTGAGAAAGCGCTTCATGGCCTTGAGCTCTTCGGCCATATCTTTAATGCCCGGCTCCATGCAGAGGTGGCGGATGCCCAGCGAGGGAGTCGACCGGTAGCCTCCCCGCATGGAGTTGCCGGTTGACCCTTTACCGGCGACATTTCCCCAGTAGGTGTCATAGACGAAGGAGAGGACGGTGCCCTTATCCACGAGTATGGTCTTCCTCGTCGTGACGCCCTCCCCGTCGAAGGGGCAGGCATCCGATGCCCGGCTGTCGAGTGCATCGTCGGAAAGCGTGACCGGGAGAGAGAAGCACCGCTTCCCGATCTTGTCCTTGAGAAAAGACTTTCCCTTGATGACATTCTCACCGACGAATGCGTCGGAGATGAACTCCAGCATCTGAGCAGTGGTCGTATTGTCGAAGAGAACCGGGATCTTCATGGTCCGGATCTTCTTTGCCATGAGCAGGTCCGTGGCCCTTTTCGCAGCCTGCCTTCCGATATTCACCACATCGACGTCACTTAAGGCATGGCTGAAACCGAACTCGTATCCTGCCTGGGTGTCGTCATCCTGCCTGGCCATGACCATGATCGACGAAGAGACGAAGGAGAAGGCGGCGGATGCATCCACCCCATGTGAGTTCACGATGCGGACTTCCGAGACAGACCTCGAGAAAGACGCCTTCCGGACCTGGCTTATCCGGCTGTCTGCATCCCTGGCCGACTGTTCGAGGGATACGGCCCTCCTGATGCACTCCTCTGCCTCCAGGCTTTCGACGTTGGGATCGAAGGTGCTTACCCTGATGTAGTTCCTCTGCTGTCCTGGAAACGCGTTATGGGGATCCTTGAACTGATACCGGGCGGCCGTGAGCGCGGAGTCTATGAGATCGTCCGTGACTTCGGAACCATAGGCGAATCCGACGGCATCGTCCCTGATGACACGGATGCCCACGCCCGACTCTCTCGATCTGACCAGCGACCCCATCGTGCCTTCCTTCGATTCGGCACGGAGGACATCCGAGAGAGTGCCGTAGACCTCGAACCGGTCTATTGCCCGTCTCCGCAGGAGATCGACCGACTTTTCTATCTTGTCATCGACTTCCACCGTCTACCCCTCGGCCCGGTACACGAGCGCCGTCTCTCTGCAGTCAGGGAAATACTGGCAATGAATGCAGTCACTCCAGATCTTGTTGGGCAGTGTGGATTTGTCGACCTCGAGAAATCCCGCTTTCCTGAAAAAATCCGGAACGTACGTGAGGGTGAACAGGGTCTTCAATCTCAGATCGCACGCCTCGCGGATACACGCCTCCACGAGGGCATGCCCGACCCCTTTACCTTGATATTCCTTCTTCACGGCCAGCGTCCTTATCTCGGCAAGGTCAATCCATGACAAATGAAGCGCGCAGCAGCCTACAATTTCCTGAGGGTCGCTCTCATCGGTCATGACCCAGAAATCTCTCGCGGTCGTATAGAGAGAATAGAGGGACTTCGGCAGCATCAGTCCTTCCTTCACGAACGGATCGATCAGCTTCTTTATCTCGGGAACCTCATTCACCAGCAGCTTCCGTATCATCTCTATTCCATATCACCGTAGAAAATTTTCATACATAGAACATTGACGAGGTAAAATGTCAAACGTAAAACTTGTTTTAAATACATTATAACGGATCGCTCCCCCAAGACAACTTCATGCCTGAGTGCACACGCCTGAGCAGACCGGCATCATGCGGAGAACGGGTGGCGGGAAAGCTTTCGTTTCACTGCAGGCCGACGAGCTCCTTTGCATGCTCGATCACCGCCTGGCTGGGAGATTCGCCTCCCATCATCCGTGCCAGCTCGAGGACCCTGTCCATGCCGGCAACTTCCCGTACCGTGGAATTCGTGGTTCCGTCCGAAACGCTCTTCGATATGACGAAATGGGAATCGGCTACCGAAGCGACCTGGTGGAGATGGGACACGACGATGGACTGGGCGCGCCCCGAGAGCTCTTTGAGCCGGTTCGCGATGATGAGGGCAGTCTGGCCGCTTATGCCCGAATCGATCTCGTCGAAGAGCAGCGTGCCCTCCTGCGCCGTTTTCTGCTGGACCTTTATGGCGAGCATGATGCGGCTCAGCTCGCCGCCGGATGCGATCTTTGCCAGGGGCAGGGATTTGTGCCCCACATTCGTCGATATGAGGAATTCTCCCTTGAGGAGCGACCCGGGAGGAGCGGCCGCTCCTCTGCTGTCGGTCATGAGCTCGTCCAGCTGGGAAAGATCGAGCTGGCCCACCTTGAACTCGGCCCCGGGCATACCCAGCGCCTCGAGATCGCTGTTGATCTTTTCGCAGAATGCCGTCGAGAAGGCCTGCCGCCTTTCGAGGAAATCCCGGACGAGGTCCCGGTACCTTCGGGCAGCACGTGCGGCATCCTCCCGGGCCTGGTTAATCGCATGGCCGGAATCTTCGCTCAAGGCAAGGCGTTTTTCGAGGTCTTCCTTAAGAACGATGAGCCCGTACTCATCGGTCCGGTGCTTTCGTTTGAGGTCCTGGAGAAAATGGAGCTTCTCCTCGAGGATATCGATCGCCTCCGGGTCGTACTCATACTTCGATGTCTTCTCCCTTAAGCACATGCTTATGTCTTCCACCTGAGCCACGATATCGCCCAGTGACTGGGCAATGGGCTCCACCTGCCGGTCCACGGATGCGACCTTCGATATATAATCCCTGGCCTGGGATACGAGCTCCACGACCGAGGAGGCCCCCGAGTAGAGAACGTCCTCGGCGAGATGCGCGCACCTCTTCAGCTCGGCGGCCCCATGGGCGCGGTTGAGCTCGGAGGCGAGCTCCTCTTCGAGGCCCTCGAATATCTCCATGGACTTGAGCTCGCCGAGCGCATAGAGGAGGTCATCCCTTTCCTGCCTGCACTGCTCGACCTTTCCCTCGAGCTCTTTGAGGAACGCCGCAGCCTTTTCCAGGGCATCATAGGCTCCCTGCACCTCATCCCGGGACATATCTGCGAGATCCTCGAGAATGGCCATCTGCTGTGCAGGGCTCAGGAGGTCCTGGTATTCATGCTGCCCGTAGATCGTGATCAGGCCTGACGAGAATTCTTCCAGATTGGCGACTGTGGCGAGCCTGCCGTCGATGTAGCACCGGCTCGAGCCGGTCGGGTAGATCTCGCGCCGAAGGACTACCTGCTTGCCGGAGATGCTGAAGAGAGCCTCGATGCTCGCCTTGCCCGCACCCGGCCGGACCATGTCCTGGCTTGCCTTCGACCCCATGAGCAGCATCAGGGCCCCGAGAACGAGGGATTTGCCCGCACCGGTCTCACCGGTCATGCAGTTCAGCCCCTGCTTGAACTCGATCTCGACCTCGTCAAAGACTGCCATGGAAGAGATCTTCAGGAATTCTATCATCTCTCCTGCCAACTCAGCTTGGTTCTCAGGATCTCGAAGTAGTCCCTCTGCGGAAACCGCAGGATGATGGCCTTGTGCTCGCCTCGTTTCACGATGAGCTTATCTCCAGCCTTTAAGGGAAATCCTCTCTGTCCGTCCAGGGTTAGGTAGATGTCCTCCGAACCCTTTCCGGATCTCACGAAAATGGTAACCTCCTGGGAATCGGGGAGAACGATGCTCCTGTTCGAGAGAACATGGGGACAGATGGGGGTGAGGATGATCGCCTGGACGTTCGGATGAACGATGGGCCCCCCGGTCGCGAGGTTGTAGGCGGTCGAGCCGGTGGGTGTTGAGACGATCAATCCATCCGCGCGATAGCAGGTGATGAAGGTCGAATTGGTCCACACCTCGATGTCAATGATCCGCGCCAGCGCGCTCTTGTTGATCACGACATCGTTGAGAACGTGCTGGGACATGACTGTTCGGCCGCCCCGGACTAGGGTGGACTCGAACATGGTCCTCTCCTCCTTGACATAATTTCCCGAGAGAACGGCTTCGAGGGCTGTATAAACCTCGTCTTCGGTCACCTCGGTGAGGAAGCCGAGATATCCCATGTGCACACCGAGGATGGGGATGCCCCGCTTGGCCGATACCCAGATTGCTCTCAAGAACGTCCCGTCTCCGCCTATGGCGATGAGGATATCCGCCTTTTCCCACGGGGGTGCGGTATGACCGATCCCGATGTAATCGGCCACGTGGTCTTCAACGAGGCAGTCGTATCCCCTTTCGACGATCCATTCACGGACCCGGCTTGAGAGGGCGAGGGCGTCTTTGTTGTCTTCTTTACAGACGATTCCGAAAATCATCAACGTCATATACTCATCTGCTTCTCATTTTGTCTAGAATAAAAATCAGCCTTCAAGGGGGCATTTATCGTTCGAGATATGCGACGGATTCGATGTGGTAGGTTTGCGGAAACATATCGAACATCCTGATATTCTTCAAGGCGTATCCGGCCTCTCTCAGCAGCTTCACATCCCTTGCCAGGGTGCTCGGATTGCAGGAGACGTAGATGATGCGCGAAGGCCCTATCGCGGGCAGATATCCGGAAACGTCCTTTGCGCCCTCCCTCGGAGGGTCGAGGACGACGGTATCGAAATCGCTCCTGTCATGCCCGATCGATCGGGCTGCCTCGAGTGCATCCATCGCCAGGAAACGTACGTTATCGACCCTGTTCTTCTTCGCGCTTATCCTGCCCGACGATACGAGCCTGCCGCTTTTCTCGACGGCTGTGACCTTCTCCGCTACCCTGGCAAGGGGGATGCTGAAATTTCCGCTCCCGCTGTAGAGATCGAGGATGCTCCTCGCACCCCGGGCCAGGGATGCGACATGTTCGACAAGGGCCGAGTTGACCTCGAGGTTTGCCTGGATGAATCCGCCGAACGTGCTCGACAGTTCGACCGTGTTTCCGCCGACATCGAGGGAGTATCTGCAGAACCGCCGGCCGATCACGTGATCGCTTCTCCGGCGTCCGTTCATGACGGCAAAGGAAATACCGGCAAGGCCGAGGTCCTTGTATAACCTTTCCATAAGGCTCAACGCCCTCTTTTTTTCGAGGCCTTCGCCTTTGACAAGGATGATGCTCTCTTCTTGTGGAGCGTGGATCTCAACGGAAGAGATGCCGGGGACAGGGTGCTCGTGCAGGATGGCTTTCAAGCCGCCTGCAATCTCCTGCACCCTGCTGCCGAGCACAGGGCACTGATCGAACTCCACGATGCTGTTGGTCCGCTTCCTGAAGAAGCCGAGCCTCAGGCCAGGCTTGCAGCCGCACTGGAGGATGGCATGCCCGCGGTATCCGTAGATCCTGCCGGAGGGAAAGGGGCTTTGCTGCTGGAACGTTCCGCTGTCTTCCCCGCGTGCGATCTCGCTCTTGAGAATGGCATCCTTCCAGTATACCTGGGCCGGATACGACATGTGCTGCCAGTCGCATCCTCCGCAGACCGAAAAGATGCCGCACTCGGGGTCGATGCGTTCGGGCGATCTTTCAAGCACTTCGACCAGATCGGCGCTGCAGTACGAAGGGCGTTCCCTGTCCGTGCGGACGCAGACCGTCTCGCCGGGAAGAACCATGGGCACGAAGACGATCTTTCCGTCTTTCCTTCTTCCAACCCCCCTGCCCCCATAAGACAGGGAATCGATGGTTACGGTATATGTATCGGTTGTCATTTCATCAGATTTCCATGGACCCCTATATCGGGAAAAGCATCTCTTCCGCAAGAGATCTCTCAAGCCTGACATCCTCAATGTTTCTCATATTCTGCTTGACATCCATCAAAGGCCTCGGGTAACATGATAAGGTCTTTTTTCTTTTTGAGAGGGTTCTATGGGGAGTAAATACTCTTGTTCTGATTTCGAACTGTATACCAGAAAAATCAAGGACTATTTTCTCCTTTCCCCCGACGAAGAGATTGACCTCGCACGAAGATACCGCAATGGGGATATCAAGGCAGGCCAGAGGCTGATTACCTCGAATCTTCGCTTTGTCGTGAAGATCGCGCAGTCGTATTTCCATCTCGGATATGGGCCGCTTGAGATCATTCAGGAAGGGAACATGGGGCTGGTCAAGGCATTGAACCGCTTCGACCCTGACATGGGCGTCCGATTCATATGCTACGCCATCTGGTGGATAAAGGCCTACATCAAAAACTTCATTCATAAGAGCTACCAGATCCATACCGGGAGGCTCACCCACGCAAAGGGGCTGATATCCTTAAACAGCTGCATTTCCGGAGATGCCGATGCCAACGAAGAATGCCTCCTCGACCATCTCCTGTACCAGGGTCCTGACCAGGATGACTGCTATGCCCACAAGGAGCGCCGCACCTACCTCCTGAGGCTCCTGGCGTCAGATCCGCCCATTCTCTCGAAGCGGGAGGTTTTCATCATAGAAAAGCGATTTTTCAACGATCCTCCGGCAACGCTCAAGGACATCGCCAAGGAGATCGGAATTACCAGAGAGCGCGTGCGGCAGATAGAAGTTCGGTCCTTGAGACGGATCAGGGACGCCATTGAAAGAGAGCAGGAAATCCTCGCCGAAGACATCCACATCTCGCATAATTACCCCATGAGGAAGAGGAAGCTGTAGCACGCGCTCCATACTGCCATTCGTTCAAGCCCATTGCTGCGGAGCGATCTCGTATTCCTTATTATGCAGGCGTAAAAATGGCCGGCTCATCGGTTTGATAAAGAATCGAATCTCGTGAGCTCGGGCCTCCAGGCCAGCTTTATCTCACCTGTCGGGCCGTTGCGGTGCTTGGCAACGATGAGCTCTGCGATGCCCTTGTCGGGCGTATCGGGGTTGTAGACTTCATCCCTGTATATGAAGCAGATGATATCCGCATCCTGCTCTATCGCCCCGGACTCGCGCAGGTCTGCCATTTGAGGGCGCTTGTTCTGCCTCTCCTCGACCCTCCGGTTGAGCTGGCTCAAAGCAATGATGGGTATTTTGAACTCCTTGGCGATCGCCTTCAAGCTGCGTGAGATTTCGGATATTTCCTGCTCACGGGAATCGGACCTGGTTCTCGATGCGGTCATGAGCTGGAGATAATCGATCACGACGAGCTTCAAGTCTTCCTGGGCGGCCAGCCTCCTCAGCTTGCCGCGGATCTCCATGGGAGAGATGCCCGGCGTGTCATCGATGTACAGCGGCGCATCGGAGAGAACCCCCGATGCATTCAGGAGCCTGCTCCAGTCTTCTTTCTTGAGAAGTGACAGGGACGACGCCGATCTCACCAGGCTCTGGTTGATGAGCGCCTCAGATGCGAGCATTCTGAGAACGAGCTGGTCGATCCCCATCTCGAGCGAGAACACCGCGACATTCAACTGCTCCGTGACTGCGACGTATTGGGCTATGTTCATTGCAAGTGAGGTTTTGCCCATGGACGGACGCCCGGCGATGATGACGAGATCGGAGGGATGAAGGCCACCCAGCAGCTGGTTGTCGAGATCGATGAACCCGGTCGGAACGACCCCCTCGTCGATCTCGCCCTTGGCCATCCTGCCGAGGTTGTGATACATGTCCTGTATCGGAACCCCGATCTTGATGAGCCCCCCCCGTTTGTTCTTGAGCTGCCTGTTGATATCGAAGACGATCTGTTCCGCGTATTCGAGCACTCCGGGGACTTCTTCTCCCGGCGTCCTGGCGGTTTTGATGATCTCGCCGGCGCCGATGATGAGGGACCTCAATATTGCCTTTTCCCTGATGAGTCTGGCATAGTATTCGATGTTGGCCGTCGTGGGGATGCGATCGGCAAGCTGGGCGATATAGCTCGCACCGCCGACCTTGTCCTGCTTGCCCTTGGCCTCGACAGCCTCGGTGAGTGAAACCAGGTCGATGGGCAGGGCCTTATCCATGAGCCCCAGCATTTCCTCATAGATAATGCGATGCCGCTCTGTATAGAAATCTTCCGGCGAGATGATCTCGCAGATGATATCGAGGGAAGAGTTCTCGAGCAGCACTCCCCCCAGGATGAATTCTTCCGCTTCCTTGTTGTGAGGCAGGACAGCGGAAGACGATTCCATGGGACTATTCCTCGTTTTCGGCATTCACCTCAACCTTGAGACTGGCTGTTACACCCGGATAGAGCCGTACTACCACCTGGTGGGTGCCGATGTGCCGGATCGGCTCGGGGAGAACGATCTTTTTCTTGTCCACCTCGAAGCCCTTTTCCTTGAGTGCGTCGTATATGTTTGAGCTCGTGATGGAGCCGAAGAGTTTTCCCTCCTGGCCGGTCTTGACGGAGAACTTCAGAACGGTTGACTCAAGCTCCTGAGCAAACTTCTGTGCATGCTCCTTGGATTTCGCCTCTGATCTGATCTTGGCCTGTATCTTATCCTTGAACGCCTTGATATTGCTGTCAGACGCCATCAATGCTAGGCCTTTGGGGATCAGGAAGTTCCTCGCATACCCGTCTTTGACCTTAACTTCTTGTCCCACGGAACCTATGCCTTCTATGCTTTCCAGCAACACTACCTTCATGTTACATCTCCTTTTTTATTTCTTATCATCTCCCTGAAATTGAACCAGGTATCGAACAGACCAAGAGCAGCAACGCCAATCATTATATATATCTGGCTCAAAATCAATAAGTAAATAACCCACCTTATGAGCCTTGACCAGTTGAGTTCCACCGCGGCGGTGGCCACGATGGCCAGGCCCTGGAAGAAATATATCTGCGATACGACGATCAGGAGATTGAGCCCGATCGTGTGCATGAGATCATGCTGGACCAGGACGAGAGCGCTTGCCAGAATGAAGAAAACGACCATCCAGTCAGGGCTTTTCCACGTACGGACCTTCACCGCTCTCACCCTCGACGCGATGAGGAGGTTCAGCCACATGATGCTCAAGATGAAGGACCCGCTGATCCCCCAGAAGAGCTGAACGAACCGGGATTCCATCACGGGCCTGGTCAGCCTGAACTCGTCGAGCACCTTCGGTGAAAGAGTCTTGGTATAGACCGATGCCACCTGGTCCATGAGGTCTCTCACCCACTCGGCGATCATGGCCTGGCTCGTGAGGCCCTTCTGATATGCCGCAAAGGAGATGCCGAGCACGCACAGACCGAATATCATGCAGGCGGGAATGAATACCGCGAGGCCTATCCAGCCTTTGTCGATGAGTTTGTGAAGAACGATGCCGCATCCTATGAGGCACAGATAGAGCACCGCGCCCACCATAAGCCCGGGGACAAAGATCAGGAGCGAGGGCGCCAGCGCAAGAGCGAGCGCGATCGTACGACTGGTCTGACGATAGGACATGATGGAATAGAGTCCGGGCAGACAGAGGAGGAAGGGAAGCGCTTCCTCAGTTGCCGTGATCATGAGGAAACACAGAAAAAGAAAGACCCCGTTGAAAATCCACAGGGTCTTTTGGCTTCCTGCCTTGAGAGGCATGGGCTCAGTCGTGTACGGTATAGGGCAAGAGCGCCATGATCCTGGCCCTCTTGATCTCGATGGTCAGCTCTCTTTGATGCCGTGAGCAGGTGCCGGTGATCCGCCTCGGAAGCATCTTGCCACGTTCCGTGATGAAATTCTGAAGCAATCCGACATTCTTATAGTCGATCTTGATGTTCTTATCCTCACAGAACCTGCATGTCTTCCTCTTATAATACGTCCTCGTTCTTGGGTTTGACGGTCTGTTCTGCTGCATATTATTCTCCGGCCTCCTCTCCTTTGGGCTCTGCTGCGGGCTCTGTCGCTTCAACGGCAGGCTTGGGAAGTAAGTCTTCCTTCTTGACGTGACGATCGAGCTTGATGACCACGAAGCGCATGACATTCTCATCGAGCCTCAAGAAACGTTCGATCTCGGGAATCATCGATCCCGGCCCCTCGAGATATCCGAGAAAATAACGGCCTCTGGGCTGCTTTTCGATCTTGTACGCAAGGCTCTTTATACCCTGATCGTCGATCCTGATAACCTCTCCGCCGTACTTGGAAATGGTGGAGGTAAGCCTTGAGAGGAGCTTTCCCTGGTCTTCTTCCCCGATGTCCGGATTCTGGATAAACATCATCTCATAGAGATTCATACTATCCTCCTTGTGGATTAATAGCCCCTGTGTTCGGAGCAAGGAGCGAGGTTCTCTTATACCAAACTCTGCATTCATGCAAGTCTAAAATATCATCAGGCTTCCTCGATCTTACGTGTCGATGGATTCCGATGGTTCTCAATACCGTATGGCAAAGCCCTTCATCTCGTCAGCCACAACGGCCTCTTCAACATCCACCCGTTCAACGTGTGCACCTGGAGGACCTTGTCTGCACCACTCAAGGAGCTCATCCACCGCCCTTTGGCTGCCCTGGATAAAAGCCTCCACAGCACCGTCGGCGCTGTTCCTGACCCAGCCCGACACCCCCAATCGCTGAGCCTGCTCCTTCGTCGAGGCCCGGAACCAGACGCCCTGGACCCTTCCATAAATTTTCAGAGAGAATGCCTTCATATTGCTAACTCCCTTTGATCATTTCAAGGAACTCTTTTTCCGAAAGAACGGGTATTCCCAGAGACCTCGCCTTTTCGAGCTTGGATCCGGGCTCTTCTCCTGCGACGAGATAATCGAGGTGGGAGCTTACGGTTGAAACGGCTTCACCGCCCTTTTCTTCGACCTTTTTCGCCGCCTCGGAGCGGGTCATGGATTGCAGAGTTCCCGTGAAGCAGAACCTCTTTCCCTTGATCGGAGTCTCGGGAACTTCCCTCGGCTTCGGTGCTGATATCTCCACGCCGTTTTCAAGGAGCTTCTTTATGACGTTCCTGTTGGACTCATTTGCAAAGAAGCCGTGAATCGCCCTGGACATTTCCTTGCCGATGCCTTTGATCGAATCGATCTCCTCGAGCTGTGCATTCATTATCCTCTCGAGGGAGCCGAAATGCTCGGCAAGATCCTTTGCGGTAACCTCGCCTACATGGGGGATGCCCAGGCCATAGAGGAAACGTGACAGTGTCGTCTTCTTGCTCTCCTGGATCGATCGAAGCAGGTTGGACGAAGACAGTTCTCCGAAGCCCTCGATCTCCATGAGCTCATCCCTGGTCAGGGTGTAGATGTCGGATGCGTCCCGGACGAGGCCTCTGTCCACGAGCTTGTCGATGATCTTTTTGCCGAGGCCGTCTATCGAAAGGGCATCCTTCGAGGCGAAATGGCGAATCTGTTCCTTGACGACAGCCGGACAGGATATGTTCACGCACCTGAACATCACACCCTTTTCCCCGTCTTCCCTGCCAGTGTCCTGTATGATGGGCGATCCGCAGACCGGGCACGTCTTCGGCATGTCGAATTCTTTCTCTCTGCCGGTTCTCTTTGAAACCACCGGTGCAACGATTTCGGGGATCACATCACCGGCCCTCTGCACGATCACGGTATCGCCTTCCCTGATGTCTTTTCTCCTGATCTCCTCGGCATTGTGAAGGGTTGCCCTCGATACGGTGACGCCTCCGACCTTCACGGGATCCAGTTTGGCCACCGGCGTGAGCACCCCCGTTCTGCCTACCTGAACTTCTATTGTGCGCAGAGTCGTGGTGGCCTGGTTCGGAGGAAACTTATACGCCACGGCCCACCGCGGCGAGCGGGCCTTCACCCCGAGGAAGTCCTGATCTATCGTGGAATCTACCTTGACCACGACGCCGTCGATTTCAAACGGGAGAGTTTCCCTCTTCTCCTGCATGCTTAAACAGAATTTCATTACTTCATCCATGCCGCGGATAAGGCGGACATCCGGGTTCACTCTGAATCCGTACCCTCGAAGCCTCATGAGAATTTCGTATTGAGAAGAAAGCCCCACGGAGGCGGGATCGGACACGCCATAGGTAAAGAACGCCAGGGACCTGGATGCGGTTATCCTGGAATCCAGCTGCCGCAAGGATCCGGCAGCAGCGTTTCTCGGATTGGCGAAAAGAGGCTCCTGCATCCGGGAGCGCTCTCTGTTCAGATCCTCGAAGGCATCTTTGTACATGATGATCTCTCCCCGGACTTCAAGCAACTCTGGAGGGTTCTGAGTGATGAGCCGAAGGGGGATGCTCTTCACCGTCCTCAGGTTGGCACTCACGTCCTCTCCCGTATAGCCGTCGCCCCGCGTCCCTCCCCTGACAAACAGGCCGTTCTCATAAACGATTTCGACAGCCAATCCATCGAACTTCGGTTCGCAGCAATAGGATATGTCTTCCTTTCCGAGCCACTTGACCACCCTCTGATGGAATGCCGTCAACTCGTCCCCGGACATGGCGTTGTCTATGCTGAGCATGGGAACCTTGTGTACAAAGGGAGGGAAAAAGTCCAAAGGGGGAGCACCGACCCGCTGGGTCGGCGAATCCGGAACGATAAACTCGGGGTTCTCTTCTTCGAGCCTCATGAGCTCTCTCATGAGGCTGTCGTATTCACTGTCCGAGATCTCGGGAGAATCGAGGACATAGTATCGGTAATTATGGTATTCGATCAGTCGCCGCAGTTCATCGATTCTTTTTTTAACGTTTTCTTTTGACATACGGCCCCCAAGAGTGCATGAAGCGGAAATAAATAGATTTTGCTGATCTACCATAAAAAAGACTTGATCAAAAGAATATTATGATTAATACAATATATAGACTAGCTTGCATCGAAAAAAAACCGCACCGTGAGCCATAAGGAGGTTGTAATGGGTAAAGTTGTATTTAATGTTCAGGACCAATTCCTCAATCAAGCCCGGAAGGAAAAGGTGCCTATTGTTGTGACCCTCATCGATAATGAAAGGG
>JAKPPU010000129.1 GCA_029547185.1 Deltaproteobacteria bacterium | reverse complement strand
GCTCTTTCTTCGAGCCGCGCAGGACGTCGATCAAGTGCACCATGCCGAAGCGCTGGCCCACCCGGTAGACGCAAGACAGGGCCTTGCGGGCGTCCTGTGTCACGTCCATGACCTCGGGCGGGTCGAGGCACACGTCGCAGTTGCCGCAGTCCTCGTGCAGGCGCTCGCCGAAGTAGCCGAGCAGGATTCGCCGCCTGCAGCTCATGGCCTCGGCAAAGCCCACCATGGCGTTCAGTTTGTGGAGCTCGATGCGCATCTGCTCCGGGTTGCTCGTCTTTTCGATGAGGCCCCTGGCAATGGCGACATCGCCGTAGCTGAACAGGAGCAGGGCCTCGGCAGGGAGTCCGTCGCGGCCTGCACGCCCTGTCTCCTGGTAGTAGCTCTCGATGTTTTTCGGAATGTCGTAGTGGACGACGTACCGGACATTGGATTTGTCGATCCCCATACCGAAGGCGACCGTAGCCACGATGATCCGGGTATCGTCCTTGAGGAAGTCGTCCTGGGTTTTCTTGCGCTCCTCGCTCGAGAGCCCGGCATGGTAGGGGGCTGCCTGGAATCCGGCCTCGACGAGCTGGGAGGCCACCTTGTCCACGCGGCTCCGGCTCAGGCAGAACACGATGCCCGCGCTCTCTGACCGGGGCTCGAGGTATTCGACGAGCTGCGAGAAGGGCTTGCGCTTCTCCATGACCGAATACCGGATGTTCGGGCGGTCGAAGCCCAAGATGTAATTCCGGGCCTTGCGCAAGCCGAGTCGGTCGAGGATGTCCTGCCGGGTATGGGGCTCGGCCGTAGCCGTCAGGGCAATGAGCGGGATATCCGGAAACAGGCCTCTGAGCCTGCCGAGCTTCCGGTACTCCGGCCTGAAGTCGTGGCCCCACTGGGAGATGCAGTGCGCCTCGTCGATGGCGAAGAGCGCGATCGGGATGCCCCCCAGCCTCTCGATGAAATCGTCGCTCATGAGCCTCTCCGGTGCGATGTACAGGAGATCGAGCTCAGCGTTGTGGAGCATCGAGAGCACCCTTCTTGCCTCCGCGCTTCCGAGGGAGGAGTTGTAGAAGGCGGCCTTCACGCCGCAGGCCTTGAGTGCGTCGACCTGGTCCTTCATGAGCGAGATGAGCGGCGAGACCACGATGCCCACGCCTTTGCGGTGCATGGCGGGGATCTGGTAGCAGAGCGATTTGCCGCCGCCCGTGGGCATGAGGACAAAGGCGTCCCGTCCCTCGATGAGCCCCTCGATGATCTCCTCCTGCCGGGGCCGGAAAGATTCGTACCCGAAAACGGTTCGCAGGGTTTTAAGCGGATCTTCATTCATACAAACAGTTCCGTCTTTATTAAAGGAGACAGTTCATGGACTGTCCGGGCTGTAGTATTCCTACCACAAGGAGGCCTTCCCTGTAAAACGGGTATCGGGATCAAAAGGTTTCCCGGCAGCAGAGGATGATGATGTGGTTGAGAACAGCTTGAAATACTATTATTATGGTTGCTGAAAAAACAATGCTTAAGGAAGAATACACCACGATGAAAGGGGTTCGGCGATGAAGGCCATGGTGCTCGACCGGGTCGTGGATCTTAAAACTACGGACAAGCCTCTCAGGCTCGCAGAGCTTCCCGAGCCTGAGGTGCAGGAGGGAGAGGTCCTCCTCAGGGTGAAGGCCTGCGGGGTCTGCCACACGGAGCTCGACGAGATCGAGGGCAGGACCCCGCCGGGAAGGTTTCCCGTCGTGCCCGGCCACCAGGTGGTGGGCGAGGTCGCAGCGAGGGGAAGGCGGGCAAAGCGGTTCCGGGAGGGCGACAGGCTGGGCGTGGGTTGGATTTTTTCCGCGTGCGGTAAGTGCCGGTTCTGTTTGAGCGGGCAGGAGAACCTCTGCAGCGAATTCAAGGCCACGGGAAGGGATGCCGACGGCGGGTATGCCGAATACATGAAGGTGAGGGAAGACTTTGCCTACCCCATACCCGATGCCTTCAGCGATTCGGAGGCGGCCCCACTCTTGTGTGCCGGTGCGATCGGCCTGCGGTCGCTCCGTCTCTCGGGCATCAAAGACGGGCAGAACCTGGGGCTTACCGGGTTCGGGGCCTCCGCCCACCTCGTGCTCATGACGGTCCGGTACAGATTTCCTCGGGCCAGCGTGTTCGTGTTCGCACGGAGCGAGGCAGAGAGGGAGTTCGCCATGGAGCTCGGTGCGGACTGGGCAGGCGATACCGGCGAAGAAAGCCCGGAAAAGCTTCATGCTATCATCGACACCACCCCGGTGTGGAAGCCTGTGGTCGATGCCCTTTCGAACCTCGAGCGCGGGGGAAGGCTCGTGATCAATGCCATCCGCAAGGAGGACATCGACAAGGAATATCTCACGAGGATCGATTATCCGGCCCAACTCTGGATGGAAAAAGAGATCAAGAGCGTGGCGAACGTCACGAGACAGGATATCAGTGAGTTCCTCGAGATTGCCGCAGAAATACCCATCAGGCCGGAGGTTCAGGAGTACCCTCTCGTTGAGGCGAACACGGCCCTCCTCGAGCTTAAACAGCGGAAGATCCGCGGGGCCAAGGTGCTCGAGCTCGGGTGACCTTCTGCAG
>JAKPPU010000108.1 GCA_029547185.1 Deltaproteobacteria bacterium | reverse complement strand
TACAAAGATTGAAAAAACTGTGGGAACAAGGGATAGGGATTTGCCGGATGGAGAACGCCTTTACTTGCTGGACGGTCTTACAGAGGTTCGGGAAAAACGACAAGATGAGATAACCAGAGAACTCACCCAAAGGTATGGCGCATATGCCGCAGACGAAGCTATCTTTGTTCACTTTGTAACCACCCAGGAAATAATGGAGGAAAACCATGAACAGGCTGAAAGATAAGATTTTCCGTTTAGAGAATCGAATGGGAGGAGGCAAGCTCCCGGATCACGAACGGCACCATGTACTTGAAGGCCCTCCCGAAGAACGGGAAGCAAAGCAACAGGGGATATCTCAACGGCTCAACAGAGAATATGGGCCAAGGGCAGCGGATAAAGCATTGTTCGTTCATATCCGTACTATTCCCGAGATGATGGAGACATGAAACATGAACACAATCAATAGAGTCATCAATCTTGAAAAGCGACTCGGTGGGGGAGGCAAAGAAGCCCGACGGTTCACGGATGTTCTCTTGAATCAAGGAATCATCACCAAGGACAAATACGATGAAGCCTTGTGCAGGGCGATTGAAAACAGGAGCTCCATGAAAGAGATCCTACAGGCCCTAGATGGCCGGTCATTGGGATTACCGTCACAGATGAGAAAGAACCGCCAGGAGGTAAGCCTATGAGCATCAAAAGGACCGTAAAGAAGCTTGAGCTACAGCTCAAATCCGAAGACAAGAATCCTTTTAAGGTATCCAAAGAGCTTGAAGAAGCTGCAAGGGCTCGAATCAGAGCGGCGATATGGCAACCAGACCGGGACGGCAGCTATCCTGAGCAGATTGAATTGGCACCCGAAGGACAGGAAAGGATTAATCTTGCCATGAATAATACCAGGAAGAGAGCGGAAGAGGACCGCAGGCAGCTAGCTGAGAGAGGTATTTGCCTGAAATGAGCTACATTATGGCATGTTATGCTAATGACTCCCAATATGGTTATTCGTTGCCCTATCTTTCAGATGTTATTCAATGAAATCATCCTTATAACTCATATTCCCGCACTCCCATGCTGCTATATAGTGATATTTGGGATCGGGTGTTTGCACGTGAATAACGAGATTACAGGTGTTTAATTGTTCGCATACTATAGCGCCGAATTCATTTGGCTTGGCATCGGGATTGTAAACGGAGAATCTTTTTTGATATACAAGAAACAAACCTTCACAAAAGGCCTTAAGACGAGCTTTTCTCTCAGACACATTGCCACTCATTATAGAAGGATCGGCCATTAGGTAACAATAGATTTTATCCTTTATTCCTCTTGAATATGTAGATATCAAATATTTCAGAGGTCCATTTGAGATAGTGTGTAGATGAAAAACCTCAAAGTCAAACAAGGCTAAATCCATTTCAAGCCTTGTAACATTCGATGAGTATCCTGAGATTTCCGAAGCTTCAGCAATCGACGCAGTTATAAAAGCCAGAACGAAAGGTAACCAGAAAACTTTCTTTAGTAACTTAGTCATAGAGAACACCTCCACTAAAAAGATAGATGAAATCACGAACCTTAACCACTAGAATGCACTTGATTTTCGTAGGTGAAAGGTATTTATTAATAGCGGATCGGCAATGAGCTGGAACTCAAAGCCGACCCTGACCACACGCTTATTGGAGGTAAGCGAATGGCTGTCCACCAGTGTACATTAATTGATTTTATTCAACAACTGTATCGTTCCAGTTATGCAATCATGCCAAAAACCCTTACCTCTTCTGCGTGTGATTCTCTGTAATAAACCCGCTACAGCGGGATATAGGGGGATATGTAATGAAGAAAGAAGCAAGAGGAGAGAAAAAGAGTTTCGGACAGGTAATGAAGGATACAGATGGGTTTCTCAAAGATTTCAGGAAGATGATGAAAGAGGTAGAAACATGCAATTTCGAGGAAATGCGAGGGCTCTTTGTCAGTATGATGGAAATGATCCTGCAGGGATTTTTCATTCAAATGCAGGCCAACCAGCAGCAGCTTGACGAGCTTTCAATGAATGCCCTGAAATTCATCGGCGGAGAATTTAACAAGAGGCAGAAGATATGGGAACAGCACATTGAAGCAGCAGAGCACCAGGTACAACAGAACAGCGCGGCTCTGCTTTCCTGTCTTCTCCGTACCTATGTTATTGAAGAGTGCTTGCTCAATAAGGGCATAGCCAAGGATAAGGATGAGTGCAGGAATGTGAACCGGATACCTCGGGATGAACTCAGCACAGTGCTTGACCTCTTTGGATGGGGTATCGAGGATTTCAACAAGTTGGCAAAACAAGCAAAACAGATGATGTAAGGGGGGGCATAAGATGAATACAGAACAGAATATCGTTAAAGGAATCGGTGAAGGTCATGTTGAGGTAATGGGCACTATCGAAGCGAAGGCAGTTGAAGTGAAATCACTCGCCGATGGATTGGAGATCCTTGTCGAATCGATAGACGATCACTTCACACCAGCAGAAGAATGCAATGATAAGTCGAACGGCTTGCTTGCCCTTCTGTACAGCAGCATAGAGTCGATCAAGACCATTTCCGGGGATATTCAGGAGCTTTCCAACAACATGGGGAAGGCTCTTGCATACCGGATGAAGCAGCGGGAAGGAAAAGAAGTGTAAGCGGCAACATGATTCACCCACAATGCCGGGGCGTTGACCCCGGCTTTTTTATTGTGACAGAAACATGAAGTATGAAGGCGAAGAGCATGAGAAGAAATAATAATTGGGGGTATGAATGGGGGTATAATAGATAATGAAGTATGAGGGAAAATAGTAATAACAAGTAGATAGGAGACTAGATAGATTCCCCCCGCCAACCAAAAGGGATGCCAGTGAAACTGGCGTCCCTTTTTTATATGGAGTTGGGGGAATCGAAGCTTAAGCGAGCGCCGCCGGCGGCTTAAAAAGCGGACAGGGATGTCCGCGTCAGCGAGCGAAGGGGAGCCTACGCAGGAGCGCACAGGAAGTGCGCGACGAAGGAGGCGATTCCCCCCGCCGCAGCAGTCTTGAGATGCTCTTTTTCCAATTATTTCATACTGGCAGAAAGCAAGACCTGATCCCTGAACTTACTGCCATCCAATGGGCTCATACCCCTTCTCCTGCAAGCACTTGCTCACGAAGTTTTTATAAACGGGCGAAGGTTCCGAGCCCTTGATGATGCCTCTCACCAGACCGGTCGCCCCGCCCACGGCGGCACCGACACCTACGCCTCGGCCCAGATTGCGCGTCACGGCACCTGCTGCGCCCCCGATTACGGCGCCCCCGGCCGCCCCGACGGCGGTTTCTTTTGCCGCCGCGATCCCGGCATCGGACCTGACATACTCGTCCGCCAGGGCTTTGCACTCCACGATATCCTTATCGGCCTGCGCTTTGCCTGCCTTCTGCAGGTGGGCGTTGGGATAGAGAACAGGACCCGTAGCGCAGCCAACCAAAGTGATGACCCAAAACACCAGCAGTATCTTCTTCATCCGGCTCGCCTCCTGCAAACAGCTGTACATTAATAAGTATGAGAAGCTACGTATGGAGCGCCTTGAAGACAGCTTCAGGATCTTTTTCTGCAACTTTGAGTAAGGCTTTTGCCGGTCCCTCAGGTTCGCGGCGGCCTTGCTCCCAATTTTGAAGTGTGCTCGTGCTGACACCGATCATTAATGCAAATTCAGCTTGCGATACGCGGAGCTTTTTTCGGATATTTTTTATATCGGGTGTCTTATGCTCTATTACACGATTTGGCTTGCGGGTACCTTTCTTTATTTCTCCTGCTTGCCGTATGCTTTCAACGAGTCTGGAAAAAGCGTCTTTCTTCATTTTAAATACTCCTGAACCAGTTTGCTTAATATTTTGACTTGTGATTGTGTTAAGTCTTCCTGTTCATTCTTTTTATATGCAAAGAGCATGTAGATCGTGTCGGGCGGGTCCCAGTAATAAATAATCCTGAGGCCACCTCTTTTCCCCATACCCTTTAAACCGAATCGTATCTTTCTTAATCCACCGCTGCCCTTAATGACATTTCCAGCATCTGGTTGAATTGCTAAAACACCTTGGAGATCACGGTAGTGCTCATCTGGTAATAGTGACTGGATCTCCGAAGTAAAGATCGGTGTTTCAATGAAGAGCATGGCTCATATATACGCCATTGGCGCACTAATTTCAAGAACTAACCCTAAGAGCAGCATTTGAGGATCGCCCCATTTATAAGGCAAGGCTGAGCCTTGTTTGTCGGGGTTCGATTACCCGCATTCTCTACCTTGTGCTTTTAAATTTCAAGCCGGGCCTGTGGAAAGTGCCAGCGCCAGGAGCGCCCTGGCGAGGAGGCCTGTCATACGGGAATCTCCAGAAGCTCCTCCTTCTCCATCAGCGTCCACGCAAGGGTTTCGGAAAGCGGCTCCGACGAGACGTACACCGAGTCCTTCTCGCGGGCCGTGAAGAGGGAATAGTAGTCCGGCTCTTTTGTGAAATCCCGGTATGCGAAGAGCCGCCCCCCGTCGCTGAAGAGGGCGTTCAGGGCCGAGTACCGGTACTCCCGCCTGATCAGGCAGGCCGTGTCCAGAAACGCCTCCCTTATGCCACGGGTCTGCGCGCCGCTCATCACGTGGTAGAACACAACCTCCGTGTCGAGAGAGTCCGGCTCAAGCCCCGGTATGGTGATGGCGGGAAGGAGCCGCTCGTACCCGTAGACCGTCCCGTTATGGGCAAAGGCCACGTTGCCGCATTGAAACGGGTGGGCATGCCGCGCGAATGAGCTGCCCTTCCACGCGGACTTCCGCAGGTGGAGGATCAGGACCGGGGAGTGCGGCGTGGCTTTCAGTATTCCCATGAGCCTGTCAGTCTCATGGAGCAGGTTCGCCCCGCTCTTGCAGACCTCCAGGTTTCCCTCCCGGTAGAGGGCGAGCCCCCACCCGTCCTGGTGCCCAGGCTGGTCTCCCGGAATGACCGCGCCTTTTGAAGCCAGGTCGCAGAACCTCTCGACGAGTGGAGCATGTCGCACGCAATCGAAATTGGTGATTCCGAGGAGTCTGCACATCAGAAGAATGCCCTCGCTACGATAACCGCCACGACGATCCCGATGAGATCGGCGATCAGGCAGACCGGGACCAGGTACCGGCTGTTCCTGATGTTCACCGCCCCCAGGTAGACCGCCAGCACGTAAAAGGTGGTCTCCGCGCTCCCCATGATGATGGCGGTCATGATCGCGGCCATGGAATCGGGCCCCGCGCTCTTGACGATGTCGGTGAACAGGGCCGTGGAGGCGCTGCCGGAGAGCGGCTTCATGATCGCCATGGAGATCACCTCGATCGGGATGCCGAGCCCGGCAAAGAGCTGATAAAACCAACTCTTGAGATAGTCGAACGCGCCGGAGCCCTGGAAGCCCTTGATCGCGACGAAGATCGCCAGGAGGTAGGGAAAGATGGAGAGGACGATCTTCGGCCCCTCTTTGGCCCCGGCGACAAAGGAGTCGTAGACCCGGACCTTCCTGGCACTCCCGTACAGGATCGTGAAGAGGATGAAGAGGGGGATGATGAGGAGCGAGACGTAGTTGACGTACTCGATCATTTCAGGAGCCTCCGGAATGCGAACAGCACCAGGAGCGCGGCAGACGCCGAGACGACGGTGGCGATAAGGGTCGGCAGCGCGATAGCAGCCGGGTTCGCGGCACCGAAGGTTGCCAGGATCCCGATCACCGTGAACGGGATCAGCTGGATGCTGGCCGTGTTGATCACGATGAAGATCATCATCTCGAAGGTGATCTTCTCCTTGTCCGGATTCAGGGTATCAAGCTCCTGCATCGCCTTGATCCCCAGAGGGGTCGCCGCGTTGCCGAGCCCGAACAGGTTCGCCAGCACATTGAGCGTGATCGCCGAGATGGCGGGGTGGTCGCCCGGGATGCCGCGGAAGAGGCGCGAGATGACAGGCCTGAAGAGGTGGGCGATCCTGTGGATCAGCCCGGAATCCTCGAGGATCTTCGTTATCCCCATCCAGACCGACACGATGCCCAGCAGGAAAAGGGAGATCTCGACCGCCGCCTTGGCCCCGTCGAAGATCGATTTCGTGAAGGCCTCGAGGTTCCCGGTGGCTATGGCGAAGACCACGCTGACCGAGAGGAGGATCAGCCATACCCAGTTCATCCATGCCTCCTAAGGAACATTGATTTCCCGAATCAGGAGCTGTCTGCTCTCCGTGTTCAGCTCCACTTGAGCGCCGATCGGCAGGGTGATCTTGTTTCTGACATGGCCGACATACGGGGTGTGGACGACCGGGAAACCCACCTCCATCTGTGAGGCCAGGATCTCAAAGACCCGCCTGCTCCTGATCCCCCGGAAGTCGCCGAGGATCAGCCCCTGAACTCCTCTGAATTTGCCGGCGAGGATCCACTGGGTCAGGGAGCGGTCGACCTCGTGCAGCTTTTCGTCCACGTCCTCGAGGAACAGGATCGCACCTGTCGTATCGATCTCCCAGTCCGTGTCGATCAGGGCGGTGATCGTGATCAGGTTCCCTCCCTTGAGAACACCGGCCGCCGCGCCGGGATGGTAGACCGTAACCGGCACCCCTTTGAACAGGTCCTTTTCCGGGAATCCGCTCAGGGCGTTCAGGAACGACTTCACCGTGAACGCGCTCGGCTTGTCCAGGTTGATCACCATGGGCGCGTGCAGGGTGACCAGGCCCGTCCGCTCATAGATCGGATTCAGGAGCGCGCACAGGTCGCTGAACCCGGCGATCGCCTTCGGATGGCTCCTGATCAGGCCGAAGTCGATGAAGGGGAGCGACTTCATCGCGCTGTAGCCGCCGCGCTGCGCCAGGATCAGGTCGATGTCCGGATCGCTGAACGCGCGGTGTATCTGCTCCGCCTTCTCTTCGGGGGAGGGCAGTGTGGTGGGGAACTCCGGGTTCAGGACCGTCAGCCCCAGCTGCGAGAGCGTCCGGGCCCCCTGCGCGTGGTCGCGCTTTTTTTTCATCAGGTAGCTGGGTGTAATGATGAAAGTGTTATTAACCACTGATGCCTCCGCAATTCTCAGGAGTATCCGACACCAGGCGCTGCGTCGTCAGCCCGTATTGTTACATTGAGCTTCCGGTAACCGCAAGGGGTAAAACCGCCGCCAGGCAGGCGAAGTGGCTCCTCCCGTGCAATTCCTGCATAAGCGCATGGGCGTTAACGTAAGAGATCAGCACTGATTTGAAAAGCTTGATGCATGATATGACAGCGGATAAGCCGGGGATGGCAGGAAAGAAAGCGGTGTGACAGAAGAGAAAGCGGAATGACAGGGACACGACTCAGGGGTCGGTGCCGGCGAGGTGTTAAAGCAGCTTCTTGCCGAAGAGGCTCTTGATGTTGGCGATGAGCTCGTTCGTGTGGATGGGAGCGAAGAGGTGCCCGTGGATGCCGAGAGATTCAGCCCTTGCCGTGCTTTGCAGATGACGGGCAGCACTGCAGAGGATGATCGGAATGTCCGGCCTGATGAGCCGGATTTCCCGGATGAGCAGGAGGCCCGACATGGGTCTCAGTTCATGTTCGGTGATGATGAGGTCGTAATCCTCGGGACATGATCGGAAAAGATCGAGGGCCTCTATAGGATGATGCATAGTGGTGAGCCTGTAGCCCAGGCTGCTCAATGCCTGCTGCTTGTCTGCAAGGATGGCGTGCTCGGCCATGATGAGGAGTATCCGCTCCTTTTCCCCGCGTCTGTGATCTGAAGAAGCTTCGCGAGGCAGGGATGCCCGCCGTATCCTCGGCAGGAGCACGGTAAAGGTAGAGCCCCGGCCCGGCTCGCTTTCCACGGTGACAGCGCCGGTATGGTCTTCGATGATCCCGTGGACTACGGAGAGACCCAGGCCCGTTCCCTCTCCCTGGCTTTTGGTGGTGAAAAAGGGATCGAAGATGCGCGTTTTAGTTTCCCCGTCCATACCGTGGCCCGTATCGCGTATCTCGATCCGGACATAAGGCCCGGCAGACAGGCCGGGGGAGATTTTCCCCGCAGCCTCCTCGCACAGTCCGACGCTCGAGAGGCACACCTCGAGGAGCCCCCCGTGCTCTCTCATGGCATGGGCGGCATTGCCGGCCAGGTTCATCAGCACCTGCTTGATCTGGGTGGCGTCCGCCATCACCATGGCGTGGTCCTCTTTGAGCCTGTGGCGGATATCGATGGTGGAAGGGAGAGAGGCCCGCAGGAATACGAGGGTCTCCTTGACGATGGGGAGCAGGTTCACCGGCGCCTTCTCATGTGCATCGTGCCTGCTGAGGCTGACGATCTGCTTCACGAGGTCCGCGCCGAGCCTGGCCGCACCGAGCACGTCATCGAGGATGACCCTGGCCGGGTCCTCATAGCTCAGATGCTCCATGGCGAGCTCGGTGTTCAGGATGATGGGCGTGAGGATGTTCTTCAGATCGTGCACCACCCCGCAGGCGAGCGGCAGCATCGAGTTCATCTTGTGGCCGTGGATGGTCTGCCGGTCAGGGATATGCCTGCGGTCGGAGAGGCCGCTGCCCGTATTCGCTCCCGGAGGGGCCTCGTTGAGAATCATGGTGACGCCTTCTCCGCAGGGCAGACATCGGAATTGAACGCGGAGGTTCACGGGCTCCGGGAAATTCTCGACGAAGCTCACCGCGGTCTTCTGCTTGAATGCGCGGCACAGCTCCTCGGAGAGCATCCGCACGACAGGATTGGGCATGACATCCCAGACAGTCTTCCCTGCAATCTCCCGGCAGAGCCTTCCCAAGAGTCTCTCAGCAGAGGGGTTCATGTAGGTGACCCTGCACGACGGATCGAGCCTGATTATTCCCGAATCCAGGCTTTCAAGGATCTCGACCGCCTCGTTTACAACAAGCTTCATTGCATCGCTTTGAACACACGACTGCATAATACGCTGTCCTTCTTCCCGATACAAAGTCATTAAGCCACGCAAGATGCATTCGACATTAAAAAGGGGAGTGTGTTTCAAAGGTGATGAATCAGTACTTCCTGTATACATGCATGCCGGTGTATAATCAAGCCGGAAATTGATTTTCTGCATCAAGAAACAAAAAGCCTGCCCGGTGGGTGCCCCGGACAAGCGCCGCGGCGGGATGGTCAAGGCATTCGCCGTACTCAAGCCGTGCCGGACCGCCATGGAAGATGATCTCATCGAGTTCGGCAAGGCCGAGCCCGCCGCATACAGGGTGTCCGAGCTCGCGGAGTTCAGCGAGGCACTTCCGAAGGCCGCGATAGGAAAGATCTTGCACAAGGCCATGCATGAGCGAAATCGCCGCCCTCCGGGATGGACAAAAGATTCATGACCTGTTAGAGGTTTTCCGATACATTTTGATGTCAGGTTCTTTACGATATTCCTGATACCCACGAGGGGAAGGAATGAGGAGCACGAGGGCGTCTTTGAGAATTCCTTTTTGGCTGGTCATACTCATCCTGTCCATTCTCCTTCCGGGCTGCGCCCAGTGGAAGACCGTGCAGCCCTACCACGGCAAGTACGGATATCAGCCGCACAAGACGGCGCCGACCGTCAAGAGGATGGGGTTTTCCATCCAGGTGGGCGCATTCTCCAAGGTGGAAAACGCCATAAGGCTCACGAAAAGCCTCGAGGGACAGGGGCTCAATGCCTTCTACTTCGCCCACAAGTCCGGGCTGTACAAGGTGCGCTTCGGGAACTACGCCTCGATGGCCAAGGCCTCGATCGAGGCGGAGCGCCTCCAGCAACAGGGCGTCATCTCCGGGTTCTACATCGTAATGCCGAGCGATTACCCCATTGCCGGAGACGGCGTGACAGCCCTCGGAGGCTATGAGATCAGAGACGGCATCGTGAGCACGGCCCGGACTTTCATCGGTCTGCCCTACCAGTGGGGAAGCTGTACGATAGGCGGCCCGGTCGATTGCAGCGGGCTCGTCATGGCCGTCTACCAGCTCAACGGCCTGAATGTGCCTCGCACGTCCGAAGAGCAGTTTCAGTACGGGATTCCCGTGGACAAAGGCGATCTGCAGAAGGGAGACCTCGTATTCTTCTCGACGAACGGAGACGGACGGGTGAGCCATGTGGGGATCTATATCGGAGAGGGCCGGTTCATCCATGCACCGGGCACGGGCAAGACCATCTGCACCGATTCGCTCTCCCGCACCTATTTCAGCGAACGCTTCATCGGGGCCTGCACGTACCTGAGATAATCCCGGCTGCCGTTTTTACGAACTGTGATTCGCCTTGAGGCACACGAGAGAGAACCATCCCCGGGGATCGGTGTACCACTCAGCCGGGGACAGCCCGGCGCTCCGGAACAGCCCCTCTGCCTTTTCCCTGCTGAACTTTCTGCTGATCTCGGTGTGGATCGCCTCGCCCTTTGCAACGTGAACGTGCATATGGATCCGGCGCAGCTCCGTCCGGACGTCTCTTCGTGCCCTGAGTTCCATTTCGATCTGCTCCCCGTCCGGATTGAAAAATGCCCGGTGCTCGAAGTCGTGAAGCCGGAAGTCCGACTGCAGGCCGTGGTTGACATGATTCAGGATGTTCAGGTTGAAGCGGGCGGTCACTCCTCTGCTGTCATTGTAGGCCGCCTCCATGATCGCGATGTCTTTGAGCATGTCGATGCCGATGAGCAGGCGGTCCTCAGGACCCATGATTCTGGAGATGTTCTCGAGCAGCTCGATCCCTTGAGGGTCGGGGAAGTTCCCGAAGGTTCCTCCGAAGAAGGTGATGAGCTTGCGGCCCCCGGGCAGGCGGCTCAAATGACAGGTGAAGTCTCCGATGATCCCGCAGATGCGCAGGCCTTCGAAGTCCCGCAGGATGCTCAGCGACGACTGCACCAGGCCTGCATGGCTGATGTCCATGGGTACGTAGCGGATCTTCCTCAGGCCGTGCCGCGGGACGGCCTCGAGGAGCTTCCTCACCTTCAGGTCGGAGCCGCTGCCGATCTCGATGAGATCGCCCTCCCTGCCCCTGAAGACGCTCATGATGAAAGCCGCATACTTATGCAGGATCTCGAGCTCGGTGCGTGTCGGATAGTACTCGGGCAGGGTGCAGATCTCATCGAAGAGCCTCGACCCTCGTGCATCGTAGAAATACTTGCTTGGAATGGACTTATGATTCTGCGACAGGCCGAATGCGATCTCCCTGTCCATGTCGGACCGGAAGTGCGTGCCGAGACAGTCTATGAGGGTGAGCCTCTTCCCGGGATACGGTATCAGGGAAGGAGGCGGTTCCACCTTTTCGATAGATACGGGGCAAAGGCCTGCTGCCGTGCATGGGTCCTGTCCATGGCCGGCAGGATGGAACAGATCGCATGAAGAGTAGCGGCTGTCGATCCTCCTGCGATACCAACTGTCTCTGTACGCCCATCCGGGATTCGGTATATTCATACGCCCCCCTTAGTAAAAAGACTTTTCAGCGGCAGGAAACGAACCGCACCGTGTGCATGGATTCGCTGATCACCTGCTCTATCGCAGACAGAACAGTGCAAATCTGCTCCTTCGTGTTCTCCGCACCGAGAGAGAAGCGCAGCGCGCAGTGCGCCTGCTCGTTGCTGAGCCCCATGGCGGTCAGGGCATGGGAAGGCCTCGGAGAGCCCGACCGGCATGCCGACCCTGAAGACAGGGAGATCCCCCGTGCATCGAGCGCAATGACCATGGATTCGCCGCGTATGCCCGGCAGAGAGATGTTGAGGGTGTGGGGCAGCCGGTTTTCGGGGTGGCCGTTGACCGACGCACCGGGGACCAGCTCCATGATGCCCTGCTCGAGTTCGTCCCTGAGCCTGCGGACCCGGGTGCTCATCTCGGGAATGCGCCTCTCGGCCAGCTCTGCGGCCCTGCCGAGGCCGATGATCCCGATGCTGTTCTCCGTGCCTGCCCTGAGGCCGTGCTCCTGCCTGCCGCCGTGGATGAGGGGGTCGATCTCGATTCCGTAGCGGATGTAGATCGCCCCGACCCCCTTGGGCCCGTGGAACTTGTGGCTGGACAGGGTGAGGAAGTCTACGCCGAGGGACGCTGCGTCGATGGGGATCTTTCCCACGGCCTGCACTGCATCGGTGTGGAAGAGGGCCCCTCTCTCACGGGCTATGGAGGCAAGCTCGGCAATGGGCTGGACCGTCCCGGTCTCGTTGTTCGCCGTCATGACGCTCACGAGCAGGGTGTCCGACGTGAGAGCCTTCCGGAGATCTTCGGGGTTGACCAGGCCGAACCCGTCGACGGGCAGGTAGGTCAGCCTGAACCCGAAGCGCTGCAGCCATTCACAGGCCATGAGCACCGACGGATGCTCGATCGACGTCGTTATGATATGGCGCTTCCGGCCCCGGGAGGCGAAGGCTATGCCCTTGATGACCTGGTTGTTGGCCTCGCTCCCGCCGCCGGTGAAGACGATGCGCCGTGCCGTGCTTCCGATGAGCTTGGCGACCCTGCGCCTGGCATCCTCGATGGCGACCTTCACGGCCCTGCCGTCTGTGTGGATGGCCGAGGCGTTGCCGAAGAGATGCCGCACGGCGTGCTCCATCGTGGTGCATACGTCGGGGTGAACGGCTGTGGTGGCGTTGTTGTCGAGGTAGATCCTGTCTGCGGGTTCGGGGGATTCCCGCTTCGCTGCAGAGGCTTTGTCGCTGCTTTTGTCCGGGTAGTATCCGAAGAGCTTCACAGAGGCACGAGATCCGCTGGATTCCCGCTTTCGCGGGAATGACAGAGAGGAAGCCGGGGAAGACGCAGGTGGAGCGGAGAATGGTGAAGGTGAGGCCGGGTATGATGTTGAGGGGGGCGGGAATGATAATGTTCGGGGTGTCGGGCGGCTTTCCTGCGGACGGCTGTGTGCCTGCCTGGTTGAAGCCTTCACGACCTCGCACAGGAGTGCCTTGTAGACGGGGAAGCCGGAGATGGGGTCGTAGCGGAGATCGGTCAGCTCGTTGATGTTGCAGCGCTGCCAGGCCTCGGGCCCGAGAGGGCCGCCCCCTCCCATGTCGGCGTCGACCGCGCCCTGCACGATGTCTTCGGTCACGACGGCCCGCATCCTGACCTCGCCGCGGGGGCTCCTCACGATGACCTCGTCCCCGCCCTCGATGCCGCGCGCCCGGGCATCCCGGATGTTCATCATGACCGTAGGATCGGAGCGCTCTTTCACGAGCCCGGGGATATGGTGGAACTGGCTCCGGAAGTCGGTGCTCACCCGGGAGCCGGAAACGAACACGAGCGGATAGCCGCGGGCGAGACCGGGATCGGCCTGCGGGCCTTCCCTGGGCTCGGTATAGACGGGAAGCGGATCGTACCCGTGCTCTTCGAGAACGGTCGATGCGATCTCGAACTTGCCCGTCGGCGTGTCGAAGCCAGGTTTCCCGTCCGTCCGCAGAAGCCCCTTTTCCCATTTTTTGTATTCCATCATGGCGGTCTTCACTCGGACCGTTCCGCCGTTCGAGAGGACCTCTTCGAGGGTGAAGGGCGAGCCTGCAAGGGCATGGCGGAGGACCGCCTCTTCGCTCTGCGGGAACAGGTGTCCGTATCCGAGCCGGTCCGCCAGCTCGGCGAGGATGAGGAACGCATTCCTCGATTGCCCCACGGGCTCGATCACCTTCTCCCTGATCCGGAAGACCGGCCCGTAGCGCATGTACGACCTGATCTCGTACCAGGTGGCGGCGGGAAGCACGATGTCGGCATAGGCGCAGTCGGCCGTGAGATTGACATCGATGCACACGAGGAAGTCGAGGGCATTGAGGGCCTCTCGCCACACCCCGGGCTGCGGCCAGGAGGTGATGATCGAAGCGCCCAGGATGATCAGCGACCGTATCCGGTAGGGATCGCCTTCGAGGACAGATGCCGGGAAGGCGTTGGCGTGCGATTCCCCGCGGTATGCGCTGTAGACCGGGAAGGTGCCCCGGCCTAAGGCCCTGCTCATGTCCGGGTTGGGGATGAGGCCGTCTCGATTGATCGGGAACACGTTTTGAGGCATGGTGAAGCATCTGCCTCCGGGCACATCGAGCTGTCCGGCAAGGGCCCACAGCACCATCACGGCCCTGATGGCCTGGACTCCGCTGTCGCTGTACTCGAGCCCGGTATACATGAGGGGCGATGCGCCGCGGGCCGTCGCGATCTTCTCCGCGAGCCAGTGGATCGTGCTCTCGGGGACACCGGTGATCGAGGACACGACCTCGGGCCTGAAGTGCCCGGTATACTGCCTGAATTCCTCGAACCCTTTAGTCCAGTCCCGCACGAAGGCTTCGTCATAGAGCTCTTCGGCGATGAGCACGTGGCAGATCCCTAAGGCAAGGGCGCCGTCCGTGCCCGGCCTGATCGGTATCCACCTCGCATCGCTGCGCTTGGCCGTCAGGGTGCGCCTCGGGTCGATCACCACGACCTCTGCGCCCCGGGCCTTGGCCCTGATCGTGCGGTCGAGGTCGACCGGAGGGCTGTCCGTCGCCGGGTTTGCGCCCCAGACGACGACGAGGTCTGCGTTCTCGATGTCCGAGAACATGTTGACGAGCATACCCCCCATGGTGACGTGGGGCGCGATCATGGCATAGGAGACGTAGCACAGGGCCCCCACGCCCATGGTGTTGGGCGATCCGAAGGGGAAGAGCACGCTCGACGCCGACGACACGGCAACGCCCGCGGGCTGGAATATGTCGCACATCGAAAGCTCGAAGCTGCCCCGGCCGGTGTAGATCGCCGCAGCCTCGGGTCCCGACTCGGACCTGATCGTGCGGAGGCGGTCGGTTATTTCCGTAAAGGCCTCGTCCCAGGTGATTTTTTCGAACTCGAAGCTGCCCTTGGGGCCTTTTCTCCTGAGCGGTGAGGTGAGCCGGTTTTCGGAATAGACGATCTCTACCGAATGCCTGCCGAGCTCGCAGATGTTTCCCAGAAGAGAGGTCTCGTCGGCCCTGACCGAGGACAATCTCCCCTCGTCGTCATATCCCGCGACAACCCAGCAGCCCGCGGGACAGATCCCGCAGATGGCCCTCTTTTCATTCACCTTTGTTTCCACACAGACCTCTTATGAATTATGTAGTAGAGGTCGGGGGAGGAAAAACCAGAGAGGGCAGGTCTGGGTATGTCATTGTTTCTCGATCGCATATCGAGTATACATGAGTGGTTGTTCAAGATGAACATGCGGAGCAGATCATGGTCAGAAAGCTTGCATTCGTCAGTGTAGTTCTCCTTCTCATCTATACCGTAGCCGGATTCTTCATCCTGCCTGCCTGCTTGAGGCCGACCCTGGAGAAGAAGCTCGCGGCAGCGCTCGGCCGTGGGGTGGCCATCGACGATATAGACGTCAACCCCTTCGTGATGAGCATGAGAATTAAGGGGTTCACCGTCAGGGACAGGCAGGAGAGGACCCCGTTCGTTTCATTCGGCGAGCTCTATGTAAATGTCCAGGCACGGTCTGTCATCAAGAAGGGTCTGGTCGTGCAGGAGCTCGTCTTGAAGAGGCCGGAACTGGGCATCGTGCGTCTCGATCAGCAGACGTATAACTTCTCGGATCTCATGAAGAAGAAAGCACCGGCATCAGACGGGGAGCAGAAAAAGCCGTTCATGTTCTCCATCGGGAATATCAGTGTTCAGAACGGTTCCGTGAGCTTCCGGGACATCCCGGCAGGGGCAAACCATACCGTTGCCGAGATCAACCTGACGATCCCCTTCATATCGAACATGGGTGAATTCCTGGACATCTTCGTGCAGCCGAGGTTCTCTGCAAAGGTCAACGGCACCCTCTTTACCCTCGCCGGCAAGACCAAACCCTTCAAAGACAGCCTGGAGACTTCTCTCGGGATCGATCTCAAGGGGATATCTCTGCCGTTCTACATGGGGTACCTGCCTTCGGACCTCAAGCTCGGCATGTCTTCCGGCACCGTCGATCTGAAAGCCGGCTTATCGTACATCCAGTTCAAAGACAGAAAGCCGAGCCTTACCGTAAACGGGGATATGGCGCTGCACGACTTCAGGGTGAACGATGCCGGAGGGCAGCCGCTGCTGAGCCTTCCGGAGGTGCGTTTGAGGCTTGCGCCATCGTCTCTCATGGAAAAGACGATCGATATATCCGCGATCGAGATAGTGTCTCCGGAGCTCTTCGTGCAAAAAGACAAAACCGGAAAGCTCAACCTCTCATCGGTCAGCACCGGCGGAAAGAAGAAGCAGAAGGCAGGGGAGGAGGGGGGCGTTACGCTCGACATCCGCGATATCTCGATCTCGAACGGCAGCGCCGGATATACGGATCTGTCGAAGGAAAGCCCGGTCCGGCTCGCCCTGGACGAGGTGAACGTGAAGGCGCGGAACATATCGACCCGGAAGGGTTCGAAGGGCTCGCTCGACATCTCGTCCCGCCTCAACAGGAACTGCAGCATATCCGGTCTTGCCGAGATCGGCATCCAGCCTCTCGTCTGCAGTGCAAAGCTCGATGTACGGGGTTTGGAGCCGGCGTGGGTTCAGCCGTATTTTACCGACAGCCTCCGCATCGTCGTGACCAGGGGGAGCATATCGTCGAAGTGCAGCGTCGCTGTCGAGAAGAGAGAAGGCCGCCCCCTGTCGGCGTCTTTTGACGGGAAGGTGGAGTTGAGCGATTTCATCTCTCTCGACAAGAATTCCGCAGACGATTTCGTCAGATGCGGGAGACTTGCCCTCGACGGCATGAAGATCGGCATCAACCCCGGATTCATCGATATCGACAGCATCCGTCTCACGGATTTCTCTTCGAGGGTCCTGATAAGCCCTGATGGAAAGCTGAATCTCACGTCGATCGTCAGGAAAAAGAACACGAAAGCCGGGGTTGCAGCAGAGGCCGGACCGAAGAAAAAATCTACTTTCGAGCGGGTGTCAATCAGCCGGGTCGTGCTGGACAATGCGCGTCTGCGTTTCACGGACAGGTCGATCAGAGAAGGGTATTCCGCCGATCTCACCCGATTGAAGGGGACCATACGGGGTCTTTCCTCGAACAGGAATGCCCGGGCCGAGGTCAATCTCTCAGGCATTCTCAACCGCAACGCCCCCGTGCTCGTCAAAGGCAGGATCAATCCCTTTGCGGACAGCTTCTTCATCGATCTCAGCACCAGATTGAACGACCTCGACCTGAGCCCTGCGAGCCCGTATTCAGGCAAATTCGTGGGATACACCATCGAGAAGGGCAAGCTCTCCCTCGATCTAACCTACCTCATCGATCAAAAGAACCTTGATTCTCAGAACAACGTTTTCATCGATCAATTCACCTTCGGCGATTCCGTGGACAGCCCCGAGGCTACGAAGCTGCCTGTCCGGTTCGCCGTGGCGCTCCTCAAGGATGCGCACGGAAAGATAGACCTGAAGCTCCCGGTCAAGGGGCGCACGGACGATCCCAAGTTCAGCGTCATGGGAATCATCATCACGATGATCAAGAACCTGGTGGCAAAGGCCGCGGTATCGCCCTTCCTCCTCCTCGAAGCAGTGTATCCCGGCGCCTCCCAGTCGAACGCCGTGGAGTTCGCCTATGGAAGGGCCGACCTGCCGGAGGATGCCAGGGCAAAGTTGAACACCATCTCGAAGATCCTCGATGACAAGCCCTCGCTGAACCTGGAGATCCGCGGCTATACTGACCGGCAGGCAGACAGGCAGGGCCTGGCCGATTACCTGTTCGAGAAAAAGCTCAAGGCACAGAAGATCAGGGACCTCGTGAAAAAAGGGCAGGAGGTGAGTTCTGCGAGAGACGTTTCCATCGCCCCCGAGGAATATGCGCTTTATCTGAAAAAGGCGTATAAGGCAGAGGAATTCCCGAAGCCGAAGAATGCGATCGGCATCCCGTTGTCCTTGACGCCTGAGGAGATGGAAAAGCTCATCAGGGGGCACATCGAGGTTCGGGACAGCGACCTGCGGCTTCTGGCCGTAAGCCGTGCGCAGAGGGTCCAGGAATACCTCCTCTCGACGGGGATATCGCCGTCGAGGATCTTTCTCATCGACACGGAAGCTCTCGTACCCGAGCAGAGGCAGGGGGTGAAGAGCTCACGGGTCGATCTCATGCTCAGATGAGGGGATACGGTCCTGACAGAAAAGAGGCTGTAGGGCCCTGATCGGTCCCGCAGCCTCTTCACGTCTCTTACGTTAACGCCTATGAGCAAAGGCGGGAATCCAGGAGATCTTGTGCATCCTGGCCCCCGCCTTCCAAGGGGTGACGTCTTTTTCCTTCAAATACGATTCCGGCAAGGAGCTAGAAGGGCTTGAACTCGATCCTTCTGTTCTTTGCCCGCCCTTCCTTGGTGGCGTTGGAAGCGGCCGGTCTGCTCTCGCCGAATCCCTTTGTCTCGAGCCTGTCGGCATCGATGCCCTTGTCGGTCATGTATTTCTTCACGGCAGCGGCCCGCGCCTCGGAGAGCTTCATGTTGTAGGCATCGGCACCGACGCTGTCCGTATGTCCCTGGACCTCGAGCTTCACGCCGGGGTTCTTTTCCATGTATTCAACCGCATTGTCGAGGACAGGGCGGCTGTTCGGCTTTATGGTCGCCTTGTTCGTGTCGAAGTAGACGATCCCGAAGCTGTAGGTGCCCTGCTCTGTCACCACGGCCTTTTCCGGCAGGGGGCATCCGTTTGCATCCACCTTGGTCCCCTTCGGTGTGTCGGGGCACTTGTCGAGGTAGTCGGGTACGCCGTCGCCGTCTGAATCAAGCGGGCAGCCGTCCTTGTCGACCTTGGCCCCCTTCGGTGTATCGGGGCACTTGTCGAGATAGTCGAATACGCCGTCGCCGTCTGAATCGAGCGGGCAGCCGTCTTTGTCGACCCTGACCCCTGACGGAGTGTCGGGGCATTTATCGAGGCTGTCCGGAACGCCGTCGCCGTCGCTGTCTTTCGGGGCAAACACCGGGGCGGGCTCGGCTGCCTTCTCCTCTACGACCGGAGCAGCCGCTTTCTCGCCGCCAAGAAGGAGCGAAAGGCCGGCCGTGTAGATCAGGTTCTGGTTGTAGGTATTGCCTCCCTCACCCCTGAAGTTGATGAGATGTCTGACATCGGCCCTGAACGCCACATCCGGGTTTATGAAATATTTGAGGCCGAGCCCGTAGTCTGCTGCGAGGTCGTTGTCACGGCCGCTGCCCGACGGTGCCCTCTCGAAGGACATCATACCGAGCCCTGCCGCGACAAAGGGAACGAGATGCGAGTTCGGAAAGAGCGAGCTCAGGTGATAGAGACCCTCGAGGCGGTAGACATCGACGGAAGCGTCTCTTCTTATGCCGGCATCGTTATTCATGTTCGTGTTGGTGCGGAACCAGGAAAGCTCTGCATCAAAGTCCTTGGTGAGGCTGTAGGCAGCATCCAGTCCGAAGATCAGGTCGTTGTCGTAGTTGAGGTCGTGATCGAAAAGTATTCTGCCGACGAACGGACTTATCGTTACTGCCCCGGCCCGGTTTTCGGCAGAAGCGACAGAAGCGCACAAGAGCAAAACGATGAAAACCCCGATTATTGCTGTTCCCTTCGGTCGTACTGATATCATAGTATCCTCCTCCAGATTTGTTATTGAACCAGGGGCTGGCAAGCCCTTGTCTATGTAAATAACAAGAGGGGAGTATTAGTCAAATAAATTATGGAAGAATTCACATACTGGGGTAGCTTCACGCCTAGAGGGCATCGGTGTCATCGAGGGCAAAGCCGATTTTCAGGGTGACCTGGTAATAGGAGACCTTTCCTTCCTCGATGTAGCCGTTCGTCTCGACAACGTCGAACCACCGCATGTTGCGCACGGTCTTCGACGCACGGGTGAGGGCATTCGCGATGGCGTTCTCTATGCTGGTTTTGGATGTGCCCACGACCTCCAGCTTTTTGTACACCTGTTCCACTGTCCTTCATCCTTTCCCGTCTCCCGGGGGAATGCCTTTTCATCGCCTGCCCGGAGAGGTTCATCGGTGGGGATGTATCTCTTCGGCCAGATCTCTTTGAAGGCATGCCCGGGCGCAAGGCAGACGGCGCATTCATCGGGGCGCGTGTCTCCGTGGTGAATCTGCCCGCACAGCGGGCATTCCCATGCGTGCGTATCTCCCATAAACTCCCGGTATTCGTTGGTCTCGAGATCCCATTTCTGAACTGACATCTCATCCTCCTGATGTCGGGTCCCGAATGGCCGGCGATCCGCGTGTCGGGCCATCCGGAAACCGGGTTTCATACCGGCCCTGAGCTTACAGCGTTACCAGAGATAAAACCGTAGAAGTATAATAGGGTGGCCTGGTTTTAAATCAAGGCATGCATGGGCAGGGGAAAATGCATGCATGGTTTTGACATCTTAGCTATCTTATGGTAATAAAAGAATATTCATCTCTGTGATACACCGAGACAGCAATGCTATGCACAGGTTCCATATATTGATTCAGGTCTTGCATACGGCTCCACCCGAGGGCAATCGCCGGCTTCGCTCTTCGAGGCATCGGCACGCTTACGGAGCCTTGTGAAGGCCGATGCACTGAATGATTGGGAAAGAGGAGATGCGTATCTCGTTCGACGATCCCGGACACATCCGCACCCGCACGGACGGAGGTCTGTCCATGAGGAGGCCTGTATGGCATCAAAGGTGATCTATGAGCGTTTCCTGTGGTTTTACAGCCAGGTGAAGAAGGGCATGTACCCCAATGCTGCCACCATGGCGGAGCACTTCGAGATATCCCAGAAGACGGCCCAGCGCGATATCGAATTCATGCAGGACAGGCTCTTTGCGCCGCTCGTCTATGTCCATGCAAAGCGCGGGTATGCCTTCGAGGACGACACCTATGAGCTTCCCGCATCGTGGCTTAATGCCGAGGAGCTCACCTCGCTGCTCGTCTCGTTCCGCCTCGCCTCTACCGTGCCGGACAGCGGCATGAAGACGAAGCTCAGGTCGTTCCTCGGCCAGGTCCTGTCGCTCTACACGCACGAGGTGCCAGTCAGCCTCGAAGAGCTCGGCGAAAAGGTGTCGGTCAAGAACATCGGGTACTCCATGACCAGCGGCAGAATCTTTCAGCAGATCTTCGATGCGCTGCTTCACGGGAAGCCGCTCGCCATAGAATATTATTCCCCGCACAACGACGAAAGCACGGCCAGGGACATCCTGCCCCTGCACCTGCTCTCCTACATGGGCACCTGGCACATCATCGCCTTCTGCGTCCTCCGGGGCGGGCTTCGTGACTTTACCCTTTCGCGGATACGGAAGATCGAGCCCTCGTCCCGCGACATCGCCGTCCCCAAGAGCACGGTCTCGATCAAGGACTATATCAGGAAGAACTTCGGCATCCTGGGCGGCGCCGAGACCCACGAGGTCTGCATCCGCTTCTCGCCCGGGGCCGCCCCCTGGATCGCCGAGCAGGTCTGGCACCCGGAGCAGAAAGTGAAGAGAGAGCCGGACGGCTCCTTGAGCCTCAGCTTCCCGGCGGCGGACTTCCGCGAGATCAAGCGGGAGGTCCTCAAGTACGGCTCCCAGGTTGAGGTGATATCGCCCGAGGCGCTCAGGAACGAAGTCAAGGAAGAGATTGAGAGGATGATTTCGCTCTACGGACAGTTTCCCGGGGATGATACGCGATAACAATCATTGCGAATCCCAGGAGGGGACGCTGCAATCATGAGATAATTTTGAAATAATTTTTCAATAGGACACTCCATGGGGGAGTAACTGTAGTATCCGTGCGGCACATGAGGAGGTGCAGTATGGAAAGAAGAAGGTTCATGAAGCTCATCACGTGCCTGCCGCTGGTCTCTCTTTACCCGGCCTCACCAATCGGCTCGCAGGATGTCCCGAGGTACGACCCGAAAAATATCCTGCTCCTTCAGGCCAACGTGGCAGGATTCCGCTACTACCGCGGCGAAAAGGTCTGGCCCAGGATCCATCCGGGCGATGCGATAATCCTGAAAAGAGAGCCACACAACCCCCACGATCGAAAGGCAATCGCGCTGTACTGGCATGACGAGAAGCTTGGGTATATTCCCAGGACAGACAACTCGGTCATCGCAAATATCCTGGATCAGGGTGCAACCTTAAAGGCCAGTATCAGGAAAAAGAATCTTAGTAAAAACTCCTGCCAGGGGATGGAAATAAAGGTAGAAATCGAATGTTGACTTCGTATGTGGAGATGAGCAATTTGAAAGCGTTCATGGAATGATCGATGAGTAACAAAGCTAATGCCTTTTACGCGCATTCAAAAGAAGGAGAGTCAATAGAGAGATGGCAGAGGCTTGAGGTGCATCTGAAGAACACAGCTTGCCTTGCAGGTGGTTTTGCCGATGCGTTCGGGGCCAGACAGTGGGGCTATGTTGCCGGATTATGGCATGACCTCGGAAAGTATGCAGAACAATTTCAATCCATGCTTATCCATAAGAATACCATTGAAGCCTCTGAAGAAACCTTGCCGGAAAAGATAAATCATTCTTCCGCAGGCGGCTGGTATGCAGCTCAAAAGCTCTCCAAAGGCCATGCTCGAATCTTGTCTTTCCTAATCATGGGGCACCATGCAGGTCTCACTGATTTTCATAGCGAGTACGTTGGGAATGCCTCGCTTGAAAAAAGAATGCGCGGGTCTGAGGAAGTCGTTTCGCTCCTGAAAAACATACCAGATTATATCTTAAGCATCGAGCCTCCGAAAGAGCTCATCAGCGGAGATGCATCTTTCTGGATACGGATGCTTTATTCATGCTTGGTAGATGCTGACTACCTCGACACGGAAAGCTTCATGGAAGAAGACCGGTCCTGCATACGTTCAGAGAAGTATCCCGAGCTCAAAAAGCTTGAAAGCTCTTTTGACAGGTATATGGAAAGTCTTCTTGGATATTCCAAGAAGACGCCTGTAAACAAGATACGAAAAGACATCTTGGAACAATGCCTGAAAGCAGCCGAACAACCCCCAAGGATCTTTTCTCTTACTGTCCCGACGGGCGGAGGCAAGACGCTGTCTTCGATGGCGTTTGCTCTGCGCCATGCAGTCAAGTACACCAAGAACAGGATCATTTACGTGATTCCCTACACAAGCATCATCGAGCAGACTGCCGATGTCTTCCGCGCTATACCCGGTTTTGAGGATGCGGTCATCGAGCACCATTCCAACCTGAGGGATGATGGGGACGGGAAAGACTCATTGAAAAGCCGGCTGGCTGCAGAAAACTGGGATGCGCCGATTATCGTAACAACCGCAGTTCAGTTCTTCGAGTCGCTGTACTCGAACCGTTCCAGCCGATGCAGGAAGCTGCACAATATAGCCGGGAGCGTTGTCATATTCGATGAAGCTCAATGCCTTCCTCCCGACTATCTCAGGCCGGTTGTCTTCGCTATTAAGGAACTGTATCTCCACTATGGTGTGACACCTGTACTTTGTACCGCGACGCAGCCGGACCTGGGTGTTCGCAAAAGCTTCGATTTCGAGTTCAAAGAAGGATTTGAATCAATCCATGAAATAATGGAAGACACTATCAACCTGTATGACAAATTAAAACGGGTTGACATCGAGCTTCACAGATCATGGCCTTTGCCCGTGTCCTGGGAAGGACTCGCCTCAGAGCTCGTGCAACACGAAATGGTCCTATGCATCGTGAACCGGAGAGATGACTGCAGGGATCTGTTCCGCCTCATGCCCGAGGGAACCATCCATCTATCCGCGCTAATGTGCGGCGAGCACCGCTCAAGGGTTATCTGGGAGATCAAGCAACGATTGATAGCTGGCTTACCTACGAGAGTCATTAGCACTCAATTGGTAGAAGCAGGGGTCGATATCGATTTCCCTGTTGTATGCAGGGCATTGGCAGGACTTGACTCCATTGCCCAAGCTGCCGGACGCTGCAACAGAGAGGGCCTGTTGTCTCATAATGGCAAGACTGTTGTATTCATTCCTTCATCCCGGGTTCCCAAAGGTCATCTCGCGCAGGCTGCCAGCATAGGCCAAGAGGTGATTACCCGTCATACGAATAATCCACTATCCCCCAAGGCGATCAAGGAGTTTTTCGATCAGCTCTATTGGATGAAGGGTGATGAGGGTCTTGACAGGAAGGGGATCTTGAAGCTGCTCCCTCCCGATAAAACCCTCGAATATGCATTCCGGACAGCAGCCTCACTGTTCCGGCTTATTGATGAACATTATCTTCCTGTGATCGTCCAGTATGAAGAAAGTATGAAATATATCGAAGAGCTCAGGAAAACCCCTTGGAACGCTAGAAAGATCCTCAGAAAACTCCAACGTTATGTCGTCAACCTTCCTGAGAAGGTCCACCATGAGATGCAGTACTCAGGCCATATCGCAGAGCTCAGAGGATTTGAGGGAATTTATGTACAGAAAACAACAGGAATCTACCGCAAAGATATCGGGTTCTGTCAGCCTTCGGAAAAAGGCTTTCTGAATCCCGACGATCTCATCATTTGATGAAAGGAGGACCCATGAGTGAGAGAAGCGGACCGTTTCGTTTAAGGGTATACGGCGACAATGCCTGCTTCACCCGCCCGGAGATGAAGGTTGAACGGGTCAGTTACGAGGTGATGACACCTTCGGCCGCACGAGGGATTCTTGAGGCGATCCTCTGGAAGCCGGCCATACGGTGGCAGATACTTCAGATCGATGTGCTGAAGCCGATACGGTGGGAATCGATCAGGCGTAATGAGGTAGGCTCCATCATTTCAGCGCAGACCGCGCAGACAGCCATGAAACGTGGAAGGGGTTCCCTGGGGATCTATGTCGAAGAGACAAGACAGCAGCGGGCAGGACTTCTTCTCAGGGATGTGGAATACATGATTCATGCCTATTTCGAGATGACTGAAAAGGCGGGTTCTGAAGATTCAGTCACCAAGTTCGAGCAGATGTTCATCCGGAGGGCACAGAACGGCCAGTGCTTTCACAGGCCTTATTTCGGATGCCGCGAATTCCCCGTCCATTTCGAGTTCGTCGCGCAGAGCGCGCCGCCTGTCCGATCCATCGATCTGAATAAAGATCTGGGCTGGATGCTCTATGACATCGACTACAGCGGAGAAGAGCCCATGCCTCAGTTCTTTCACGCCCGGCTGCAGGGAGGATCATTGGACTTGCGGGAGGTGGAGGTGAGGTCATGATACTGCAATCGCTCGCTGATTATTATCAGAGACTTGTTAATGAGCAATCGACTGGGGTAGCGCCGATCGGATTCGAGACAAAAGAGATCCCGTTCCTGATCGTGCTCGACCGAGATGGCGACTTTGTGAATCTGCGGGATACTCGCGATGATGACAACAAGAAAGGCCGCAAATTCATCGTCCCCCAAGGTGAAAAGAAAACATCCGGCATCAAGGCGAATCTTCTTTGGGATACTCCTGCTTATGTACTGGGTAAGTATATCTCTGATGGAAAGAAGGACAAAAACAAGCAAAAAAAACAGGAAGAGAATGTTCCAAAACAGCATAAAGCATTTATTGAAAGATTCAATAAAGTATTCCCCAAATCTTTTCAAAATGATGGCATCAAAGCTGTAAGAAAATATCTTGAGAAGAATGATTTCAAGGACATCTATGCTCACCCTAAATGGCAGGATGTCGAGAAAACCAATGCCAACCTGTCATTCATTTTGGAATTGAAGCAGAACTTGGTATGCCAGGATGAAGATGTCATGGGTCAGATCAGTTCCTCTCCCAGCAGTGAGCATGCTGTTATGCTGACCTGTATGGTAACAGGGAATAAAGATATCCCGTCAATCCTGCACACAGCAATAAAGGGTGTATGGGGAGCCCAAACATCCGGGGCGAACATTGTATCATTCAATCAGCATGCATTCTGCTCTTTCGGAAAATGGGATGCTCAGGGGTTGAATGCACCGGTCGGCTCAAGGACTCAGTTCGCATATACCACGGCCTTGAATACCCTTCTCGCCAAAGGATCGAGGCAGCGGATGCAGGTGGGTGATGCAAGCACGGTTTTCTGGGCAAAGGAGAAGCACCCGATCGAGCAGGAGGTCTTGAGCCTTTTTGCTGATCCGGGGAAAGACTCGGGCAGAGACAATACCGAAGCGGTTAGGAGCCTGATTACATCGGTGAAAACCGGTGTATACCCGCCAGAGGATGATTTACCATTCTATATGCTCGGCCTCTCGCCCAATGCGGCAAGGATAGCGGTACGATTTTGGTATGAGGGTACGGTCAAGGACTTCAAGCAAAAGATATGTGATCATTTTCATGACGTTGAGATAGAGCACGGGCCTAAGGAGCCGGAGTATCTATCTCTGTTCCGTCTTCTGGTTTGCATGGCTGTGGACGGAAAGGCCGACAATATCCAGCCTAATCTTGCGGGTGAGTTCATGCAATCGATCCTGAAAGGAACTCCATACCCGAGATCCCTTCTCCCTGCAGTGCTCAGGAGGATCAAGGCAGAGCAGTCAAAAAGGTCTCCCGATGGCAGGGTGATCCAGAATGTCACATACCCGAGGGCATCGCTCGTCAAGGGAATCCTGGTGAGAAATGCACGATTCTATCTTCAGAAAGAAAAGGAGGTCGGTGTGTCTTTGGACAGAGAAAACATGAACATCGGATACAGGCTCGGCAGACTGTTTGCGGTTTTGGAGAGGGTTCAGCAGTCTGCGTTGGGGGACATCAATGCCACCATTAGAGATAGATTTTACGGAGCAGCATCCACCAACCCGGTGACGGTCTTCCCGAGGCTTATGAAACTGAAGAATTTCCATCTTCCCAAGATTGAGAACAAGGGCCGCGTGGTAAACCTTGAGAAAGAGATCTCGGAGATACTCGCTGAAGTGGCATCGTTCCCGGCGCACTTGTCGCTTGAAGACCAGGGCCGCTTCGCCATCGGTTACTACCACCAGCGGAACGATTTTTTCACCAAACGTGATAAGAAAGAAGGAGGGCAGGAAGAATGAAGGATGCAATAAAGAACCGATACGAGTTTGTTTTGCTTTTTGATGTTAAGGATGGCAATCCCAACGGTGACCCGGATGCAGGCAATCTCCCCAGGATAGACCCTGAGACCGGACATGGTCTCGTAACCGATGTATGCCTGAAGCGCAAGGTCAGAAACTATGTGATGCTCGTTGAGAAAGAGTTGCCGCCCTATGAAATTTACATCAAGGAAAAGGCTGTCTTAACGAATCAGCAGGAAAAGGCGTACAAGGCGCTTGGCTTGGAGAATACCCAGAATGCATCTGTTTCGGAGCAGACAAGGAATTGGATGTGTAAGAACTTTTATGATGTACGGACATTCGGAGCAGTCATGTCATTGAAGGACTTCAGCTGCGGGCAGGTCCGCGGACCCGTGCAACTGGGTTTCGCGCGCAGCGTAGAGCAGATTGTCCCTGCAGAGCACAGCATTACGCGTATGGCAGTAGCAACACAGCGGGAAGCTGATCAGCAGGGAGGCGACAACAGGACCATGGGCCGTAAGTTCACCGTACCATATGCCCTGTATCGTGTTCATGGATTTGTTTCCGCACCACTGGCTGCGCAGACCGGTTTTTCCGAGAAAGATCTTGATCTATTCTGGAATGCATTACTGAACATGTTCGACCATGATCGATCTGCCGCCAGAGGAGAAATGAATCCTCGCAAGCTCATCGTGTTCAAGCATGCGAGTGAGTTGGGGAATGCCCCCGCGCAAAAGCTCTTCGACACAGTATGCATATCCAGAAAAGACGGATCGAACGGCCCTGCGCGATCATTTGGGGACTATGAAGTTTCTGTCGCCATGAATGCAGTACCTGAGGGAGTGGAACTCATTGAGAAGCTGTGATGAGAGATGCCAGGTGGAAGGAGAAAGTAATTAGGTAATAAATTAGGTAACGAAGATGTATGTACGATATCGATGACCTGATTCAGCTCTCTGCCCTGCAGCACTTTGCCTTCTGCCCGCGGCAGTGCGCCCTGATCCATAACGAGCAGGTCTGGAGCGAAAGCATGCTCACGGCAGAAGGCAGACTCATGCACGAACGTGTGCACGATGAGCGCCGGGAGTCAAGGCGGGATGTCCGCATCGAGTATGGGGTGCCTCTCCGGTCTCTGAAGCTCGGGCTTATCGGCAAGGCCGATGTGGTCGAGTTTCATCGTCAGGAGGACGGCGGTTGGATACCATATCCTGTGGAATACAAGCGGGGCAAGCCGAAGCGGGATGACTCCGATAAGGTCCAGCTCTGTGCCCAGGCCCTGTGTCTCGAAGAGATGCTCGGTGTGCACATCGACGAAGGTGCTCTCTTTTACGGCAGGACGAAGCACAGGCTTGATGTCGTATTCGATGATGCTTTGCGCAGCGCAACGGAAGATATTGCAGCAAAGACCCATGAGCTCTTGGCAGCAGGCAGGACGCCGCCTCCTGCATATGCCAAGCGGTGCGATCGGTGCTCGCTCATCGAAATCTGTCTGCCCAGGACCATGCAGAAGAAGAGGACCGTCAAAGGGTATATCTCGCGAATGCTGGATGATCTATGAAAAAGCTCCTCAATACTCTCTTCGTAACCAGTCAAGGAGCTTACCTCTCCAAAGAAGGCGAGACCGTCGTCGTCAGCATCGAAAGGGAGGTGAAGCTTAGGCTCCCTGTACATACCCTGGGAGGTATTGTCTGCTTCGGCAACGTTGCATGCAGCCCGTTCCTCATGGGATTCTGCGCGGAAAACGGCGTAGGCCTGAGCTTTCTCACCGAGCAGGGCAGATTCCTGGCGCGTGTTCAGGGGCCTGTATCGGGAAACGTTCTTCTCCGGAGGCAGCAGTATCGCCTTGCCGATGACCAGGCCTTCTCGGCCGGCATGGCAAGAATGTTCCTCCTGGGCAAGATCGCCAACAGCAGGACTGTGCTCCAGAGGGCCATGCGTGACCACGGCGATAAAGATCATATGGATGCAGAAAGGATCGGCAAAGCGATCCAACGGCTGACTTCGTACCTCGATACCCTTGAAAAGGACAATGATCTGGATGTCGTCCGCGGATTCGAGGGTGATGCTGCCCACATCTACTTCAGCGTGTTCGACCAGCTCATTGTTTCGCAGAAGGATGACTTTGTCTTTGCCGAGAGAAACAGGCGGCCGCCGTTGGATAATGTGAATTGCCTTCTTTCGTTCATCTACACACTGCTTGTTCATGACATTCGATCTTCACTCGAATCTGTGGGGCTGGACCCGGCAGTGGGATTTCTCCATAGGGACAGGCCCGGAAGGCCCGGCCTGGCTCTCGATATCATGGAGGAATTCAGGCCTTTCCTGGCCGACAGGCTTGCTCTCTCGCTCATCAATCTCAAGCAGGTGCAGGCGAAGGGTTTCAACAAAATGGATTCCGGTGCGGTCCTCATGAACGACGAAACGAGGAAGACTGTGCTGATATCGTACCAGGAGAGAAAAAAGGAAGAGATATATCATCCCTTTATAGATGAAAAGGTCTCGGTCGGGATGCTCTTTTATGTGCAGGCTCTTTTGCTTGCACGGTATTTCAGGGGAGATATTGATGGGTATCCGCCGTTCATATGGAAGTGAAGGAATGGAAGCCGTCGATGCAGGGGAGGGAGAGTGTTCGTACTGATCAGCTATGATGTCTCGGTGACCGACAGAGGCGGACCGGCCAGGCTCAGGAGAGTCGCTAAGGCATGCCAGGACTATGGGCAGCGAGTCCAGTTTTCGGTCTTCGAATGTATCCTTGACCCGGCTCAATGGGTAGTATTGAAACAGCGTTTGATCGACGAGATAAACCCGAAGATGGACAGTCTCAGATTTTATTACCTCGGTTCCAATTGGAAGCGGCGGGTCGAGCACATTGGGGCAAAGACGACAGTAGACCAGGAAGGCCCCTTGATCGTTTAACGAGTGCGGACCTGGAGCTTACAAACTATTTCTGAGATGTTCGCGTAGCATCCAACCTATTAAGATTAATGATAAAAAAGAAACGTTCTATGAAAAGAGAATAATGATTGATACGGAAAAGATCAGCTTCGCGGAATACAACGCATATAACCAGATAAAATAATATGATAGAGAGAAACAGTCGCCCCTCGCGCAGGGGCGTGGATTGAAACAAAACACACCAGCCCGATAAAGATCGCCGCAAGCGTCGCCCCTCGCGCAGGGGCGTGGATTGAAACTAACTCAAGGCGAGCGATTGACATGCAAAGTGCGTCGCCCCTCGCGCAGGGGCGTGGATTGAAACCATTCCCGATCCTTGCGGATATTGACCGGCTGCTGTCGCCCCTCGCGCAGGGGCGTGGATTGAAACGGGTCTGCCATGGTACAGGAAACGATCAACGGCGTCGCCCCTCGCGCAGGGGCGTGGATTGAAACGACTCTTGCTTTGGTCTCTCTCTGCCGAGCAGCGTGTCGCCCCTCGCGCAGGGGCGTGGATTGAAACGCTCATTACAGCAATCCATCTGTACCCTTTACCGGTCGCCCCTCGCGCAGGGGCGTGGATTGAAACATGATAACAAATCTACCTCACGAAACCG
>JAKPPU010000106.1 GCA_029547185.1 Deltaproteobacteria bacterium | reverse complement strand
GCTCGATATCGTCCTATCGCATCGTGGGGGACGCCATAGCGGCGGGGGTTAGCCGAAGGCGCAACCCCCAGGAGCGTTTTAAAATGACATGAAACACTTTGAAGGATGAAAAAATTGGTGGATGAAATGCCACTATACCCTTTTTTATTTTGAAAAGCCAGGAGCAGTTGCTGGATCTGACCGGCTGTCTCCCGGCAGAATTCTCACGCTCCCTCCTCTCCTTTTTCGGTACACCTACCTTCCTTCCCGCTCCCGAAGGTCGCGGATCCGGTCGCGGAGCCGTATCGCCTCTTCAAACTCGAGGTTCTCTGCGGCCCTGTTCATCCGGGCTTCGAGCTCGATGATCAGGTTCGGGATATCGCTCTTCGGGATATGCCGGGTGTCCTTCAGGTCCACTTCCTTTTCAGGGACCGGTTTTTTAATGGTCACCGGGCTGATCTGATGGATCCGGTTATATTCCATCTGGAGTGTTCGTCTCCGTTCGGTCTCGCTCACCGCTGCCTTGATCGAGTCTGTCAGGGAATCGGCGTAGAGCACGACCCGGGAGTTGACGTTCCTCGCCGCCCTCCCGATGATCTGGATGAGGCTTCGGGCATCCCGGAGGAATCCTTCCTTGTCGGCGTCAAGGATCCCGATGAAGCCGACCTCGGGAATGTCAAGCCCTTCCCGCAGGAGGTTTATCCCGACAAGTACGTCAAACCTTCCGAGACGGAGTTCCCTGATGATCTCGGTGCGCTGGAGGGTATCGATCTCGGAGTGGAGGTACCGCGTCCGGATTCCCCTGCCGGCAAGGTACTCGGTCAGTTCCTCAGCCAGCCGCTTGGTGAGGGTCGTGAGGAGGACCCGGTCACCCCTGGCAATGGTCTCCCGGATCTCCCCCATCACGTTCTCGGTCTGCCCAGCGGTGGTCCTTACCTCCACTATCGGGTCTACGAGGCCGGTCGGACGGATGATCTGCTCAACGATCTGCCCCGAGTGGGTAAGCTCGTAGGGGCCGGGGGTTGCCGAGACGAAGATCACGTTCTTCATGTAGTGTTCAAATTCTTTGAACATCAGGGGGCGGTTGTCAAACGCGCTCGGCAGCCGGAACCCGTAGTCCACGAGGGCCTGCTTCCGTGATCGGTCCCCCCGGTACATTCCGTTGAGCTGGGGGATGGTCTGGTGGCTCTCATCGATGAAGAGGAGGAAGTCGGGAGGGAAGTAATCCAGCAGGCAGTACGGTTTCTCCCCCGGTTTCCGGAAATCAAAATGGCGGGAGTAGTTCTCGATCCCCTTGCAGCTCCCCGTCTCCTCGATCATCTCGATGTCGTACATGGTCCGCTGGGAGAGCCGGTGGGCCTCGATCATCCCGAGTTCCGGGAGGCGCTCCTCCAGCTCCTGCTGGATCGACCGGAGTGCCTGCTTCTGGAGCTCCTGGGGGATAACGTAGTGCCGCGCAGGGAAGACATAAAAGTAATTCATCTTCTCTCTTATCTCCCCTGAATTCCTGTCGATCTCGGCGATCCGATCGACCTGGTCACCGAAGAGCTCGATCCGGATGATGTTGTTGAAATACCCGGGGATCAGGTCGATCGTGTCCCCTTTCACCCGGAACCTGCCGGGCATCAGCTCGATCTCGTTTCGTTCGTAGAGGCTGGCGACGAGGTGCCCGATGATCTCTCTCCTGGAGATGGTGTCCCCCACCTTCAGTTCGAACCCCATGTTCCGGTAGTGCTCGGGACGGCCGAGCCCGTAGATGCAGGAGACTGAGGCGACCACGATCACGTCCCTCCTCGAGAGGATCGATGCCGTTGCGGAGAGGCGCATCATCTCGATCTTCGGGTTGATCTGGGCGTCCTTCTCTATGTATTGGTCTTTTGCCGGCAGGTAGGACTCCGGCTGGTAATAGTCATAGTACGAGACGAAGTATTCCACCCGGTTCTTCGGGAAGAACTCCCTGAACTCGTTCCAGAGCTGGGCTGCCAGGGTCTTGTTGTGTGCGATCACCAGTGCCGGCCGCTCAGCCTCGCTGATCACGTTCGCCATGGTGAAGGTCTTGCCGGAACCAGTCACGCCAAGGAGGGTCTGGAACCGTTCGTTTTGTCCGAGGCCGGAGACAAGTTCCCTGATCGCTTCCGGCTGTGAACCTGCCGGCCCGAACCGTGCGTTGAGATCGAATCCTGTCATCGGACAAGCTCCTTTGTCCTGAGGAGAT
>JAKPPU010000069.1 GCA_029547185.1 Deltaproteobacteria bacterium | reverse complement strand
GAGACACTACGTCAACAACACCCCTGCGAGCCCTCGAGGTCTTCCGTTCCCCATCCCCGGCCGAGTCGTTCCCCTCCTCGTACTCCTTGCGCTTTAGGTACTTGAAGCGGATCATGGAGTGGTAGTAGAACATGCGCTCGGAGAAGTCGCCTCCGCCCTTGCTCTGAACCTCGACGTGGAGTGCGAGCCAGATGTCGCGCCCTCCCTTGACCGGGACCTTGGCGAGAAGGTCGGGTGCCTACCAGCCCGCGCCCATGAACGCCTGGAGGTCCTTCATCTCCTTGTCGAGGAACTCCGTCTTGCGCCTGCGGTCGACCAGGGCGGCCAGCTCGGGAAGAATGGACTCGAGCATCTCGTCGAAGTTGAGCTGCATCAGGGTCTTCCACATGGAGTCGCCGTCGGCTCGGTCGTCGTCGTCTGTCAGCGTTGGTGCACCGCCGCTCGCGGAAGCCCCCGAAGTTGTCTCCGACGAGCTTGTACCACCTGTCACGCTCCCGCTCTCAAAGTGAGGTGGCGTCTCTTTGACCTGAGCTACGTTCAGAGCCTCGGTTTTGTCCCGTGCTTTCTCCGTCCTCTTTCGTGCGATGATCTCCAGCCTCCTAGCCTGCGCAGCCTCTCTAAAGGGGCGCAACGTTTCACGAATATTATACGACAGGGGCGAGGTTTGTCCAATCTTCCCCGGTGGCGAGTGGTTGTTCCGCCTTGTTCAGAGCCGTCTATTGAATTATACGGCATATTGCCGTATAATTTGTTTGAAAGGAGTTGGAGACTATGGAAAACAAGACCCTCCAAAAAACCGCCCGTCTGGAGGCAAGAATAGACCAAGGGCTGTATGCGGCCCTGAGGCACGTTGCATCGACCCAAGGCAGAACCGTCACGGACTTTGTGATCACCGCGCTGCAGGATGCCATTCGCGACGCTCTTGAGGATACGAGCATCATTCGCCTCTCGCTGGGGGATCAGGAGGTTTTCGCAAGGGCTTTGTTATACCCACCAGAGGAGGCTCCTGCCCTGGGTCGCGCTTTT
>JAKPPU010000083.1 GCA_029547185.1 Deltaproteobacteria bacterium | reverse complement strand
CACCGCATACCCGGCGGCACACTCGGCCATGTCGAATCCCCTGTCGCTGCGCATCGAATGCTCCGGCAGGGTGATAGCCTACTCTGGTGACACAGAGTGGAACGACTTTCTCCCGAAGGTCTCCGAAGGGGCCGACCTCTTCATCTGCGAGACCTTTGAATACAGGAGGGAAGCCGGAAACCATCTCGATCTCCTCACCCTCCTCGAACACCGGCACGAGCTCGGCTGCCGAAGGATAATCCTCACCCATCTGGGAGAATCCATGCTCGAAAGGTGCGGCTCCATAGAATTCGAATGCGCACAAGACGGGTTGTACATCGAGCTTTAATTGTGATAGATTAAGGGCTGCAACATCTTGCAGTATTTTGGTTGATGAATATCTGCTTCCTCTCCCGGCGCGTCTGCTTTCCGGGAGGAACTGTCTTTGCTGACGGCTTCATTGCAAGTATCGCGATCGGCATCCGTTTGGAACAAGGGTAAAATCTGCAGCGCAGCACGATCGTCTGCAGCTGGTGTCGATCTATATGCGAAGAAAGGGGGGAGACTGCATGGATATATTCATAACCGGGGCAACCGGTTTTATCGGGAGGCACGTTGCCGGAAATCTGGTCAGGCAGGGGCACCGCCTTACGTGCCTCGTGAGGAAGACCAGCCAAATCCAGGAGCTCGAGAAGCTCGGGGTCGGCCTCGCCTGGGGTGATGTGAGGGATCCCAGAAGCCTGCTGCCCGGCATGTCCGGATGCGATGCCCTCATTCACCTGGCCGGTGCAACCTCCTTCCGGGAGCCGGACAGGAAAGCCTATGCAGACGTCAATGTAAACGGCACGCGCACCGTCATGGAGTGCGCGCTCAAGGTCGGCGTTTCGAGGGTGATCCACATGAGCACCCTCCATGTCTACGGAAAACCGGCAAAGATCCCGTTCGATGAAGAATGTCCGGTCGGGCCCGAAAGATTCAGCGAATACGCCAGAACCAAATATGAAGGCGAGCGGATCGCCTGGGGCCTGTTCAGCAAAAAGGGCCTCCCCCTTACGGTGTGCTGTCCCGGCATTGTCCTCGGTCAGGGGAGGACCGGCAGACACTTCTCGCCGATCAGAAGGCTCATGGACAATATCCAGGTGTCCCGGTCCACTCTCAATTCGGCCCACACGTATACCTGCGTGCAGGATGTCGCCGAGGCTGTATCGGAGATCCTCGGCAGAAAAGACACCATCGGCAGGAAATTCTTCATCGCGAACGAGCGCATTTCCACGAGACGCCTCCTGGTGGCCATCGGGGAAATCACGGGCAGGCGACCTTCGGGAGTCGTCATGCCCGACTGGGTGGCCATGCTCATGGCCAGGGCCAATGTCCGGATGGCAGGTATTTCACGGACGAAGGGAATACCCGGGGTGTCACCGGAATATCTCCTCACCGACTGGAACGGCCTCATGGCAGACGGCAGCAGGGTGCAGCGTGAGCTCAACTTCTCTTATACCCCGGTAATCAATGCTCTTAAGGAGGAGATCGAGTCGATCAGGACGCTTCAGAGCATCTCCGAGAGGAGGAGATCGAAGCGCCGCCCCATCGACATCGAAGTGGTCTACAAGGCACAGGGTGACGAGAAGGAAACAGAAGGCAGAGTCACCGACATCAGCGAAAGCGGCATGCTCCTCATGACCCGCAGGCCCTGCTCGAAAGGCAGATATGTCAGCGCCAGCCTGTCCGGGCAGATCCCCGGAGAATACCTCATTGCCCGAGGCCGCGTGGTGAGGAGGACGAAGGACGCCATCGCCGTTGATTTCACGCATCACGGCAGGGACTTGAGGAATATCGTCACCCAGTGAAATTGACGAGGCAGCGGGAAAAGCAAAAGGCACTCTCGTCGATCCCGGCCACGGAAGTCCATTCATCCTGCTGCGAATAAACCGATTGACGAACAAGGGATCTTTCTATACGAAAACATGATATAAAGGATTGAAGGGTATTTCAATGATATCGCGAATAGATCATGTCGCTCTTGCAGTCAGGGATTATGAGAAGGCCCTGCAGTTCTTCACCACCCTCCTCGGCGCCGTTCCGGGTGCCTGTGCGGACGACCCGAACATGAAGTATCTCTGGCAGATTACCTCCATCGGCGACCTGAGCAGGTTCGAGCTCCTCACCCCGACGGGCGGCGGGAGCTTCCTCGACGGGTTCCTGAAAGACAGAGAGGGAGGAATCCACCACGTCACTATGCAGACCCCGGATATCCGCGCAGCGAAGAAGACCCTCGAAGAGAACCGCATCCCCTACTTCGGATTCAAGGACTACGGCCCGATCTGGAAGGAGCTCTTCATCCATCCGCGAGACGCCTTCGGCGTGCTCATTCAGATCGCCGAGTTCACGGCCGATGACTGGCTCTCTCCTCAGGTGAGGATGCAGCAGGGCAGGAAGTGGTCTGTGGAGAGGAGCGGCTCGGGGGTCACCCTCACGGTCGCCCACCCGGGCGGCGGCAAGGCGAGGATCGAGCTGAGCAGGGACGAGGCGGCAGGCCTCATGAATGATCTGAAAGACGCCTTGTAAGACACCATTGCACCGGTAATGGAAACAACGATTCACATGGACAACGCCATCAGGGTGCTCGAAGCAGACCTCTCACCCGATGTCATCAGGCGGATCGAGGCGGATCTCACCCTCACCAACCCGAGATGGGAGCAGGTCGAGAAGTACAAGCGGGGCAGGAGGCGGAATTTTCAACCCGAGCTGCTGACCTATTTCGAGCGTGAGAGCGGGGTCCTCATCCTTCCCAGGGGCTATATCAACCACCTCCTGCAGAGGATATCACCCTCTCCTTACATGATCATCGATCGAACGAGGCTGCTCGATCCCGTGCATTTCGAATTCAGGGCAACGCTCCATCCCTACCAGGTCCAGGCAGTAAGGGATCTCACCGCCCGCAGGTTCGGGGTGCTCGAGGCTCCGCCCGGCTCCGGGAAGACGGTCATGGCTCTCGCTATCATCGCCCGGAGGAAGCAGCCCGCCCTCATAATCGTCCACACCAAGGAGCTCATGTACCAGTGGCTCAAACGGTCGACCGAGTTCCTCGATATCTCCGAAGACGAGATCGGCCTCATCGGCGACGGCCGCAAGCAGGTCGGAAAAAAGCTCACCATCGGGATCATCAACTCTCTCTTCAAGGTCATCGACGAGGTCAGACCCACGATCGGGCATCTCGTCGTGGACGAGTGCCACCACATCCCGGCCAAGACCTTCACCGAGGCAGTGGGCACGCTCGACCCGGCCTTCATGCTCGGGCTTTCTGCAACCCCATACCGCCGCGACAAGCTCACGAGGATCATCTACTTCTACCTCGGCGACCGCCTCCACAGGATCATGCCCAGGCAGCTCCAGGAGATGCAGAGGATCATGAGGGCCACGCTCAAGGTGAGGCCGACGAAGTGCGCCTATTACTTCGATTCCGACGAGTACCAGTCCATGATCTCCGCGCTCATAGCGGACAAGAAAAGGAATGCCCTGATCGCGAACGACGTGCTCGAGCACACCGGTGAAGGCAGGAACGGGATCGCCCTCGTGATCTCCGACAGGGTGGCCCACTGCGAAGAGCTCTACCGGATGATCTCATCGAGAGGCCGGAGCGTCTCGCTCCTCACCGGCGCCATGCCGACCACGAAGCGTTCCGAGCTCGTCGAACATCTGAACGGCACGAAAGACCATATCCTCGTGGCAACCGCCCAGCTCATCGGCGAGGGATTCGACTTGAAGGCCCTCACCTCGATCTTCCTGGCCACACCCATCAAGTTCACCGGCAGGGTGAAGCAGTACATCGGAAGGATCCTGCGGGTATCCGAAGGCAAGGATGAGGCAGTGATCTATGACTACGTGGACGAGAACGGCATCCTCAAGAACAGCTTCCACTCGAGGCTTCTGGCTTACGAAGAGATGGGGGTGAACATCCTTCCCTCCTCTGTCCAATAGGATTCGACTGCCTGCGGCTCATCCCTTCCAAAGAATAATTATCTGGGAAAACTTGCTCCGGAGAGAGAGTTGGAGGGCCGGGGGGTCTTCCGTGGCCAGGCAGACCTTTTTGATACAGCCAAGGCTTGCTCTTTAAGGGCAGCCCCGTAAACTCGCTCCGCTTCGCTGCGCTCAGACAGTACGGGGCTAAGCGCCCTTCAGGATTCGCCTGGCTGCATAAGCAAAAAGGTCTGCAATGTCCACTCCAGACCCCCCGGCCATTCAACTCCGGTGCGTACTCTCCCTGTGAGGGAATCTTTCTCTTTGCTCTGTCAGTTAATCTTTGTCATTCCCGCGAAGGCGGGAATCCAGCGGATCTCGAGCTTCCTGTAGATCCTCCCTGTCAAACTGTCATCATGAAGATGCACCACAAGATTCCCTTTTGCCATATTGGCACGGGTAGAAGTGTAGAAGAATGATCCCTGTGCCAATTTGTCACTATCCATGAAATGAGTCTTTATCTTCCCCTCCTGTTTTCAATGGGTTATGAAGATGCACACTCTGGCACGCTCATTGATATACCTACAGCAGAAGTTAATTGAAAAGCTAAAGGAGGTAGAAAACAATGTTGACTCTCTGGATCGCTATCGGCTGCTTGTTCATGACAGGTATCGGCATCAGGTTCACCTACAAGGTCTTGGGTCTCACCCCTGCTGAGGCTACTGCCGTGTTCGTCCTCATGGTCGTCCTGGTGGGCATCAATACCGCCCCTGCCAGAGAGCTCCTCATGAGCCTCTTCTAAAAGAGAACGACCAGGCAGCAGAAGGCAAAAGGAGAATAAAGGAGGTACGGTCATGAAAGAGACTCAGAAGAAGAAACGGGAAAAGATCCCACGGGCTCTGGCCAACAGGCTCTCGAGGATAAGCGCCTACAGCCTCGTGCTCGTCATCATGACCTTCCTGGGCCTCTATGCAGGCTTATGGCTCGACAGGCTCACCGGCATGGCCCCCAACTTCACCCTCCTGCTGCTCATTGTCGGCATTGTCTTGGGCTTCAAGGGATTCATCGAGGAGGTCATCCTCGAAAGGAGGGCTAAAGCATGACGCTTATATTCATAGCCACAGGATCGATCGCCTTTGCAGGCATCGCGGTCCGCTTCGCCTCCCGCTCTTCCCGCAAGGCTACCCTTCCCTCCCCCGCTAAATAACCATCCCGCCCACTTGCCGGGCGGGATGCTTCCTCTGGCAGAAACAAGGGACTATTTCCCTCACACTTCCCCCGAGTCCAGCCAGGACTATCTCGATAGATTCCCACCTCATTAAACACCCAACACCAATAGTTGCATCCCTCGAAGTTCGAGGTCCCCCCGATTCCCGCATCCGCGGCTATGGCAATTAAAATTATTTGATTTATGCTAAAACGCCTGTTATATTATTATCATTCATTGATCGAAGTTCCTATCGATCTCCACAACACAGTGAGAAGGAGGGTCCATGAGCAGAGGAGATTTTTTCAAGGGCATCATTCAGATGGAGTTCAATGTAGAAGGGTTCGACAGAGTCGGCAAGCTTCCCTGCTTCTACTATGACAATACGGCCATGACGGCCATCTACACCGCATCCACGGATATGGTCCGCCGCCACCTTCCCGTATCGGCCATGCATCCGGTCGAGGTCGTCCCCGGCAAGGCGCTGGTCGCCTTCACCGCGTTCGAATACCGCAGGACCGACATCGATCCCTACAACGAGTTCTCGATCTCCTTCCCCATCACCTTCGGAAAAAAGGGCATTCCCGGCCTCACTGTCCTCTCCATGATGGCGAGGAGATACTTTACCGCATATGTCTGGCAGCTTCCGGTCACGACCGAGATCGCCCGCAAGGGCGGGGTCGACTACTACGGGTATCCCAAGTTCCTGGCGGACATCGACTTTTCCCATGAGGGACACAAGCTCGTATGCACGCTCTCCGAAGGCGGCGAGAAAATCCTCTCCCTCAGGGGAAAGAAGCTCAAGACCTGTCTGGAAAAGGTGAACCGGTTCAAGACCTACTCGGTCAAAGACGGCGTGCCGCTCGTCGCGAACATCTACATGAACCCCATTGAGTTCGGCAAGAGCATGAGCAGGAGCGCAGCCGAGCTCTCCATCGGCGAGAACCACAGAATCGCCCGGCAGCTCCGTGAGCTGGGTTTGAGCGACAAGCCCCTCTTCTACCAGTACATGCCCGTGATGGAGGCCATCCTGTTCGGCGGCCGGAACCTCATGGACGACTAGAAAGGGCAACTCATGGCATCAATGACGTTGAACTACGGGAAATACCTCGAGTCGAACCGGAACGCCCCCAAATTGCTCCGCAAGGCAGTCGAGTTCCGCAGGCGGTTCATCGATCCGGTGGCCGACGAGATCGACAAGAAGATGCTCCATGACCCCCACTTCCACCCTCACGGCATCGTGGTGAGGGGATGCGAGTACGGCCTGCTCACCCTGCCGGTACCGAGCTTCATGGGCGGCGGCGACGCCAAGGTCCTCGACTCCGCCATCGTGCTCGAAGAGCTCTGCGCCGGGTGCGCCGGAATCGCCAACATCTTCGGCGCCCACTATCTCGGCCTTTCCTGTGTGCTCGTGGGCCTTGCCTTGCACCAGTTCGACACCATCGTCCGCGAGCTCGTCGAAAAGGAAAAGCAGGGGGAGCCCGTGATCTTCTCGGCAGCCGTGACCGAGCCCATGGCAGGCACAGATGTCGAAGACGGGGATCTTCTCCGCACCGCACGTCTCATGACCTTTGCGAAAAAGGTGAAAGGCGGCTTCGTCCTGAACGGCACCAAGGTCTTCATCAGCAACGGATCTGTTGCACAGTACAACCTCGTCACCTGCGCGACGGACCGCAATTACCCGGTGCAGACCTGGAGCTCGTTCGTCGTGCCCGCAGGAACGAAGGGGTTCTCTGCCGACAAGGTGGAGCTCAAGATGGGGATGCGGGCCTGCCACGCGGCCCAGCTCGTGTTCGAAGACTGCTTCATTCCGGACGAGTACGAGGTGGGCGCCGGCGGCACCTCGGCAGACCTGACCGAGGTCGTGCTCGCTGCATCGAGGCCGCCCGTGGGCGCCATTGCAACGGGCATCGCCCGGGGCGCCTACGAGAAGATCTTGAACTTCTGCCGGACCAGAAGAAGCGGCAGCGGCAAGCTCGTCGACAGGCAGTGGGTGCAGATGGCGCTGGCCGACATGTATTCGATGATCCAGCTCGCCAGGCAGATCTACCTCCATGCCGCATACGTGTTCGACTCGCAGATCATGGCCCCCCTCATGGGCAACCGGATAGTCACGGACACCGCCATGAAGCTCTTCTCGCCCGCAAGGAGAACCCGGCACGGCCTGAAGCTCACGGCCTCGAGCACCTTCAGGAAGGCCATGTACGGCTTCGTGCAGAATAAGATCGACGCCGAGGACAGGGACTTCTCGCTCGCCATGTCCTCGATGGCCAAGTTCTCCTGCAGCGACCTCGCGGTGCAGGTCTGCCTGAAGGCCCTCGAGATCATGGGGCCGGAGGGCGCGCAGGAGAGGAACTCGATCGAGAAGAGCTTAAGGGACGTGAAGCTCACCCAGATCTACGAGGGCACGAACCAGCTGAACCGCTACGAGCTCTACAAAAAACACATCAAAGGTGCGATCAGTGAATAACGACAGCGAATACTTCCGGATATTCATCGATTCCATCGGCAAGCTGGCCAAGAAGAGCCTCATCCCCGCCATCCCCGAGATCGACCTCGACCCGGGATATGCCGGCAGGATCGACCTCTTCAGGATGCTCGAGGACGTGGGCATCCTCGGGCTCGGCAGCCCGGACTCCGAGTTCTCGTACTTCAGTAGCATCGTCTCCGTGCTCTCGAAGGTCTCCGAATACTGTGCAGGCATCGGTGCACTGGCCGCCTTCTCGATCGCCTCGAACCTCTTCCTGCGGCGCCTCGGCATAAGTACCGCATCGAAGCCGGCAGCCCTGTGCCTCTTCGAGGAGGACGAGCTCGACCTGGTTGAGGAGGGAATTCCGTTCGCAGCATCCATCAAGGACGGCACGCTCAGCGGCAGGAAGAGATCCGTGATCCTCGGAGGCTACGGCGGGCCGTTCGCTGTCTTTGCAGACGGGAAAGACGGCACCGAAGTCTGCCTCGTCGAGCCGGATGGAGATCGTGTTTCCATCGAGGAAACTCCCCTCATGGGCGCCCGCGCTCTCAGGTGCGCGGATGTCAGCTTCACCGGTGCCGAGCCCTCCTCGTGTGCGCCGGTCAGGCATGAGGATGTGGTCTACCTTCTCTCGACCTTGAGCCTGTTTCTCTCTGCCTGCGCCTGCGGAACTGCCGCGAGGGCCGTCGACATCGCACGCGAGTATTCGAAGGAGCGCTACCAGGGCGGAAGCATGATCGAGCAGCATGACGCCATCAAGCTCCTCATCGAGCAGAACAGATCATCCCTCCAGGCAGCAGCCGATGCAGTGAGCGCCTGCGCTGCAAGGTTCGACCCGACGGATGCGAAGATGACGAACTGCCTGCGAGTCAAGGCCGCGGCATCGAAGGCAGCAGTGAACGCCTGCCTCGACGCCATCCAGGTCCACGGCGGCTACGGCTATATGAGGGACTACGGCGTCGAGAAGCGCTTCCGGGATGCAGCCACGCTCTCGGTCCTGCCCCTCGACTCCACGAGACTGCTCCTCCTTGCCGATGCGCTGGTGTGACCCGGCCGGTCATTGCGGGCTCAAAGCTAAAGCACCATTTCGATAAGCCTGGGTCCCTCTTCCTGCAATGCTTGAGACAGCTCCCGTGCCAGCTCTTCTGCCGTCTCTGCCTTTGCCGACGGAACGCCGAAGCCTTCGCCGATCTTTACCCAGTCTGTTCCGGAAAGGTCGAGGAGCTTGCTCGCTGCGGGGCCGGGCTGGAGAACCCCGAGCCTGCTGAGCTCGAGCCTGAGGATGTCATAGCTCCGGTTCGAGCAGATGAGCGTCACGACATTCAGGCCCAGCTTTGCCTGGGTCCACAGGGCCTGGATCGTGTACAGGGCCGCGCCGTCAGCCTGGAAGTTTATGACCTGCCTTCCGGGGCAGGCGATGGCCGCGCCCGTCGCACACGGCGGCCCCTGGCCGAGCGACCCGCCTGTCAGCGTGAGCAGGGTGAAGGGCTTCGAGCCCGCGGTGAAGGGGTGGTAGAAAATGCTGTTCGTGATAGCCTCCTCGACCACGATCGCCCTCTCGGGCTGAAGCATGGCGAGCACGATGCAGATCTTTTCGCCGTCGAGCTTGCCGGTGGGAAGCGCCAGGTCAGAAGGGCCGGCAAGGAGCTCCCTGGGAGGGTGGGACAGTGCACCGAGCCCTTCTGCCAGTGCTTCGAGGACTTCGAGGATATCCTGCGTGACCCCGCCGATGCTGACCGTTTCCTGGCCGGTCTCGATGAGGCTTCCGGGCACGTTCCTGTAGCCGAAGAACGAGACCGGCTTCCTGGCATCTGCGAAGACGAGGGTCCTGTACCGGGAGAGCATGCCGATGGCCATCTCCGGCAGGTACGGTATCCTCGGAACATCCGGCAGACCAACGCCTCTGTCCATGCGTGCGGGGAACGTCTCGGCGATCAGGTCGCACCCGCATGCGGCCTTTATCCTGACGGCCTTCATGAGACCCTCCCTGCCGAGCGCCCTGCCGCCGAGCACCAGGGCAGTGCTTCCCCTGCTCCTGAGCAGCCTGGCAGCGAGATCGACGGCATCTCTGTCCACAGGGCCATACTCGAGGGGAATCTCCTCGATATTTTTCTCGCTCACCTCTTCGAGCTGGTAGTCATAGGGAAGGATGAGGGTCGCGATCTGCCCCTGCCTGCACGCATGTATCGCATGCGAGGCGTCGGCCTCGATCTCCCGGGCGCTCGAAACAGTCCCGCACCATCCCGAGACCGTTCCTCCGAGCGCCTCGATGTCCATGGCCAGGGGCGGGTCGAAGCCCCGGTGCCAGGCGGCATGCTCGCCCACTACGGTAAAGACGGGGGTGCCCGCCCTGCGGGCATTGTGGAGGTTCGAGATCCCGTTTGCGAGGCCGGGCCCCAGGTGCAGGAGCACCATGGCGGGCTTTCCAGCCATACGGCCGTAGCCGTCAGCTGCGCCGGTGCAGACGCCTTCGAACAGACCCAGGATCGGCCTCATGCCGGGAGCCTTGTCAAAGGCCTCAACGATCGGCATCTCGGTGGTGCCGGGATTGGCAAAGCACACATCGATCCCGCTTCTGAAGGCTGTCCTTACGAGGATTTCGGCTCCGTTCACGGCTTCCTCCTTTACGGGAGCGGATTGACGATATAGAGCGGCTCTTCGCCCTTGAGCACCCGGGCCAGGTTGTTCGTCGCCATGTTGATGATCCTGCCGGCCGCCTCGTTCGATACGCCGGCCACATGAGGCGACAGCAGGACCTTGTCGCCTGGCACCTTCAGCAGGGGGTCGTCCGGGCTCACCGGCTCTTCGGCAAAGACGTCGCAGGCAGCGCCCGCGATCTTCCCGCTGCGAAGGGCATCGGCAAGGGCGTCAGTGTCGACGAGCTCTCCCCTGGCCACATTGATGAGGTATGCCGTAGGCTTCATCGCCTCGAGCTCGGCCTTCCCGATCATGCCCCTCGTGGCATCCGTCAGCGGTGCATGGAGGCTCACGATGTCCGAGAGCTTCAAGAGGTCCGGGAGCCCGCAGTACTCGACGCCGTACTGGTCCTCGACGTCCTCGCCGGCCCTGGCGATGTCGGTGTAGAGCACCTTGCCGAGGCCGAAGGGCTTCAATCGCACGGCGACCGCCTTTCCTATCCGGCCCAGGCCTGTGAGCCCCCAGGTCTTGCCGGAGAGCTCGGCAGGCTTGACCGCCATCTGCTCCCACCTGCCCTGCTTCATGCCCTGATGGGCTGCAAACAGGTTTCTCAGCAGGCACAGGCCCCAGGCGATCGTATGCTCGGCCACGCTCACCGTGTTCGCTCCGGGCGTGTTCGCCACCCTGATCTTCGCCTTCGTGCACGCATCGATGTCGATGTGCTGGTAGCCAACGCTCGGCTGCTGGATGAGCCTGACCGACGATGCCTTTGCGAGAACCTCCCTGTCTATGCCCTGTTTGAACGTATAGTCCCCCAGCACCGCATCTGCCCGTGCAATTGCCTCGCCGAGCTCAGGCCTGCTCATCTCGTGACCGAAGACCACATCGAAATCTGGGACGCCTTCTGTCTGCAGGATGAGCGCCTTGACCAGATCGGCAGGGAGCGGAGCCAGTGAAAGTACAACCGGTTTCATACCACCACCTCCTCGAAGCACTAAGATGAATTATAACACTCATCATTGTAAAGCCAAGGTTAATCCCGGTCTTAGGTCCTCTCACAGGGCACGGCTGCCGCCGTGAGGAAGCCTTCAGCTTTGTAAAAAATATCTGGACAAACTCCACATTGCCTGGTACATACAATTCTGGGGGCTGGCAAGCTTCATCAAGCTTACATCGTTTTGCAATCGGTCAGTCATGTTGATATTCAACGAGGAGCACACCGAGATCGAAATTCACCGTGAGTAGGGGAATGGCTGGGGGAAGAATCGGCATTCATAGGACGGCAACCGCCGGCCCCCAACCTGAATCATAGATAAAACCGGTTTCATTCCTGTCTTCTCCCTTTCATGAAGAAGGCTTCACCAATGGGCAAACGTCTGATATCATGCAATCATGAAATATATGGAAGAAATAGACCGTAAGGTTTCCTCTTTGAGCGCGGAGATGGTCCGTCTCCGCCGCGATTTCCATTCCCATCCCGAGCTGGGTTTGCAGGAAGAGCGCACTGCCGGTATCGTATCCGATGTGCTCGATCGCCTGGGCATCGAAGTGCGCAGAGGGGTCGGCGGGACCGGGGTCGTAGGCCTTCTCAAGGGAGATGCCCCGGGCAGGACCCTCATGCTCAGGGCGGATATGGATGCGCTTCCCATCCAGGAAAAGAACGATGTTCCCTACCGTTCGAAAAATGACGGCGTCATGCATGCTTGCGGGCATGACGGCCATACGGCGATCCTCCTGGGAACGGCTTCCGTCCTCTCGGGTGAGAGGCACCGTCTCGCAGGCCGGATCAAGTTCGTGTTCCAGCCCGCTGAAGAGTCGATCGGAGGGGCGCGGACCATGATCGAAGAGGGGGTCATCGAGAATCCCCGGGTGGATGCCGCGTTCGGGCTTCACCTAGCCACCCTCTTGCCCACGGGGTGCATTGCCTGGTGCAAGGGCCCCATGATGGCCGCCATGGACACCTTCACCCTGCGCATACGCGGCCAGGCAGGCCATGCCGCCATGCCCGAAGGGAGCATCGATGCCATCCGGGCAAGCTCACAGGTCGTCCTCGATCTCCGGAAGATGACCGTCAGGGACGCCTCTCCTCTCGCATCCTCTCTCGTAAATGTGGGCACGATCAGGGGAGGCTATGCAGCCAATGTCGTGGCTGAAGAGGTCGAGCTCACCGGAACCGTGAGGACCATGGACAAGGATATCAGGCTTTCCTTCCCCTCTTCCATGGAAAGGCTCATCAGCGAGACCCTCGCGGAGACGGGGGCATCGTACGAGCTGGATTACCGGTTCGGCTGCCCGCCCGTGGTGAACGATCCCGAGATGACCGACCTCCTCTGCTCGGTGGTCAGAGAGAGCCCGTGGAAGGAAGGCCTCGTCGAGATGCCGCCTGTCATGGCGAGCGAGGATATGGCGTGCTACCTCGAGCGCGTACCCGGATGTTTCTTCTTCCTCGGTGCGGGCAACCCCGAGAAGGGGCTGACGAGCCCCATGCACAGCCCGAGATTCGATTTCGACGAATCGGCCCTTGTTATCGGCGCGACGATCTTCTCGAGACTGGCCCTCACGTTTCTTCGGCAGCGGTGATCTTTGAATCCGTACCTTTGCCGGTCCCGCGAAAGCAGACGAGAGATTTCCGCACGCATGCCGCTTTTCCGCAGATGTCCGCCCCGCGCTTGTTGCTTATTGGCCGGCTTCCATCATTAATTATCTCATACATGCGTGAAGCATGCTGTTTATCCGCTTGGCCGGACTGCCGCAAATCATTGTTCCGGAGGTCATTATGAAAAAGGGTTTTCTCATTCCGGTTATATCAACGGCGCTCATCGCTCTTTCTCCTGCCCTTTCCCCTGCAGCCGGAGAATGGACCGGAAATGCAAACCTGCTCTTAGGTGTCAAGTTTCTCGATGAGATCGACTGGGATCCTCTCGACGAGCAGGTCGAGGCGGGCATCGATATCGATTTTCGAAGACGGGAATGGCCTGTCAACCTCGCGGTCGCCTTTGTCTACTCCATGGATGAAGATGACGTTGACGGCGTTGATCTGGACGGCTCGACCGCCGAATTGAGGCTCGGCATCAGAAAGATCTGGGAGCCGGAACAGACCATACGGCCGTTTATCGGGGGCGGGATCGTGCTCCTGAGGGCGGATATCGATTCAGAGTATCAGGGCACGAAAATCAGCGATCACGACGAGACGGTCGGCATATGGGTGAACGGTGGGATCTACTGGACCCTGAACCGGTCCCTGAATCTGGGGTTCAACCTCGGGTTCTCCACGGGCGAGGTCACTCTTTTCGGCCATGACGCCGACGCCGGAGGCTTTCAGTCAGCCCTGCTTGTGGGGTATCACTGGTAGAGCCCTGTCTTCATCTCCCCATCTTCCTGACGACCGTAGGAAAGTGGTGAAGCTCGGTGTGGGGAAGGAAGAGCGCGGCCGTGTACTGGTCCATGTAGCCCGGGAAGCTGCTCAGGTCGATATACGTCATGCGCGCCGAGAGCTCTGCCCGGGTCTTTCTGGATTCTCCCGAGAGCAGGCACAGGCGGGTCCCGGAAAGGGAGGCGTTGCCCACATAGCTGAATTTGTCTGCCGGAATATCGGGGAGGAGGCCTATCGATACGGCGTTCTCGAGATTGAGGAATCTCCCGAATCCGCCTGCCACGTAAAATTTCTCGAGATCCCCGAAGTGCAAATCCGCCTGCTTGAGGAGAAGCGATGCCGCCGAGTATATGGCTGCCTTGGCGCGCATGAGATTCCCGATGTCGGTCTCCGAGAGGATGATCGGTCTGCCTCCAATCGACTCCTCTTCCCCGGCAACCACGTAGGAGGCGCGCCTGCCGTTTATGCGGATGAGCGGGCTCGCTCCGGTCCGCTTGAGCGTGCCGGACGAATCGATCCAGCCGGCCGTGAAAAGCCCTGCCACGAGGTCGATGAGGCCGGAGCCGCAGATGCCGCACGGCCTGCCTCCGCCAATCACCGTGTATTCGGCCCTGCCCGTATCCTTCTCGATGGCGGCGTGATCGATGGCGCCTGTGGTCGCGCGCATTCCGCATTCGATTCCGCCGCCCTCGAAGGCCGGCCCGGCAGAGCAGGCGCAGGTCATGAGGAAATCGCGGTTGCCGAGCACGATCTCGCCGTTCGTGCCGATGTCGATAAAGAGGCTCACCCCTTCCGTGCCTTCTGCAAGTCCGGTCGCGAGAACGCCTGCCGTGATATCCCCGCCCACGTAGCTTCCCACGCAGGGCGAGAGGCTGACGAGCGCATTCGGGTGGATGTCGATACCCAGCTCACGAGCCGGGACCGGATGCATGCTCATCACCGTGGGCGTGTAGGGCTCGAGGCGGATGTACTCAGGCTTGAGGCCTAAGAGGAGGTGGGTCATCACCGTGTTGCCCGATATGCAGCAGGAGGTGATGTCGTTTTTGCCGGCATGCGAGGACTCGACCGCTTCGAGGATGAGGCGGTTGATCGAATGGAGCGCCCGCGACCGGAGGTCATCGAGCCGCTCACCGGTCGAGGCATAGTTGATCCGGCTGATGACGTCGAGCCCGCAGCGGATCTGCTCGTTGTACCCGTTCCTGGTGGAGAGCACGCGGCCGTCTGTAAGGTCGACGAGCTGGAGGGAGATCGTCGTTGTCCCCAGGTCCACGGCGAGGCCGAGGTTCGGCCTTCTGTCATGGCCGCTGCGAACATCGATGATGTGAACGGCACATGTGGAGGGCTCAGGATGTGCGTGATCCTCTGGCTTCCCGCTGGAGTTTATCCCCGCGAAGGCGGGGACGGAATGACGGTCTAAAAGTTCTTCCGTCTGGTAATCGACCTTGGATTTTTCAGAGGCAAGAGCAACTGTGATTTTGCCGTCCTGTTCGCGCAGGGCGTCCGCCAGCTTCCGGATGACGGACAATGGCCAGCGGATCTCTCCGGCATGCTGCAGAGAAGCGAGGGAGCGCTCGACTCTGTCGAGGTCCGAGAGACCGTCTT
>JAKPPU010000073.1 GCA_029547185.1 Deltaproteobacteria bacterium | reverse complement strand
TACCTCGGGAAGTCTGTCCAGCGCCTTCATCTCCCGGAGCTGATTGATGAGATTGGAAATCATGCCGCCAGGGATTTGATGGCCCAGTACATTCGCATCGATCAGGGAGAGCTTGTTCTCCGCCAGGAATTGCCTGTATTTTGGTGCGATCCGCTCCAGGTGTTCCCCGATTTCCAGCAGCGCAGGCAGATTCAGTCCGGTTTCGCGGTGCGTGCCCTCCAGGGCGACAACCAACGGTTCAATGGGCGGCATGGAGGTCCGCATTGCATAAGGGGCGAGGCACGTGTCGACGATATCGACACCGGCTTCAATGGCCTTCAGGTACGTCATGGACGCCATGCCGCTCGTGTAGTGGGTATGAAGGTGGAGAGGCACCTTGACCGTCTTCTTGAGAGCAGAGAAGAGCTCATAAGCATCGTAAGGTGCGATAATACCGGCCATATCCTTGATGCAGATCGTATCGGCGCCCATGGCCTCAAGTCTCTTTGCGATGCTCATATAGTAGTCGAGATTAAAGACGTCGCCTCCCATATGACGCTCGGTAAGCGAATAACTGATCGCGCCCTCGAAATGTTTGCCGTTGGCCTTGATCCTCTCAACGCAGGTTTCGAAATTGCGCATGTCGTTGAGCGCATCGAAGACGCGGAAGACGTCAATGCCTGCCTCGCACGCCTTGTCTACAAAGGAACGGACCACATCATCTGCGTAATGACGGTAACCGACGAGATTCTGGCCCCGCAACAGCATGCTCATCGGAGTTTTCTTGATGTATTTTTTGAGAATCTTGGGCCGTTCCCAGGGATCCTCGCCGAGGAAACGATGCATCGTGTCGAACGTCGCGCCTCCCCAGACCTCCATTGCCCAGAAGCCAATTTCGTCCATCGCCTCGGCGATGGGGATCATGTCTTCGGTCCGCATCCGAGTTGCATAAATGGACTGATGTCCGTCGCGGAAGGTGTTGTCCTGAATTTTAAGCGAATGTTTCTTTGGATCCTTCTTGCACTGCATGAGCACATTTCTCCTTCAACCGACTGAG
>JAKPPU010000061.1 GCA_029547185.1 Deltaproteobacteria bacterium | reverse complement strand
CGCACCCGGTCCTCCTTGAAAATGTCATAGCCTGCGAAGATCTCGTCGGAGCCCTCCCCTGTCAGGACGACCTTGAAGCTGTTTTCCCGGACGAGACCCGAAAGCATGTACAGGGGCGCGGGGGCCGTCCTCGTCATGGGCACTTCCGTGTGCCAGACCACCTTCGGCAGGGTCTCACCGATGTCCCGGTCGGTGCATCGAATCATTCGATGATCTGTCTGCAGGGCATCCACGGCTTTCAGTTGGAACGGCGCCTCGTCGAAGCGCTCGTCTGAAAAGCTGACCGAGAACGTGCGCAGGCAGTTGTTGAAATGCTTTTTTACCAGTGCCGTCACATAGGTGCTGTCCAGTCCCCCGCTCAGATAGGCCCCGACGGGCACATCGGCCCGAAGGCGGATCTTCGTCGCATCGTGCAACAGGGCGCTCAATTCCTCCCGGTATGACTCGAATGGACGCTCCCCGTAACCATCCCCGGAAAACGAAAGCTTCCAGTAGGGCCTGGTCTCCAGCCTGCCATTCCGGTAGAAGGCGCAGTGGCCAGGAAGAAGCTGGCGGATTCCCTTGAACGCCGTCGCGTCACCCAGGGGAGACCAGCAGGTAAAAATATCCGAGAGGGTTTGAACGTCCAATTCCCGGCTCACGGACGGATCGGCGAAGATGGTCTTGATCTCGGAGCCGAACAGCAGGCGGCCGTTCCCCAGGTGATAGAAGAGTGGCCGGATGCCCATGCGGTCGCGGGCCAGCATGAGTACCTGCTCTCGGCTGTCCCAGAGGGCAAAGGCAAACTGACCGTTGAGCTTGCTCAAAAGTTCGGTGCCCATGTCCTCGTAGAGATGCACCAGGATCTCGGTGTCCGTCTTCGTGTAGAACCGGTGGCCTCCTCGTTCCAGCTCCTCTCGCAGATCGGGATAATTGAAGACCTCTCCGTTGTAGACGATCCAGACGGTCCTGTCTTCATTGTGGATCGGCTGATCACCTCCCGACAGATCGAGGATACTCAGCCTTGCCGAACCGAGCCCAACCCTGTCGCTAAGGTAGATCCCGAAAGAGTCTGGGCCGCGGTGGCGGATGAGGCCGAGCATGCGGCGAAGGAGATGCTCCTTCTCTGTGGGGGTGCTATGGTCGATGATTCCGACTATTCCGCACATGATGTCTGTTCCGTCTATTCCGTCTGTTCCGTCGTTCCGTCTGTTCTGTCGGGGAAAAGAGACAGGTCAAACAGTCTGAGGCTATTCGAGGCGGATGTTGTCGATGTAGAAGGTTCGTTTCCTGTCGTTGCCGGGAATGAAGAACATGAGGTGTTTGATGTTTGCTAGATCCAGAGACCTTTGGCTGACGTTTGCTTTCATTGCATCAAGGGATATGGTTATGTTTGCCATCCCCCTTTTGATCGTAAAATCCCGGTCGAAACGCTCCCCGTAATCCCATCCGCTGTTCCTGTCGTCGATTCGTACATGGAATGTCAGAGGCACTTCGTCCGGATTGAATACGTCCATTTTGAATTGACGATAAGCCGACCAGTCTCTCGCAACCTCGAGAAAATTGATCCCCGGATACTGCCCGGGAGGCAATGTGATCTTGAGGCTGTAATCCCCCGAGGTCGCATGGTCACGAGAGCGTTCGAACCACTTGTGACATTCCCAATTCAGATCTTCCAACTCCGTCTCCAACTCGAAGTCGAATAGTGTCCCGTCA
>JAKPPU010000055.1 GCA_029547185.1 Deltaproteobacteria bacterium | reverse complement strand
AACCTCTACCTGGACGTGCTGGCTTCCTACCTCTTTGCCGGCGCTGCCACCACCGATTGGGATTACAGCAACAACGTCCCCAGGGACGCCAAAGAGAAAAATCCCTACGAAATCGGCACCCAGCTCTCTATCGCGTTCTAGGGACAGTATCGATCAGGAGGGGGACCGGCCTGGGAAAGGGCCGGTTCCCGTATATGCAGGAGACCTCGAACGGAAGGTTCTGAAAGGAGCATACGGTGAAGAGATTTTCAGGAAGAGCGTTTTTCATGGTTGCGGGCTTTACGGCAGCAATCCTGTTCATGGGAATTTCCGCTGCCTCTGCCGCAAATATCGGCAAGGTCAAGCCCGAGGAGCTCAAGAAGCTCATCGAGAGCAAGGCCAATATCGTGATCGTGGATGCCCAGCCAAAGGGCGCATACGATGTGGGCCACATCCCGGGTGCGGTCAATCTGCCCTGGGTGCCGGAGATCAAGAGCCCGGGCAAGCTGCCCAAAAACAAAGACCTCATTCTCTACTGTGCCTGCACCCATGACGAAGACTCGACCGACCTGGCAAACCAGCTCGTGACAAGGTTCGGCTATACCAGAGTGAAGCTCCTCGAAGGCGGCTGGCTCAAGTGGGTCGAGCTGAACTACCCACAGGAAAAAACAAAAAAGAAATAAGGAAAGAGGAGGCAAGATGAGGAGATATCTATCATTCCTGGCACTCATCCTGGTTCTCGCGCTGCCTGTTGCCTGTTCGAAGTCCTCTGATCAGTCGGCGGGCAAGGGTGCGGGGGCCGGAGAGGCCGGACCTTACAAGGTGGGACAGGTCAAGATGAACCCCCACCCGGCGAGTCTCGAGGGCAAGACAGTGGTACTGCGGTGGAACGGGAAATTCAACGGCGACAAGCTGCTCGACCGGATTGCCGAACAGCTTGCGAGCAAGGCCCCGGGCGTGAAGATCGTCAAATTGTGGACCGTGGACCCGGCAACGGCCAATTCCTCGGAAGGGGGAGAGAAAAGCGAGAAGTTTGCCGAGAGCGCCCTCTCCCATAAGCCTGATCTGGTGATCGCGGCATCCGCCGATTGAGGGCACTGCACCCCATGGCTGGTAGTTGACCAGCTCAATATCGAAAAAAAAGGCGTACCGACAGTCACCATAACGACGACGGCATTTGCCGACCTGGCCAAATCGGCATTGGATGAGCAGGGCATAGCCGAGATGGCGATCGTTGCCGTTGAGCACCCCATTGCAGGCCGCAACGCCGAGGATACGAAGAAATTCGCCGACTCCGTATTCCCTGAGCTTTTCAAGGCCGCGACAGCATGGAAGCCTACTAAGTAGGTTGGGGGACATGGGATATGACGAATGCAACCGATATGGGTACCATTGTTCGTAATCCGGCGGGAAAAAGCTGGTTCGGCAAGGTGGTGGGCAACGGGTATCTGATCCTGGCGTGCCGCCTGCTCCTGGGCGCCACGTTCCTGCTGTCTTCCATCGGCAAACTCGTGGACATCGAAGCCTACTCTGTGGATGCGGTTTATAACTTCGGGGTTCTGCCCCTCTGGCTTGCACGTCCTGCCGGCCTCATCATGCCGTTCATCGAGCTTGGAATAGCCCTGGGGCTGATCTTCGGCGTCCTGACGCGGCTGTCCGCGTTCGGTGCTTCGATCCTGAGCGTGATCTTCTTTCTGGTGAAGTGCCACGTGCTCTTCATTCAGGGCAGGCAGATAGACTGCGGATGCTTCGGCGCCATCATGGAAACCATGGCTTCCGTGACGATCTACATGGACATCCCCATGGCGATCATGGGCCTGCTGATCATGCTCGCGCCGGTTTCGTCCCGCTACTGGGTGTCCTTTGCCAGGTTTGCTCCGGCAAATCTTATGAAGAAGCTCGATCTGGTGTGGTGAGGTGCTTAGCCCCGTGAAGATGCTGCCTTTAGTGAAGTTATTCATACTGCGGCAACGGCTTGGCAACCGGGAAAGGCAGTTTAGAAGGGATTGGAAGGATTTAAATACAACGAAAGGATGGTAGGGAAAATGAAGAAAGGGCGGTTTTTTAGTTCAGCGGTTTTCATGCTGCTCGCCGCATGGCTCTTTATGCCGGCGTACGCCTCCGCCAAGGAGGTGGTGCAGCAGTGGGAGGTGGTCAATCCCGCAGGGGTGATCAAGGTGACGCCCATCAAGATGGCGCCCAGGATCGACTCTCTCGAGGGCAAGACCATAGCGCTCAAATGGAATTCGAAGCCGAACGGCAACATCTTCCTGGACAGGGTTGCAGAGCTGCTCAAGGAAAAGTACCCTACGGCCAAGGTCATCAAGATCTACGAGCTTGAGCCGACGACCGTTCCCCAGAGCGCCAACCAGGAAGATTCCGAGCGCAAGGCGAAGCTCATCGCCAAGTACAAGCCGGACATCGTGATCGGTGCCCAGTGCGATTGAGGGAGCTGTACGTCATGGCTGGTAGGTGACCAGCTCTCAGTCGAAAAATTGGGGATTCCGACCGTAACCGTTTCAACATCAGAATTCATCGGGCTTGCCAGAACAAGCATGGAAAGCTTCGGTGCACCGGATATGTCGTTCGTCATCGTGCCCCACCCGCTGGGAATGATCCCCAGGGACGAAGTACGGGCAAAGGCAGATGCAGCATTCTCTGATATCGTGAAGGCCGCCACCAAATGGAAGCCGTCGAGAACCAAGATTCCCGGTGGAGACAAGGCCCCGTATCCTCTCGAAACCGTCAAGTTCAAGGGCACCTATGCACAGTTGAACAAGTTCTTCTATGACAACAAGTGGGCCATCGGCCTGCCCATCATCCCACCCACGAAAGAGGCGGTGGCGCGCATGCTCAAAGGCACGAGCCACAAGCCGAGCGAGATCGTCTGGGATGCCATTCCTCCGCGCAACGGTGTCGTCACGGTCGAGCTCGTTGCCGCGACCGGGGTTATGGCCGGGTGCAAGCCCGAGCACATGCCGCTCCTTCTGTCCATCGTTGAGGCCATGAAGGCCACCCCGAAAAAAGGCAGAGAGTGGCGGGCTCTCACCACTACGACTCACCACACGGCGCCGCTGATCATCGTGAGCGGACCGATCGTGAAAGATCTCGGCATCGCCTACGGCATCGGCGCCATGGGTCCTGAAATGCCGGTAAACAATGCCGTCGGGTATTTCGTGAATCTGCTCGGCGATGTGGCCGGCGGTTCCCGTCCGCCCGATGCAGACAAGACGACCCAGGGTTGGGTGGGCAATATCATTGCCACCGTTGCCGGTGAGAATATCGACGACAACCCGTGGAAAGAAAGCTGGCCGGCTGAAAAGGGCTTCAAGCCGACAGATAACGTCGTCATCTATGCCGGCGGCGGAATCCCCGTCAACCAGAACGACCATGCCAGCGTCGATCCCGTGGATCTTGCCGAGGTCATGGCAAACACCATGAACGCCATCGGCGTCAGCCGGTGCTTCCAGGACGGCGGCGTCTGGATGCTGGGTCCCGAGCATGCAGCGACCCTGGCCAGCAAGGGATGGACCAAGAATGACATCCGCGAATTCCTCTTCAAGAATGCGCGGGCACCTTTCAAGGTTCAGCCTGCGATGGTGGATGGGAAGTGCGCTGCAACCGCGTGCTGTCCGCCTGCCGATTTCGGCCCCGTAGGGCCGGATACCCTGATCCCCATCTGCAAGAGACCGGATCAGATCGACATCGTGGTCGTAGGCGGCCCCGGGAAACAGAGCCAGTGGTGGTCGTATACGGAGTTCGGTCCGTTCCCGCCCATCATGGTGAAAGTAGACAAGTGGAAATAGTGATCAGTTCTCTCTTCCCCCCTCTCCGGCCGGGCCGGAGAGGGCGTTCTTTCGGCCGGGTGAATCCGGCCTGGGGTAAACCGGGATTCAGGTTTGTTGAAAAGGGAAACGCAAGGTATCGATAGGCAGCCGTTGCCTTTTGAGGTCGATGCCTTTAAAAAGAGCGTGGCGGGTCTTGGTTAAAACATTCGCCAGATAAAATGGAGGAACCAAAGAGATGGCAAACGACAACGAAAAGAAAGGCGTAACAAGGCGTGATTTCATGAAGAACACCGCAATGGCAGGCGCAGGGATAGCGCTTGCAGGGGCCGGCATCCTCGGCGGATCCAAGCCGGCAATGGCTGCCGTCAGCGGCGACGTGGTGGACGAGATCTACCGCCAGGCCATGGACTTCCATCTTCACTGCGGGCCGGATATCCCCAAACGGAAATACGACGACTTCGAGCTGGCCAAGCTGTGCATGGAGACCGGGCTCACCGGCTTCATGCTCAAGTCCCACCTCACCTGCACCGCGGAGCGCGTGTACTTCCTCCGCAAGCAGTTCCCCAAGCTCGAGACCTTCGGCTCCATGGCCTTGAACCGCACCTGGGGCGGCGTGAACGTGAAGGCGGTCGAGATCATGTCCAAGCTCCAGGGCAAACATTTGAGGCAGGTCTACTTCCCCACCCAGGACGCCCAGAACGACGAGAAGACCAAGTACGGGGATTACGTGAAGGTGTTCGACGACGGCGCGCTCACCAAGCAGTCGCTCGACGTCATCAAGTTCTGCGCCAAGAACAACCTCATCGTGAGCACCGGCCACCTGCACACGACCGAAGGCTTCAAGGTCGCTGAAGCCGCCAGGGAGCTGAAGTGCGAGCGCGTGGTGTGCACCCACGTCACCAACCGCACCACCGAGATGAGCGTGGAGAACCAGAAGAAGATGGCAGCCATGGGCGTCTACCTCGAGTACAACTATCTGCAGATCCATTACTACCTGAAAGACAACAAGAGCCCCAAGGGCCAGCCGCCCGAGAAGATCGCCAAGTGGATCAAGCAGGTCGGCGCCGACCATATCATCTTCGCCACCGACTTCGGGCAGCCGGACAATCCGACCACACCGGAAGGCATGAAGCTCCTCATTGCCGAGATGCTCAAGCAGGGCATCTCCAAGGAAGAGCTCATCAAGATGACGTCCACCAACCCCTACAAGATCCTGAGGGTGTAATCCAGGAACGCCAGGGAACACATGAACCCGCTGCCCCTCCTGACCGGGGGGCAGCGTTCTCTACATGAGAAGGAGACGACGAGAATGAGAAAGGCAGTGCAAAAACATCTTCTCACATGCACCGTTCTCATGCTGATGCTCGCCTTGCCCGTGCTCTCATTCGGCAAGGAGACGGCACAGAGCTGGGAACTGGTGAACCCTCAGGGCATCGTCAAGGTCGAGCCCATGAAGGTCAACCCGCATCCGACGACCCTCGAGGGCAAGACCGTATTGCTCCGCTGGAACGGCAAGCACAACGGCAACAATATCCTCGACCGCGTCGCCGAGATGCTCACCGAGCAGGTCAAAGACGTCAAGATCGTCAAGCTGTGGGAAAAATATCCGGATACGGTGATGGTGAGCAGCAGCCAGGAAAAGAGCAAGGACATCGCGAAGAAAGTCGCGTCGTTCAAGCCCGACCTGGTCATCGCTTCCCAGACCGATTGAGGGTCCTGCACCTCATGGCTGGTAGTTGACCAGCTCAATGTCGAAAAACTGGGGATACCCACGGTCACCATTTCAAGCACCGAGTTCGTCGAACTCGCGAGAACGACCATGCGGAGCGTCGGTGCTCCCGACATGGCATTTGTCCTTATCCCGCACCCACTGGGAGGGATCAAGCTGGATGAGATACGCGCCAAGACAACGGCCGTATTCCCGGATATCATGAAGCAGGCGACAAAATGGAAGGCGAACACCGCGAACGTCGCCGAGCAGAAAAAGCCGTACCCGGCAGAAAGATTCACGTTCAAGGGGACCGGCTCCGATGTCACCGACCTCTTTTACAAGCAGAAGTGGAGCGATGGCCTGCCCATCGTTCCGCCCACACCCGAACGCGTGAAGAAGATGCTGGCCGGTACGAGCATGAAGCCGGGTGAAGTCATCGGCATCATTCCGCCGCGCATGGGTGTCATTACGGTCGAGCTGGCAGCAGTTCACGCCGTGATGGCGGGGGCCAAGCCCGAGTATTTCCCGGTCATCCTGGCCGCCGTGGAAGCCATTCTCGACCCGAGGCATGACTGGCGGTCAGCCACTACGACCACGAATCCCTGTGCACCGTTGATCGTGGTCAACGGGCCTATCGTCAAGGAAATCGGCATCCAGTACGGGACCGGTGCATTCGGGCCCGGACCTGCTGCAAGCCCCAACGCGACCATCGGCCGCGCTCTCAATCTTATCATGGACATAGTGGGCGGATCGCAGCCCCCTTCACCGGACAAAACCACGCTCGGAACGCCGGCCAGCTACACCATGGTGCTGGGCGAGAACGAGGACGCCAACCCGTGGGCTACCCTGAGCGAGCAGATGGGAGCCAAGAAGGGAACGAGCACGGTCACCGTGTTCGAGGTGAGGAGCTATGTCAACTTCAACCTCCACGAGCCCAATACCGCTGAAGGCCTGCTCCATCCCATGGCGAAGACCATTGCACCGGTGGTGGGCCTTGCAGAGAACGGGTTCGATTGCAAGGAAGGCGTCAAGGAGCTTCTCATCCTGAGCCCCGAGCACGCGGACACGATCAAGAAGGACGGATGGGACCTCGCCCGCGTCCAGAGCTACCTCCACGAGAATGCGCGCATCTCCATGGCCGACTTCAACATCCGTAACAACGGCCGCAAGCCGGGATGCCGGGAGAACGAAACCAACCCCACCGTGGTCAGAGGTCCGGGTAACTATCTGATCATGGTCGCAGGCGGCGAAGGCAAGCACTCCGTCTTCCTGGAAACCACCAGGTACGACCCGGTAACAAAGGAAATCAAGAAGTAGTACTCAATCCCACCTCTTCGTTATTGGTCCCCTCCACGGCAGGAGGGGACCGCTCTTTCAGGCACGATGAATTCTCCTTAATAACTTCACAGATTGTTCATAATTTCTTCAGAATTGCGGGGTACATACATTACCAACAGTGCCTCCATACATCATCATGTATTACCTCCCACGTACTTCTCTTTTCTCCTGCACACGCAGGAGAAAAAGAGAAGTATGAATTTATGGGGGTAGACGGGCGAGAAAGGACGTGACCCGATCATGATTACGCGGAGAAGACTTCTCAAAGGAGCTATCGCAGGGATATCGACTCTCCCGGTCATCACGCCGAAGCTGATGGCGCAGGATAATGAAGAAGAATCCGCATGGATCTACAATCCGGCAGGGATCACTCCGAGCGGGGTGTTCGTCGATGAGCTGCTCCTGAAGGAAACGACCGGCCGTGAGAACGGGAAGCCTCCGCTGCTGGGCGATTTTCCCCGGATGAACGTCGAATGCATCTATGCACGGGAGATGTATGCAACGGTGAACAGGCTCTTCTACCAGCGGGGCTGGGGAGACGGGTTGCCCATCGTTCCCCCTGCCGAAGATCTGGTCAAGGCGATGCTTAAGTGCACGGACATGGGCCCGGAAGAGGTTGTCGGTCTCATAGAGCCCATGAAAGGTCAGGCCACGGTGACGAAGATCGCGGTGAACGCCGTCATGGCGGGCTGTCGCCCTGAATACCTGCCCGTGGTGATCGCGGCGGTCAAGGTCATCGCCGATCCGGATTTCAGTCTCCTCGGCGTGTCCACGACCACCAATCCCGATACGCCCATGATCATCGTGAACGGTCCCATTGTCAGGCAGCTCGAAATCAACGCGGGCACCAATGCCCTCGGAAGAGGCCGGGAAGCCAACGCGACGATCGGACGGGCCCTCCATCTCGTGGCACAGAACATCGGGGGAAGCAAGCCCGGGATAACCGACCTGTCGTGTCTCGGCCAGCCCGGGGAATTCGCCATGTGCCTGGCGGAAAACGAGGAGAAGAACCCCTGGGGAACGCTCCATACCGAGCTCGGGTATCCAAAAGACGCAAACGTGGTGACCGTGGTCGCTGCCGAGGGGATCCACTCAATCCTCGGCATCGGGTGGAATGACGAGGGCTACCTGAGCCTGGTGTCGGACCACCTGGCCGGCCTGGACAGGTCCGTAAGGCCCATGGTCATTCTGATCATCGCCCAGGACACGGCAGCCATGCTGGCGGGAAAGGGCTGGACCAAGGAGAGCATCAGGAAGTTCGTTTACGAGCATGCCCGCATCCCGTTTTCAAAATACAAGAAGCGGTTCATCGAAACACGCAAGGTAAACGGCGTGCCGTCCTGGGTCCTTGAGAACACCGATCCCGCGGCGATGATCCCCGTTCCGTTCATGAATCATCTCCTCATCCTCGTAGCCGGCGGTACGGGGGAGAAGAGCATGCTCATTCCCGTGTGGAGCGGCATGAAAAAGCCGCTTTCCCGGGAAATCAGGCTCCCGTCCAACTGGGAAGATATCCTCAAACGCGCGAAACAGAGCACTGTCCAGTAAAGGTCAAGAAGACCCGCCGCTTGGGGTTCTGCCTGAATGAGGCGGATGAATCACGCACCACGATAGCTTCTTGTGAAATCCTTCAGCGGAATGAAGGCGTGAGATCCCGGCATGTTCAAGGCATCCTGAAAGGATGGACCCCGGACATGCCGAGTTTGTATTCCTAGATGTTCGCTGCCACGGCCGCAGGCGCCGGGATATCGCTCAGGTGACGGCCGTAGTGGGCGAACTTTATCATGCTGTCCTTGCCCACGATGAAGACGGCCGGGAGCTGGGTCTCGTGACCTTCGAACTTACCGTGCCTGTATCCCTGCATGGTCGCCCTGATCGCAGAGATGAGCCCTGCAGGATGCAGGTACTTGATGATGCCGCCCGGCTCGACTCCATAGAGCTTGAACAGCTCGCCTCTGGGGTCGGTGATGATGGTGAACGGCCAGTCTTCCTTGCTCGTGACCGAAGACACCGTATCGGGCGAGCTCTGGAGGACGACGAAGAGCTTTGCCCCTCTCCCTTTTATGAGGCCGATCTCGCGCTTCAGATTGGCCATGTCGTTCTGGCAGATGGGGCATCCCAGGTAGCGCAGGAAGACAAGAACCGCGGGCTTTCCTTCTGCCGCCTCATAAAAACTCTGCCTGTCTCCCCAGGGAGTCTCGAACCTGAAGTCATGGGCCTTGTTTCCGACTCTCAATTTGGAATCCATGTCTCAAACCTCCCGTTTTTCTCTGCCTGTACAGGGAATATACTTTGTCCATTAAATATTGGCCGCCCGCCCTCTTTTCAAGGGCAGGTCGATTTTTTCCCGCAAAAGGCGCACGGCAGGCCGATCGCTTTTTGCCGGCTCAGACAGTGAAGCGCGGATAGCGCCGCCAGAGGCCGGGGACCTTTTCCTCTGCAGGCACGATATAGGCGCGGCATGCAGGTGCGCCCTCGGGGATGACCGCCTCGAGGAGCAGGCGGGCTCCCATCATGCGCACGCACTGCCTGTCCCACTTGTTCGTCGCCATGCAGAGCTTTACGTCATCCCCGCTTGTATAGCCGATGGGGCACTCGGTGATCCTGAACTGCACGCAGTCGTCGTCAACATTCTCCACCTCGATCTTGAAGCCGAAGAGGTCGGCTGCGGTGAAATACCTCGCAGCTGCATCCCTCACGCCGGTCTTCCCGTTATCGAGCCCGAAGAGCCTCTGCCTTCCGAACAGGCTCGCGAACGATTGCATGGCAGCGCGCACGATGAGCCGGCTTAAGGGTCCGAGTATTGCGAGCTTCTTGGCTATCAGGCCGATGCGCCTGAAGTTGCCGGTCAGCCTGCGGTATTCCTCTTGTTCGCCCGCCTCCTTGTTCCCGAGGCTCAGGAGCAGGCCGAAAGCCCGGAGCATGAGAGAATCCGCGAGGCGCAGGCCGGTTGGCCCGGAGAGCTCGGGATGCCCGCGGATATACAGCGTCTTCGTGAGGATGCCGTACTTCTCCCTCTCGGAAAGCTTCTCCAGATTGAGCCGGTCTTCACTGTCGACAACCGCCATGCGAAAGCCTCCTGTCCCCGAAAAATGACGGAAGGTGAGTGCATCGAGCCTTCGAGCCCCTGGTATTAATGTTAAACGAGGCAGGAAGGAAATATCAAGACCCATCCAGGAGCCTGCTCGTAAGGAAAGATTGAGGAGGAGCGGCCTGTTTCCGGGAAGGTCCCGGGCATGGGTTCCGCGCCCGGATCTTCCCGGTCATCTGGTCCCTTCAGTCGTCCGATGTCTTGAACTTCCGGACATCTTCAGTGAGGACCTGTGCAGCGGTGCGGAGATTTTCGAGGGTGCCGGCGAGCTCTTCCACGGTCGAGGCATTCTGCTGGGTGGTGCCGTCTATCTGAGAGATGGCCCGAGTGAGCTCGCCTATGTTCGAGGTCTGCTCCATGCTGGAGGAACTGATCGTCTCCATCATGCGGAAGAAAAACTCCATCCTCGTCATGAGCTCTTCCAATGAGGAGGATGTCTTGTCCATGACCTCATCGCCGGTCTTGATCCTCTCGACGGTTTCTTCGATGAGGAGTTTGATCTCGCTCGCCGCCTGGGCAGAGCGCTGGGCAAGCGACCTCACCTCGCCGGCCACCACGGCAAACCCTTTTCCGTGCTCTCCTGCCCGGGCCGCCTCCACAGAGGCATTGAGCGCGAGCAGGTTCGTGTGGAAGGCCACCTCGTTGACGGTCGATACGATGTCCCCGATCTTCTTCGAGTTCCGCGATATCCCCTGAGTGGCGTTCATCAGCCGGCCGAAGACCTCCTTGCTCTGGTCTATGAGCTTGGTGATGGCGCGGGAGGACTCTTCCCCCTCACGGATGAGGTCGGAGTTCTGCCGGACCGACCCGTACATCTCTTCGATGGACGCGGAAATCTCTTCCACGGAGGCTGCCTGCTCCTGGGTGGATTGCGAGAGATCCTGGGAGCCGATGCTTACATCCTCGATAGCCTGATGGAGCTCGAGAGAGGTCTCTCTCACATGGCTCACGATCCGCTCGATATCGTTCATGAATGAGTTGAACCAGAACGCGAGCTCGCCCACCTCGTTCAGGCCCGTCACCTCGAGCCGCTTGGTGAGGTCGCCCTGGCCCCTTGCCATGTCCTTGAGCATGAAGGACATCCTGCCTACCGAGACCTTGAGACTCTTCATGATGAGATAGCTGTTCAGGAGAGTCATGATGACGGTCTGGACGATGATCAGCAGGAAGGCAAACTGAATGGACTCAAGCTTCAGTCCGGAATTGATGGAGAGATAGATGAGGCCGAGGAGGTTCCCGATGGGGGGAACGGCGATCAGCAGGATCGTGAGAAGGAACTTCCTGTTCAGGCTCATGCGGAACAGGCCGGAGCCTTCGTCGATGATACCCTTGAGATCGTTCTGCATGTAGAACGGAAAAAGGCTGTTCTCAGCGGCGAGGTAGTAAAAAGGGGCGATCGACAGGGCCGTCATGACCAGGGCGTTTGCTCCGAAGAGCGCTGAGTTGAGGTCGATGAAGTCCTGCATGTAGAAAGGCACCACGCACATGATGATGGCAGTGAGTGACCACCTCAGGAATACGATGATCGCTTCAGTCAAAGGCATGATCGACGCCGAGCGGGCTGCCCCCAAGAGCTGATCGGGATCGGGCGATCCTCTGTCCAGAGCCTCGACGGCCGGCTTTACCAGGATGTACTTGGCGAGAAAGCCGAGCACGAAGCCGACCGCACCCGTCGCCGATGCGTAGAGGGCCGCTTCAAGAAGGTGATCCTTGAATCCGGGCACCGCATGCATGAAGAGGAAATAGATTATGGGGATGAGAACGAGTGCGGAAATGATTTCCTGGAACGTGAACGGTCTCAGGAACAGAACTCTTGCGTTGTCGGTCATGTATATCTCTCCTTCTCGTAGATGTGGGTCGCGTATGCTTTCAAGAGAGTCTTAAAAAACACTATCGGAAATTAACGATGCGGTCTTGATTGTTATTGAGAATACAATCAATTGATATTTTATCCAATATTAACTTTCTCACACATCGGGTGCACATGCAGGTGCAATGAACGGGCTATCTGGGACTTCTCATTGCCGGCCGGGTCCGTCATTCTTATCATTAGGAGAGCAGGAAACCTTTAAAGCGGAGGGTAAGCAATGGATGTACTGACGCTGTCCAGGCTGCAGTTTGCGATCACGAGCATGTTTCATTTCGTCTTCGTGCCGCTGACCCTGGGACTCTCGATCCTCGTGGCTTTCATGGAGTGGCGCTACGTCAGAACGAATGACGGGATGTGGCTTCGGATGGCCAGGTTCTGGGGCAGGCTCTTTCTCATCAACTTTGCCCTGGGCGTGGTCACGGGCATTACCCTGGAATTCCAGTTCGGCATGAACTGGGCCGAATACTCGAAATACGTGGGCGACATCTTCGGCGCGCCCCTGGCGGTGGAGGCGACGCTGGCCTTCTTCCTCGAGTCGGTCTTCATCGGCGTTTGGATCTTCGGCTGGGACACGGTCTCGAAGAAAGTCCATGCGTGGGCGATCACGATCGTTGCCTTCGCCACGAACCTCTCCGCCCTGTGGATCCTCCTGGCAAACGGCTGGATGCAGCACCCGGTCGGATCGAAGCTGGTGCAGATCTCGGGCAATCCTCTCATCAAGGAGCGTGCCGAGATGGCCGACTTTCTGGCCGTGCTCACCAACCCGTACGGAGTGATCAAGTTCTTCCATACCGTGCTTTCAGGGTATGTCGTGGCAGCCTTTTTCGTAACCGGCATCGCTGCGTGGCACCTGCTCAGGAAAAACGAGGCAGCGTTCTTCTCGCGTTCCTTCAGAATCGCAGCCGTCTTCGGGCTCGTCTCCGGACTCCTCGTGATGGCTACCGGCGACTTCCACGGCGTCGAGATCGCAAAGGTCCAGCCCTCGAAGCTCGCCGCCATGGAGGCGATCTGGGACACTCAACGGGGGGCGGGCATGAGCCTTATCGTCGTTCCGAACAGCGCGGACGAGAAGAACAGCATTGAGCTCTTCACCATCCCGAAGCTCGCGAGCTTCCTCGCATACCACGACCTGAACGCCGAGGTGAAGGGGCTGAAAAGTTTTCCCCGGGAGATGCGGCCGCCGGTCGGCCTCACCTTCAACAGCTTCCGGTTCATGGTGGGTTTGGGTCTGCTCATGTTCCTCCTGTCCGCCGTCGCCGTGTGGCTCTCGATAAGGGGCAGGATCGAGTCGTCTCCGCTCTTCCTCAAGATCCTGGTGCCTGCCATAGCGCTTCCCTACATTGCGGGCCAGCTCGGCTGGATCGTGGCCGAGGTGGGGAGGCAGCCCTGGATCGTCTATGGCATGCTCAAAACTTCGGATGCGGTATCGCAGTCGGTGACCGTGACGCAGGTTCTCATCTCTCTCATCGCGTTCACGGCCGTATACGGGGGCTTGGGCATCGTGGATGCGTATCTGCTCGTGAAATACGCGAAGATGGGTCCGGAGCCGGAAAAGGCGATCGGAAAAGAGGAATTCCTCATCAGCGGCAAGGGGGTGTGAGATGGATGCCTTGAATCTTCTGCAGGTCGTATGGTTCATCCTCTGGGGTGTGCTCTGGTCGGTCTACTTCATGCTGGACGGCTTCGTTCTCGGCACCGGGATGCTCCATCCCTTCCTGGCAAAGAGCGAAAACGAGAAGCGGGCGATGGTCGCCACTGTCGGGCCTGTATGGAACGGCAACGAGGTGTGGCTCATCACGGCAGGCGGTGCAACCTTCGCAGCCTTCCCCACGACGTACGCCCTCATGTTCAGCTACCTCTACATGCCGCTGCTCCTCCTCCTGTTTGCGCTCATCATCCGCGGCGTCTCGATGGAGTTCAGGCACAAGGATGAGGGCGCGGGATGGAAGAGGGCGTGGGATGTGGGCATCTTCCTCGGGAGCTTCCTGCCCGCCCTGCTGTTCGGGGTGGCCTTCGGCAATATCTTCAAAGGCCTGCCCATGGACGCTTCGGGCTATCACGGAAGCCTGCTCACGCTCCTCAATCCCTACGGGATCCTCACCGGTCTCCTCTTTGTGAGCCTGTTCGCGGTCCACGGCGCGCTCTACACCTCGATCAGGACCTTAACCCCTTTAAGCGACCGTGCGAAAACTTTCGCCGAAAAGGCCTGGCCGGTGCTCCTCATCATTGCCGGGGCATTCCTCGTATACACGGCCTCTGCCACGAAGCTCTATCAGAACTACCTGAGTATGCCCGTGCTCCTCATCGTACCCGTCATTGCCGTCGTCTCCCTCCTCCTCGTGAGGGTGCTCTCCGGAAAGGGAGTTGTTCCCGCAGCCTTTGCCGCCTCGTGCGCGGTGATCCTGACGGTGTGCGCCACGGGAATCATCGGGCTCTTCCCCAACCTGATCCCTTCAAGCCTCGATGCGGCCTACAGCCTGACGATCGGCAACTCATCCTCGAGCCTGCTCACGCTCTCGATCATGACCGCCATAGCCCTCGTGTTCGTCCCCATCGTGATTGTCTACAAGATCTGGGTATACAGGATATTCAGCAACAGGATCTCCCCCGAGGAGGCAGGCGCGGAAAAGGCTTATTAGTGATTAAAGGCTCCCTCTCCTCGGACAAACTTATTTAGGTGTATACGTCTTGCAGTCGGCGTGGTCGGAATGCTTTCCGACCGAGATGAAATCGGCCTTGCACTCGAGGGATTCGTTGTATCTGCAGTCGTCTGCCCGGCACGCGCCGACCCCTCCGTAGACACCGAGATCGCCTGCTCTCTCGGCCTTGTGGGTGAAGGTGTCGCACATGGGGCACGATGTATCGCCGACCGTTATGGCCATCGTGTGACAGCCGCCGTCGCCCCTGTTGTAAGAGCAGTCGAGCACCTCGCAACTTGCTATCTTTGCCATTATAGCCATGACCGCACTCCTTTAAGTCGAAACCTTTTGCCTTAAGGCAATGATATGACTCTGCCGCCGTTATTCAAGAAGCGCCGAAAGCGGGCTGATGAGAGGGGGGGGCGGCAGCGATCGGCGGGGAGGTCATGCTGAGAAGATCGCTCTCTTTCTCTCCGGGGTCGCCCAGATGAGATCGGTGTCTTCGTAGAGCTCTTTGAGCCTCTGCTCGACGAAGAGGCGTTTTTCCTCGAAGGATTCTTCATCGAGCCCGGAGGGGACGTAGATGGGATCGCCGAACCGGATGATGACGCGTGAGAAGGGCTTCGGAACCATGAACCTGTCCCAGCTCCTGAAGACCCACGTGTTTTCTGAAGATGTGATGGTGGGGAGGATGGGCAGCCCGGTATAGCTCGCAATGGTGATGAGCCCCGGCTTCACGACGCCGAACGGCCCCCTGGGACCGTCCACGATATGGCCGACCTTGTATCCTCTGGTTCCCAGGTCCTTGAGCCTTTTGAGCCCCTCGCTTCCGCCTCGTGAGGATGAGCCCCTCACGGGCAGCCACCCGAGAATGTCCACGATGCGTGCCATGAACTCGCCGTCTTTGCTCTGGCTTATCATGATGGTGATGGGCTTGCGCTTCGCGAAAAAGGTGATTCCGGGAAAGAAGCGCTGGTGCCATGAGGCATAGATGAGGCTGCCGTTCTTTTCGAGAATCCCCTTTTCATTGTGGGAATCGACGAGCTTGAGCCGGTATGTCGAGGAGAGGAGCTTCACGAAGAGGAGCCCCGCGTAGGGTATGCAGTAGCTGTAGAGGAAACGGCGGAATGAACGCTTCATCACTGCTCCATTGTGTGTGCGTTGTTTCTTTAAGAGAACCGAGATGCCTGCCGGTTTCTTGTAAGGCCGTATTGAAAACCAAATCATGAAAAAAAACAACCGTTAAAATCTCGAGAATGGAGCCCCTTTCCTCTCACGATGCGTTGTCCGTCTCCACCGCCTCGCTGAGCCGGTCCTGGAAGTCCGGGATGGCCGCACTGATCCTCACCCACGCGCTCATCATTGGAATGCCGACCGGATCGGAAACGTACTTCGAAGTGGCATTCTTGAGCGAGCATACAAAGGCCTCGGTGGCCTCGATCTCGCTGTGAGGGTCGTAATTGAGCCCGTTCAAGAGGGAAAGCGCATTGTACTTCTCGATGGCGAGCCTGGCTTCTTCGATGTAGGACGTGAACATTGTGCGGAAGAACGACTCGCTCAGGACCATGCCGTCCTGGCTCAAGATTCGGAGCAGGGCCTCGGCGATGTCCGTGGCCATGCGGTTCAGCCCCACGTCGGTGCTGTTCTTCTGGAGGCCCTGGTGCTTGTGCTCGTAGTTTTCCGCGATCTCGACCTGGCAGATGCGGTTGGGCGAGGTCCGGTTATAGACCTCGTTGAGCATCGAGACCTCGAGCCCCCAGGTGGGAGAGATCCGGATGCCGCGGGCGATGGTGGAGCGCATGGCAAACTCTCCCGAGAGGGCATAGCGGAACGAGCCGAGATACTCGAGGAAGGGATTGTGGCCCATGATGCGCTTGAGGGTGTTGATGATGGGCAGGTAGAAGAGCCTCGTGACCCGGCCGTAGAGCTTTCCCGATACGCGGGCGTAGTAGCCCTTGCTGAAGTCGTAGTCGAGCGCGGGGTGCACCACGGGATAGATGAGCCGCGCCAGGATCTCCCGTGAATAGTTTACGATGTCCGTGTCGTGCAGGGCAATGGCATCCACGTCCTTGTCGGCCAGGATGTACCCGAGCGTCATCCATACCGAGCGTCCCTTTCCCGGGAACTCCAGCTTGAAGTCGTTGCCGCGCAGCTCCTTGTAGAAGGCATTCATCCTCGGCCCGTCGTGCCAGACGATCCTGACCTCGGTCGGGAGCTCGGACATGATCTGCTTGATCCGTCGGAACTGGGCTGCATCGGCACGATCAAGGGAGAGCACGATCTTGTTGAGATAGTTTACCTTTTTGAGCTCTGAGAGGATTTGCGGCATTGCCGGGGTATCGAACTCCGAAACCAGGGCGGGCAGCAAGAGGACCATCTTGCTTTTTTTCGACCGCTCACACAGCTCGTTCTCGAGGTCTTCCACCGGCCTGCAGCGCAATTTCTGCAAGGTGGCTATCATGCCGTGCTGATAGAAATCCGCCATGGTGCTCCTCCTTCAACATTTTTTAAGGGTTCCTGTGGATCTTTTTCATGCCCTCGACGGATTGGAATCGATCGCCGGGGCGTGCTTCTGCCGCTTTGCAAATAACCTCCTGTCCCATGCCGATGACCTTTTCTCGAAGCGGTGAAGCTCGGTGAACTTGCAGGCGCTGCTGTGAGCCTTTTCATACCTGTCGAGGACGGTCATGAGCGCGTCGTTCCAGCCCCTGCTCCCGGGGAAAGGGGCATGGATGAGACCCGGGAGGTTGACCTTCTCGTACCTTCCGTCAGGATGCGGGATGAGAATCGGGATGTCGACCTGCTCGAGCATGGGCAGGTCGTTCCGGCTGTCACCGAGGCCTACGATGACCGTACTTGTCTTCCGGTTTCTCTCGAAGATCGCCGTGACATGCTTTACGGCCTCGCCCTTGTCGTTGCCGCGGCCGATGAGGTGATAGAACCTTCCTCCGCGCGTGATCTTGATCCCGGCGGCGTATGCGGCCTTCTCCAGATCGGGCAGCTGCTCCTCGTCATCGATGATGAAAGGCTCGGTGAATTCCCTCACCATTGCCGATGCAGCGCTTTCCGAAGGCAGGCCCGTGAGCTCCGCCACCTCATCTTCTGTCATGTCGCCGAAGCCCCTGATCGAGTACCGTGCCCCGGCACGCTTCATGAAGGCCCTGATTCTTCCGTAGGGGATTCCGAGCGGGATGCACTTCGCACCGCGGACGCCCATGCTTTCTTCGATCCGGAAGCCGCGGTACGAAGAAGGGAAAAAGATCCCGCCTCCGTTTTCCACGATGAAGGGCTCGGCCAGCCCCATGGTGCGCTGGATGAGTTCGACCTCCCTGCGGGTTTTGCTCGTGCACATGACAAGCGGAATCCTCATGGATCGTATCCTTTTCAGGGCAGGCAAGGCATTACGATAAGAGTAGTCCCAATGGTTCAGCAGGGTCCCGTCAAGGTCGGTAAAGATTATCATTCCCATGCTCCTCATCTTTCCCATGCCTAAAAGGCACACGTAATCGATAGAACGAGGTGTTCTTCCAAGGCGATCAAGATCTCTGATAGACTGCAGAGGCCTGAACCGCGGTTATTCTGCCGTCTACGCCCTGTAAAAAGCAACGAGTGTACCAGAATTCTCTCCGCCGAAAAGAGAAGCGCGCTCCGTGATGTGTGAGGGTTCATGAAAAATTTCCGGATTATCCTGGGCTTGCTGCAACAAACGATCTGCGGGAGACCATCGGATAATTTATTATTCCTGGAAACAAAGGACCACGGGGAAGCCTCTTCATCCTGAGCTCGATTGTCTGATCCCCGTATTTATTTCATGACACTAACCGATATTCCCGGGGGTGTGGCGTGTGGATGGATATTCGGTGGAATCACCGTCTCTTCTGAAGAGTGAACTGCCGTGATGGAAGATATCCGCCCAGATATTTTACATGAATCGTACGGGCTCCCGCCAGAATTGTAACAAAAGGGGGATGGACTAGAGATTGTTCACATAGTGGTAGATCATCTCGGTGAGCTCCACCG
>JAKPPU010000053.1 GCA_029547185.1 Deltaproteobacteria bacterium | reverse complement strand
CGCCGAAGGTCGGGTGGGCTACACGGTCACCGAGATGATCAACGTGCTCGCCGACGAGCCCGGGAAGCTGAAGGCGATGTACATCATGGGCGAGAACCCGATGGTCTCCGATCCCGACCTCCACCATGTCGAGAAGGGGCTTAAAAACCTCGAGTTCCTGGTCGTCCAGGACATCTTCATGACCGAGACGGCCCAGCTGGCCGATGTCGTGCTGCCCGCCACCTGCTACGCCGAGCGTGACGGCACGCAGACCAGCACCGAGCGGCGCGTTCAGCTCTGGAGAAAGGCGCAGGATGCTCCCGGACAGGCGAAGTACGACTGGCAGATCATCTCGGAGCTCGCGGCAAAGATGGGCTACGCGGCCCAGTTCCCCTACACGTCCGCTGAGGACATCTTCAACGAGATCGCAAAGGTCACCCCGTCCTACGCCGGCATGACCTACGAGCGCCTCGGCACCGAGGGTCTGCACTGGCCATGTCCGACGCCCGACCACCCCGGCACCCCGATCCTGCACAAGGAGAAGTTCGCGACCCCCGACGGGCTCGGGATCTTCACCCCGATCGAGTGGAAGCCACCAGCGGAGGTCCCCGACGCGGAATACCCGCTGATCCTGACCACCGGACGCTGTCTCTGGCACTGGCACACCGGTACCATGACCCGCCGCTCGGTGTCCCTTGAGCGCGAGGAACCGACGGGATGGATCGAGATCAACCCCGAGGACGCGAAGGCGCTCGGCATCAAGGACAGGGAGATGGTCAAGGCGATCACCCGCCGTGGAGAGGTCAAGGTGCCCGCCCGCGTGACCGATGAGATCAAGAAAGGCGTGACGTTCATGCCGTTCCACTTCATCGAATGCGCGGCGAACGTGCTGACGAACAACGCCCTGGATCCGATCGCCAAGATCCCCGAGTTCAAGGCCTGTGCTGTTCGGGTCGAGAAGATCACGGAGGCCTAAAGTCATGGTAGCAAAGGGAGAGATGGTCTACGCCTGGACGACGGATGCGGACCTCCAGCAGAAGGCGGAGTGCGGAGGTGCCGTGACGGCCCTCCTCAAGTATGCACTCGAGAGCAAGATGGTCGACGCCGTGCTCGCAGTCCAGAAGGGGATGGACATCTACGATGCCCAGCCGGTCCTGATCACGGACCCGAAGGACCTCGACAAGACGGCGGGCTCGCTGCACTGCGGCACGCTCCTCTTACCCAAGCTGATCAAGAAGTACCTCGACGGGGCGCAGGACATGAAGCTCGCGTTGACCGTCAAGGGCTGCGACATGATGGCCATGTACGAACTGGCCAAGCGCAAGCAGATCAACCTCGACAACGTGATCATGATCGGGGTCAACTGTGGGGGATCGGTCTCGCCCACCGTCGCCCGGACCATGATCCGCGAGAAGTTCGAAACCGACCCCGACGACGTGGTTAAGGAGGAGATCGACAAGGGGCAGTTCATCATCCAGACGAAGGACGGCCAGCACAAGGGGATCTCCATCGACGAGCTGGAGGAGGAGGGGTACGGCCGACGGTCAAACTGCCGCCGCTGCCTGCTCAAAGTCCCGCGCCAGGCCGACATCGCCGCAGGGAACTGGGGCGTCATCGGTGACAAGGCCGGCAAGGCGACCTTCCTCGAGGTCACCAGCCAGAAGGGTGCGGACCTCCTGACAAAGGCCGCCGCTGCCGGCGTCATCGCGACGGAACCCGCGAACCCGAAGGGGATCGAGATCCGCGGCAAGATCGAGGGCGCAATGTTGAAGCTCGGCAACAAGTGGCGTGCCAAAGACTTCGAAGCACTCGGTGAGGGCGATGCACGCCTCAAGAAGATCCTCGAGGAGACGAGCCGCTGCATCAAGTGCTACTCGTGCATCGAGGCCTGTCCGATCTGCTACTGCGTTGACTGCTCGACGAAGAACCCGGCGCTGGTCAAGCCCGGACAGGTTCCGCCCGGCTTCATGTTCCACCTGATCCGGTTCTCGCACATCGCCGACTCGTGCATCAACTGCGGGCAGTGTGAGGAACTCTGCGCGGCGGAGATCCCGAACTCGCTCTTCATGCATGCCCAGCAGGTCGAACTCGAGAAGCTCTTCGGCCACAAGCCCGGTGTCGACATGAGCCTGCCGGTGCTCGCCCTCGTCGAAGAGCGGACCGAGCGGAGGCGCCTCGCGAACACGGGTGACGACCAGATCTTCCAGAACGTCTTCAACCCGCTCCCGGAGTAGGCCGAACGCCTACTCCTCTTTTCTGTGTGGTGCCAGCACCGCTCGGGGCAGGTGGACCTCCACCGCCCAATCGGAGTCCCCCGTGAATTCAAGGTGGATCCCATCCAGCAAGAGCACATCCCGGATCAAGAAGAATTCGGGCGGCAACGAGGAGGGGTGACCGTTCGCATCAAGCGTCCAGCGTCCGTCCTCGCTGTCGTCTCCGTACCGCAATACAACAGGATCGGAATCGACGGTCTCGAACCGGATCACCGTTGCTGCCGGTTCAACCTCCGAGGAGAGCCGGACGAGATGCTCGATCGCACGGATGAGGAGCGGATCGGCACGGACGACGAGCGGGGCAAGGCGGGCCTCCATGCTCACCCCGGGGTACCCTGCATGCTCAACGGCGGTGAACACCAGGTCAGCGAGCGGACGTTCGACCGGCTCACGAACACCGATCCCGGAAAAATCCCGGGTCAGTTCCGCCTGGATCCGTATCGTCTCGGCGGCGGCAACTGCGCGGTCAAGATCCGCATTCGCCACCGGATTCTCCATCCCCTCGCGGGCCAGTTCGATGTATCCGAGCACGATCGTCAGCTGGTTCAGGATGGCGTGACGAACAGAGCGCATCAAGCGGTCAAAGATTGCGCTGGAACTTCTGATGCGTTCCTCCTGAGGACCGGGGGGGATGACGAGCTCGATGGCCCCCACCCGTTCTCCTGCGACCACGATCGGGGATGCGTGCACTTCCAGACACCGGCCCGTTTGCAGTGCATCCGCCAGGAGGAGGGCACTGCTCGTCAGGCGGTCATGCTCGAGTCCCACGAGGTACCCCGGCACCGCGAGTCCCGGAGCGAGGACGAGGTCCGCGAGCATCGGGCCAGGCTTCGCCACGAACGGAACCGCGTGAACCCCGCCACCACGCCCGATCATCTCAGCGCCATCGATCCCGACCAGGCGAGAGAGCGGTTCGTTCCACGACACAACCCTGCCGCCGAGATCGAGTGCATACGCCGGGACCGGGACCTGATCGATCAGCTCCGCCCACTCGAACCGCTCCCTCCTGGATGAGTGCATGATGTGCACCGTAGGGCTCCGTGCCACAGAAGTCTTTCGCTCAAAACAGAATAGAAAAGGATTATCTGACCTCAACCCGAAAGTTCTTTCACCACCCACGGTGCGGTTTTTCGATGGCGACGCTCAAGCAGATCCTGGTCGTGGAGGACGATGAGATCATTGCGAGCCTGATCGAACGGATACTCCAGAAGAAGGATTATATCGTCGCCGGAAAGGTCCAGACAGGGGAGGATGCGATCCGTCGGGCAGCCGAGATCCAGCCCGACCTCGTCCTGATGGATATCGGCTTAAAGGGTGCAATCGACGGTATCTACGCTGCCCGATACATCAACATTGTCTTCAATATTCCTGTGATCTTCCTGACGGGCCACTACGACGACGAGACGATCGAGCGGGCGAAGGTGGCCGAACCTCTGGGGTTCATCACGAAACCGTTCAACGATAAGGACATCTACTCCTCGGTGGAGATCGCGCTCTATAACGCCGCGATGATGCGGAGGCTGTTCAAGTCCAGGGAGACGAACCTCAAGAGCATCATGACGATGCTCGACGCGGTGATCCTGACGGACATGAAAGGCCGGATCTTCTTCATGAACCCCTACGCCGAGCAACTCGTGAACGTTCCGTACCGATCTGCGATGCTGCACTCGATCAACCGGCTCTTCTACCTGATCGACGTGAGGACGAACCAGCCCGTCTCGGACCCGGTGATGGAAGTGATCAAGGAATCGATGGTGATCGGGATCGAGAACAACCTCGCGATGATCACGAACGACCAGAAGAAACGGTACGTCACGCTGGTCGCCCGACCCCTGAAGGATAACACGGACGAGGTGATCGCCGCCCTCGTCGTGATCCACGTGATGAGTCCGACAGAACGACGTCTCTTTACCCAGTAGGGGGTGCAGGAATTCGGGTATGATCCGCGGTTGCTGAACCGGGGACGCAGGTGAGCCGGACCGGGATCCGCGGTTGCACCGGGGCGGTTCGCCCGCCGCGGGAGAGACCGGCACTTTCTAGACTGCTCGCCCCCATTACTTGTGGCGTGAAGGGGAGGCTTGAAGGCGGGGTGGTCCGGCTCGGTCGCGATGGATCGACACTCTACGAGCAGAGCGGGTACGGCCGGCCCGGACGGGAGGGGATCTCTCTCTCCCCCGTGGAGGCGCTCTACCTGGTTCACCGGGGGCGTATCGAGATCACCGGGGAGTCGTTCGAGAGCCTGCTCGACCGGTTCACCTCGGACGGACACTTCCTGCGTGCATACCTCGTCTACCGGGACCTCCGGGAGCGCGGGTACGTGGTCCAGACAGGGCCCCACGACTTCAGGGTCTTCCGCCGGGGCCAGAAGCCGGGATCGGGGCAGTCACAGTACATGGTCCGCGTCCTCTCGGAGCGTGACCCGATCGAGTTCGGGCGACTCGTAGCGGAGGCGACGTCGACGGCGAACATGCGCAAGTCGCACCTGCTCGCCGTCGTCGATGACGAGGACGAACTGACCTACTACGAGGTGAAACTGTCTGCCCTTCCCGAACGGGATTCGGTCCCCGTCGAGGGGACCGTCGTGGGAAGACGGTTCGGATGGGCGGTCATCGCGAGCGACGCGAACGGCGAAGCACTTCAGCAGGCGGGATACGGCACACGCGTCGACGAGCACCGGCTCAAGCTCGCCCCGGTCGAGGCGCTCCATCTCCTGGAGAAGGGTGTCCTCAGGCTCGAGAGAGAGGGTGGACCGACCGATGACTATCGCGACGCGATCGCCCGGATCGATCCCGAGGCACCGGAAAAGACCGCCGTCTATACCCACCTTCGTGACAGGGGGTATGTCCCGCGTACGGGGTACAAGTTCGGGCACCACTACCGGGTCTACGTGCCCGGACGGACGCACTCGGAGATGCTCGTCCATGCGATTCCGAGGGGTGCCGACCTGCCCATGTCTGTGATCTCCCGGTCGGTCAGGCTCGCCCACTCGGTGAAAAAGAAGATGCTCTTCGGCTGCCAACATAGTGAAGGCATCTTCTTTGTAGAGTTTGCCCGTGTCAAGCTGTGAGATGATTATGCCGGAAGCACTCAACCCCTGGTCCAGCGCCCAGGCGATCGATACCAGACGACTCTTCGACGACTTCGGTATCGAACCGATCGATCCCCTGCTCGACCTGCTCCCCGAGGTGCCGGCGTTCATGCGTCGCGGCATCATCATCGGCCAGCGGGAATACCGTCCCATTGCCCTCGCCATCAGGGAGCAGCGCCCGTTTCACGTGCTGACGGGATTCATGCCGTCCGGTCACCCTCACCTGGGGCACCTGCTCGTGATGCGGGAGGTGGTCTGGCACGTCTCCCAGGGGGGTCACGGCATGATCACGATCGCCGACCGGGAGGCACATGCCGTCCGGGGACTCTCCTGGGAGGATTGTGACCGATACGGTCGGGAGTACCTGACCGCACTCTTCGCCCTCGGATACCGCGGCGAGGCCTACTTCCAGTCGAAGAACCAGGCCCTCAAGGACCTCGCGTTTGAAGCGGCGACGAAGGTGAACTTCTCCGAGCTTCAGGCGATCTACGGTTTCGAGCCGGAGACGACCCTCGCCCACGCGATGAGCGTCATCACGCAGGTGGCGGACATCCTCTTCCCCCAGGTTGCCAGCGGGCCCGCGCCCACGATCGTACCGGTCGGTCTCGACCAGGATCCTCACATCCGCCTCACCCGCGATGTGGCCAGCGGGCTCCGGTTCTTCCTGGTCGAAGACCGGGGAGACCACGTCTCGGTCCGCGCGAAGAACGCCCCTGAAGGAGGCATCCGCGCCGTCGCCAGGGCACTTTCCGGGTCACGCGCCTACGGGGGGCACGTGGATGTGAGAGGAATGACGTACGAGGCTGTGAGCGACATCGTTCGCGAAGTCGAGCGGGACCTCGGGGGGTTCGGGTTCTATGCCCCGTCCGCAACCTACCACACCTTCATGCCCGGACTCCTCGGCGGAAAGATGTCATCGTCGGTTCCCGACTCATCCTTCGGCTTCTCCGAGGCGCCTGAGACCGTGCGAAAGAAGATTCTGCGGGCCGTGACGGGCGGGCGTCCAACGCTCGAGGAGCAGCAACGGCTCGGAGGCGAGCCGGACCGGTGTACCATCTACGAACTGAACCGGTTTCACATGTGCGATGACGATGCGGAACTGGCCGAGATCCGGCGCCGGTGCCTCAATGGTGAGATCACGTGCGGGGCATGTAAGAAAGAGACGGTCAACCGGGTGTTCGCGTTCCTCGCCGACTTCAGGGAGCGGATGGACGAAGTGGAGCACCTTGCAGCAGAGGTCTGAATGAACGGGAGAAATATGGGACCTGGGATGGAGCCCCGAGCCAACGTCGCTCCCCCCGGGCACGACGGTGACGGGGAAAAGAGCATGAAAGGAGAGAGTGGAGACGGATACGTCCTCTCCCTGAACGAACGTCGTCTCCTCGCCGCGCTCGCCACGACAGGGAAGGCAGATGCCGCCACGCTCGGCCGGACCCTCGGTGCGACGGCTGATGCGGTCGTCCAGTACGCGAACCTCCTCGCTCAGAACGGCGGGCTTGCGACCGTCGAGCGCGTCGTCGAGCGATCGTACACCCTCACGGAGGAGGGACGGAGGTATGCCGCGGAGGGGCTCCCCGAACGTCAGATCCTTGAATCCTTCGGCGAGAGGGCCACGATGGCAGAGTTGAAGGGCCATCCCCTCGCCTCGATCGGGATCGGCTGGCTCAGACGAAAGGGCTGGGTGACGATCCGGGACGGGATCGTCGAGAAGACCGGAGATGCCCCGATCGGCGAGGACGAACGGGTGCTTACCAGCCCGACCCTCGAGGAGGGGGCGGGACTACGTGAGCTCCTGAAGCGCGGGCTTGCCGTCGAACGGGAGACGGTCACATATATCGTCTCCATCACAGAGGCGGGTGCCGCCCTTGCCCGGGAGGGACTCGACCTGCGAGAGGAGGTCGGACAGCTCACGCACGAGATGCTCCTCACCGGGAGCTGGCGCACCACCCCGCTGCGGCGCTACCGGGTCGATCGGCTCCCCCGCCGGCTCGTTCCCGGCAAGATCCATCCGTACCAGCGGCTTCTGGACGAGATGCGCACCATCCTCCTGAACATGGGGTTCGTCGAGATGGGCGGGGGCCTGGTCCAGTCAGGCTTCTGGAACTTCGACGCTCTCTTCCAGCCCCAGGACCATCCGGCGCGGGAGATGCAGGACACCTTCCATCTTGCCGGCGAGGCGGACCTCCCACCCCGATGGGAGCTGGTCCGGCAGATGCACGAGCACGGCGGTGAGACCTCCTCGACGGGGTGGGGTGGCACCTGGCAGGAATCGAAGGCCAGGCAGCAGGTGCTCCGTACCCACCTGACCGGGCTCTCCATCCAGTACCTGGCCGCACACCCGACCCCGCCTGTCAAGGCCTTTGCGATCGGTCGTGTCTTCCGGCGTGAGGCGATAGACCCGACGCATCTGCCCGAGTTCGAACAGCTCGAGGGGATCGTGATGGACGAACGTGTCACCTTCTCCCACCTCCTCGGGTTTCTCCGCGAGTTCTACCGCCGTCTCGGGTTCACCCAGGTCCGGTTCCGCCCGGGATACTTCCCGTACACCGAGCCCTCGGTCGAGCCTGAGGTCTTCGTCGAGGGACTCGGATGGGTCGAACTCGGAGGGGCCGGGGTCTTCCGGGAGGAGGTGACCGCACCGTTCGGGATCGGGTACCCCGTCCTCGCCTGGGGGCTCGGTGCCTCACGCCTCGCGATGCTTCGGCTCGGGCTGAAAGACCTGCGCCAGCTCTACCGGACGGACATCGAATGGTGCCGCGAGACACCGATCTTTCCGGGCAGGGGGGTACGGTAACATGCCGGTGATCACCCTGCCCTACCGGTATCTGGAGCGTCTCGTGGGCGTGGATCGGGAGACGATCGTCGAACGGTTGCCCATGTTCGGATCGGATATCGAGCGGAGGGGGGATGACCACGTCGACGTCGAGTTCTTCGCGAACCGTCCCGACCTCTTTTCGACCGAGGGTGCGGCACGGGCCCTCCGCGGGTTTCTGGGCATCGAAGAGGGGCCCGTCCGGTATACGACCACTCCGTCCGGGATCTCGTTCTCTGTGGACCCGGGACTGGACCGGATCCGACCGTACCTCGGTTCGGCGGTGATCCGGGGGCTCTCCCTCGACGAGGAGGCGATCGTATCCCTGATGGGGCTGCAGGAGGCGCTCCACTGGGCGGTCGGGCGTGGAAGGCGAAAGCTGGCGATCGGTCTCCACGACCTCGCGCGGGTTACTCCTCCATTCCGGTACATCGCCTCGCCGCGCGAGCGGGCCTTCGTGCCGCTCGACTTCGAACGCGACTTGACCATGGAGGAGATGCTCGATGAACACCCGAAGGGACGGGCCTATGCCCACCTGGTCCGCGACGCCCCGCGGTTTCCGTTGATCGTGGATGCAGAGGACCGTGTCCTGTCCTTTCCCCCGATCATCAACGGGGAGCTGACCCGCGTCTCGACCGCGACCACCGAGATCCTCCTTGACTGCACCGGCACAGACCAGCGGGCGGTGACGACTGCGACGACGATCCTCTGCGCGGCACTGGGCGAGGCAGGTGGACGGATCGAGTCGGTCGAGATCGACGGAGTCGCCGGACCAGACCTCGGTCCCTCGTACCGCGAGGTCCCGGTCGATGAGTGCAACCGGCTCCTCGGTCTCGAGCTCAACGCTCCGACCATGGCATCGCTACTCCGGCGGATGCGCTTTGGAGCAGAGCCCGTGGGTGCAGATCGCGTCAGGGTGGAGGTACCCTGCTACCGGGCCGACATCATGCATGACTGGGACGTCTTTGAGGACGTCGCGATCGCGTACGGCTACGAACGGTTCGGGGCCGTCCCCTCGAAGACCGCGACCGTCGCCGAAGAGAGGGCGGAGAGCCGGCTGAAACGGGCCGTCCGGGAGGCCCTCTGCGGACTCGGGCACCTGGAGACGATGCCGTTCGTGCTGACGAGCGAAAAAATCCTCTTCTCGCGGATGAGGAGGGAACCCGACCCGCAGACCCTGCATGTCCTGTACCCCATCTCGGAGGAGCAGTCGGTGGCCAGGACCTCCCTGCTGCCACTGCTGATGGAACTCCTCGAGTACAACCGGTTCCGGGAGCTCCCCCAGCGGCTCTTCGCGGTCGGTGAGACCGTCATTGGGGTGGAGACCGGGCTCGGCGCTGCTGCCGTCTCATGCCATGCCGCCGCCGACTTCTCCGAGGCGTACGGTATCGCCGACGCGCTCTGCCGGGAGATCGGACTGGTCTACACCGCCGTCGATACGGATGACCCCGCCTTCATCGAGGGGAGGCGGGGAGCTCTCCTGGTGAACGGAACGCCCCTCGGAGTCTTCGGGGAGATCCACCCCGACGTACTCGAGGCATTCGGCCTCGACCATCCGGTTGCCGCGGTCGAGATAGACCTGTCGGCGTTCACCTGAGCGATCAGAGCCGGACGGGGACACCCCGTCCGGCCAGGTACTCTTTTACATCCCTGACGGTCAGTTCACCGTAGTGAAAGACCGAGGCGGCGAGGGCGGCATCTGCCTTCCCGGTGACGAACCCGTCGTAGAAGTGTTCGAGACGACCGACACCGCCGCTCGCGATCACCGGTATACCGACGGCGTCCGAAACGGCGGCGGTGATGGGGAGGTCGAAGCCGTCCTTCGTCCCATCGGTCTCCATGGAGGTGAGGAGGACTTCACCGGCACCCCGCTCCTCCGCCTCGCGGACCCAAGCGATCGCATCCAGCCCGGTCGGGCGGTGTCCGCCGTAGGTGACCACCTCGTACCAACAGGACCGGCCGTCGGGGAGGGTGATCGGTGTCCCGTCCGGGTTCGGATCGAAGTTGCGACGCACGTCGACGGCGACAACGATGCACTGGGTTCCAAAGGCACGCGCCCCCTCGGTGATCAGGGCCGGGCGCTCCACCGCGCTGGTGTTCATACTCACCTTGTCTGCCCCGGCACGGAGGATCTGACGGATGTCGTCCGTCGTGCGAATTCCTCCGCCCACGGTGAGCGGGAGGAAGAGCTGGTCCGCAGCACGTTCGATCACGTCGATCATCGTTCCCCTGCCCTCTCGGGAGGCGGTGATGTCGAGGAAGACCACCTCGTCCGCCCCCTGTTCATTGTACCGCGCCGCAAGCTCCACCGGGTCGCCGGCGTCCCGCAGACCAAGGAAGTTCGTCCCCTTCACCACCCGCCCGTCCCTGAGGTCGAGGCAGGGGATGATCCGTCGAGTCAGCACCATCGCGCAATGATGGTATGGCCCGAATAATGAGAGTTATGGATTAATGTAGCTCCCCGACCACCACTAGGGGAGATGGATTCGGGCATGCGGAAGATCAACTGGGCGGGGCAGTACATGCCCGTCCTCCGGGCGATTGAACGCCGGTTTGTACAGGAGCGGCCGCTCGAGGGCGAGCGGATCGCGATGGCCCTTCACGTCGAGGCAAAGACCGCGAACCTGGTCCGGACCCTCGCTGCCGGCGGTGCGACGGTCGAGATTACAGGATGCAACCCGCTCTCGACCCAGGACGACGTCGCCCGTGCCCTGGACACAGTGGGAGGAGTCCGGTGCTACGCCCGTCACGCCTGTTCCGTCCAGGAGTACTACGCGGCGATCGACCGGGTGCTTGACAGCCACCCGTCGATCACGATCGACGACGGGATGGACCTCATTCACCGGCTTCACACGGCGCGACGGGAGCTCCTGCCGGGAGTGATCGGAGGGTGCGAGGAGACGACGACCGGGATTCACCGTCTCCGCGCGATGGCCGCCCAGGGAAGACTCGAGTTCCCGGTGATCGCGGTGAACGATACGCCCATGAAGAGGTCGTTCGATAACGTCCATGGGACCGGCGAGTCCGCCCTCGCCTCGCTGATGATCACAACCAATCTCCTCGTCGCCGGCAAGAGGCTGGTCGTTGCCGGATACGGATTCTGTGGGCGGGGACTTGCCAGAAAGGCACGAGGCATGGGGGCACGTGTCTGCGTGACCGAGGTGGACCCGCGGCGTGCCCTCGAGGCGTACATGGATGGGTTCGACGTGATGCCGATGGAGGAGGCAGCCCGAATCGGGGAGATCTTCGTCACCACGACCGGGAACACGAAGGTGATCGACGAAAGGCACTTCGGTCTTCTCAGGGATGGGGCGATCCTGTCGAATGCCGGTCACTTCAACGTGGAGATCGACCTCGAGCGCCTCCACGAGATGGCAGGGGCGATCGAACAGCGGGACGGGATCGAGACCTTCATCCTGGATGGACGTCGTATCCACGTCCTTGCCGAGGGAAGGCTCGTCAATCTGGCGACGCCAAAGGGGATGGGGCATCCGATCGAGGTGATGGACCTCTCCTTCTCCCTTCAGGCGCTCTCGGCCGAGTACATCGCGAAGGAGGGTCGGGACCTTCCGGCGGGCGTGTACGACGTCCCCGCATGGATCGACGAGACGGTCGCACGGGAGAAACTCGCCTCGCTCGGGATCGAGATCGATGCCCTGACCGGGGAGCAGTCCCGGTACATGTCGGCCTGGGACGTCGGGACCTAGGAACAGCGTGTGATCTGCGGGAGCAGTGGATGCTGATTAACGGAGAACGTGTCGGTGCGATCGAGGGCAGGACGTTTGCCGTATCCGACCCGGCAACGGGGGAGATGGTGGCCTCCCTTCCGTTCGGGGGGGTCGAGGATGTTCGTGCGGCTGTCGATGCGGCAGAAACGGCCCTGCCTGGCTGGGCAGGGCGCTCGCCGAGGGACCGGGCCCACGTGCTGACGTCGGCAGCGCGGATCATCCGCGAGCGGGTGCCGGTCCTTGCCCGGACGCTGACCAGGGAGCAGGGGAAACCACTCCGGGAGGCGACGGACGAGATCCGCGGCACGGCGAACGTCTTCGAATACTATGCCGGTCTCGGTTCTGCCTTCCGGGATGAGTTCCACCGCATCGCCCCGGACCTCGATGCACAGGTGCTCCGGCAGCCGATCGGGGTCTGTGCTGCCGTGATCCCCTGGAACATGCCGGCGCTCCTGTTCGCCTGGAAAGCGGCACCCGCCCTCCTCTGCGGCAACAGCCTCGTCCTCAAGCCTGCATCGACCGCTCCGCTGACCCCGCTCGCCCTCGCCGGGATCCTGCACGAGGCTGGACTCCCCCGTGGGCTGCTCAACGTCGTCACCGGGTCCGGGGATGTGGCCGGTGAGGCGCTGGTACGGGAGAGACGGGTCCGGAAAATCTCGTTCACGGGTTCGACAGGGACGGGGAGACGGGTGCTGGCGCTCGCAGCGGCGGAGATCAAGCGGGTCACCCTCGAGCTCGGCGGTTCGGACCCGATGATCGTCTGCGAGGACGCAGACCTGGATCGGGCGGTTGCCGGGGCGGTCGCCGGCCGGTATTACAACTGCGGACAGGTCTGCACCGCGGTGAAGCGCCTCTTCGTCCACGAGGCGATCGCCGACGAGTTCACTCGCCGGCTGGTCAACAGCGTCGGGAGGTTGACCATCGGGCACGGACTGGAACCGGCAACGAAGATGGGGCCCCTCAACTCCATCGAAGCGCTCGAACGTATCAAGGGGCTGGTCGATGAGACCCGTGAGAGGGAGAGCGGGAGGGTGATCATCGGGGGGGGCAGGCCCGGAAAGGGGGGTAACTTCTACGAACCGACCGTGGTCACGGACGTCGCCGAGGACTCGCGCCTCCTCTCGGAGGAGGTATTCGGTCCAGTGATGCCCCTGGTGCGGGTCAAAGACCTGGACGAGGCGATCGCGCGGGCGAACCGGAGCCCCTTCGGCCTTGGGGCGTCCGTCTGGACGCGGAACCCATCGTACATGCGTGAGGCGACACGCCGCCTCGAGGCCGGGATCGTCTGGTTGAACCTCCACCTGAAGGTGCCGCCGGAGGTCCCGTTCGGAGGGACGAAGCAGAGTGGGCTCGGGCGGGAGAACGGCATTCAGGCGCTGGAGGCATGGAGCGAGGCTAAGACGGTGCTCCTGCGGGACTGATCTGCCGGAGGTCGCCCGGAGCGGGATTGCTCCTGACCGGGTGGTTGATTCTGGAGGATGAGCCTTCGGGCCTTTCCGGATACCGTTCCCGGGAATCCGCGGTTTCCGTTGGCCCCCTGAACCCTTTTCACCGTCAACCCCGAGGTTCGCGACAGTGATCATCGTATTCGGGACACTCAGGGGATGGTGCCAATTCCCCCCCCCCCCGATAGACTCTTCGTCGAACTTCGCGGGAAGGGACACCAATATCGGAGAGACGGACCCATCAGATAGGCGGATCTGTCGGGCGGTCCTGCCGGATTGTCCCGGACGCGACTCCCCGGTCCACGTGCTGGAGGACGTTCCATGAATCCGTCGCCCCGATCCATGCCAGCAGGTACAGATCTGATTGAACGGTCTCCTGATTCCACCCCATCCCGGTGATCAGATCTCCACCTCCAATCGACCGGGCCTTCTGCCAGTACCGGTTTACGTACGGAGCACGTCCGCAGGATGGAGATCAATGTCCTCGAGAGCGGTTGAGGGTGGCGTGTGAGAGCCCGGTTCAGAATACGGTCGGTCCGTCCTCATGGATTGCATGTACTTTATCTTCATAGAAACAGCAACTACGCCAGGGGATCAACACAAATTCCAGAGATACCGAGAGCCAGAAGATTTGCCATCTCCTTTCGCGATTCGATTCCATGGTACCACGGTTTACACATATTGCAATTGGCAGCCGGGTGTTCCCGGATGTCGACAGAAGAGAGAGAGAGATCCAACGCCGTTCCAGCGATACTGAGAGTGCTGCATGTCGAGATCTGAATTTCGGATTCTGAACCAGGACGAGTTCTCTCTTTGGGATAGTCTGGTGGAGAGCACAGCTGATGCATTGTACTTCCAGCGTTCAGACTGGCTATACGCAACAAGCCACCTGCTGGACCTTGAACCGAAGATCTATGGATATTTTTACAACGATACGCTGATCGGGGGTTGCACACTACACCTTGAACGTAAATGGTCAGGAATAGTCAAGGCCTCTTCGGTGAGCAACTGCAGTCAGTACGGTGGACTCACACTGGACATGTCCGTTGTCAAGTCATCTCAACGGCGGGAAACACTCTTTCATACATTCTGTTCAGACGTGTGCAGGGAGCTGATCCGGGATGGGTATGACCATGTGATCGTCCAGAATCCTCCTGGTCTCCAGGATGTCCGCATCTTTGACTGGAACGGTTGGAAATGCCGGGTCCTCTATACCTACCGGCTATCCCCCGCAGAACAGGCGTATTCCAGAGCGGCTCGAAAACAGATCGCCCTTGCTATCCGTTACGGTATAACAATCGAACGATCCAAGGATGTCAGACTGTTCTCCGAGCTCCTGAAGGAGATGTATGCATCAAAGGGTCTGCCCCCCTTCTGCGATATTGACCGACTTCAACCGGTCTTTGAGGGCCTCCTGCGTTCAGGGGACGGAGAACTCTGGTTGGCCCGGGATCCTGATGGAACGGTAAATGCGGCAGACCTCATCATCATCGACTCGAAACGCGCCTATCGATGGTGCGCCGCGAGTCGGCCTGATCGAAGATTGAACGGTTCGGTCTTCCTTCAACTCGCCACGATTATCGAATCCCTTCATTCGCGTTCGATCCCCTCATTTATCATGATGACGGCCAACGTTCCGGAGCTCTCCGAGTTCACAGCAAAATTTAATCCTGAGCCAGTCCCCTACTTCCATTGCGAGTTCATGACACATCGATATCGGTATTATCACCAGATCCGGTCTCTCCTCTCCATTCTCAACAACGCCAGGTAGATCAACGACTGCAGTTTTCCTTTCTGGACAATACGTCACGGTGCGAAGACCGATCAATGGTAGCGACGACTGTGCCCAGAGGGTGAGCCCGAACGACCTATGCGATCTCTGCGTGGACGCCGTGGACAGTATCGTGTGATCGCTGTAGTCTGGGGGAGCTTCCCGGGTCGATCGATCGGGTTCGAATCAATGGATCGCCGGCAGATGGGTTGAGAAGAGAGCCTGAGATCGTCTGAAGAGGATGCCTTTCTGCACAGTTCACCATAGCCGACGCAGATGGCATTTCAATCGTCGACATCTGATGCGGCAGGAACGGTTGCATCCGCATAGCGGGCACTGTGCATACGGAAGCAGGAGACTGTTTTCCCAAGGATAGGTCTCTTATAGGTCTCTTCAGGATCTTCGTCAAGCGCGATTCAACCAGATCAACGAGGGTTCACGTCTCCCCACCATCCCGTCGCCTTCACTCACGCTGATTCGATTTTTTACATCACCAGGTACTATGGATGAACCAGATCTCTTTCAATGCGGGTCACATGAATGTCGAGGTGGCTTTCGAATGGCATCATATTAATAATAAAATACCCAAGACGTATGTGTTGAACCTGAACAAAATCACGCGACATGAATCATGGGTAATTTTCGGGCCCACCTGAACGAGGGAGTGTAGTGTGAAGTCATATGGCGTCCTGATCCCCCTTTACGAGCAAGCAGTTGCAGATAACCGGAAAACCACCACCCATCTTGATCCAATCGGGATCCGGTATACTGATCAGCGTTGAATGACGATGAATCCAGAATCCGAACTTGCTGTTATCATACCCACGAAGAACGATGAGGTCACCATAGGGAGTCTTGTTCTTCTCGCACGCCAGATGGTCAACAACGTCATCGTCGTCGACGATCTGTCACAGGATAGGACACCAGAGATCGCCCGTTATGCCGGGGCAGAGGTCCTTTCTGTCGATTCGTATGGAGGAAGCGGCCGAATCTATTCTATTCTCGTGGGATGCCGGCGGGCACTGGAATCCGGTTGTCGAGCCGTCGTACTGATCGATGGCCAGAGCGAACCACTGGTTCATGATATATACCGCGTTGCGTCACCCGTTCTCTCGGGCAAAGCCGATCTGGTGATCGGCTCGCGTGAGTTTTTCGGCAGGAAAACGATACCTCCCTACTCTCCTGACGGGATCGTCAATCGGGGAGAGATACTCGATGACGAGTACATCTTTACAAGTACGGATCCCGATTCTCGATTCAGGGCACTGAGTATCGAAGCCATCAGTCTTCTCGATCTTCTCCCGAACTCCGACCAGTTCGAGTCAACGATGATCACCCTTTTCTCCAACAGGGGCCTCAGAATACGCGAGGTTCCGATAGCGCTGAAGTACGAACGACCAAGACGGGGAAAGGGATTTCTGCCGCACTATCGGGAACACCGTGTCGGGGTCGTTGTGCCTGCCTACAATGAGGAACAATTGATCGGAGAGACCATCTCGGGTATACCGGACTTCGTCGCGAACGTTTACGTGGTAAATGACTGCTCTGAAGATCGAACAGGAGAGATCATCGATTATTATGCGACACAGGACCCCTCCATCATCCCGATTCATCACGACACCAACCGGGGTGTAGGAGCAGCGATCGTTTCGGGATATCGGCGAGCGCTTGAAGATGGTATGCAGATCATCGCCGTCATGGCGGGGGACAACCAGATGGACCCGAGATTTCTGCCGGATCTGCTCGATCCGATCGTGAACGGCAGATGCGACTATACCATGGGAAACCGTCTCATCAACCCAGAATTTCGAAAAAGTATGAGCCTTTGGAGATTCGGTGGAAATGTAATCCTGACACTGCTCACCAAGATCGCCGCCGGCTACTGGCAGATGGTCGATCCACAGAATGGCTACACCGCCATCTCCTCCAGGGCCCTTGCACAGATCCCTCTGGATAACCTCTATCCCCGCTACGGCTATTGCAACGACCTTCTCGTTTGGTTGAATATCTACGGTTTTCGCGTGATAAACGTCCCCCACCCCGCGCGGTACGGGCTTGAGAAGAGTAAGATTCGGTACCGAACATACATTATTCGTGTCTCAGGCCTGCTTCTGAGGGGATTCTTCAGGAGGCTCGCCATGAAATACGTCGTATTGAGTTTCCACCCTCTGGTCTTCTTCTTCTTCATCGGACTGCTTTTCACCCTTATTGGAACCCTGGGTACATTGTATTCGCTGTATATCTCGATCTTCCACGCTCAGTCGATCTTCGTTGCCGGCATCAGTTCCCTGATCCTGCTGGCCGTGGGGCTTCAATGTCTCCTCTTTGCACTGCTCTTTGACATGCAGCAGGAGAACAAGGAGAATGCATGGTATTGATGTAACAATACCTCTGTCATTTCTCCCCTGAATATACGATGCCTCATTCCGTGCTTACAGTCTGTTCCTTCGATCTGGCTGGTGATGTTGGCAACATGGTCTGATCGAGCTGTCGGTTGCACCGTATGTTTTGGGTCGGTTTGCTCCATCGATATTGTATCCAATGTCTGCGTCTTCGACGGGCACAGGATATTGAAGGTCCGGATCTTCAACAGATCCCAGAAACCAATTGTTCCATGTATAAAGACCAGTACCTGTCTGGATTGGTCTGATCGGGCAGGTGAGCGAACCGTCCGACCGGAGATCCATACGATACCGACCAGTGCGTTCGATGATTCCACTTCTCTCCCCCCTATCCGAGAGATTCTTGTCTCAAAGGGTCAGAATTCCGTTACGATGCTGTGCTGATGAACCTCTGTTGGGCATCTCGTGCAATGTTCGAGGGATTTTCATACGGGTCGTTGAGGATTCCACTAAAAAAATTCATGTCCCATGCTTCCCAGTTCTCCAATTGCATACCGAACAACCTGGTTCGTTTCAGGCCAGTCGCTGCACGCCGTTCCTCGCAGGCAGGCATGGTCTTCGAACATCGAGTGATTTTTCGATCGAGGTGTCCTAGAAGAGGATAGCGGGGGATCGTAAAGGAGGTTTGAATATCTCCCAGAGTAACAGGTTGTTCTGGTTGCAGGAGGCATACCGACCCGCTTCGTGTCAGGATGTGAAGATGAAGGAGCAATCGAGGCATGACGGATCGAATGATCTCCCGATCAGACGGGGCTGAATGAGATCACAGGAGATCCTTCGTAAGGCTGGTTCGCAGGTAAGGTCCTGGCTGATCGAGATTCTCGCATCGAAATTTCATCTTATATTACTTGCCAGTGTACTGCTGGGCATCGTTGCAACGATTCTCCTGAAACGACCCGATTACACCATCAGGGCACTGATCTTCATCATTCCGGCTGGTTTTGTCTCATTTCAAATATTCCAGGTATACAGGGGCAGGATACGGATTCAGAACCGTATTTCGCTTCGATTACCAGAAACAAGGATCACCGTCATAGTTTTTTTACTACTCTTTGGTCTTTCGGTGATCTCCTTATGGTTCGCTCCGTACAGACCATGGTATTACTTTGTCCTCATCGTCGCGCTCTATTGCATCGTGTTTCTGCAGATTCTGGGTAACAATCCAGATCCATCGCTGATTCTGACCGAGATCAGCTGCATTATGGGAAACCTGATTTTTGGGTTGCAGTTGAAATACCCGCTTTTTTTCGGTTACACGGATATCATTCCTCACCTGTATCTTTCAAAGATCACATACCTGTCATCACATACCATCCCAGTCGATCTCGATAATACCTATGCCAACTTCCCCCTGTATCATATCTTCATTGCCATTGGAAAAAGTATAATGGGGGTCGACTTCAGGCTCGCGTTCGTTCTCCTTACCTCCATCGCTTTCATCATCGTTATCTGGGTGGTGTATCTCCTTGCCAATGAGATCCTTTCAAATGTTCAGCTCTCACTGCTCGTATGTCTGTCTTTCGCCTGTACTCCAGCGGTAATCACCTATTCCACGTATGTTGTGACTCGCGTCATGGCATTCATCGGTTTCGTTTATCTACTGTATCTCGCGCAAAAGCGAATTCGATCGTCGATGAACGCCCGTTTTTCATGCCTTCTGGTCCTCATTTCGATATTCATAATCCTTGTACATCAGGTTTCGATACTGCAGATCATACCTCTGCTTATACTTTTGTTTATACTCGAGCTTCTTGTGAACGACCTGGTCTCTATCCGGCCCGACATCATTGCGCTCGTCACTGTCACTTTCTCCGCGTACTGGGTGTTCGTTTCCACTGTGATGTCAGAGATCGTGCTCTCAAAAACAGAGTCCATCAGTGCTGCTGAGATCGCACAGGTACGGTCACAGGTTCAGGCAGGAAACGAATATTCATTTCTCTGGAATAATATCGATACGACGGTCACCATTCTTCTAGTGATGCTGGGTATTGGATTCCTCCTCTGGGCGTACAGGTCGAAATATCCTTCTATGATCGGTCTTTTTGCCCTTCTCATGATCCCACTGCGGTTTCCCAGTCCATTGACCGCATCGAGTCTTGCAACGATTACGTTCAGGACTGACCGGTTCGATCTGTTACTCGCACCATTTTTTGCGATTGCACTCGGCATGGGATTTCTCACCCTCTATTACACTGTGCAGGAGAATACGAAAATACCGAAATTCGCGCCAGTCTGCTGTCTGTTAATCTTTTCCTTCCTCTCAATGTCTGCCCTGATCGATGGAACAGCCTCTGACTGCGTGGATTTCTCCTCGAATACGAGCAGAGTATACTTCACTGAACCCGAGTTGACCGCCTTCGAATATGTAACCGATCATGTCATCCACGGTTCGACCATCACAACCGATCTTTATTCGGGCCGGATGTTTGAGCAAAAAATGTTCAGTGGAACGGATTCAATGCACCTGCCCTACTTCGAGAAGAGAGATTCCCTGTCTTCTGCTCAGAATTATTCTTTCGTTGACGGTTTTCTCATCCTTCGGCAGGAAGAATTCCTTTCTAACGGGTTGAGATTCGATTCCGAGAACAAAGATTACGGTGATACTATCTATCCATCGGACAACAACAAGGAAAAATTCTGGGAACTGTCGAATGAATCGAACAAGATTTACGACAACAGGTATGTCTATATCCTGACAAAATAAAAAGGTGATTACTCATTTACTGCCACCTGAGTAGATTCACCTAGCGTTGTAATCAGTTGATCAAAGAGATCCACGTCCCGGTAATTATACCTGAACTCCAGTTCCTTGAGGTAGAATGGGAACCTTGCCGGATCGACTCCATGGATGGTCGTTAAAATTCATTTGGAATAGGACCAGAAACCTTCGATTTTATAGAAGTAGGCCTTCACACTGGCATATCTTTTCCAATGGTCGTGTCAGGGGCGGCGCACTTTTCCCCAAGAAGGGCGGGATAAAAATCCCCAGGTAGCATCTCCTTTCCTCATCATAATCCTTTCTGCAGGGGGTGGCGTCAGTCCAAATTCTCTATCGCTCCTTCAGTTGGTAACTCTCACCTCGAATATTTACGGTGACACAGTGTTGCCACAAGCGATCGAGAATCGCTGTCGCGATCACCTGATCCTGGAATATTTCTCCCCACTCCCCATAGGACTCGTTCGAGGTGAGGATGGTCGACGATCGTTCGTATCTCCGTGAGATCACATGGAATATGCAGTATCCCGCTTCGCTATCAAAGGGATGATATCCGATCTCATCGATGATGAGAAGGCGATATCGAGTTATGCTCTTCAAGTACTGGTCCAGAGTCTCACGATGATACGCCTTCTTCATCCGTTCGATAAGCAGTGAAGCAGTAATGAACGACGTCGAGAATCCCGCTATCATCGCTGCGATCCCGAGACCAATGGCGAGATGGATCTCTCCCACGTGAGGAGGTACGGACTCCCAGAACAAACGACAGTGTCAACCGGTTCAAAAGAACGGTCCTGGAAGGGTTCTTCCGCATGAAGTTCCGGGAGACATGCTACGAACCGGTCGATGCACTGCAAAGAGACCCCGACCGATGGCTCGAATGTTGCATTCCGCAACGACCCCATCCCAGTTATCAAAGTTGCGACCGCAGACAGATCGAGACTATCGAATAGCATCGCTGAAAATGTGAGGCGTGATCGTCAAGTATACACTCAGTTACCTGATAAGGGGATCATCTTTCGGTCCTCCTTTGAAGAGATGCCGGCTGGATACAGTGCCAGTGGCACTCTTCCTTATTTACACTTCATTACTTGTGATATTGCCCAAGAAGTTATGATGATGGTCCGCCCATAGCTCCTTCAAACGGAATACAGAGTCTGATGATGGTGAAGGGATCAATGCACAATTCAGGAATCTTTCCTGGATCTCATCGATCAGGATGAATGGATGAATACGATTGAGATCAGACCACTCGAGCCCCAAGAATATTCCGCCTGGGATTCTTTCGTCGGTGCGAATCCACAGGGCACCATTTTTCACTCGAGTCGGTGGGTGAACGCGATTGCCAAGGTAACAAACAAAAAAAGTACTATCTATGGGTGTTTCAATCACGCACAGCTCATTGGTGGGTATGTTACATACCAGAAGCGGTTCGACTTGATCTATAAATCGGCCATATCGACTGCCCCAATGAGCAGTTTTGGGGGGCTCGTCGTGGATGATGAACCGAACCGTGATCAATACCGAAGATATAAACGTCTCGATTCAATCGTTCACGCTGTCACCCTGGACCTTCGATCCCGAGGATTGAACTACCTCCTCTTCGAACTGTCCCCACCACTTCTCGATATACGACCGTTTTTATGGAGAGGTTGGAAACAGATACCCCGTTATCTGTACGTCATATCACCCGAGACAGAAGATCCTACTAAAGAGGCACGACGGTACATACGAAAAGCTGAAAAGGCAGGCATCTCCATAGAACAGAGTAAAGACTTTCAGGCATATTCCAACCTCTTCTGCGATACGTATACCCGTCAGGGTCTTGAACCACCTCTGAAGAAAGAACAGATGATGCACCTTTTGCAGATGGTGGATGAATCCGGGCTCGGTCAAATGTGGGTTGCCCGAACACCTGAAGGGGAATTCGCAGCAGCGGAGGTTCATCTCCACGACGAAATGCGAACATATGCGTGGTCCGCAGCTTCTGACTCCGAGTTAAGAAAGAATGGATCAAATTATCTCCTCCATCATACGATCCTGCATCAGGAAGCCCTGGATGGGATCAAAGAGACCTATCTGTTCTGTGCAAATGTCCCGCAACTAATGAACTTCCAGAGAGAGTTCAGGCCTGAACTCGTCCTGTATTTCCAAGTAAAATTTATTCACAGACCATGGAATACGTATACCGTTTCGGTAGTGTGCCAAAAGTGATGTAAAATCTCAATGGCCCTGAATCCAACCTAGATTTGAAGAAAGGAGAAACAGGGCCATGATCCCATTATCAATTATCGAAGATTATCTTTGCGACCAATCAGAGGGGATGCGTGCTGTC
>JAKPPU010000039.1 GCA_029547185.1 Deltaproteobacteria bacterium | reverse complement strand
GGGAGCCGGAGCAGCCTCCTTCTTCTCGGGGGCCTTTGCCGGGGCAGCCTGGGCGAAGCACAGACCCGTCGTCGCCACCACGAACATCATGGCAAACAGGATTGCGAGAACCTTCTTCATTGAGTTGTCACCTCCTTTCATTACGTTTGATACCTTTTTTTACAAAGAGCATGCCAGAAAGACGAACCAAAAATTGTTATTTATAAACAATAACTTACAAAATATCCGTTCGGGCGGAAACGGCGGGCTCTTCACATTTTGGGCATTGGGGTTACCGATTCGGGAAAGGCAGGACGAATTCAAGACATGCATGACAATATTTAGAAAATAACTTGCAATTTTTCAAAGAATCCGAAGACAGGCGAGCGACGGGGCAGGGAGAATTTTCACAATTCTCCTTCGTTTCAATGCGATATGAATATTGGGGCTTTTGCACAGGGGCCCAATACGGGTCAACCCTGCGGCGGGCGGCTCAACCCATACTTGTCCCATCGGTAGGCAAAGGCCCGATAACTCATGTTCAAGAGCTTCGCGGCCCGGGCGCCGACGTTGTTGGCCTTTTCCATGGCTTTCTGCAGCAGGTCCTTTTCGAGTTCCTCGTAACTGATTCCCACGTCGGGAAGATCCTGGGGCATGATGCACTTCAGGGCGCTTCGTTTCTCGGGTGACTCGAGGTCGTGCTTCTTCCAGCTGTACCAGAAGGCATCGTAATTCATGTCCAGGAGTCGGGCGGCCTTCGCGATGACGTTGTTGGATTTGGCCATGGCCTTGACGAGGAGCTCCTTTTCCAGTTCCTCGAGATCGATCCCCTCGTCGGGAATCTCGATGCCCATGGCGGGCCGGGGTTCCGATCGCAATTCCCCGCGGATATCGGCCAGGCCGATCGTGTCGGACTCGCTCATCAGGACGGCCTTTTCCAGGACGGACTGCAGCTCCCGCACATTACCCGGCCAGGGATAGCCGATGATGCCCTTCATCGCCGCGTCGTCGATCTTCTCCACATTCTTGCCGAAGCTGTGATTGAACTTCTGCAGGAAGAAATTGGCCAGTTCGGGGATGTCCTCCTTCCGCTCCCGCAGCGGCGGC
>JAKPPU010000038.1 GCA_029547185.1 Deltaproteobacteria bacterium | reverse complement strand
CTTCGCCCGGGTGAAGAACGGCGAGGTGTTCCTCTACGAGATGAACATCAGCCCCTACAGCTTCGGCAACATCATGAACCACGACCCCCTGCGGGTCCGCAAGCTGCTGCTGCACAAGCGCGAGATCCGGAAGCTCTACGGCAAGACCCAGGAGAAGGGGCAGACGGTCATCCCGCTGAAGGCCTACTTCAAGAACGGCAGGGTGAAGATCCTGCTCGGCGTGGGCCGAGGCAAGAAGACCCACGACCGGCGGCAGGACCTGAAGAAGCGGACGGACAAGCGGGAGATGGAGCGGGCTATCCGGGGAAGGGGACGATAGCAGTCCGAGCGATGTTGCTGGAATCGAGGATTTCATGACCTCGGAGGATCGGAAGTCAATGGGTACTGACGCGGAGCAAACCGCGGGGATGGTCGCCCAATGGTGCTCGAATATCCTGGATGCCATCTACGACGGGGTCCTGGTGGCAGATGCGTCGACGGTCGTCCGATACGTCAACCCGGAATACACCCGGATCACCGGTGTCAGGTCGGAGCAGATCGTAGGACGGCCCCTTCGCGAAGTGAGACCCGGGGCCATCCTCCCCGACGTCATCCGGACAGGCATCCCTCGCGCGGGCGTGTTCCGCCGGGAGGGAGACATCGAATATGTCGTCGACATGGCGCCGATCGTCAGCGGCGGCGTGATCGTCGGGGGCGTATCGGTTCTCAAAGACATCACCGAGGTCCAGCGCCTGTCCCAGGAGCTCAAGAAATTCGTCAGCAGGGCCAACCGTCTCCACTCGATCGTTCAGCACGCATTCCATGCCCGGTACACGTTCGATGATATCATCGGTGTGAGCGACGATATCAAGAAGGTGATTGCCTTCGCTAGGCGCATTGCCCGAAGCGACAACGATGTCCTCATCACAGGCGAGAGCGGAACCGGGAAAGAGGTATTCGCACAGGCCATCCACAACGGGAGCAAGCGTTCGCAGGGGCCGTTCGTTGCCTTCAGCTGCGCGGCCCTGAGCCCCACCCTGGTCGAAAGCGAGCTGTTCGGTTATGCCGATGGCGCATTCACAGGGGCACGCAAAGGGGGCAACGTCGGCTTCTTCGAAATCGCGGACGGCGGGACCGTCTTTCTTGACGAAGTGGCGGAGCTTGGCAAGGAAATGCAGGCCAAGCTGCTCCGGGCCCTGCAGGAACGCCGAATCCGGAGAATCGGCGAAGCGGAAGAGGTCGCCGTGAATGTCCGCGTCATCGCCGCGACCAACCGGGACCTCGAGCAGAGGGTGAAGTCGGGCCATTTCCGCGACGACCTTTACTACAGGCTCAATGTCGTGAATCTTCACCTGCCGGCATTACGCACCCGCATCAAGGATGTCCGTCTCCTGGCGGACCGCTTTCTCGAGCAGTGCGGCAAGCGCCTGGGACGCGCCCTGGTCTTTTCCCCGGAAGTCTACGAGGCCTTTTACAGGCATCACTGGCCCGGGAACGTGAGGGAACTCATGAACGCCGTGGAATACGCGTCAAACATGGTGGAGACGGATGTGATCCTGCCTGAACACCTTCCGAATGTATTTCACGGCATGGCCTCCATCCCCGCCGGAGCGAGCCTGGAAAACATTCTGAAGGAGGTCGAAAAAAGGACCATCCTTGGCAGGCTCAACAGCCAGGGGTGGTCGCTGCCGGCGAAAAAACGAATCGCAGGTGAACTCGGACTTTCGCTGTCCACGCTCTACGCAAGGATCAAGTCACTCGGCATCGAGCCGGGCAAAGAGGAATAATTCCGGTTTCTCGGAAGTTCTTCCTCATCGATTCCGAAAATCTGGAAACAGCCACCAGTCGCTGTATTTAGCTCCCTTGCTCCCTGCCTTTTGCAATCCTATTTCCAGAATTTCGGAAACTACTTAACTCCCATCACCAGCACATACGAGCCGGCGAGAGTCTCCCGGCGCTCGGCGCAGAGTATGCCCCGAGAGCTGCATTCCCCTTGCATCCTGGAGACTTGAGCGGGTCGCGTCCGCTTGAAGGGACAGTCCCGGTCATGACATGCGGGAATGCCATAATCTCACGGCATAACTGTTGCTCATACAGGGAAAGACTCGACCGCAGCGGGACGGTCAATACGCTTATCCAGAAGGGGGAACTATGTTAGCGTTGCTGGGGCTTATTACCATGCTGGCCCTGTTGGGCATCATCCTCGCGAAAAGAATGTCGGCGCTGGCAGCTCTCATTGCCATTCCCATCATCGGGGCGCTGATCGGCGGCTTCGGGCTCGGGACGGCGAAGTTTATCGTTCAGGGAGTTCAGGACATCGCTCCGGTCGTTACGATGTTCATATTCGCAATCATCTTTTTCGGTGTTCTCACGGATGCCGGGATGTTCGATCCCATCATCAGCAAGATATTGCGCGTCGTCGGCAACCACCCGACGCGGATCGTCATGGGCAGTGCCCTTCTGGCCATGCTCGTTCATCTGGACGGTTCCGGCGCCGTTACCTTTCTGATCACCATCCCGGCGCTCCTGCCCCTGTACGAGCGCTTGAACATGGATAAGCGGGTTCTGGCCTGCGTAGTCGCTCTCGGCGCGGGGACCATGAACATGGTCCCGTGGGGCGGGCCGACACTGAGAGCGGCCACGTCCCTTCAGGTCTCGATCACGGACCTTTACAATCCGATCATTCCGGCACAGCTTTGCGGCCTTGCCTTTGTCATGCTTGTGGCCTTCTGGCTGGGAAGGCGGGAAACCCGGCGTCTCGGGATCGTGTCGGGCGAGGGGACGGATACGTTCGTATTTCAGAGGGTGCTGACAGACGAGGAAAAGAAAATTCGCAGGCCCAAGCTCTTCTGGTTCAACATCACTCTGACCGTCGCCGTGATCGCGGCGCTCATCTGGGGAAAAGTGGCGCCGGCTGTGCTGTTCATGGTCGGAGTGACGCTTGCCCTCATCGTCAATTACCCGGAGGTGGCGATGCAGCGAGCTCGGGTCGATGCGCATGCAAAGGCGGCCCTGATGATGGCAAGCATCCTCCTTGCTGCTGGTTGTCTCATCGGAATCATGAAAGGAACGGGGATGATCACCGCTATGGCGAAGGCGGCCGTGACTTTCATCCCGAAGGGCCTTGAGACCCATATCCCGGTCATCATGGCGCTCATCTCGATGCCCATGAGCCTGCTGTTCGACCCCGATTCATTCTACTTCGGCTTCCTTCCCGTAGTTGCGGAGGTGGCCAAGACCCTCGGGGTTCCGGTGCTGCAGGTAGGGCAGGCCGCCATCATAGGCCAAATGACGACCGGTTTCCCTCTCAGCCCGCTCACGCCTGCGACGTTCCTTCTGATCGGCCTGGTTGGAATCGAACTCGGAGAACATCAGAAGTTTACATTCCTCTACGCGTACCTGACCACGATCGTCATCGCCATCGCATCGATTGCCATCGGGCTCTACCCGCTGTAATGAACGGAGGACGGATCACATGAAAACATTACGAATCGGATCGGGGGCTGGTTATTCGGGTGACCGGATAGAGCCCGCCGTCGAATTGGCGGAATATGGAAACATCCAGTATCTCGTGTTCGAGTGCCTCGCCGAGCGGACCATCGCCATCGCCCAGCAGGCAAAGATGAAGGATCCAGGGGCGGGCTACGACGCCCTGCTGACAGCACGGATGGAGGCCTGCCTGCCTGCGTGCCGGAAGAAAAACGTCAAGATCATCACCAACATGGGCGCGGCAAACCCCGCGGCCGGGGCGGAGAATATCAAAAAAGTAGCAAAACAGCTGGGCATCAAGGGTCTGAAGATCGCCGCTGTGACGGGCGACGACGTGCTGGACATCATAAAAAAAGGCGATTACCTCATCGAGGAGACCGGGGGGACATCCTCTACATTGAAGGAGCGCATGGTCTCCGCGAATGCCTACCTGGGGGCGGCGTGCGTGGTGGATGCCCTGAAAAGCGGTGCCGATGTCGTCATCACCGGCCGTGTGGCGGACCCAGCGCTATTTATCGCACCTGCCATATACGAGTTCGGCTGGGACATGGACAACTGGGACCTCATGGGGCAGGGCATCGTCATGGGGCACCTCCTGGAATGCGCAGGGCAGATCACCGGCGGGTATTTTCCCGATCCCGGCTACAAGGATGTGCCCGGCCCCGGAAGGCTGGGGTTCCCAATCGCCGAGGTCCGTGAAGACGGCATCTTCGTAGTGACCAAGGTGCCCGAGGCGGGCGGGATGGTCACGCTGGCCACCTGCAAGGAGCAGCTGCTCTACGAGATCCACGACCCGTCTTCCTATATCACCCCGGATGTCGTGGCGGATTATACGGGAGTGCGTATGATCGAGATCGGTAAAGACCGGGTGCAGGTCATGGGCGGAAAAGGGAGGCCGAAAACAGATTCCCTCAAGGTTTCCATCGGTTACGTGGACAGCTACATCGGTGAGGGGCAGATCAGTTACGGCGGACCCGGGGCCGTTGCCCGCGGGAAGCTCGCCCTCGAGATCGTCGCGGAGCGGCTGAAGCTCACGGGCGTGCAGTTCGACGAGATCCGTTACGACCTCATCGGCGTCAATTCCCTTCACAAGGAAAAGCTCTCCGCCGGGCACGACCCATACGAGGTCCGAGTCAGGGTTGCCGGCCGGACGAAGAACATGAAGGAGGCCGTCCGCATCGGCAACGAGGTCGAGACCCTCTACACCAACGGTCCGGCGGGGGGAGCCGGTGCGTGGAAGGTTGCGCGGGAAGTGGTGGCGATGGTCTCCACGCTCATTCCCCGCTCGCAGGTGAACCATTCAATCCGCTACGAGGTGATCTGAATGAAGCTCAGAGAGATCGCTCACTCCCGCACGGGAGACAAGGGCAACACGGCAAACATCTCCGTCATAGCCTATGACCCGGCCAACTACCCGTTGCTGGAAAAACATGTCACAGCGGATCGCGTCAAGGAGTTCTTTTCTGAGATCGCCGAGGGAGACGTGCTCCGGTACACGCTTCCCAACATCGGTGCACTCAATTTCGTCCTTTACAAGGCCCTCGGGGGAGGTGTGACGCGCACGTTGGCTTTGGACATCCACGGGAAGTCCCTCAGCTCGGCCATCCTCGAGATGGAGATCCCCGACCGGTAGACCCCGCCCTTATCCTTCCTTGACTTCCCGGGGCAGGCAGGCTAAATTAATTGTGAAATTGTTCCCGGACGATTGAACAAGTGGGGGCGCCACGGTTTCGACGGGGATAATTGAGGTTGACAGTGGCACGCGGAGGTTTCTACCGGGCTCCTTAAACAGGTAGAAAACAAGTAAACGCCAACGACTACGTTTACG
>JAKPPU010000027.1 GCA_029547185.1 Deltaproteobacteria bacterium | reverse complement strand
GGTAAAGGTGCTTCCGTCGACCTTCCTGAAGGCATACTCCTTTTCGGCATAGTCCATTCCCAGAGAGAACGCCTGCCTGATATCCGAGAGGATATCCACCGAAGGGTCGGGAACGAGCACATCGACCGGCTTGTTCTTCATCTCCTCGGAATCGCCCCAGAGCTTCTTCGCCGCGGAGTTCATGAACTGGATCGTTCCCTTTTTATTCACCGTGACCACCGCCTCGCCCATGGTCTCGCTGATGGTCACGAGGTAGTCCCTGTAGGCGTCGCCCCTGCTTTTGAGCCTGCTTTTCTCGAGCCTCGTCTCGTGCTCCCTGATAAGCTTGTCTGTCGTGTGCATGAGATCGCTCAGAGAAATAGGCTTGATGATATAGTCGCTCGCGCCGGCCTTCATGGCCTTGACCGCCACGTCCTCCGAGCCTTCCCCCGTGATGAACACCACGAGCGCATCTGGGTCTTTTTTCTTGATCTTCTTCAAGACATCCAGACCGTTGATCTCGGGCATGAGGTAATCGAGAAAGATGAGGTCCGGCTCGTGCTCTTCGAAGACAGCCAGAGTCTCTTTTCCGTCAAAGGCTTGAATGACCCCGTATCCGTTCTCTATCAGGGTGTCCTTCACCACCTCGTTGATATCGCGGTTGTCGTCCGCGATCATGACTTTCCACTTTTTTTCCTTCACGTTATCCATAACAAAGTTTCCGCATCCCCGTTATCTCGTCACCCGGGAGGGCATTCCTTACCTCTATTATACCTCTTCCGGACGGTAACACAATATCGGGGGCGATCTCCGCAAGAGGATAGATCACGAACGGGCGCTCCTCCATTCTCGGATGCGGAACAGTGAGTTCGGGTGCAGAGATGCGCAGATCGTCGAGCATGAGGATATCGATATCGATGGTCCTGGGGGCATGGCGGTAAGGCCTCTTCCTGCCGAGGAGATTTTCGACCTTCATGCAGGCATCGAGCACCTCGTGCGGCGTCTTGTCGCACTCGATCTCCGCCGCGATGTTATAGTAGTTTTCCTGGGGGCCATCAACATCGTGAGGCTTTGTCTCATAGACGCTCGAAGCCTTGACGATCCTGATTCCTGCCTTCACGAGGAGCTCCAGCGCAGATTGTATGTTGTATTGCCTGTCTCCGAGGTTCGACCCGAGACAGAGATAGCCTTTCATTTCGTGACCCTGTTCACGAGCACCCCGATCCCTTCGATTTCGATTGCAATCTCGTCGCCCAAGCTCATGGGTCCGATGCCCGAAGGGGTGCCGGTGGCAATGATGTCCCCTTCCCGAAGCGTCATGATGTGAGAGATGAAATCGATGAGCTCGTAGACGGTGAATATCAGGTTCGAGGTGTTCGAAGACTGCTTGGTCTCTCCGTTGAGACGGGCCTGTATGGACAGGGTATGGGGGTCTTCGATGTCGGTTGCGATCCAGGGGCCGATGGGCGCGAAGGTATCGAAGGATTTCGCCCTCGTCCACTGCCCGTCCTTGGCCTGGAGGTCCCGCGCCGTAACGTCGTTGAGGCAGGTGTATCCGAGGATGTAGTCTTTTGCGTCACGGGCGTCGACGTCTTTGCAGGTCCTGCCGATCACCACCCCGAGCTCGGCCTCGTAATCCACCCGTGAGGACTGGCTCGGATAGACGATAGCTTCCTGCGGTCCGATCACGCTCGTTGAAGGTTTCAGAAAGAGGATGGGCTCTTTCGGTATCTCGAGCCCCATCTCGCTTGCGTGATCCCTGTAGTTCAGGCCCACCGCCACGATCTTGCCCGGAAGCACGGGCGGGAGAAGCCGCACAACCGAGAGCTGCTCCCCTGTGAGCCGGGTAACCGGGTCGTAGGTTCTGAAATCATCGTCGGCCACGGCCGCAAAGGGTACGACCGCCCCTGAAGAGGTGATGCCCCGTCCGATCTTCATTCCGCAAGCCCCAGGACATCCATCATGGTATAGAGGCCGGGCTTTCTGCCCTGGATCCAGCGGGCGGCCCGGATCGCGCCCTGGGCGAAATTCTGCCTCGTGTGAGCCCGGTGGGTGATCTCGATGCGCTCACTGTTGCCGGCGAACAGAACCGTGTGGTCCCCGACGATATCCCCTGCCCTCAATGTCTGTATGCCGATCTGGCCCTCGGGTCTCTGGCCGATGATTCCGTGACGCTCGTAACAGGCATGGTCGGCGAGCTCGATGCCTCTGGCCTCTGCGATAGACCGGGCGAGGCCCAGGGCAGTACCCGAGGGGGCATCCTTTTTGAGCCGGTGATGGGTTTCTATGATCTCCACGTCATAGGCGTCGCCCAGGAGCCTCGTGAGCATGGAGACCACCTTGAACATCACATTGACCCCGATGCTCATGTTCGGAGACATCACGATGGGGATCTTTTTCGAATACGATTTTACCTGGGAGGCCTCCTCATCCGAGAGGCCCGTCGTCCCTATGACGAGCGCCTTGCCTGCATCGGATGCGTAGCGTGCGAGCTTCATGGTGAGATCGGGGATGGTGAAGTCGATGATGATTTCGACATCCCTGAATGCCGCTTCCATATCATCGGTGACCGTAACGCCCAGAGATCCGGTGCCTATGACGAGGCCTGCATCCGTTCCGATGCTCTTGTGCCCGTACGCCTCGAGGGCGCCCGCGAGCTCCATGTCCTCTGCCTGGACTGCGAGGAGGCCGATAAAAGAGCCCATCCTGCCCCCTATGCCTGTTACACCGACCTTGACCATCCGATCTTCTCCTCCGAATCAATCCCTCAAGCTTGTACACCCGTATCTGCGAAGGACGTCCGCCAGCTTTTTCCGGTTTCCTTCGGCCATGGTGCACAGCGGCAGCTTGAACTCTTCGCGGACCATGCCCATCATGGCAAGCGCGGTCTTGACCGGAATGGGGTTGGTCTCCATGAACAGGGCGTTGTTGATCTCGAGGAGCTCGAAGTGGATCTTCTGCGCAGTCTCTTTGTCTCCGGAAAACCACGCTTTGACCATGCCCGAAAGCTTGCCGGGCAGGATGTTCGCCGTCACGGAGATGGCGCCCGTTCCCCCGACGCAGAGAATGGGAAGATTGAGCGCGTCTTCTCCCGAGAGCAGGCAGAAATCGTCCCGCGTGTCGCGGGCGATGTACGAGCACTTCACGAGATCTCCGCTCGCTTCCTTGATGCCCACGATGGCATCGATCTTCGAGAGCGCGACCACGGTCTCGACGCTCATGTTCACGCCGGTCCTTCCCGGAACGTTGTAGAGAATCTGAGGGATGTCGCAGGCCGAGGCCACGGCGGCATAGTGGTCGTAGAGCCCTTTCTGCGTGGGCTTGTTGTAGTACGGCGTGATGAGGAGGGCCGCATCGGCCCCTGCCTCCTTGGCATGCCTCGTGAGCCTGACGGCCTCCGCGGTGGAGTTGGAGCCCGTTCCCGCGATCACCGGGACCCTCTTCCCGACCTCTTCCACGCAGATGTCGATCACCCGCTCGTGCTCCTCGTGGGTCAGCGTTGCCGACTCTCCGGTCGTGCCGCAGGGAACGATCCCTGATACGCCTCCCTCGATCTGGAAGTTGATCAGGTCCCTGAAGGCCTTCTCGTCGATCCTGCCGTCTTTGAAAGGAGTCACTATCGCAACGATTGCGCCTGAAAACATTCTTGTCTTACCCCCGTGTTCCCCGAAGTGCGGCCGGGACTGTCTCCCCGGACACCAGGTCTTCATATGACTGCCTTTTCAATACCACATAATACTTTGAGCCATCCACTAAAACCTCGGGCGGCCTCGTGCGCGAGTTGTAGTTCGAAGACATGGTGAATCCGTAGGCCCCCGCGCTCATGACGGCGATCATGTCGCCCCGCGAGAGAACCGGCAGCTCCCGGTTCTTGGCGAGGAAATCGGCGGACTCGCAGATGGGTCCGACCACGTCCACCGTCTCCCGGGGAGATCCATTGGACCGGCGGAGCGGCTTGATATCGTGATAGGCGCCGTAGAGGGAAGGTCTTATCAGGTCGCTCATCCCGGCATCGATGATGACGAAGGTCTTGTCCCTGGTCTGCTTGCGGTAGAGCACGGACGTTACGAGAATCCCCGCGTTGCCCACGATCACCCTGCCCGGCTCGAAGATCACCTTCAGGCCCAGGGGCCCTACCGCCCCGAGGATGGCCCGGCAGTAATCCTTCGGGTGGGGCGGCTCTTCGTCGGAATAGGTGATGCCCAGGCCCCCGCCCAGATCGAGGTACTTGAAGACAATCCCGTGATCCTTGAGCCTTTCGATGAGCATTTTGAGCCTGGCCACCGCATCGAGGAACGGGCTCAAATCCGTGAGCTGGCTCCCGATGTGGCAGTCGATCCCCACGATCTCGATGTTGTCCATGTCCTTTGCCCTCAAGTACTGGGTCATGGAGCCCTCGACGTCGATGCCGAACTTGTTCTCCTTCATGCCGGTGGAGATGTACGGATGGGTCATGGGGTTCACGTCTGGGTTCACCCGGATAGAGATGGGGGCCTTTTTGCCAAGCGCGCCTGCCCGCTCGTCGATCACCTCGAGCTCCTGCTCGCTCTCGATGTTGAACATCATGATCCCGGCGCCGATGGCCATGTCGATCTCGTTTGTGGTCTTGCCGACCCCGGAATAGACGATCTTTCCGGCCGGAATCCCCGCCTTGAGCGCGCGATAGAGCTCGCCTCCCGAAACCACGTCCGCGCCGAGCCCCTGCTTCGCCATATAGCTTAAGACCGCGAGACAGGAATTGGCCTTCATGGCGAAGCAGGTCTGGTGATCCACGCCGGCGAGCGGCTCTTCGAATGCACGGATATGCCTGTGGAGCGTAGGGAGGCTGTAGCAGTAGAACGGCGTTCCCACCTTACGTGCGATCTCTTCGACCGCTACGTCCCCGCAGTAGAGGCTCTCTTGTCTGTAATCGAAATCGTGCATACTCTCTCCTCCCCCTGTTTATTCATCTCTTATCTCTCATGCCGTCCCCCTGAAACAGGAGCGGCACATCAAAGTCCGGAATACGGCACCTCCACGAGCATGGAGCGCCCCGGCAGGCAAGCCGGCTCTATTTCCTGACGACCACCGCCTCGGAAAGAAAGGAGGTCGTTCCCTTTTCGAGGTCCACCCGGTAGATCATATAATCATCAGCCTCGGGATGTACATCCTTGAGGATGACCGTGCCCTTTTCTGCGGACACCCTTTCGTCCTTTTTCTTGAGGTCGTCCACGCAGGACGGGCAGAGGCCCTTGGGCTTGCCGAGGAGGAGGAGCCTCGCACCTTCGATGTTGTTTCTTACCTTTGCCTCCACGGAGCCGTCTTTCCGGAAATCGATGGAGACGATCTCCACCGGGTCGGCCTCTCCCGGCGGCATGGGAGGCAGCTTCCTGCCGCACCCCGTGCCGAGCGCCAGGGCGAGGCCGATGGATAAGATTAGCATTGTCGAAAGCTTACGCCTCAAGGCTTTCCACCCTTTTGCGTGCCTCTTCCACCATGCTCCGGACGTTGTCCCTGGCAGTCCCGCCGAAGCTCCTTCGGCGGTCGACCGAGCTCTCCGGGGTGACGGCCGACAGGACATCCGGACCGAAGGCATCGGAGAACTTCCTGAAACCCTCGATATCGAGATCGCTGAAGGTCTTGCCTTGAGCGGCCAGGGACGATACCATCCCGCCGGTGATCCGATGGGCCTCCCTGAAGGGGACGCCTTTCTCCGCGAGGTAGTCCGCCACGTCGGTCGCCGTGATGAACCCCTCTTTCAAAGACCTGCCGATGGCGTCTTTGTTCGCCTCGATTCCGGAAACGAGCCCGGCCATCACATCGAGGCTGCTTTTCACCGTGTCCAGGCTCTCGATCACCGGCTTTTTGTCTTCCTGCATGTCCCTGTTGTAGGCAAGAGGCAGGGCCTTCATCATGGTGAGCAGGGCAATGAGGTTCCCGTAGACCGACCCGACCTTGCCGCGTACGAGCTCCGCGACATCCGGATTCTTTTTCTGGGGCATGATCGAGCTGCCGGTGCAGAAGGCATCGGGAAGCTCGATGAACGAATAGGGCTTCGAGTTCCAGATGACGACCTCCTCGGCGAGCCTGCTCAGGTGCATCATGACGAGAGAGGCCCCGAAGGCTGCCTCGATGGCGAAGTCGCGGTCGCTCACACCGTCGATCGAGTTCCGGCAGGGGCCGTCGAACCCGAGCTCGCCTGCGGTCATGTCCCGGTCGATCGCGTGCGGCGTGCCCGCAAAGGCGGCGCTTCCCAGGGGGCAGAGGTTGAGCCGCCTCGCCGCATCCTGCAGGCGGTCAAAGTCCCGCATGAACATCTCGACGTACGCGAGCAGATGGTGGCCGAGCGAGACCGGCTGGGCGTGCTGGAGGTGCGTCATCCCCGGGATGATCGTGTCCACGTTCATTTGAGCCTTATCGATGAGGCAGAGCATGAACGTCTTCAGAGAGCCTCTCACCTCGTGGAGCCTCTCCCTCACGTAGAGCCTGAAATCGGTGGCTACCTGGTCGTTCCGGCTCCTGGCCGTGTGGAGCTTCTTCCCCGGTTCACCGATCCTCTTCGTGAGCTCGACCTCGATGTTCATGTGCACATCCTCGAGGGAGGGATCGAAGCGGAAGGACCCCTCTTCGATGTCCTTCCGGATCCCCTCGAGGCCGGTAATGATTGCCTCCGCCTCGTGCTCGCTTAAGAGACCGGCCTCACGAAGCATCCGGGCATGGGCCATGCTTCCATCGATGTCCTGGGTAGAGAGCCGGGAGTCGATACTCACGGACTCGGTGAAACCCTCGACCAGGAGATCGGTCTCCTGGCTGAACCTGCCTGACCACGGTTTGTCCTTCATTTCCCCATCTTTTTCCTCATCTTGAGCCTGAGCGCATTGAGCTTGATGAACCCCGCGGCGTCCTTCTGGTTGTAGACCTCGTCTTCGCCGAAGGTCGAGAGCTCGGGGTCGTAGAGGGATTTTTCCGCCCTGCGGCCGGTCACGATGCAGTTGCCCTTGTAGAGCTTCACCCGCACGTCGCCGGTGACGCCTTTCTGCGACTGGTCGATGAGGGCCTGCAGCGCCTCACGCTCGGGCGCGAACCAGAACCCGTTGTACACCATCGTGGCATAGCGGGGCATGAGCTCGTCTCTGAGGTGCATGACCTCCCGGTCCATGGTGATCTGCTCGATGGCCCGGTGAGCGATCTTCATGATGGTGCCGCCGGGCGTCTCATAGACGCCGCGCGACTTCATGCCGACATAGCGGTTCTCCACGATGTCGATCCTGCCCACGCCGTTCTTGCCGCCCAGCTCGTTGAGTTTTGCCAGGAGGTTCGCGGGGCTGAGCTTCTTGCCGTCGACGGCGACCGGATCGCCGTCCTTAAACGAGATGACCACCTCTGTCGGCTTGTTCGGGGCCTTCTCCGGCGACACGGAGAGCACGAACATGTCTTCGGTGGGCGCGTTCCAGAGGTCCTCGAGGATTCCGCCCTCGAAGGATATGTGGAGGAGGTTCCGGTCCATGCTGTAGGGCTTCTTCTTCGTGACCGGAACCGGGATGCCGTGCTTTTTCGCATAGTCGATCATCTTGTCACGCGAGCGCAGCGTCCACTCGTCCATCTTCCAGGGGGCGATGATCTTGATCTTCGGGTTCAAGGCCCAGCAGGTGAGCTCGAAGCGCACCTGGTCGTTGCCCTTGCCCGTTGCGCCGTGGGCCACGGTGTCGGCCTTTTCCCTGGCCGCGACCTCGACGAGCTTCTTGGCGATGAGCGGACGCCCGAGCGTCGTTCCCAGGAGGTAGAGCCCCTCGTAGGCTACATCCGCGCGGTAGGCTGGGAACACGTAGTCCCTGACGAACTCCTCTCGTAAATCGTCGATATAGATCTTCTTCGCCCCGGTCTCGATCGCCTTCTCCTTGAGGCCGGTGAGCTCCTCGGCCTGGCCGAGGTCTGCCGCGTAGCAGATCACTTCATACCCGAACTCGTCCTGGAGCCACTTGAGGATTACCGAGGTATCGAGTCCGCCCGAATATGCCAGTACGACTTTCTTTTTCGCCATGATTCTCTCACCCTTTCTGCTGTAGTAAAAAATCCATGATGGCTTCCTGGATAAAGAGCCTGTTCCTTGCCTGTTCCCAAACGACCGACTGGGGGCCTTCCAGGACCTCTTCACTCACCTCTTCGCCCCGGTGCGCTGGCAGGCAGTGCATGAACACCGCATCCTTGTCTGCCCCTTCCATGAGCTCTTTGGTGACGTAGTAGTCTTTGAATGCCTTCTGCCTTATCTTTGCCTCCTGCTCCTGGCCCATGCTCGCCCATACGTCGGTATTGACGGCGATCGCACCCTTGACCGCCTCTGCCGGGTCTCTCAGGAGATTGATCGCACCTCCCCGCTCCCGAGCCGCATCGAGCACGGCAGGGTCGGGATCGTACCCTTCGGGGCACGCGAGCGAAAGTTCGAAGCCGAGGAGAGAGGCTGCGTCGATCCAGGAATTCGCCATATTATTCCCGTCGCCTACCCAGGCGACCTTCCTGCCGTTCAGAGGCCCGAATATCTCTTCGAGGGTGAAGCAGTCGGCGAGCACCTGGCAGGGATGCTCGCGATCGGTGAGCGCGTTGATCACCGGGATATCTGCAAATCGGGCCATCTCAGTGATCCTGTCGTGCCCGAAGGTGCGCATCACGATGCAGTCGCAGTAGCCGGAAAGGATGCGCGCCGTGTCCTTGAGGGGCTCGCCCCGGGCCATCTGAGAGCCTTCGGGCGTGAGCACGATGGTGTGTCCGCCCAGGCGGGCGATCCCCACCTCGAAGGAGATCCGCGTCCTCGTGGAGGCCTTTTCGAAGAGCAGCACCACGGACTTCCCCGCCAGGCTCGCGGGTGGCGTACTGATTTTATAGAGATGCGCCTTCGAGAATATCTCGTGAGCCTCTGCCTTTGAGAGGTCGACAATGGAGAGAAAATCCCGATGCGGCTTCATAGGCCCTTCTCCTTGAGGAGCGAATCGATGATGGAGACGGCCTCGTCGCATTCTCCCTTCGAGATGACGAGGGGCGGAACGAGCCGCAGGACGTTCTTCTGGACCACGTTGAGCAGGGCTCCCTTTGCGAGACCGTCTTTCGGTAGGCTCGAGATGTCGGCATCGAACTCGATGCCGATCAGGAGCCCCTTTCCCCTGATCTCTTTGATGCTCGGATGGAGCCTCTTTATCTCTTCGATCTCTGCCTGCAGGTATGCGCCGGTCTCCCTGCTCATCTTCGGGACGTCTTCTTCGACCATTACGGAAAAAGTTGCCAGCGATGCCGCCACGGCAAGGGGGTTTCCTCCGAAGGTCGAGGCATGAGAGCCCGGGGCAAAAGCTTCTGCGATGTCGGGCCTGGCCACGAGTGCGCCCATAGGGAACCCGTTTCCGAGGGCCTTGGCAAGGGTAATGGCATCGGGGACGATGTCCTCGTGCATGTATCCGAAGAGCTCGCCTGTCCTCGCCATGCCGGTCTGGACCTCGTCGATGACGAGGAGGAGGCCGGACTCGTCACAGAGCTTCCTCAGCTTCCGGAGATATCCTGCGGGAGGTATCCGTACGCCGCCCTCGCCCTGGATGGGTTCGACCATGACCGCACCGACCGAATCATCGATGGCCTCGGCAACGGCGTCGATATCTCCGAAGGGCACGCTCAAAAACCCAGCAGGCAGGGGATCGAACCCCTCCTTGACCTTGTCCTGGCCGGTAGCGGTGAGCGTGGCAAGCGTCCTGCCATGGAACGAGCCGGAGAGGGTTATGATCTTCGGGCCCCGCTTCGAGATTGTATTGCAGTAGCGCCTCACCAGCTTGATCGCGCCCTCGTTCGCCTCTGCGCCGGAATTGCAGAAGAACACCTGTGCAGGAAAGCTGTTCTCGGAGATCATCCGGGCGAGAACCTCCTGCTTGGGGATGCGGTAGAGGTTCGAGCAGTGGAAAAGCTCGTCTGCCTGATCTTTCAGTGCCCGGGCGACCTTCGAGTGGCAATGGCCGAGGTTGCACACAGCAATCCCTGCCACCATGTCGAGGTACTCTCTGCCCGTGTCGTCCCAAACCCGGCATCCGCTTCCCTTCACGAGGGAAACGGGAAGCCTCGAATAGGTCTCCATGACATATCCCATTGTACTCGATTACTCCTTTATGATCTGCGTCCCGATGCCGGAGTCGGTGAACAGCTCGAGGAGGATCGAGTACGGCACGCGGCCGTCGATGATGTGGGCCTTGTTCACGCCTCCTTCGAGCGCCCTCATGCAGCACTCCAGCTTGGGAATCATTCCGCCCGTCACCACGCCGCTCGAGATGAGCTTGTGGATCTGGGAATACTTCAGGCTCGATATGAGGGTGCCGTCCCTGTCGAGGACGCCCTGCTCGTCGGTGAGGATGACGAGCTTCTCGACCTTCATCTGCCTGGCTATCTCCGCCGCAACCGTATCCGCATTGATATTGTAGGTGAGCCCGTCGTCGCCCACGCCCGAAGGCGCGATCACCGCGACGAACCCGGCCTTCTCGACCGCGTCGATGATCTCTGTGTTGACGCCGGTCACCTCTCCCACGTGCCCCATATCGATGCTCGTGACGTTGCCTTCCTTGTCCTTCTTCGAGTGGAGGAGCTTCTTCGCCCTGATGAGACCGCCGTCCTTGCCCGAGAGCCCGACCGCCTTGCCGCCGTCCGTGCTGATGAGCTGGACGATCTCCTTGTTGATCCCGCCGGCGAGCACCATCTCCACGATGTCCATGGTTTGAGAGTCCGTGACGCGCTTGCCGTCGATGAAGCTCGATTCGATTCCCATTCTGTCGAGTATGGAGTTGATCTGGGGGCCGCCGCCGTGAACCACTACGATCTGGATGCCCACGTAGTGGAAGAGGATGATCTGCTGGGCGAAAATTCTTTTCAGCTCAGGATTAACCATGGCATGACCGCCGTACTTGACGACGATCTTCTTTCCCCTGAAGTCCCGGATGTAGGGAAGCGCTTCAACGAGCACCTTTGCCCTGTTTATCGCCTGTTCCATGGCAGTTCCTTCTTTATTCGAATTTCCCCTTTCTTAACACCGGCCCTGAAATTATTCCACATTAATGAGCATGATTATGAGAAAGTGGTTCTTTTACCGAAATCCGAGGGAAAATACAAGGAAGATTGTTGCCTTCTCGCGGATATCCACACCTCAGGAGAGGCCTCCGGCAGCACCGTCATAGGAGAGGCGTGAAAGAATTTCCTCTCGGCCGGAGATTATCGCGGAGCCGCACACCGGGAGCCGCCCGGGGCGCGCTCCGTTCTCACCCCATGTCTTCGTTCTGCTCTTCCCGAGGTCAGTCGGGAAAACCTGTCGAAAAAGCCATCGTCCCCGGCTGAATTCCAATCTTTTCAGCCTGGAGAATCGCATTGATTTTTCCGAAGTACTTGGGAAATTCCGTTGCAAGCCAGAACTCCGAAGCGCACACTTTCCCGTAATAAAAGGCCGCTTCCCTGTCTCTGCCGAGAATTTCCTCCAGGCCGTCTCCGGTTTTGCCGCCGGCGAGGGATTCGAGCTTGGGCTTCGTCAGCGTGAGCGACCAGAGATGCATCCATGCAATCGCCACATCGAATCCCGCCTTCCTCACGGGATCGACATTCATGAGAAGGGTGGTGTATTTTCCCCTATCCATGAGCTGCTTCATGTGGGAGATGACCGATTCGAATTCCTCGATGCCCTTCCTGAGAGAATCGATATAGGCGGTATCGACAATACCTTTTGCCTTTTCGATGGTGCTCATCATCCTCTCTTTCAGCACCTTGAAATTATACTGTCCCGGATTCATCAGGATCTTTCTCATGACGAAATCCAGACCCTGGATTCCGTTCGTTCCCTCGACGATACTCAGGATCTTGCAGTCAACGGCAAATTGCTCCACGGGGTACTCCGAGCAGTACCCGTACCCGCCGTGAACCTGGATGGCCTCCGAGGTTATCTGCCATGCCATGTCCGAATTCCCTGCCTTGACGATGGGTATGAGAAAATCGACCAGGCTCTTGGCTTCCCTGGCCGAATCCCCTTCGAGGAGGTGCTGGAGGTCGATCTGGCTCGAGACATAGGAGGAGAGCATCCGCTCTCCCTCGACATAGGCTTTCATCCACAAGAGCATCCTCATGACATCCGGGTGCTCGATGATCGGCACCTTCGGTGCATCGGGATCGAACATCCGGCTGAAATGGGGGCCCTGCAGCCTTGTGCGGGCATAATCCACAGCCTGGAGATACGCGGCGGAGGATCCGCCCAAGGCCATAATACCGACTTCGAGCCTCGTCTCGTTGAGCATCTGGAACATGATGTTCATCCCCCTTCCCCGCTCGCCGAGAAGGTACCCGATACATCGTTCGTTTTCCCCGAAGGACATACTGCAGGTGGCCGATCCGTGGGCTCCCATTTTCTTCTCGATTCCCGTGCAGAATACGTCGTTTCTCTCTCCCAGGGATCCGTCTTCATTCAGGAGATACTTCGGCACGATGAACAGGGAAATCCCCTTCGTGCCCGGAGGATCACCCTCGATACGCGCCAGGACCGGATAGATGATCTGATCCGTTATATCCTGGTCTCCATTCGTGATAAAGCACTTCTGTCCGGTAATCCGATAGGTGCCGTCCGGCTGAAGTACCGCCTTCGTCTTCAATGCCCCGACGTCGGAGCCGGCCCCCGGTTCCGTGAGGCACATGGTGCCTCCCCATTCGCCTGAGAGCAGCTTCGGAACGTATCGTGATTTCTGCTCAAGGGTCCCGAAATGCTGGATCAGGAGCGCAGCCCCGTGACCGAGCATAAAGAAAAGCATGAGCGCCCCTCCCGCCCCACAGAACATCTCAAAGGCGCATGACTGGATGGCCAGGGGCATGCCTGTCCCTCCGATAGCAGGATCGTCGGAGATACTCAGGAACCCCGCTTCCACGAGGGCGCAGGCTGCTTCTCTGTATCCGGCAGGCAGCCGCACCGATCTGGTTACGGGATCATAGGTGCATCCCTGTTTATGGCCTGCTGCATTCACATGAAAGAGCCGCTCCACTGCGATCTTTTCCGCCAGTCGGAGCGTATCTTCGTACATGCCCCGATCGAATTGCTTGAAACGATCGAACGCACTCATTTTGTCGAGCTCCAGGAACTCGAAGAGGACAAACTGGAAATCGCGGTTGTCGACGAGATATTTTTGCATTGTCTATGCTCCTTGAGTAGTAGTCTTCACATGTAGTCATTTCGTGCCGCACTTCCCGGCGGCTTTCTGCCATGAGCAATGAACAGATCATGTCCGTTGTCCGGCTGCTGCATACCGGGCCTACCCCTTGTAGAAAGATTGAATCAGCTTGAAGAACTCCCCGGAGAAGACCATGACGGTCTGGTTCCGGTTCTCGAGGTTCACGGCGCTCTGCAGGGATGAGGCATGGAGGTTCTCTTCCAGAACGCGCTTCGTGAGCTTCAGTCCGCCCACGCTCTTGCTCACCATCATCTTCGCATATGATAAAGCCGCTTCCATGAGCACCTCCCGGGGAACGACCTTGCTGACGAGGCCCATTCGCTCCGCTTCATCCGCCCGCACCTTTCTGCCCGTGTAGAGAATATCCGAAGCATGCGACAGTCCCACGAGACGGGGCAGGAAGTACGAGCATCCGAGCTCGCCTCCCGAAAGCCCTATGTTGATGAACGAGGCGACGAAATATGCCTCCGGACTTGCCACGCGAATATCGCTGGCGAGCACCATGGCAAATCCTCCCCCTGCCGCGGGACCGTTTACGGCGGCTATTATGGGCTGGGGTATCTTTCTCATTCCGAGGATCAGGGATGCATACCGCTCCTGGACGATTTTCAGGAACCTCTCGGGATCTGCAAACGCATCCGTATCCTTGTGGATCACGGCATCGTTCAGGTCTGCCCCCGATGAGAAACCCCTTCCTGCACCGGTGATGACCAGGACCCTGATGGCATCGTCCTGGGACAGTGAATGGAACAGTTCTTCGAAATCCTCCAGCATGGCCAGATTGATGGCGTTGAGCTGGTCGGAACGGTTCATGGTGACGACGCCGATGTGCTGTTCGACCTCTTCAAAGAGCAATGTTCTGAATTCACCCATCTTCCGGCTCATGCTGTTCCCTCCCTCCTCTTCCTGTCGATCTCCCTGACCTCACGCCGCAGGATCTTGCCGATGGCGCTCTTGGGGAGCTCATCGATGAATTCCAGGTCCTTCGGAACCTTATACGCGGTCAATTTATCCTTGCAGAACGAGATCACTTCCTCTTTCGTAAGCTTCTCCCCGGGTTTCACGACGATATAAGCTTTCAGCGTCTCACCCCTGTATTCATCCGGAACGCCTATGCAGCACGCTTCGAGGATCTTCGGATGGCCGTAGAGTATTTCGTCGATCTCCTTGGGGAAGATGTTGAAGCCGCTCGCAACGATCATATCCTTCTTGCGGTCCGAGATGGTGAGGTAGCCGTCAGGGTCGAAAAATCCGATGTCGCCCGTGTAAAACCATCCGTCCCTGATCGTCTGCTCGGTTTCGTCAGGCTTCTTGTAATAACCCTTCATCACCTGCGGGCCCTTGATGCAGATTTCACCCGCCTCGCCGAGGGGCAGCTCCTTTTTCCCCGTTTCTGCATCCACGATCTTCACGTCGGTGTTGGGAAGCGGAATCCCGACAGTGCCGATCTTCACCCTTCCATGCCACGGGGTGCACGTTGCAAAGGCCGTGTTCTCGGTCGCCCCGTACACATCGTGGATGATCGCCCCGTGAAGCTTCTTCAGCTGATTCAGAGTTTCCTCAGGCAGGGGAGCTGCTCCGCCGAAATACCCTTTCACGAAGGAGAGGTCCATTTTCCTGAACTTCTCGTTCCTCAAGAGCGCCGTGTATATCGTGGGAACGCCGGGGAGGAAGGTCGGTTTGAATTTGCCGAGCATATCCGTTATCACCCCCGGCTCGGGCTTCGGCACCAGCGTACAGCACCACCCGTTCCAGATGGGGAGATTCTGGCTCACCGAGTATCCGGCCGAATGGAAGATGGGGTAGATCCCCAGCAGGTTTTCGTAAGTGCCTTTCAAGTCCGGAAACCAATTGGAGAAGAGCTGTACGACCGAAGAGACATTGGCATGGCTCAGCATGGCGCCCTTGCTCACCCCGGTTGTCCCCCCGGTATAGATGAGCGCGGCGAGGGAATCCCATTCGGCCTTGATCTCGACAGGCGAATCAGGGGATTCCTTCATGAGGTCCATGAACTCGTACACGCCGGCTTGAGGTTCGACCTTCCTGTACATTCCCTTTTTTATATAGGGAAAGAGCTGCTTTATGGGAAAAGGCAGGTAGTCGCTTATGTGGCAGGTGATGATGGTCTGGATTTTCGTTGCTTCCTTGAGCTTGAGAGCCCTGGGAAGGAGCAGGTCGAGGGTGGCCAGCACGGTGGCATCCGAATCGTTGAGCTGGTGCGCCAGCTCCCGTTCCGTATAGAGCGGATTGTTCATAGAGGTAACGGCCCCCGCCCGGTAGGCGGCATGATCGGCGATCACAAGCTGGGGGATATTGGGCAAGAGCATTGCCACCTTGTCTTTCTCCCTCACCCCGAGGCCGACCAGTGCGTGGGTAAAGCGATTGACGAGATTCTCGAGCTCTCTATAGGTGAACCTCTTTCCCATGTAGATGACGGCAATCCGGTCAGGATACTTCTTTGCGGTACGCCTGAGGGCTTCGGCCATCGTTACCTTTTCCACCTCGAACTCTGCCGGTACGCCAGCGATATACGACTTGTGCCATAAACGTTGGAAAGACATGGGTACCTCCTTCATATGGTAAAATACTGCTTCTCAAATGCATCGCGGCTGCAGGACTCACCCTCAGCAGGGGTGCGGGTGCGAAAACCAGCACCGGGGCGGTACATGTGCTGCCTCGATCTTCGGCCCTATAAAAGAGCCTTCAACTCCTGCTCCTCCTGCCCTTACATGGCGGGAGCGATCTTTCCAGGACATCGGCGGACCGATTGCCTTGCGCCCTCACGCTGCGGATGCTGATGCCTTTACCTCTGGTACATACGGGTGCTGTCAAATAAAAAACATTTACCGTCCCTTGAACTCCGGACGTCTCTTCTCGAGAAAAGCTGCCACCGCTTCCAACATGTCTTCGTTCGGAACGACGGCGGCATTCTTCTGTGCCACGTAATCGAGGCCTTGATGAATGCCGTGGTCACGGCTGTAGTTCGCAACCTCTTTCACTCCCTGTACGGCGAGTGGAGGCAGCCCGGCGATCTCTTCAGCCAGTTTCCGTGTCTCTTCGAAGAGGCTTTCCTTATCCTCGCAGAGCCGGGTGATGTATCCCATCTGCAGGGCTTCCCCGGCGGTAAAATCCCTTCCTGTCAGAGCCAGTTCGCGAAACCAGCCCTGGCCGATAATATGGGGAACGCGCTGGAGCGTACCGATATCGGCTATGATGCCGATCCTCGTCTCCCTGATGGAAAAGACCGCATCCTTTGATGCGAGCCTGATATCGCAGGCGCTGGTGAGATCCACGCCCCCTCCGATGCAGTACCCGTGGATCGCCGCAATCACCGGTTTCCGGCATTTTTCGATGGCGGTCATGCTTGCCTGGAGTTCGACTATTTTCCTCCTCAGCCAGTCCCGGTAGACGGCCGATCCGTCGCCGAGGAGTTCCTGGGCCGCCACGAGATCCAATCCTGCGGTAAAGCATTTCCCCTCGGCCCTGATGACAACGGCCCGCACGTCGGCGTCCGCACCGAATTCCTCAAAGAGCCTGGTTATCTCCCTGAAAAACTCCATGGTCATGGTGTTTCGCTGACCCGGGCGATTCAGTATCAGCCATGTGACGTATCCGGTTTTTTCAACCCGTAAAAGAGAGTCTTCCTTCATAGGTATCACATCCTTCATCCCGTAATTGATCTTGGATCATGGCCGGCGGGATCTGCCGCTTTTGCAGGATTCCCCTACTTCCTTCTCGTGCACGGTCACAATCCAAAACACATCGAATCAACCAAGCTCTCTCGGTGAGACTTTCCCCCGGCTCCTAACGGAAAAGCCCCTCCCGTTCAAACACGGCAATCTCTTCATCCGTATAGCCAAGTTCCCGAAGCACGTCCCCGGTATGGGTTCCAGCCCGGACACCGGCACTTCTGTACTCCTGCTTCGTTTCAGAAAATTTAATGGGATTGGCAAGCTGCCGCACCTTGCCGTTTCCGCCCAGATCGACCTCGACCACCATTTCCCTCTTCTCCGTATGGGGGTCTTTCAGCGCCTCGGAGAGGGACAGGACAGGATCAACGCACGCATCGATCTCGCCGAAGATTTCCATCCACTCGTCTCTGGTCTTCGACTTCATGCATGCCCTGATCTCACTTTTCACCTCCTCGAGGTTCTCCGGAACGACTCCGCCCTTGATCAGATCCGGTCGGCCGATGGCCTCGCAGAATGCCGTGAAGAACTGCGGCTCCAGGCCTCCGAAACAGAGGTATCCCCCGTTCTTCGTCTCATAGAAATCATAGAGGGATCCTCCGTTGATGAGGAAACCCTCCCGCCTCGGCTCCAGACCATCCACGAGGTAGCCTCCGGCGACAAGGGCATTGAAGGCGATCACCCCGTCTGTCATGGAGATATCGACATGCTGTCCTCTGCCAGTGCCGGTGCGGGAGACCACGGCGGCCAGAATGCCGATCATCGCATTGTTCGAACCCGAGGCGACATCGGCGATCTGCATGCCCATGAGGGGCGGCCCGGCTATGTCTTTGCCCGAATACGACATGACTCCCGACCGGGCGAGATAATTGATGTCGTGCCCGGCCCGCCCTCTGATCGGGCTGTCCTGCCCGTAGCCGGTAATGGAACAGTAGATGAGAGCGGGATTGATTTCCCGGAGGTTCTCGTAATCGAGACCGAACTTTGCCATAACGCCCGGGCGGAACTGTTCGATCAGGATATCATACGTCTCGATCAGCTGATGCACGATCCGAACTGCTCTTTTATCCTTGAGATTGAGCGTGATGGAACGTTTCCCCCGTCCGAGGTACGCTACGGCAAAAGACAGATCGGTACCGGGAAAAAAAGGAGGTGCTGCCGCCGCAAGATCTGGCCGCGAGCCCGAGGTTACGCGGAGCACCTCAGCACCCAAATCGGAAAGGTTCATGGAGGCAAAGGGTCCGGGGAGAAGCGTGGTAAAATCGAGTATCTTTAACCCATTCAAAGGTCCTGGCATTATCGTCATCCCCTTGCATTCGAGGTGTTGGTAAGGAGGCCCACCCTTCTGTCCGTCCTTTACAGGCCCATGAACCGAGCAACAATCTGGCGCATGATTTCGTTCGTGCCTGCGAAAATCCGTGTCACCCTGATATCCCTCCAGGCACGCGAGATGGGGTACTCGTCGCAGTACCCGTACCCGCCGTGAAGCTGAACGCAGCGGTCGGCCACCCGGCAGGCCATTTCCGTGATCCAGAATTTGGCCATGGAGACCTCCACGACAACCTTGTTTCCCTCCACATGATCGACGATCAGCTTGTCGAGGAAGGTCCGTCCGAGCTTGAGCTCTGTCGCCATCTCGACGAGCTCGAACTGGCTGTGCTGAAACTTGGAGATCGGCCGGCCGAATGCCGTGCGCTCCTTGCAGTATGCCAGGGTGATCTCGTACATATACTCGGCGAGCGACAGGGCCCCGACCGCGCACATGAGCCGCTCCTGCTGAAGCTTCTCCATGAGGTGGAGGAAGCCCGTGCCCTTTTCGCCAAGACGGTTTGCCTTGGGGACACGGCAATCCACGAAGTACAGCTCTGCCGTATCCTGGCTGTGCCACCCGGCCTTCTTGATCTGCTTGCCCTTCTCGAAACCGGGCGTTCCCTCTTCGACTACGTAGAGGTCCATGGCTTCATAGGGATTCTCCACGGCGGGGTCCCGCACGGCCACCACGCAGATCCCGCAGTTGATCCCGTTGCTGATGAAGGTCTTCTGTCCGTTGATGATGACATGGTCCCCGTCGTCCACCGCCGTGGTCCTGATGGCGGCGAGATCGCTTCCCGTATTGGGCTCGGTCATGGCGACCGCAGCGATGATATCTCCGGACACGCAGCCGGGAAGGTATTTCTTCTTCAGCTCTTCAGAGCCGTACGCCGTGATATACGGCACCACGATGTCGCTGTGCAGGGCCACACAGAGCCCCATATGGTTGGTTCGGCTCATTTCCTCGGTCATGATCACCGAGTAGAGGAAGTCCGCACCTGCCCCTCCGTATTCCTCCGGCACGCCCGTGCAAAGGAACCCCTGCTCACCGAGTTTCTTCCAGGCACTCCTGGGGGTGATCCCTGCCTCTTCCCATTCTTCCACATGGGGGCTGACCTCCTTTTCGAGGTACCTCCTCACAGAGTCCCTGAATATCCTGTGCTCTTCCGTATATTGGATAATCTCCATACAAACCCTCCTCATGACATCTCCCTGTCAGGGAGACTACCGAAAGCTCGTGCTCTCGGGAGGTTAGAGGACCGCCTACTCGAACCTGTTCTTGCCCTTCGTGAATGCAGCGACGAAGAGGTCTTTCAGCGTTTCCTTCACTACTGCGTAGTATTCGTCCTTGCCTTTTTTGATCATGGAGCTGAAGTACTCCTCCCCCGAGATGAAGCTCTGGATGGAATTCATTATGGTCAGAACGGAAGCAATGGAAAAACTGATATTCTCCGGGTCTTTTTTCAGCCCCATGGAACGGACGCTGTCCAAAGCCAGCTCTGGCACCTTGAGATCCACGAAATCTTCGTGCCTGATCTTTCCGAAATACCGCAACAGCACGAGATTGGAAATCTCGGGATGAAGGATAAGGTAGTCGACCATCATGTCGATACTGATAGCGATCCGCTCTCCCAAGGGGCGTCCGTGGATAGTCCCCTCTATCTCGTTGAACTTTTTTCTCAAATCGTTGTTGGTATCGATGATCACCGCTTCATAGAGGTCCTTCTTTTCCCCCCAATGGTAGTGGAGCGTGGAAATATCGATGCCCACTTCCGTGGCGATCATCCTCATGGTCGTTCCGTGAAAACCGTATTCTCCATAGATCTTTCTGGCTGCTGCCAGAATCTTTGCTTTCATGGAATCCGGATCTTTTTTTGCCTTCTCTAGAGTTGTTTTCACCGGCTGCTCCGTTCTTATCCGTCTTCTCTGTTCGTTTCGGTTCCGACCGAAACCGCTCCGGCCGGAACCTTTTTTCCTTTTTATTTGAACAGTGGTCCGAGGACGCCGAACATTTCGCCGAGTTGGTCGAAGTATTTGGGACTCTCGATGCTCTTGATCTTGTCCCAGCTCGCCATCACCTCTTCGGGCTCAGGTATCTTCACCCCGTCGGAGAGAATCGCTCCCGGCCCCGTCACGATGGCCGTCCGGCTGAAGTAGCCCAAGGTCGCATTGATGATCATCCCCGAATCCTGGCACTGCTCCGAGCACAGGTACAATACCGCAGGAGAGATGAAGTCCGGCTTCATCTTCTCGAAGAACTGCGGCGGCAGCACGTCCTCGGTGAGTCTCGATGCCGCCACCGGCACGATCACGTTCGTCTTGATATTGTTCTTCGCCCCCTCG
>JAKPPU010000208.1 GCA_029547185.1 Deltaproteobacteria bacterium | reverse complement strand
CTTGGCCTGCTCGGCCAGTTCAAGATCCCCGACTGGAGGCGCAAGTTCGACGGAGTCGACTATGAGCTCTCCCCCGCAGGGAACCCTGTCATCAAGGGGGCCCTGGGGTATCTCGACTGCGTGGTGGAAAGGGCCGTCGATACGGGTGACCACACGCTCTTCATCGGCCGAGTGACGGGAGGCGCCGTGAAGGGGGAGGGTGAGGCACTCGACACTACCCAGTACCCGGGGAGATATCGGGGGGACAGGTAGTACCTGTTCAGCCGTTCATGATGATTCGGGCCGCTGGCCCTGCCCATTCAAGAACAGCGATCAGTATGACGGGCGTGGATTCCCGTGAGATAATGAGCAGCGGAAGTGCTCCTTCAGCAGGGTGTTCCGAACCCGCAATCACCTGACGCGGAACTGCCCGGTGCGGAGTCGGGGGTTCAGTCGGCGAACATTCGACGCCTTGATACTCCCGATTCAACAGGTACGAGTATGACAGGATGAGGGGGAATGCAGTACTTTGGGAACAGGGCACTTCAGGATGCCGTGGAATTATAGGGCACGAGCCGTCATGAAGGAGTGATCCTTCAGCCCTTCACATCGCACAAGGACAGGAACCTGCACGGGGAGGCCCAAGATGCTGGCAGCGTGGGTGAAGAGAATTCTGAAAAAGGGTACGCCGGAGACCTTCAATGACCTCGAAGGGTGGAGGGCATATTACTTCAACCAGATAGTACTGCTGTCAGTCGTCTTCGTGCTCATATCGTTTGCGATCACCTTCACGACCTGGATCGAGAGGAACATATGGGGCATCCTTCTCTTTGACATAGGGATCCTCATATACATCGGATGCATCTATTTCATAAGACACTCCCTTGCCCGCTGGGCAATGTTCTTTCTGTTGCTCTATGCAATGGTCGTTACGTACTTGATCACCCTTGGGCCATTCTATGTCCGCCCCGGCTGGCTTGTCCTGTGCTCGGTTACCGCTGCGCTCCTCTTCGGAATACCGGCCGCACTTGCATCTGTCGTATTCAATGCCGCCATTCTTCTTTTCCTCTATTTCTTCGTCGGGCCTTATCTGAAATCCTGGGCGAATGTCTATGCAGAGCCTGATATCGTATGGTTCATATTCGTAGTGAATCTTTCTCTTGTCTCCCTGTTGGCAAGCCTGCCGGTGAGCCTCCTCCTGAGAAGGCTGCGAGTCTCCTTTCTTCATGAACGGAGCCTCCAGGCCGAGCTTCTGAGAGAAAGCGAGGCGCAGAAGGAAACGAATGCCCTGTTATCGAACGAGATCGCCGAACGGGAGCGGATTGAAGGGGAACTTCGGGAGAGCAAGGAATTGTATACAAGGCTCGTGGACACCATACCTGACGTCATCGTCCGCCTCGGCCTTGACGGCGAGATCCTGTTCGTGAACGACCATGCGCTCCGGATAAGCGGCTACCGAAGGGATGAGCTGGAAGGCCGGAACATGCTCGTGTTCATCGCCCCTGAAGATCAGGAAAAGGCCATTGAGTATACCCTGCTCATGATGGAACATAGGCTCGGGCCGCAGGAATACCACCTGATCATGAAAGACGGAAGGAAGATTCCCTTTGAGGTGAATGGAGACGTCCTCAGGGACAAGGATGGCGCGCCATTTGGAATCGTACATATGTGTCGGGATATCAGTGAGCGCAGGCAGGCGGAAAGGGCTCTTCAGGAAAGCGAGGAAAAGTATCGCAAGATCTTCATGAGTGCCCCTGCTGCAATCTATGAGGTCGATTACAGAACCCGCCGGTTCATCAGCTTCAACGATATCATACCCATTTTCACGGGCTATTCGAGGGAAGAGCTCATGCAGATGGATCCATGGGACCTGTTCACAGAAGAGAGCCAGCGGACATACCTCGACCGGATGAGACTGGTACAAGAAGGCGGTGATGTCTCGTCATCTCAGGAATATTCGCTCCGAACGAAATACGGCGGCATCCTCTGGATAAACGCGAGCATTGATTATGCATTCGAAGATGGTCTCCCGGTACGAGCCAGAATCGTGGCGCACGATATTACCGACCGCAAGCAGATGGAAGCGGCGCTCAAGAAGAGCGCGGAGTATTATCGGACAGTCTTCGAGAATACGGCTACTGCCAACATCATTATCGCCGAAGACACCACCATACTCATGGCGAATAACGACTTTGCACGATTGAGCGGGTACACGAAACAGGAACTGGAAGGAAAGGTAAGCTGGACAATATTCATTCACAAGGATGATGTGGAGAGGATGAAGGGATATCACAGGCTGCGCAGGATCGATCCTGGAGCAGCCCCCTCCTCCTATGATTTCCGTTTTGTGGATCGAAAAGGAGAAACCAGGGATATCATCATAAACGTCGCCGTCATCCCCGGGACAAAAGAGAGCATCGCATCGATGATCGACATCACCGATTGGAAGCGCTCCGAGCAGGCAAAGATCGAGAGCGAGGAACGTTTCAGGGAACTTGCCGGACTCCTGCCCGAGACGGTCTATGAGGTGGACAGGGATGGCGTTTTCACCTTCTTGAACCAGACAGGGTTCGAGAAGTTCGGATATGTCCAGGAAGACCTCTCCCGGGGCATGACGGTGTTTGACATGATCGTACCGACTGATCATGACCGAATGATTGCAACGTACCAGAGGCTCGTAAGGGGTGAGAAGGTTGGTCTTGCCGAATACACCGCCAGGAGGAGAGACGGCAGCACCTTTCCCGTTCTGATCCAGGCAAACGTGATCTTCAGCGAGGGGAAGCCCGCGGGGCACCGGGGTTTCGTCATTGATATCACGGACAAGAAGAATCTTGAGAATCACCTTGCGAGGGCCCAGAAGATGGAGGCAATCGGGACGCTCGCCGGGGGTATTGCGCACGACTTCAACAATCTGCTCATGGGGATCCTCGGCAATGTATCCCTTATCCTTCATCACATTGGCCAGAACAACCCGATGTACGATCGGCTGAAAAGTGTGGAGGCGTATGTCCAGCGTGGGTCCGACCTGACAAAACAACTCCTCGGGTTCGCCCGAGGCGGAAAGTATGAAGCCAAACCCACGGATCTCGGTCAGTTCATCAAGGAAAGTTCCGAACTATTCGGCCGGACCAAGAAGGAGATCCGTATTCACCACAAGACGCAGGAAGGTCTCTGGGTCGTGGAGGTTGATCAGGGGCAGATGGAACAGGTGCTCCTCAATCTGTATGTGAATGCCTGGCATGCAATGCCGCATGGGGGGGAACTGTACCTGTCCGAGGAGAATGTTGTGCTGGACGATGCTTCGGTGCGTCCATACGAGATCTCCCCGGGAAAATTCGTCAAGATCACGGTCGCGGACACCGGTTCAGGCATGGATGAGGCTACAAAATCAAGGATCTTTGAACCGTTCTTTTCCACCAAGGAACGGGGGCGGGGTACAGGACTGGGGCTCGCCTCGGCATATGGCATCATTAAGAATCATGGAGGATTCATCCATGTAGAGAGTGAACAGGGCGTCGGGACAACCTTCATGATCTATCTCCCGGCCTCTGACAAGGAGATCGAAATCATCAGGAAAGGAGAAGATGATCTCCAGAAAGGTCGGGAAACCATCCTGATCATCGATGACGAGGAGATGGTCCTGGAAGTCAGCGCGAAGATGCTCGAAGAGCTTGGGTACCAGGTTGTTGCCGCTTCCGGGGGGAAGATGGGGATACAGACATATGAACAGAACAAGGACAGGATTGACCTGGTCATTCTTGATATGGTCATGCCCGAATTGAGCGGAAGGGATTCTTTTGACGCGCTCATCCGCCTCGACCCGTCGGTGAAGGTCCTTCTCTCAAGCGGGTACAGTCTTGACAGTCAGGCAAAGGAGATCATGGAGAGGGGGTGCAAGGGGTTCATCCAGAAACCCTTCACCATGACAGAGCTCTCGAAAAGGATACGAGAAATCCTGGCAGGGCAATAAGATTACTAAGGCTCGAATATATGATTTTCGTGGCAGGTCGATGGATCGTCCGGGGGTCAGAGCGCCTCTGGGGGGGCGCTGGTTGTCTTTCTTACCGGTTCCGGGCCTTCTGCGGGACACGGGCCGTGAGGCCCAAGAACCTGAGCGTGATGGCCCCGAATGCCGTAATGCCTATCGTGATCATGATGACCGTCATGGATCTACACCCTTTGTGCCTTCCGTTCGATCACCACCTCTTCGATGAACCCCTTGAAGCCCAGCGCGATGCCGGCCACGAGGCCCACCAGCGTGAAGTTGGGCGCCATGTTCAGGGCCTTGTCCAGCTCCA
>JAKPPU010000207.1 GCA_029547185.1 Deltaproteobacteria bacterium | reverse complement strand
AAGGCTATTTCCGTCGATCAATATGACTTTGGGATCTATGGTCTCAACGTATCGAATGGCATCTTCGGAAAATTTTCCTGTCGTAAGAAATACCCCTTTCTTCGCCCGTTTGCCATGCAGTGCCCCAACGAATTTCTGGATTTCGGGTCGGCCAACGGTACCCTCCCATTTTTTGCCTGGAGATAGATGACATCGAGCCCCAGACGATCTTCTTTGATAATTCCGTCGACGCCTTCATCGCCGCTGTGCCCTATGGATTGACCTGCGTCACTGCGGGAGCCGCCATAGCCCATAGCAACCATAAGGTCGACAACGAGCTTTTCAAAAAACTGTGGAGAGTTGCTCTTCACTTTCTCCAAGATTTCTCCTGCCAGATCATTTCTTATGCTTTGATAGGCTTTGTGGAGCGTCTCCTCCGGAGTTTCGACCGGGGATTCAGTGCCCGGAGAGTTGTCATTACCTGACTTTCCTGTTTTCGCTGTGTGAAATTCGACGAACTCAGGGTATTGATTCAGAATTTTTACATCAATTTTCTCGTGACCTTTCTTGAAAAGTTCACGCCCACGCTCTGTGATCCGAAAGTAACCCCTCTTGGAAGATTCCAACACTTTAGCTTGGACGAAATACGTCTTCGCCCAGGCAACTCTATTGTCGAATTTTTTCTGAGTACCACTGGGCAAAAGTTCTTTAAGATCACCGTCGGAAAGATACATCTTCTGCGCAATGATTTCTCTTGCTGTCTTCAAAGAGTGTTCATTCCCGTCTGCCGCAATTTCCAGCAAGGGCTTGAAAAAGGATTGGAAATCCGGAACCGCCATATCGTCTCCTTTTTCATGAAGGTCCAGCTTTGGCTTTCCGCTAATCTTTCTTCGACACCTTCACCATGATGCTCTTGCAGCACTCCGCATTCTTGATCAGGAATGCGTCCGGTTTTTCCTGGATCTGGTACTGGCCGTTGGCCTCGATGATGAGATCGTCTTTCGTCAGGCCGTCCGTCTTGCTGACGATCATGAACCGCCCGATGGGGATCCCGCCCTCTTTTAACACTGCCATGGTTTCTCTCCTTTCAGCGTCTATATAGGGTTTGTTTTGTGATCGTTTCGACTGCGGCGGAGCCGCAGGGTATCGCGTCTCGGGTATAGGGTTTAGGGAAGGAAGGGGTTTGTCCCCCTCACCCTTGCCCTCTCCCGCCAGGGGAGAGGGAGTTTCAGAAAATCCCCCTCTGTCCCCTGTTAAAGGGGAATGTATCCGGAAACCCGAAGCCCGCCTGATTTTGCTCTTTCCTGTCCTAACTTCCGCTCTTCCTGGCTTCCTAACTTCCGGTCTCAGCAATGAGACCCTGCTCGCTAGAGCAGGATGAGTCCCGTCCACGTCACCTTCTCCTGCACGGGGAAGCGCAGCAGCGGCAGTCCGGCCTTCTCCAGCGTGCCGATGACGTCGATGCCCATGGCCTCCATGGAGGGCCGCGCGCGGAAGGGGTGCCGGCAGTGGCCCTCGGGCTCCAGGACGATGCAGGTCTCGCAGAGCCTGCAGCAGCCGCCGATGAGCCCCGTGGCAAACCGGAACCCCGCCTCGAAGCAGAGCCGCTCGCCGAGGTTGATGAGCTCATGGAGAACCCGGGCGGGGTCGAAGACGGCCTTGGCCCTGCCCTTTCCTTTCTTGTGAAGGGGAACGCTCAACTGCACGAGAAGCGCCCTGTCATAGCGCTCCAGGGCCTCGCGGAAGTCCGCGACGGACGGGAGGTAGGGCGGGCACATGAGGTTCTTGCCGTAGGAGTCGCAGATGGGGACCTGGCACTTCAGGCGCACGCGCTCGTCGACGATCACGTCGGCGGCCCTGATGATCTGCACCCCGGAGGCGCCTTTCTTCTTGAGGGTGTCGATGACCTTTTTGATTCCTGGTGCCGGCTTTTTTGCGGGCTTTTTCGGTGGCTGTTTCAAATGACCCCCTTCGACAAGGAAATGGTTTTGCTCCCTCACTCAGCACTCTACAACCGGGGGAGAGGATTATTTTTGGATTGCCACGCCTCGCAAGGCTCGGCTCTTAATGAACAGCCACGAAGGTCATTGCGAGCGAAGCAAAGCAATCTCAATGGATTCAAGTGATTGCTTCGTCGCTGATGCTCCTCGCAATGACGGATCGGCGCTGTTTCTTCCATCGATAACCTCGTCCCCAGACGGGGTCCGTGACTCGCAATGACACTTCTTTTCTTGGACCCTGTCTAAATCTTCACGCCGTAGCCGCTCTTTGTCAGTTTCTCGGCGCCGCTCCCGGTGACGAGGAAGACGTCCTCTACCCCCACGACCCCTTCGCCGGGGAAGGTGAACTTGGGTTCCAGGGCAATGACGTTGCCGGGAACGAGGACGGCCTTTCCGTTGCGCGAGATCACGGGCGGCTCGTCCAGCTCCAGTCCGATGCCGTGTCCGCAGAAACCGGCCTTGTCGTTGCCGTAGCCCATGAAGTGGGCAAGGAGGTTCTTCTTCTCGGCAAGCTTCTCCGCCTTGAGGTAGAGTTCGCTCACGGCGACACCGGGGTGGATATCCCCGGCCAGGACCTGGAGGATCTCCAGGGACTCGCGATAGGCGATCTCGAGCTTCTCCGGAAGCCTGCCCAGCGAGAAGGTGCGCGTGATGTCGGCGTTGTAGCCGCCGATCGTCGCGGCCATGTCGACGATCACGGGCTCGTTGCGGCCGATCGCCCGGTGGCCCGCACCGGCAGGCAGGGCGAGGCTTGCCCCGTGACCTCCCTCGGTGGTGTCCACGAAGGCGGGCTCGGCGGCTGCGGCTCCGGAAACGACAGGCCCCCAGTAGCATTCCGCGTTGAAGCCCCGCATGCGCACGTAGCCCTGGTGGCCCCTGACGCGGGCGGCCATCTCGATGCGGGCCGAGAGCTCGAGCTCCGTCATGCCCTCCCGGATCGACTCGCGGGCGACGCGCATCATGTGGTCGCCCAGCCTCGCGGCCTGGCGGATGACGGCGATCTCGAAGGGCGACTTGACGGAGCGGACGGCCTGGATCAAGGGCGAGACGTCGACAATCTCGCCGGGATTCAGGGCCTCCACGTAACGCGCGTACTGGTTGACGGGCAGGATGTCGAGTTCCATACCGAGGCGCTTGAACTTCCGGTAGCCCTTGTCGGCCAGCACGCTCGCAAGCTCGCGGGTGTTTCGGGCGTTGAAGAGGTGCTCCAGGGGGGTCTCGGAGCGGACGCGGTTGGGGTTTTTCCGGATGAAGAGAATCGGGTGGCCGTCGGGGGGCACGAAGAGCCAGCCCTGGGGGACGGTGCCGGTGAGGTAATACAGGTCGGCGTTCTGGACGATGAGCGCCCCGTCGACCTTTGCCTCGGCCAGGCGCGCCTGCAGGGCCTTGATCCGGCGGTCCAGTTCCTCCTTCGGCGTCTTGGTCATGCTCCCCCCAGAGCAGAATGTCGGGTTTCGGGCATTGGGGAAGAGGAATCAATGAGGCTAAAATTCGATGCCGGCGCGTTCCTTGATCCCCTGCGCGTAGTGGTGCTTGATCTCCTTGACCTCGCTCACCGTGTCGGCCAGGTCGATGATCGCCTTCGGGGCGTAGCGGCCCGTGAGGATGACGTCGACACCGGCGGGCTTGTGCTCGAGCATGGAGACGACGCTGTCCACGGGGACGAGGCCGAAGTCCATCGCCACGTTGATCTCGTCGAGGATGACCATGTCGTATTCCTCGGAGAGGATG
>JAKPPU010000173.1 GCA_029547185.1 Deltaproteobacteria bacterium | reverse complement strand
CTCGAGTCCGCTTATCGGAAGAGAGTTAACGATAAGGGCGACGAGGATGGCGACTCCGAACCACATTACCGGACGGTAGATCTGTGCTGGGGATAATGCTGCTTTTTCTTTCGCACCATCTGCCATTTGAATAACCTCCTGCATCTTTGCTCAGGACCGAAGTTTCCTCGGCGAACAAAGGGGATTCATTTTTCTCGAAAAAGGTAAACGCAAACAGGTCGGCCTTTTGCTAAGACTGCGCCATCTCAGTGAGCCTTGACCCTATCCATGAGCTTGCGCAGCTCCTTTTTCAAGAGCTCGGGAACAGCTTCATCCTGGTAGATCTTGTCCAGGAGGGATATGTCCTTGATGACGCTCAACACGATAATCGAAGCCTGTGTCTTCTCTCTCATGGCGATGCTCCTTCTCATAGGAACCATTGTGGTTTTCATATATGGGTTTATTGTGGAAAATTTGTGGAGATTTTGTGTGTTTGTCCAAGCAAAAGGAGTAGTTGGAATCGGAGTGAAAGGGCATTTACCAACTTGAAAATACATTCAAAGGAAGAGCTCAGAAAGAGGGGGGATCGCCTCCTTTGCCGCGCACTTCCTGTGTGCTCCTGCGTAGGCTCCCCTTAAGCTCGCTGACGCGGACATCCTGCCCGCTTTTTAAGCCGCCGCCAGCGCTCGCTTAAGCTTCGATCCCTCCAACTCTATAAAAAAACGGGGCAGCTTTTCGCTGCCCCGTTAACTTTTCTATGGAGGTGGGGGGGATCGAACCCCCGACCTCAGCATTGCGAACGCTGCGCTCTCCCAACTGAGCTACACCCCCTTAATCTTCCAGAGTTCTCTGTACATGAGGACGCGGGCTTCGTCAACTATTTGCTTGCCGATTGCTTCTGCGGGAGCCTGGTCCTCGCGAAGGCGATGGCGTCCCTGAAGTCGCGGATCTCTCCGTTGAGGCCCTTCTCGCGGATGAGCCTGAGCGTATCCCCGAGGTGCTTTCCCCTCGTAAACCCGATGGCGATGAGGTCCTTGCCCCTCACCGGCGGTTTGTAGGCACGCCACGTCGTGATGTAGGCAGAGATCATCTCCTTTACCTCGGGGCTCCTCGTCTTGGACATGGCGAAGAGGATCACCTCGAGCGGTGCTCCTTCTAACGTCTTCACCACGTCCGAAGGCTTCAGGGATTTCACGGCCACAAAATCTTTCAATATGGAGTGGACCTTTGCCTGGGAAGAGAGGATGGTCCTGATTTCTTCATCCGAGAGGCCCAGGCGCTTGCAGATGTCGATGATTTTCTTCGGCTTCATCTGGTCCACGAGGGCAAGCAGGTAGACGAACCACGACCGGTATGCCTCGTGGGTGAAGAGCATGTTGAACCACAACAGCGTCTCCTTGACCCGGACGAAATATTCCCTGACAGGGGCGCTGAACTGGAGGTCCGGGTGGATGGCGGTGAGGACCCCGAGCTCCTTGAGCCTGGCAAAAGCACTGCCGGGATTCTCCTCCCCGAGTATCTGCCGTATCTCATAGGAGATGCGCCCTCCCGGCACGCTCCGGAGAAGCCCGGACTTCACGGCCGCATGCACGAGAGAGCTCGTCTGCTTGCCGAGCCTGAAGCCGTAGCGCTGCTCGAACCTCACAGCCCGGAGTATCCGGGACGGGTCCTCCACGAAGCTCATGGCATGGAGCACACGCACCCTCTTCTCCTTGATGTCGTGCTGGGCGCCGAAAAAGTCGATGAGCTCTCCGAACCTGGGCGGATTGAGGGAGACGGCCATGGTATTGATGGTGAAATCCCGGCGGTAGAGGTCGAGCTTGAGCGTCGACTGCTCCACGATGGGGAAGGCCCCCGGGTTCTCGTAGTACTCGAGCCGGGCCGTTGCGACATCGATGTGATTCCCGTCGGGCAGAGTGATCACGGCAGTCTTGTACTTCTCATAGGCCGAATACCGCGCGCCGATGGCCCCGGACAATGCCCTGGCAAAGGCGATTCCGTCCCCCTCGATGACGATGTCCACATCGAGGTTGTTTATCCGAAGCAGCATGTCCCGGACGATCCCGCCCACGAGGTAGATCTTGTAGCCCATCGAAGACGCCAGGCTGCCCGCCTTGAGGAGAAGGTCATAGATCTCCCTGGGCAGCCGCTCTTCGAGGAGGTTCTTGAGGTTCTTCGCAGGATAGGCGCGGGGCTCGGCCCCTTCGGTCTTGGCCATCTTCTCGTGCATGATCATCATGAGGTCCGTCCTCGTAATCACGCCGACGACCTTCTTGTCATCGATAACAGGCAGCAGTCTCTGGTTCCCGTCGATGATGAGGGACCGGATCTCCCATACCGGCGCATCCGGGGCAACGCACCGGATATCGCGGATCATATAGTCCTTCACCCGTGCCGCCCCGAGGCCGTGCCCTTGCGCCCTGCTCACCACCTGCCGGGTGATGATCCCCACGGGTCTGCCGTCCTTCATCTGCACTATGAGAGCGTTGATATTGTAGCGGTTGAGGATGGTGCTCGCTTCGTCGATGGTCGAGTCCATCGAAAGGGAGATCACCGGGAAGGTCATGATGTTCCGTGCCGTGATCCTGGGCTTTGCCTCCTTCTTGACGAAATTGACGAGCCGTCTTTCGGTCTCGTCGAGCGAGCTGTCCTTGATCGAAGCCGCGGCAGCCGTAGGGTGGCCGCCCCCGCCGAAATGCGCCGCGATCTCGGCTGCATTGATCTGCGGCAGCGTGCTCCTGGCCACGAGATAGATCCGTTCTCCCATGAGGCCCAGGGCGAACATGGCGTCCACGTTGAACATCCCCCTGAGCTTGTGGACGAGCATGGCGAAGTCTTCTATGTAGACCGACGATTCCGAGCGGGTGAAGAGCACGTCGATCCCGCTGATGTGGAGGATCGAGGCGTTCTTGATGAGCTGATCGAGGACATCCACCTGGTTGGCATCGAGGTCCCGCAGGATGGCCTGGGAGACCTCCGTGAGGTCCGCTCCCCACCGGATGAGGTCGGCAAGCGCCATGCTGTCTTCAGGTGTGGTGGACGGGAAGAGCAGATTCCCGGTATCTTCGTACACGCCCATGGCCATGACGGTTGCCTGAGCCGGGCTCGGGGTGATGCCCTTCTCCTTGAGAATCTTCACCATGACCGCCACATTGGAGCCGAGCTCGATACAGTGCTCTTCCATGGCGGTGAAGTCTTCCCCTGAGCAGGGGTGGTGGTCGTAGACGACCACCTCGACGCCCTCTCTCCCGATGATCTTCGAGAACTCCCCGATCCTCGAGATTTGCCTCGTATCCACGATGACGAGCTTCGTGATCTTATCGAGGGGGACGTCCTTCTGTCTGACGATTGAGCCGGTGATCTCTTTCGGAGCGCGTGCGAGATAGTCACGCAGGTTCTTTTCCTGTGCTCCCGGAAACACGAGAACGGCATCGGGATAGAGCATCTTTGCCGCGATCATGGAGGCGAAGGCATCGAAATCCGCCTGGATATGGGATATGATGACTTCCATGCACTCACCCCCGCGGATGGTACCGTTCGTGGATCTGTTTAAGCCTCGCCGCATTGATGTGCGTATAGATCTGGGTGGTGGAGATATCCGAGTGCCCGAGCATCATCTGGACCGAGCGCAGATCGGCCCCGCCTGCAAGCAGGTGCGTGGCGAAGGAATGCCTGAGCACGTGGGGAGAGATGCTCTTCATGATGCCGGCTTCGTATGCATAGCGCCTGATCATATACCAGAAATTCTGCCTGGTCATGGCAGCGCCCCGGTTCGAGCAGAAGAGGACGTCCGATGACTTCCGGACTACGGCGGGCCTCACGACTGTGATATACTCCTTCAGCCATCTTATGGCGGATTCGCCTATGGGCACGAGCCGCTCCTTGCCGCCTTTGCCCCGGCAGATGAGGTATCCCACGCTTAAGTTCAACATGTGCATCTTCAAGCCCACGAGCTCGCTCACCCGCAGGCCCGTCGCGTAGAGGAGCTCGATCATGGCCTTGTCCCTGGTGCCCATGGGCGTAGAGACATCAGGCGCAGCGAGCAGCCTGTCCACCTCGTCCGTGCTCAGCACCTGGGGAAGATATTTGCCCCGCTTCGGGGTCACCATCTCCCTCGTCGGGTCTTTTTTGATCCCCCCCTCTTCGAGGAGGAAGCGGTAGAACTGGCGGACAGCGGACAGCCTTCTCGATATGCTCGTTGATTTGAGCTTGCGGCTCTTGAGGGATGAGGAAAAATCGGTCAGATCGCTTTTGCCTATCCCGCCGATGTCCTTTCCCTTCTCCTCCATCCATTCGAAAAAGGATTTGAGATCGTTCTCGTAAGCGCTGATCGTGTTCTCGGCGACAGACCTCTCGACTACCAGATACTCGAGGAAGGAATCTATGTATGCATGGCTCATCTCTTCTTTAATGTAGGGAGAAGATTCAGTGCCATCAAGTCATTCATCGCCGGCGCTGCGCTCTTTTCGTTGGGGTAGGCCCCCGCAAGAAGGCGGTAGATGTCTTCCCGCTCTTTGAGGACATAGGGGATCACCCCTTTGGCGGCGAGCTTCTGCGCCTTGGACTGAGCGTCCTTCATGCTCTTGTACATTCCGAGCTCTATGGCATAGGGGACCGAGCCGCCCACGAAGGTTCCCTTGTCCACGAGCCCCTTGCCTTTAAGCTCCTGGAGCTTGAGGACTGCGTCCTTTATCGTGGGAAATGCCCCGTAATCCATCCGGTACCATATCCCGGCATCGCCGAGATCGATCTTGGTCACGAAGACCATGTCCAGCTTGGCTTTGAGCCTCTCCGCCTGCCGGGCTGCCTCCTGAGGGGTCTCGAAAGACGAGAGGTGGATGGTATAGGGATAGTTGGTCGCCTTGGTATAGGAGATCTGCTGGACATCCTGTTTCGTAACGCCCAGATCATCCGGGGCAGGATTTTCCTGGATGACCGGGGGGGCAGCAGGAAGGCCCGGGGTGCGATGGATCTCTTTCGTCACGACGTTGCTCAAGCCCCACTGCGCCTGCAAGGGGAGCGCTATAAGGGACAGGATGCATGCCAGGATAACGTGCCTCATTTACTCCTCCAGCTATAGGCATAAGTTGTGTTCATTATATAATTATTTATCCCCTTTGCAATACCTTCCACGAGGGTGTCCTGGTACGAGCGGCGCTTGAGCATCTCGGTGTCCGTGGAATTGGTGATGAACCCGAGCTCAAGAAGGATCGAGGGCATTTGTGCCCCGAGCAGCACGTAGAAAGGCGCCTGCCGTACCCCGAGGTTTTTTCCGCTGTAGCCAATGCCGAGCGCCGACGACACGATGCACGTATGCACGAAGTTGGCGAACTTCGACGACTCGTTGATCTTCGAGTTGAGCATGAGATCGTTCAGGATGAGCTGAAGATCGCTGATGGACTTCTGGGTGGTGGCATTTTCCCTGGCAGCGACCTCGATGGCCGAGGAGTCGGCCGTCAGGTTGAGAAAATAGGTTTCTATCCCGCTCACCGAAGGATTCTGGTGCGAGTTGATATGTACCGAGATGAACAGGTCTGCCCTCTTCTTGTTTGCAAAAACGGTCCTCTCCTCGAGGGTGAGGAACTCGTCCCTGCTCCGGGTGAGGAATACCTCGAAGCCCTGCTCTTTGAGACGCCTGGCCAGCAGCTTTCCGATCTCGAGGGTGATGTCTTTTTCCCGTATCCCGCTTGGGCTTATGGCACCGGGGTCTTTTCCTCCATGCCCCGGATCGATGACGATTTTCGAAACCTTGAGGCAGAACTGCGACGCGATCGTCGGGGCATCGCCTTTCATCTTCGAGGCCGGGGATCCCGGCGGTACTTTTTTCACCGTGCTCTGATAGGAATCGGAGCTCTGGGCGGGCTCAGGCTTCTGGGAAGGCTGAGCTTTCTGGGCAGGCTCCGTAGCCTGGGCCGATGCGACCGCTTTGCCGGAGTCCTTCGCGCTGACATCGATGATGATCCGTGCGGGATTGGTCATGGCGAAGGTCTGGTAGCGCGGCTTATCCTTGAGGTCGAGAACGACCCTGACCTTGTCCTCGGTGAACTGGGATGCACGGATACCGGAAATGATCCCCTCGTCGACCGTGCTCTTCGAAGGGAATTCGGGCGACATCCTTGCACCCTTGAGATCGATGACGAGACGGTTGGGCCTGCTCTCCCTGGATTCCTGGGGCATGAAGAAGGTTTTGTAGCTCACGGCATCCGTCAGATCGATCACGACCCGGTTACCGTCCTGCTCTGACCAGTGGCGAAGCTTCCTGACGAGGGCTGTCGAGGAGACCTTCTTTTCGGGCTTCTCATCGGGTGTCTTCTTTTTGCCCTGCTCTCCTGAAACAGCCTCTTTGGATTGCTCCTCCGGGGTGCTCTCTTTGAGCTTCGATCGTGCCTGATCCGCCATGTCTCCGTCTGGGTAGTCTACAGCAACCCGCCTGAACAGTCCTGCGGCCTTTGCCTTGTTCCCCAGCGCATCCTCTATGAGGCCGGCACTGAACAGGGCATCGTCTGCAGCGGCGCTTTCCGGATATCTTCCTGCCAGATCCTGGTAGAGCTTCGATGCCGTTTTGAGATCACCCTTGTTCCCGGAGTACTTCGAGAAGTGCTCGTATACCTTTGCCCCCTTGAGGTACGACTCGGGCGCGAAGCCGGAATTCGGGTATCTCTCGGCGATGGCCATATACTGGTCGACGACGCCCATCCAGTTGTCGCGGACCTTCTTTCTCGAGGCGTCCTTGCAGAGGTCCACATAGGACCTGTTGGCGCTCTGATACAAGAGCGCCGGATTGTCCGAAGCGTTTGCGGTTGCCCCTGCTCCCAGGAAAAAGACACCTAACAGGAGGGCGTACGCAGAGAGCTTAAATCTTTCAGCGATGTAATCCATTACGTCCGTCTTTCCTAAGTAATCCCTTACTCTGTCATCGGGTTTTAATAATACCACCCCTCGCAAGGAAGCTATCGGTAAATCCGCTGTGGAATCTTTAGCAACTTTTCATATTTATTCGATAAATGATCGACAGTCCCTTGAGCGTCAAGTGTTCGTCCCGTATATATTCCCCTGGCATCCACGCTTCGACCACCTCGGCAAGACCGCCCGTGTATACGACCAGAGGGTCCCCGCCGCCGGCCCTTGCCATCATGGAGGAAAGCGCCTGCGCCATGGCCGCGTGCCCGGCGATCACGCCGATACGGATGCAGTCCTTTGTCGTGGTTCCGATTGGAGATTCCACCTTCGAGATCCCGACTTCAGGCAGCTCGGGTGCGAAGGCAAGGAGGCCCCGGTATGCGCTGACGAGGCCGGGGGCGATGGCACCGCCCAGGAACTCTCCCTTCTCGGTGATATAGTCGATCGTGGTGGCCGTGCCCATGTCGATGACGATCCCCGGCCTCTTTCCCTTCGTATGGAGGTGGTAGCAGGCCGCTGCATCCACGAGCCTGTCCGTTCCCAGGGTTTCTTTCGTGGCGTAGAGGTTCGCTATCCCCATGGGAGTATCGTTATTCACGACGAAGGGAGCGGTACCGAGTTGCCTTTTGCACTCCTGAGCGATGAGCTCACGAACGGGCCCGCGCACACTCGAGAGCACGATTTCGGAAGGCAGGGAACGTCCCTTAAGATCGAGATGATCGAAGAAGGTGCCGGTATTGAGGCATGTTTCAGTTACGACGCGCCGGATGAGCAGGACTTCCTCCTCCTCGATCACTGCACACGTAATATGCGTATTGCCCACATCAAGAGCGAGCATGCCTATTCTTAGCCCACCTGGTCTGCTTCTTCAAGGACATTCTGCTGCTGTCTCTCGGGTTTCCTTCAAGGAAAGGCCTGTATCCTGCAACATCCGGCCATCGTCCCTCATGCCTTGAAAAGGGATGCGGCCTCCGGTGCCTTACCTACCGACACCGGCCTTGCCCATACCATAAGACAAGAGGGCGCTGCCGGTCAACCCTCAAATCTCGGCGACAGCGCGGATCCACCCTGCGCTCGCCCCTTTGATCTTGATGGGGAAGCAGTAGAAGGTAAAGCCGGTCGAGGGGAGCTTATCGAGATTGGTGAGCTTTTCGATCTGGAAATAGCCTTTCTCGATCCCTGCGAAGTGTCCCTCCCAGACGAGGGAAGAATCGCGGGTGCGCTCGAAATCCTTGGCCTGGAAGGGGAGAGGCCTGTCCCAGCTCCATGCATCGGTTCCCACCACATGGATCCCCTGGTCGATAAGCCACAGGGTCGCTGCCCGGCCGAATCCCGACCCCTTCACGAGGTATTCAGGCTTTCCCCAATATGCATCCGCACCGGTCCTGGCCAGGAAGATATCGCCTTCCTTGAGCGCATAGCCCATGGCATCGAGCTTTGCCCTGATGTCGTCCGGCGTGATGTTATAGCCGTCCGGCTTGTCCGTGAAGTCTGCCACCACGCCGTTTCCCACAGACCATTCCAGGGGGAACTGATCGATGGTAAGCGCGGGCTTTCCGTTGTCCTGGGTCGGATGAAAGTGCCAGGGGGCGTCCATATGGGTGCCCGCATGAGAGGAGACCTCAAGGTGCTCGACGGCCCAGCCCAGCCCGCCGGGAAGGTCTTTTCCCGTAAGCCCCGGATAGAAGAGCTCCATGGTCTGGGCACCCATTGCGTGATCCATGTAGGTGATCCTGGGGATCATGAGCGGCGGGTCACTGGGCAGACCGCTTTCGATGGCAATGGAGAGATCGATGAACCTTCTTGGCATAGTCACACCTCCGATCGTACAAGACAACTTTTTTCGTGAATATTTTCATGCACCCATGCTACCGGCAGAGCCTCTCTCTGTCAAGATATGCATGTTGACAGCACAGGGTTTTTCCGTATTAATGACAATTATGGAATTCAATTTTGAAGACCTCCTGAAGCAGGTTCAGAAGATACAGGAACAGGCAAAGAGGATACAGGTAGAGCTTGCGCACAAGACGGTGACGGCGTCCTCGGGAGGCGGCATGGTTACGGTCACGGTGACAGGCAGACAGGAGATCAAGGAGATCAAGATCGATCCTGTCTGCGTCGACAGCAGGGATATCCCCATGCTCGAAGATCTGATCCTCGCTGCTGTAAACCAGGGGATCAGAAAATCCAGAGAACTCGTGTCCGAAGAGATGAAGCAGCTTACCGGCGGCCTGCCGCTGCCCTTTGATATCTTCTGAAATGGACCCATACCCGAAGCCTCTCAGAGACCTCATATCCCAGCTCAAACGCCTGCCCGGCGTGGGGGAGAAGACCGCCACCAGGCTGGCCCTGTTCATCCTCGGAGACAGGGACAACCTCGCGGGCGACCTCTCGCGGTCACTCGAGACGGTAAGTGACTCGATACGCCTGTGCCCTATCTGCTTCAACCTCACCGACATGCCCAAGTGCTCCATCTGCCAGGACCCTTCGCGCGATCCTTCGATCATATGCGTCGTGGAGGAGCCGAGCGACGTGCTCGCCCTGGAATCCGCCCATGCGCTCAAGGGGCTCTACCATGTGCTCCATGGGCTCATCTCGCCCATCAACGGGATAGGACCGGAAGATATCAAGCTGCCCGAGCTCATCGAGCGTCTCTCGAAGAATTCGGTGAGCGAGGTCATCGTGGCCACCAACCCGTCGGTCGAGGGTGAAGGAACCTTCCACTACATCACGAGGCTCATCGAAGAGAGGAAACTTCCTGTCAGGATAAGCCGGATCGCCTCCGGAATACCCATGGGCGGGGAATTGAAATATATGGACCAGGTGACCCTGGCCAGTGCGCTGCGCTACCGGAGAAGCGTGAAAGAAAAATAACCTTTTGGGGCTTTCTCACATGATGGGATTTGCGGTTCAGGGAGGGTACGTCGTCAAGGGACCCAGGGATATCCTTCGGGATCACTACGTCATCGTCGAGGGAACGAGGATCAAAGAGATAACCCCCTCTCTCCCCGAAGGCATCGACACCGTGCTCGGCGGGCCGCACGATATCGTGATGCCGGGCCTCATCAATACCCACACCCATGCTTCGATGACCCTGTTCCGCGGGTTCGCCGATGATCTCCCGCTCATGACCTGGCTCTACGATTACATCTTTCCGGCCGAATCAAAATTCCTGGACAGGGAGTTCGTCTATATCGGGACCCTGCTCGCTGCATGGGAGATGACCAGGTCGGGCACCACGGCGTTCTGCGACGGGTATTTCTATGAGGATCAGGTGGGGCGGGCGGCGAAAGAAGTGGGCATCCGCGCCTGGCTCGGAGAGGGAATCCTCCAGTTCCCTTCGCCCTCGCTCTCCGACCCGAACAAAACCATCGAGCATTCACGAAGGTTCATCAGCCGGTGGCTTGACGACGACCTTGCGAGGCCGACAGTCTTCCCCCATGCCGTTTACACCTGCACTCCCGAGCTCCTCACAAAGGCATACGCCCTTGCCGAGGAATTCGACCTCGTCTATCAGATCCATCTGAGCGAAACCGCTTCCGAGGTGAGGCAGGTCGTCGAACAGTATGGAATGACGCCCGTCAAGCTCCTCGACTCCCTGGGCTGCCTCTCTCCCCGGACGCTCGCAGCACACTGCGTCGCCCTCGAAAAAGACGAGATCGAGCTCCTCGCCGAGCGAGGCGTGTCCGTTGCCCATAACGCGGAGAGCAACATGAAGCTGGCTTCCGGGATCGCCCCTGTCCCGGCCATGATCGCCGCCGGGGTGAATGTCACGATTGGAACCGACGGATGCGCGAGCAACAACAACCTCGACATGATCACCGAGGCATCGACGGTTGCAAAGCTCCACAAGATCAGCACCATGGATCCGACAGTGCTCGATGAATGCACCGCCCTTTCCCTCATGACCGAGAATGCGGCCAGGGCGCTCAAGCTCGATGCCGGCAGGCTCGAAGCCGGAAAGCTCGCCGATATCATCACCCTCGATGGCCATGCGCCTAACCTGGTGCCGGTCTACAATCCCGTCTCCCACGCGATCTATGCAGCGTCCGGCTCCAACGTAAAGGACGTGGTCATAAACGGAAAGATCGTCGTCCGCGATTTTACGTCCCTCACGGTCGACGAGGAAGCCCTCATCCGGGAGTGCCGCAGGATCAAAGAGAGAATCGCACAAGGACAATCGGTAAAGGCTTCCCTCTAAGCAGGAAATCTTTTCCGTCCGGCATACCCCTTCCCTCAGGCGCAGCCTGCATCCATAAGGCATGGCAGTCTCTTTGCTTTGATAATAAAGACGGAAACGAAGCATGCCGATAGGATGGAAGTATGAGAGTGAACAATAGATTTCTCTATTCCCAGCTGGTGAGGGAACTCGGAATGAATACCGAGAAGCTCTTTTCGCTCAACAGCCAGATTACCTCCGGGAAACGCATCCAGAAACCCTCGGATGACCCCATCGGCCTCTCGAAGGTCCTCATCAACCGCACCGAGCTCAACGGCATCAACCAGTTCCAGAGGACCATCGACCTGGCAAAAGGCTGGCTGTCCCGCATGGATTCCATCTGTATCGATGTCGACGACCTCTTGGCGCGGGCGAGCGAGATCGCCGTACAACAGTCATCCTCCACGAGCACCGCGAACACCAGAGCCTCTGCTGCCGAAGAGGTGAGACAGCTCCGGGAAATGGTCCTGGGTCACGCCAACTCCAAGTACGGCAACAAGTACATTTTCGGCGGAACCGATACCCAGAACCTGCCTTTTCTGAATGCCGATGTCCGGGGATGGCAGGATGACGTAAGCACCATGGCAGCAGATGCTGCCGGGGCAGTGGCGAACCTGGGTAGACCGGCCGCCGCCGGCGACCGCTACATCAATACGACGGACGGGAACATCTACGAATACGATGGATCTGCCTGGCAGGTGGACGCCGCTGCAAGCGAGGGAATATCGGCCGTCGTACAGGATGCGGGCAGCGAGCTCTACGTATACAACGACGGGCAGTGGGTGACCCAGTATCAGGGAAACGATTCGACCTTCTCCGTGAAGATCGGCAAGACCGATACCGTGAAGGTCAATACCCCCGGAATCGAGATCTTCCGGAACTCTCAAGGTGATATCTTCATGACCCTGATGAAGCTCGAAAGGGCGCTTCGAAACAATGATCAGTCCGGGATAAGCGCTCAGCTTACCGATCTTGAAAACTCGAGCACGGTTCTTTCGAACAACCTTGCCAAGGTCGGCGCCGTTATCAACCGGCTCGATCATACGGCGTCCGTCCTGAAGCTTGCATCGGTAGACATTCAGGAAAGCACGTCAAATATCGAGGACCTCGACTACGCCGAGGCAATCACCTCTCTTCAGAACCAGCAGATCATTTACGAAGCAGCATTGAAAAGTGCATCCATCATCACGAGCATGAGTCTTGTAAATTTTGTCGATTAACAGGGAGGAGGAGTATCTTGGAAATTAAAACCACACGGTTCGGGAACATAACCGTACAGGATGAAAAAGTGATCTGCTTTCCCAAAGGGATTCTCGGTTTTTCACAAAACAAGAGGTTCATTCTGTTTCCCCATACCGAAGGTTCTCCCTTTTACTGGCTCCAGAGCATGGATGACGGGTCTGTTGCCTTTGTGGTCATGAATCCTCAGCTTGTGAAGCCGGACTACAAGATCACTGTGGAAGAGTCGGTCTTAAGCGAGATCAAGGCCGAAGAATCGAGCGAGCTCGATGTCCTCTGCATCGTTACCATCCCCCACAACCAGCCGGACAAGATGACCATCAATCTCCTGGGGCCGATCATTCTCAATGCGGACAAGCGCTACGCTATGCAGGTCGTCTGTCCGGAAGAAAACTATTCCCACCGCCATCCGATCATCTCCGATAAGGGATGAATCCTCCTTAAGGGATTCCGTCCTTTTTCTCTTCTCTCCCCGTCTCTTGACCGAAGAGGGGGGATTTTGTCCAGGGATTTTCTCTCCAGAGAGGATTTGCAATGGAGGGGCGCTTTGTCATACAATGTTCCCTGCCCTTTTTTGTTGCCTCTCACATAAGGCAGACTATCCGGTAAAGGGCAAGGGGGAAGAGGACAGCACCATGATCGAGAACATTACAGCCTTTGTTGCCAAGGGGACGAACAGCGGGAAGACATACCTCATTCAGAAGTTGATCAGCGAGTTCAAGGTTAGAGGCAGGAAGGTCGCTGCAGTCAAGCATGGCACCCATCTCATGGAGGTGGACAAGAAGGGAAAGGATACGTATAAATTTGCAGAGAAGGGAGCAGACCGCATCATCCTGTTCTCGGACAATGCCTTCATGCTCTATGAATTGGCCCCACCGGACCTCGACAAACTCACCGCGTTCGCGGAAAAGGATATGGACATCGTCCTCATGGAGGGCTTCAAGGCAGGGCCTTTCAAGAAGATCGAGGTGTACAACCCTGCCCTCTACGATACGCCCCTGTGCGTCGAAGAACCCGACGGCAACTACATAGCCATTGTCAGCAGGGAGTATATCGACGTGGGCCTTCCCTGGTTTTCCTTCGACGAGATCCGGAAGATCTGCGATTTCATCGAGGAGCGGAGCCGCAAGCGGTAGTCATCGGCATACTCGTCCGACCCGGTTGATTTGCAGAAAATTCCCAACAATATGAGATCAATAACCTGTAGCATCAGGCATGAAACTATGGTAAAGGCTTAAACCCTATGCTGATAGTCCGCCTCAAACCGAAAAAAGAGATCCCCGTGATCAAAGGCCACCCCTGGATTTTTTCCGGAGCAGTGGACAAGGTTCAGGGCACACCCGAGGAGGGGAGCCTGTGCAGGGTAATCGACTCGAAGGGCAGATTTGTGTGCCAGGGCTTCTACAGCCCCTTTTCCCAGATCGCAGTCCGCGTGCTCACCAGGGGAAAAGAAACTGTCGACCGGGCATTCTTTTCGCAGAGGGTCCATCAGGCGGCCAGGTTGAGAAATTCGGTCATCCCTGCGGACACGACCTGCTACCGTCTCGTCCACGGCGAAGGCGACGGGATTCCCGGACTCGTTGTGGATTTCTATGAAAAGGCCCTCGTCCTGCAGTCTCTCATCACGGGCATCGAGGAGATCAAGAGCGACATCGTCTCGATTCTTGAGGGGTTGTTTCCCGATTTTCCGATCCACGAGCGCTCCGATGTGAAGGCTCGGTCCGGAGAAGGCCTCCGTCCTTTGAGCGGACCGCTCAAGGGGAGCCTCGCCGAAGGCGCGATCATCGTGCACGAGATGGGGATCCCGTTTTACGTGGATGTGCTCACGGGCGAGAGGACCGGGTTCTACCTCGATCACAGGAGGAATCGGGCCAGACTTCAATCAATGGCTTCCGGAAAGGACGTGCTCGACCTCTTTTCCTATACGGGCGCATATGCCGTGCACGCCCTCAAAGGCGGGGCGAAATCGGCCGTATCCGTAGATTCGTCCTCCCCTGCTCTCGCCCTTGCCAAGAGGAACATGGAGATCAACAAGATAACGCCTTTCGTCTGGAAAATCGTCCGGGACGATGTCTTGAGGTTTCTCCAGGACGATCGCTCTCGCTATGACATCATCGTGTGCGACCCGCCTCCCTTTGTCAAGGATATAGAAGACTTCGAAAAGATCCTCGCCCTCGTCTTCGAGAAGCTCAATCCTTCGGGGTTGATCTTTGCCACGACATATCTCGGCACACAGTATACGCCGCTCGATTTCTACAGGGCAGTCCAGGTCTCGTCCGAAAGGGCGTCACGGAACGTCAAGCTCATAGAGCCGCTCTATGAGGGGCCGGACTTCCCGGTTCTGCCGACTCACCCCCAAGGCATTCACCTCTTCGGGCATATTCTCTACGCGGACTGATCCTTCTTTTTTCAACGCTTTCGCCCGCAATGAAATGGAGAGAATGTGCGGAGGTCTCTGAAGAGCCGGGGACAGGCTTCAGTGGTGGGCGATGAGATGCCTGCAGCGGATCGCCAGATCCATGAAACGATCTCTCCACTGCCTCGGGGGCGTATCTTCTACGATCGGCGGTTTTTCCACAAGGGGGATCGGCCTCCCCGTGATGACCATCTTGTAGGAGTAATTGATATTGTCTTCCGGACCGTTCACGATGCGGTTCTGGGCGAGAAGCCAGGGCCAGAGCCGCATCTGTGAATCAGGAACCTGCAGGCCGAAGATGCGCCTTCCTTTGAGGGTGATGATCCCCCACAGAGCGCCATGGTTCTTTCTGAAAACCTCGCCCATGTAGCTGCCGAAGACCTTGGCAAACTGGAGAATCTCGCCTTCGGTCGGTTTGGCCTTCTCGATGTCTTCATGCAGCCGGCCCAGGATGTCCTCGATAAGGCCGACGCTCTCGTCCGACCAGTCGAGGGTAATGCCGAGCCGGTCCCTGGCGAATTCGACCGCCCTGTCGGCATAGGATGCCGCCCTTTCTCCGATCCTCTCATCCGGTTGAAAATCATTTCTCATAGCAAATCCTTTAAGGGGATAGAAGCATACAAGGAATTTGCAGCTATTGCAATAACGAAGACCTCTTCATTCGGGCAGCTTGAAGGCCTGCTCGGCTTCGAGGATGTTCGCCTGCATCTTGTCAGGGGACCAGCCCAGCTCCTTGGCGGCAATGTCGGCCACCTTCAACAGGACCTCCCTGCCGGGATGGCCCAGAGTCCCGATGCCCGTTCTCCTGAAAAGGATGTCTTTCAAGGTGAGCGCCATCTCGTTTCTGGCTGCATACGCTACCTGGGCCAGGATCTCGCCGTCGGCGTTGAGCGTTTCCGCGAGCCGTGCATCCTGCCTGGCGAGGATCAGGACCTTGTCATACTCGGTGCCGTAATGTCTGCCCAGGTATTCGACGGTCGCAGGGCTGAAATCGCTGTTCTGCCGCTTGATGGACGAGATGAACGCCTCGATGTCGTCGATATCGGAGCCCACGAGCCGCTGCTTGTGGGTCCTGCACGGGGAGAGCCTTTTACCGATCCGCTTTTCCGCCGCCTTCATGACGTTCTGTGCGAGATTGCGGCTGGTGGTGTACTTGCCTCCCTCGACTGTTATGAGGCCGCTCAAGCCCTCGTCGCCGTGGTCGTAGATCTCGTATTTGCGGGTGGTGTTGTGCACGTCCTTTGCTGAATCGAGGAGCGGACGCAGGCCGCCGTAGGCGAAGAGCACGTCTTCGTACCGGATGGGATCGTCGTTGCCGAAATCCTTGTTCACCGTGTCGAGCAGCTCCTGAATGCTCTGCCTGGTTACATGGTATCCATCCGGGTCTCCGGGATATTCCTTGTCCGTGGTTCCGATGAGGGAATGTCCTCGCCAGGGAATGAGAAAGAAGTGCCCCGTCTTGGTCATGGTCCCTACACCGTGATTGTTGATGAGCTTTTTCACGATGAGATGGATTCCTTCTGAGCGGCGGATCTTCTCGCTCGCATCCGATTTTTTCGCCAGCTTGAGCACGATGTCCGCCCAGGGGCCCGTGCAGTTGATGGTGAGTTTTCCCTTTATGGTGTGGGTCCTGCCGGTCATGAGGTCCTTCACGATGATGCCGCAAACCTTTGGTCCCTGCTCGATAAAGAAATCCTCTACCTTCGCATAGTTCGACACCTTGGCCCCGTAGCGGACGGCGGACTTGATGAATGCAAGCGTCAGCCGCTCCGGGCAGATGCTCAGGCAGTCGTAGTACACCCTGGCGTCCTTCAATCCCTCGCGCTTGGCATTCGGCTCTTCTTCAATGACCCTTTCCCGGGAAAGGGCATAGTGGTTGGGGATCTTCTTGCTCTTGTCCCAGACGAATCCCTTGTCGAACGCGATGAGGTCGTAGAGGGTGAGCCCTATCTTCATGGCGGGGGTAGGGTTTGTGAACATGAAGCGCATGGGGTAGACGAAGTTGGGGGCGATGTTCTCCATGATCCTGCGTTCACTGAGCGATTCGCGGACGAGCCCGAACTCATACGTTTTCAGGTAGCGAAGCCCCCCGTGGATCACCTTCGAGGTTGCAGCCGAGGTGGCCCAGCCGAAGTCGCTCTTTTCCACGAGCGCAACGCTCAAGCCTCTGCTCGCGGCGTCATAGGCGACTGCCGCGCCGGTTATGCCGCCGCCGATTACGACGACATCGAATGATTCACCTTTGTAATCGTCGATGAAACGCTTCATGCGGATATCCCCTTTTAGTGATTGATTTTGGTGAAGCCGGCCTTGTTGTTCCTGTACAGCGCCTTGAACTGCTCATAAAGCATCTCGTACACCTTCCTGGTTGACGGATCGGGCTTATAGAGGGTCCCCTTTTTGAGCATTCTGTCTATCTCGCTGAAATCCTTATAAATCCCCAGGGCGACCATGGCGATGGATGCAGCGCCCTGCGCGCATGCCATCTGGGGATTCATCATCTGGAGGACCGGCTTCTGCAGGACGTCGGCAAAGATCTGGCACCAGATGCCGCTCTTCGAGGCTCCGCCGATCAGCCGGACCATATCCGTCGTAGGCCTGACCTTTTTGCGCGACAGGGCCTCCACAAATTCCATGCCCCAGCGGATGTTGTAGGCGACCCCTTCCATGGCGGACCTTAAGAGATCGGCCCGCGTCGTATTCATGCAGATGTTGAATATCTGTCCCCGGAGGTGGGGGTTGTTGATGGGTGAGCGTTCGCCGAAGAGCCACGGGGTCAGGATGATGTTGTTCGATCCGGGGGCCGACTTCGCGGCTTCAGCGTCCAGCATCCCGTAGATATCGGAAGATGATAACCCCTGGGTGAGCTCGGGCGGATACAGCATGCGTTTAAGCCAGTCGAGGGCGGCACCCAGGGTTTCCTGCTTGCTGATCAGGAGAAATACGCCGGGAATCCCGGATACGATCGACCCGACATAGTGGTTCATGTCGATGCCGTATCCCGGATGGTGCGTGGCGACCCAGCCGGCGGTGCCGATGTTGATATGCATCTGCCCCATCTCGATGGCGCCCGAGCCGATGGCCGAGGTGAGGAGGTCGCCCGAGCCGTTCACCACGGGCAGCCCTTCCGGAACGCCCGTCCTCCCGGAAAAAGTGGCCGTGACCTTGCCGGCGATCGCGGTCGAGGGCTTGAGTTCGGGCATCTTCCGCGAATCGAGGCCGTAGAGCCTGTGGATGTCCTCCGACCAGGTCCACTGCGCCTGGTTCTTTTTGCGCGTGTCCATGAGCCAGGTGATGTTGGCCATGTCGTACGAGCTCACGTAGTTGCCGGTGGCGAGGAAGACGGCATAATCCTTCACGTCGAGGAACTTGTGGACGGAATCGTAGAGGTCGGGCTTGGTCTTCTTCATCCAGGCGAGCTTGCACACGGTGTCTTTGCCGTTCTTTCCCGGCATGCCCCCGGTTATCCTCAGGAACTTTATGAGCTTCGTGACGGGGTAACCCTCGATCTTGACGAGGCCCTTGTACATCTCCTTCTGGGTGAACTCGGCTGCGCGCTCGTCCATCCAGGAGAGCATGTTCATGAGGGGCTTTCCCTCCCGATCGACCGGAATCGTATTCTGCATCTGGCTCGTGAACACGACTCCTGCAAGCCTGCTGACCAGATCGGGATGATCGGCGAGCGTTTTCCTGCTCGTCGAGTAGATTGCCTCCGCTATCTCCTCGGGCGACTGCTCGACGCAGGACTTTGCCGGATACGAGAGGCTGCACCCACACCGGCAGGAATCGATGTATCCGTCAGGGCTCACCAGCACGGCCTTTGTTTCGGTGGTGCCGATATCGACTGCGAGAATGAGATTCTTTTCTTCCATAACTACCTCCCCTCGGACCTGATTCAAAGCAAGCTTTCATGTAAAGACCGTCAGCGTAATCTGCTGTCGGCGACTTTCACACAGCAGGCACGTCAGCCGGATGACACTTCGAAATAATACTAGAAAGTCTCCGGGCAGACAAGAGCCGTGCATTCGATCTTCAATTCGTTCTGCCTATACGGAAGAATTCAGTTTCGGCCTTCCATTTCAAGCAGTTTCTTTTTCAGATCCAGCCCGCCGCCGTATCCCACGAGGCTTCCGTCCGATCCGATGATCCTGTGGCAGGGAATGAATATGGGAATGGGATTCCGGTTGTTTGCCTGCCCCACGGCGCGGGCCGCCTTGGGGTTTCCTGCGGCTGCTGCGATCTCCTTGTAGCTCGCCGTCCTGCCGTAAGGGACCTCACAGAGGGCTTTCCATACCTTCTTCATAAACTCCGAACCGCGTGGGGCGAGAGGCAGAGAGAATTCCCTGAGGTCTCCGGCGAAATAGGCATACAGCTGCCGGGCCGCCTCTCTGATAACCTCTGTTTCGCATACCTCGGCATCGGGCGGAGCAGGATCACCTCGAAGGAATACGTTCGTTATGGAGCCGCCTTCTTCCGCGATCCCGACCTTCCCGATCTCCGTCTGATAAAAGAAAAGCTTCATCTTTTGTACCTCTCCTGCTGCGAAAATTTGCCTGTTTCCGAACATACCACATCACGAGGGTGCATGTGCAGATTCAAAAAGAGCCATGACTCTTTCTGAATCCACGAAAGAGCGCATCCGGGACACTCTTCCTTCTCCGGCTGTCTGAATCCTCTGGAGAGGGTTGCGGGTGTGAGAAGAGAGCCGGGGTTTGCCTTTCTGGATTATCCCGATGTTATTTTGGGACAATCTTTATCGAGATCGTACGACATGAAGGTGACACGGAAAGGCAGGTGGGGAAACACCCTGCTTTCCCCCTCGATGAACCCGATCCGCTGGTACCAGTTTTTGAGCTCGGCATGGTCGGCAATGATTCCTATATCCACCCGATGAGCACCGAGAAGCCTTGCATTCTCCATGACATGAGCGACAAGAGCCTTGCCGAAACCGCATCCCCTCTGGCCGGGAAGAACTGCGAGGCGCTCAAGATAGCAAACGTCTGAATCCGCCTTTTCGAGGGCAACGCACCCGATCGGCGAACCCTCGTGCTCGATCATGAAATAGGTGACGCCCCGATCGAGGTCCTTTCGAATCCAGTCCTCGCTGCAGTTCGAAGGATGGCGGGGGGCGCTCTCCGGTGTCAGACCGAAGCGCTCTGCCACATCCCTGAAGGAAATTCGGATTGTTTCGGTGAGAACCCCGCTGTCTTCCCGTGTGCACGTACGTATCTTCGAGCTCATGCCATCCATCTCCCTTGCATCAAGGCTGCCATATCATACCTGTTCTTCTGTCATCCGCGCAGAGTCTGAAGCCTCAACGCATACGCATGCTGCGCCTGGCCGCACATGAGAACGGCAAGAGGTGGCGGAGACAAAGGCCGAACAGGGCGCCTGCCTAGTCTCCATTCTTGATCCTGCCCGGATCCTTATCCCATCTTGCTGTCGAGGAGCCTTCCTCCCATGACGTGGAGGTGCAGGTGCCAGATGATTTGTGTGCCGTCCTTGCCGCAGTTGACCACGATCCGGTATCCGGACTGGTCGATGCCCTTGATTTTTGCCGCCTGCTGCGCGGCGCCCAGCATGGCGAACCAGATATCCTTGTCGTGGAGCTCGTTTAAGCTGGCAATGTGCTTTTTCGGGACCACGACGACGTGCACCGGGGCCTGCGGCTGGATATCGTCGAATGCCAGCACCAGATCATCCTCGTAGACCTTGCTCGAAGGAACCTCACCATTTACGATCTTACAGAAAATGCAACCCATCTCATACCTCCCGAATCCTGCATCAAAGTCTTCTCCTGCCGTGAACTTTCCCGGAAACATCGCATCCCGCGCGCGGGGGAGTGATAGGATTAATGATATAAAACGATGAATGGAGTCAAGCGCGGAAGCCATGGTATTCGCTTTCGGCGCTGCGTGAACGTCGCGGGGTCGGCTCGGAAATCAGCTCCTGCAGAGCTCGATAGCCTTGCGCAGGTCGATCCGTCCTTCGTAAATCGCCTTTCCCGTAATTACACCCATGAGGCCTGTTATCCCTTTCAGGGCCTCGATGTCCTCGATGCTCGAAACCCCGCCCGACGCCACAACCGGGATGTTCACGCTGCGCACCATCTCGGACATGGCCTCGATGTTCGGGCCGGTAAGCATGCCGTCGCGGTCGATGTCCGTATAAACGAGAAACGCCGGCCCTGCCTCCTCATACTCCCTTGCCAGGGAGACCGCCGTCTCTTGCGTGATCTCCTTCCACCCGCGGACCGCGACGAAGCCTTTGAGGGCGTCGATCCCGATTCCGACCCTCCCCGGGAAGGCTGAGATGATCCTCTTGGCTTCGTCAGGCTTTGATGCCGTGATCGTGCCCAGGATGACGTATGTTACGCCCAGGTCGAAGGCGGCCCTGGCATGATCGATGCTCCTGATGCCGCCGCCCAGCTCCACCTCGACGTTCGATGCCCTGCAGATCGACTCGATGGCCTTCGTGTTCACGCCCTCGCCCCTGACCGATCCGTCGAGGTCCACCACGTGGATCCTCTCCGCACCGGCATCACGGAACTCCTTGGCCACGTCGGCAGGCACGCTGCTGTAGCGGGTGACGTCGTCGAACGCGCCTTTTTTGAGGCGCACGACGTTTCCCTCGTGGAGGTCGATGGCCGGGATCACGATCATGACGCGGCCTTCTCCACCTTCTCGTATTCCCTCACCCACCAGCTGTTGAAGAGGATGCAATAGCGGAGGATATAGATCTTCTTGTCCGACGCCAGCACCTTGTAGTACTCCTCGGGATAGAAGCTCGGGTCTTCATAGGCTTCGCGCCAGTGGCTCAGGACGTGCTCGATGTCCATGGCCGCGCCGTCGAGCTCCATGTGGAAAGGTCTCCCCGGTGCGGTGTAGCTGTCCGCAGTCTTGACCTTTACATGGCGGTATTTGTTCACAGGGTTTCCTTTGTCGAGGGGATCTCCGATCCGGTTACGGCCACAGCCTCGCGCAGTGCCCGGGCGCATGCCTTGAAGCACGCCTCTGCCAGGTGGTGGCCGTTGCTCGAGGCAAAGATCGTCATGTGCAGGGTGATCCCTGCGTTGAAGGCGAGCGCCCGGAAGAATTCGGGGACGAGCTCCAGGTCGAGGTCACCTGCCTGGCCGTGGAACACGTCCTCGCCGTGGATCTGGAAGTAGGGTCTCCCGGAGATGTCGAGACAAGCCTCCACGAGGGCCTCGTCCATGGGTACCTTGGCCAGGCCGTAGCGGGTGATGCCCTTCTTGTTGCCCAGCGCCTTCTTGAGAGCCTTGCCCATGACGATGCCGAGATCCTCGGTCACGTGGTGCATGTCGACGTGGGTATCGCCCTTTGCCTTGACGGAAAGCCCGATGGCGGAATGGGTCGAGAAGGCATCGAGCATGTGGTTCAAAAATCCGGACGGGACCTCTATCGATCCCTTCGGGCCTTCGAGGTTCAAAGAAACGCTGATGTCGGTTTCCTTGGTCTTCCGGTTCACAACCGCTTCTCTCATACGCCTCCCGCAATCTCGTGCCTGAAGATTTCAATGGCCTTTTCGATCGTGCCTCCGTCGGGGGCACCTCCCTGGGCGAAGAGGCCCTTGCCGCCTCCCCTGCCGTTTACTGCGGCGGCAATGGTCTTCATGAGATCGCCTGCATCCACGCGGCCTTCGAGGTCTTTCGTGACCATGATCATGAAGGTTGCCCTGTTCTTTGCAGGAGATGCGAGAAACACCACGCCGGTTCCTATCTGCTGCTTTATCCTGTCTCCCATTTCCCGGAGCTGGCCCACATCCTCGAGGTCGACCTTCCTGATGACCACGGTGTACCCGTCTGACTCGAACTGCTCCTCATCCTTGGCAGAGGCTGCGCCGGAAACGAGCTTCAACTGCAGGTCCTTGATCGCGGCTTCCTGCTCCTTGATCCGCGCCTGCTGGGCGGCGATGCGCTCCCTGATCTCGGAAGGCGTACACCGCAAGGCTTTGGCTGCGTCATCGAGAATGGAGGTGAGCGACTGGAGGTGTTCGAGCGAGCGAGTGCCGGCGATCGCCTCGATCCTTCGCAGGCCCGCGGACACGCTCCCTTCGGAAACGACCTTCACGAGGCCTATTTGACCGGTGGCGCGGCAGTGCGTTCCTCCGCAGAGTTCGACCGAGACGTCGTCTCCCATAACCACCATGCGGACCTCGTCCCCGTACTTCTCGTCGAAGAGGGCCATGGCGCCTTTCGAGAGCGCCGCTTCCTTCGAGGTTATCTCGACCCGTATGGGCAGGTCTTCGAGCACATACTGGTTCACGATGGCCTCGATCCTGGCGATCTCGTCCTCTTTCACGGGTGCGAAGTGCGTGAAGTCGAACCGCAGGCGCGCTTCGCTCACGAGAGAACCCGACTGGTGCACGTGCTCGCCGAGCACATCGCGCAGCGCGCGCTGGAGCAGGTGCGTTGCGCTGTGGTGGCGCATGATGCTCTTGCGTCTGCTTGCGTCGACGGAGAGGGTGACGACCTGCCCTCTCACCACAGCCCCCTCGGTCACCACGATGGCGTGGATCATGATTCCGGAGTCGGTCTTCGTCGTATCGAGGACATCGGCGGAAAAGTTCGGCGCGAAAATCCTGCCGGTATCCCCCACCTGTCCGCCCGATTCGCCGTAGAACGGTGTCTCGCTGGCAATGAGGCAGCCCTCCTGTCCGGCTGCAAGCTCGTCGGCCGGGGCATATCCGCCGTGGTCGGTCTTCACGTGGAGCTCAAGCACCGTGCCGTGTGTTTCAAACGTATCGTACCCGACGAAACGCACCTCTTCCTTCTTTATCGTGGCGCCCATGGCAATGCCCTCTCCCATGACGCCGGAAAAGCTCGATGCGGTCCGGGCCTTTTCGCGCTGCAGCTCCATCTGCGCCTCGAAGCCTGCAGCATCGAGGGTGAAACCCTGCTTCTCCGCGATATCCTGGGTGAGGTCAACCGGGAACCCGAAGGTGTCGTAGAGCATGAAGACCGCATCTCCGGGGATGACGGTCTGTCCCTTTGACCTCACCTCGGCCATGACCTCGTCGAGGAGGGTGAGGCCGCGGTCGAGGGTCTTCAAAAAGCGCTCCTCTTCGTTCGCAATGACCTTGTCGATGAAGTCTCTCCTGCTTTTAAGCTCGGGATAGACATCTCCCATCTGTGCTATGACCTGCATTGCCACGTCGTGGAGGAAGGGCTTATTCAGACCGAGCAGCTTGCCGTGACGCGCGGCCCGTCGGATGATCCGACGCAGCACGTACCCCCTGCCCTCGTTCGACGGCAGCACGCCGTCTCCCACGAGGAAGGCGCTCGCCCTGGCGTGGTCCGCGATCACCCTGACCGAGACGTCGTTGTCCTCATTGCGTCTGTAGGTGATTCCCGCCATGTCTGCGATGTAAGCAATCAGCGGCACGAAGAGGTCGGTGTCATAGTTGCTCTTCACGCCCTGCATCACGGCGGTGATACGCTCGAGGCCCATGCCGGTGTCGATGCTGGGGTTGGGCAGCGGCTCCATCACCCCCGATTCGTCCTTGTTGTACTGCATGAACACAAGGTTCCAGATCTCGAGGTACCGGTCGCAGTCACACTCGCCGACCGTGCACTCGGGCCTGCCGCAGCCGATCGACGGCCCCTGGTCGTAAATGATCTCGGAGCACGGGCCGCATGGACCGGTGTCTCCCATGGCCCAGAAGTTGTCCTTGTCCCCGAGCCGGATGATGCGCTCCGGAGAAAGGCCGATTTTGTCCCGCCAGATGGCGAAGGCCTCGTCGTCGCTCAAGTGCACGCTCACCCAGAGTTTGGTCGGGTCGAGCCCCATCCTCTGGACGAGGAGCTCCCACGCGAATTCGATGGCGCCCTCTTTGAAATAATCGCCGAACGAGAAGTTGCCGAGCATCTCGAAAAAGGTGTGGTGCCGCGCGGTCCTTCCCACGTTCTCGAGGTCGTTGTGCTTTCCGCCCGCTCTCACGCACTTCTGGGAGGTGGTGGCCCGGGAATAGGGCCTCTTGTCCGTACCCAGGAACACGGATTTGAACTGGACCATGCCGGCATTGGTGAAGAGCAGCGACGGGTCATCCGCCGGCACGAGGGAGGAGCTGGGGACAATCGTGTGCCCCTTTTCCTGGAAGTACTGCAGGAACATAGTGCGAATCTCGGAACCTTTCATTGATCGTCTCCACCTAACACGCTCAGGATTTTCTCGAAGGCCAGTCCTTTGCCTGCGAGAAAACGGATCATCTTCTCCCTGCCCAGGCCTTTTCTCTTGCTCATGAGCATGGAGATTCTCTCTTCTTCTGTGAAGTCTTTCGAAACCTTGTCCACGGCGGATGCCGCCATGTCCTCGGGAACGCCCAGGCCTTCGAGGAAGGTCTTGATGTAAAAATCGCCATAGCCTTTTTCGGCCATGAGGCGCGCCCTGCGAATCGAATACTCTGAATCGTTAAGATAGCCTAAGTCGAGGACCCTGGCAACGACTGAATCGATGATTTCTTCTTTCAGTCCCTTGAGTTTCAGTTTTTTTTTAGCTCAAAGGACGAGACTGCCCTCCGGGAGATCACCTGGAGGGCATAGGCAATTCCCTGATCAAAAGTCTCGATAATTGCCGTCTTGGAATATGGACGGTTTTCCCTCTCCACTCAGTCCCTCTTCCTTTACGGGCTCTTCGCCTTCGAAGTCGTCCCACTTCCCGTCGCTGGTGCCCCTGATTCCCTTCATGCGCAGAGCGAAGTCGTTGGGGTTTGTGGCCTGGCGCATGGCCTCGTTGTAGCTAACGCTCCCTTCTTTGACCAGCGCCATCAGGGACTGATCGAAGGTCTGCATGCCGTAGGCCACGAGACCTTCGGCAATGGCGTCCGGGATATCGGCCGTGCGCGTCTCGTCGGTAATGCACTCCCTGATCCTTCCCGTGGAGACGAGAATCTCGGCAGCGGGGACCACGCCTTGCCCGTCGATCTTTGGCAGGAGCCGCTGGGAGATGACCGCTTTGATAACGCCCGCGAGCTGGAGCCGCACCTGCAGGTGCTGGTGCGGAGGGTACTGCGAGACGATCCGCATGATGGTCTCCACCGCATCGAGGGTATGGAGCGTGGAAAGGACGAGGTGGCCGGTCTCCGCAGCGGTGAGCGCTATTTCGATGGTCTCCCTGTCACGCATCTCTCCTACGAGGATCACATCCGGGTCCTGCCGCAACGCCGCCCGGAGCGCCATGGCAAAGGAGTTCGTATCGGCCCCTACCTCGCGCTGATTGATGATGCACTTCTTGTCCTTGTGGAGAAACTCGATGGGGTCCTCGATGGTGATCACGTGGCAGTTCCTGTAGGTGTTGATGTGGTTTACCATGGCAGCCAGCGTGGTCGATTTTCCCGAGCCCGTGGTCCCGGTGACGAGGATGAGCCCCTTGCGCTCGAGGCTGATCTTTTTGATCACTTCGGGGAGATGGAGATCGTCAAGGCTGGGGGGGTCGGTGGGAACGATCCTGAACACCATCCCGTAGCTCCCCCTCTGCCTGAAACAGTTCACCCTGAAGCGCGCCACACCCGAGAGGCCGTACGCCAGATCTATCTCGTTGGTCGTGTCGAACTTGGCCTGCTGGTACTGATTCATGAGACTGTAGGCCATCGAAGAGATGTCATCGTTGGTGAGCCTCTCCCGGTCCCTCAGCGGGATCAAGGCGCCGAACCTCCGGATAACCGGAGGCAGGCCGATCTTGATGTGGACGTCCGAAGCAGACATCTCCACTGCCTGCTTCAAGACATCGTTGATATCCATACTGTTCGCCTCCCTTACGTATTCGCCTCGAGCTCAGGTGTTTCCGCTGCCCTGTCCTGGGCTGAAGCGGGGTGTTGCTTCTTACCCTGATTATCGGCGCTTTGGAAGGTCTTCCTTAAATCTTCGTAAATCTCTGCGAATACTTCGGGATGGTCCTTGAGGTATGTCTTGGCAGCCTCTCTTCCCTGTCCGAGACGCTGCTTCTTGTAACTGTACCATGCCCCTGACTTCTCGATGACGTTTCTGCCCGGCATCGAGCCGACATCGAGCACCTCGCCGTAGCGGGATATACCTTCACCGAACATGATGTCGAACTCCACCTCCTTAAAGGGCGGAGCCATCTTGTTCTTCACGACCTTTACCTTGGTGCGGTTGCCGATCACATCCGTTCCTTCCTTGATGGGCCCGGCATTCTTGATCTGCAGCCTTACGCTCGCATAGAACTTGAGCGCGTTGCCGCCCGTGGTGGTTTCGGGGTTTCCGTAGAGCACGCCGATCTTCTGCCTCGTCTGGTTGATGAAGATGGCCGTGGTGTTCGTCTTCGAGATGGCTCCCGAGAGCTTGCGCAAGGCCTGAGACATGAGGCGCGCCTGCAGACCCATGTGGGAGTCGCCCATGTCACCCTCGATCTCGGCCTTGGGCACGAGAGCGGCGACAGAGTCGATGACCACGATGTCCACGGCGTTCGAGCGCACGAGCGTCTCGGCGATCTCGAGGGCCTGCTCCCCGGAATCCGGCTGGGAAACGAGGAGGTCTTCGATGTTGACGCCGAGCTTCTTCGCATAGTTGACATCGAGGGCATGCTCAGCGTCGATGAACGCGGCCACCCCTCCCTGGGCCTGGGCAGAGGCGATGCAGTGCAGTGCGAGCGTGGTCTTCCCGGAGGACTCTGCCCCGTAGATCTCGGTCACCCTTCCGCGGGGGATTCCGCCGATCGCGAGCGCTTCATAATCCAACAGCAGCGACCCGGATGAGATGACCGGCACATCCCTACCGATCTCATCGGTCCCCATGCGCATGATAGAGCCTTTTCCGTACGAGCGCTCTATCTTTGTGATCGCATCCTGCAATGCCCGCTTTCTTCCTTCTTCCATTGTTCATTCTCCTTTTTCTTGCCCAAGAACGCTCCTATGGAGAACACTGTAGCGCGCCCCGGAAGGGGTCAACTCGCTCTTGTACAAAATTACATGGTTAATGGTGAAATCCCTTTCCCTAATTTCCTGTGCCAAATCTACCACAGTCGGTAGCTTTAGTCTACCGATGGTTATGTGCGCCCGAAACGGTCTTTTCTCAGGCTCCATGCCAAGCGATGTGCATATCTGATCCGTTTTGGCAGCGATATCCGCGAGGATCGCCGTATCGCCGATCAAGCCCGCCCAGATCACCCGGGGCCTTTTCGCATCGGGAAACGCCCCCAGCCGGGAGAGCGAGACGTGCGCTGCAGGAAAAGCGGCCGCAAGGGCGGCGAGCTCCCTCGAAAGCGAAGGGACAAGGCCCTCGTCAATATTCCCCAGAAACTTGAGCGTGATATGGAGGCCTTCGGGCTGAACCCACTTGACGCCTCTGTTCTTCTGCCGCAAGCCGGAAATGATCTCTCCGAGGTATACCTTTATTTCCCGAGGGATCTCAAGTGCGATGAACGTCCTTATCATCGATATATGACCTCAAAAGAAAGAGTGCCGTCTTGGCAAAGATCATTTTGTTCCTCTGCCTGTCAAAGGGAAAATGAAACTCCCGGACCGTATGATCGTCCGCCCCGCCTGCAGCGATCCAAACCGTGCCCACGGGCTTTTCGTCCGATCCTCCCGAAGGCCCGGCAATCCCCGTGGTGGCCATGCCCACATCAGCGCCGGTGACCTCGAGGATCCCCCGGAGCATGCTTGACGCGACCTCGCGGCTTACAGCCCCATGCCGCGTGATGAGATTCCCGGGTACCTTGAGAAGGCTCACCTTGAGATCGTTGCTGTACGCCACCACCGATCCCAGGAAATACACCGAGCTTCCCGGAACCTGTGTGATGAGATGGGCGATGAGCCCTCCGGTACACGACTCTGCGGTTGCAACAGTGAGGCCTTTTCGCCTGAGCTGGTCGGCCAGGGTTGCATTCAGGGTGCCGCCTTCGAGGGCATGGGCCCCGAGGATCTCTCTGATCTCCTGCTCGATCTCTCTCGGGACGATGAGGGAGACCTCCATGTCTTTCGGCAGATAGCCGCACGAGCCGGCCAGGGAGCCCAGGCGCTTCGCGATCTCCACCTCCCGCAGGCCGAACACGGCGATCTCGACCGTGGACGATGCCCCCGGGTTCAGCCTGTCGACCACATTCCCGAACATGGCAAGCGCTTCTGCCGGCACGCCCGGGAAGAAAACGACCCTCGTGCCCGACTCGAGCTCGAGATCTATGCCCTGTGCAGAACCGACCGGATTGTCTATCTCCAGGTTCATCCGGACCCGTCTGCCTGCCTGCAGCTCTCTTACCGCCGAATGGGTCGTATCGTCCGGAGTCAGCCCCAGTCCGCCCGTCACCACGATCACGTTCGAGTCAGGCTCGAGATCGAGTATGGCTTCACAGAGCGTTTCTGGATCATCTCCGATGATGCGGATCTGGCTCATGGCAATGCCCCGGGAAGCCATCATGGAGGAGAACGGCTGAATCAGCAAATCCTGACGCATGCCCCGAAGGATTTCGGAGCCCGTGATGATTATCGAGGCCTTCATTACTGTCTCTTCGAAAGCTTCCGGATGCCGGCAAGGGCCAGTGCGCCCATGGCTCCGGCAGCGACATCGTCCGCCATGATCCCCAGCCCTCCCGGCAGGGCCTCGAGATTCCGTGCGGGCGGCGGTTTGACCACATCGAAGAGCCTGAACAGCACAAAACCGATGAGTATGTCCTTCATTCCTCGAGGTCGGGAAACGAGCGTAACCAGAAAGCCCACGACCTCATCGATGACCACCCTGCCCGGGTCTTTTCCCCAGAGGGACTCCGCCCGTGACGCCGCAGATACGCCGAGCACGGCGAGAATACTGACGCTCAGGAGATAGCGGGGCAGAGACAGCTTTCTGAGCAGGAGGTACAGCGGCAGCGTTGCGATGGTTCCCGCCGTTCCCGGTGCGACCGGAGAATATCCGGCGCCCAGGAAGGTCGCCACCAGACGGCTCATGCGGGGAAGGGGACTCATTGCTCACTCAGTGGACCTTGATATTTTCCATCTTGTCCATGAGCTTTGCGAGAGGGCCGCTGTCGACGATCTTATCCATCTCCTTGATCATGTCCTGGAAACGCATTACGATCTGCTCTCCCTCTTGGGTGAGGTGCGCACCGGTTCTCCCGTGCCTCCCCTTCTCGAGGAGGCCTACGCCCAGCCTCTGTTCGTAGTCCCGCACCTTTCCCCATGCTGCCCGGTAAGACATCTTGAGCTCCTGAGCTGCCTTGTGGAGCGACCCTGTCTGCATGACGAGGTCGAGGAGCTTGTAGATGCCCATCCCGAATACCGTATCGCCGTCTTTTTCAATCCAGATCTTGTATGCAAAGTTCATGGTGCATGAAATAGCATTATACGGCCAAAGAATCAATGGCGTGAAGCCCTAAAAAATGTTGCTTCAAGAGGGTTAATACGTTATGGGATCTTTCAGATCAAGGAGGAGCAAGAGATCGTATGGAAGAATGTCTCATCAAGGACTTCCCCAAGCATATCGGTGAAGAGGTCGTCATCAAGGGATGGGTCTTCAACAGGAGATCGAGCGGAAAGGTGTCGTTTCTCCTCGTAAGGGACGGGAGCGGGATCTGTCAGGTCATTGCAGAGCGCGAGATCCTGGGTGAGGAGGTCTATCCCGAGATCAAGAAGGTCCCGATCGAATCTTCCGTGATCGTCCGGGGAACCGTGAAAGAGGAGTTCAGATCTCCGGGCGGTTACGAGCTCCATGCGGCACGGATCGAGATCGTTCAGAAATCCGAGGAGTTCCCCATCGGAAAAAAAGAGCACGGTCCGGATTTTCTCCTGAGCCAGCGCCACCTGTGGCTCAGGTCGAGCAGGCAGATCGCCATCATGCGGGTGAGAGACGCCCTCGTGAGGCACGTCAGAGATTACTTCCATAAGAACGGCTTCACCCTGATCGACACCCCCATTATCACCACCACGTGCGGAGAGGATACCTCCAGCCTGTTCAGCCTCGAATACTTCGACCTCGGCAAGGCCTTTTTGTCGCAAACAGGACAGCTCTACCTCGAGGCGGCCATCTTCGGGCTGGGCAAGGTCTTCTGCCTGGGCCCCACCTTCAGGGCTGAGCGCTCCAAGACGAGGCGGCACCTCACCGAGTTCTGGATGCTCGAGGCGGAAATGGCATTTTTCGACCACGACCAGAATCTTGCACTCCAGGAGGATTTCGTCTCATACATCGTTCAGAATACGATTGCCGAGAGGGAACAGGAGCTCGCCTTTCTGGAGAGAGACCTCGCCCCGCTGAAAAAGGTCGTTCCTCCTTTCAACCGGATCTCGTATGACGAGGCCCTCGAGATCCTTAAGAAACACGGTTCGGACATCGAATGGGGAACAGACCTCGGCGGAGACGACGAGACCATTATCACTGGCCTCTATGACAAGCCGATCTTTATCGAGAACTATCCCCGGAAGGTCAAGGCCTTCTACATGAAGCAGCACCCCGAGAAACCGGAGTATGTCCGGTGCGCCGATCTGCTGGCCCCGGAAGGGTATGGGGAGATCATCGGCGGCTCCCAGCGCGAGGACAGCTATGACCTGCTCGTGAAGGCGCTCAAGGACAACAATCTCAATCCTGAGAGCTATGCCTGGTACCTCGACTTAAGGAAGTACGGCAGCGTTCCCCATGCCGGCTTCGGTCTGGGAATCGAACGGACTCTTTCCTGGATTTGCGGCCTCAAGCATGTGCGGGAAACCATACCGTTCCCGAGGATGATCTACCGGGCATATCCGTAGCCGGATAAGAAGAAGGATGTGGAGCGGGAAACGGGATTCGAACCCGCGACCTTAACCTTGGCAAGGTTACACTCTACCACTGAGTTATTCCCGCCCAAAAACATCCTACCATATAAGCAACAACTCCTTCTTTGTCAAGGCACTTCTTCCTGCCTTCTTCCATGCTCTGTCGGCCATCCATCCCTTTTTATCCCGGGGATAGCTCTGCCTCGACATCCGGAATCCATTTGATAAATCCTTCGGCCTTATTACTTCTTTTTATATGATATGCGGCCCCGACCTTGAGGCGTGTGAGGCAATGCCCTTTTAAAACTCCATTTCTTTCATGCATGAGGTGAAACATGAACAGCGCGGCGGAACATACAAAGCCCGAACCGCAGGCCATGCTCCTGGAATGGCTGAAATCTGCAAACCAGTTCTGGGCTCAGTACAGCCCGAATCAGAAGAGCGCATCACATCCGGAAGAGGCTCAAGAAAAGGAAAGCCGCAAGATGCTCCAGGAGGCACTCATTTCCATTTCGAAGGGTTTAAGCGTGATAACCTCGGTCATGAGGGATCCGTCAGCCCTGGAGGCTATGTGCCGCGGAATGGCCGTGCTTCCGGATATCACATCGACCTTTCTTCAGACAGGAATAAAGGGATATTCTTCCTTCCAGAAACAGCTCATCGAAAAGATGGGAAAAATAGGAACGACAGAGGCATATACCTTCGACAAAATCGACCAGGAAGCACTGCGGGCATGGTCTGACATATATGAAAAAGAAATCAGGCAGTATTTCAATATACCCCAGCTCGGCCTCACCAGATACTACCAGGAGAGAATCAACCAGGCCATCGACAAGTACAATCTGTTCAACAATGCCCTCTCCGAATTCCTTCATATCCTCTCTCTGCCCTTTGAAAAATCGCTCAAAGCCATGCAGGAAAAGCTCGAAGAGCTGACGAAATCGGGCGGCCTCCCCGAGGATACAAGGGTATACTATCAGATGTGGCTGAAGAATCTCGAGGGGCATTTCATGAAGCTCTTCAAGTCCGGAGAATACAACAGGGTGCTGGGCGAAACACTGGCCGCCATGGAAGATTATCTCGAGGCCCGCAACAAGATCATCCAGGATATTTTGCAGTCCCTTCCCATCCCTACCAGCAAGGAGATGGATGACCTCTATATGGAGGTCTACAGGCTCAAGAAGTCTGTACGCACTCTCGAGAAGGCGAAGGAAAGGGAGTAGCAGCAAAGGAGGAGCCATGGAAAAAACCAAAATCCCTGTAGATCTGATTTTGAAGCACATAGCAGCAGAGACGGAAGGGGCCCAGGAACGCGCACAGAAGGCCTCGGACATTCTGCTCGGAAAGCTCAATACCGAAATCGCTGCAACTCCTTATGATGTAGTGTTCGAGACCGACCGCGTGAAGCTCAAGCACTATCACTCCGTCAGGACCTCGCCGTCGGAGATCAGCACCCCGCTTCTGGTCACCTACGCCCTCATCAACCGTGAAACCATGCTCGATCTCCAGCCCGAGAGAAGCGTCGTGAAAACCTTCCTCGAAAACGGCATCAATCTGTACATGATCGACTGGGGCTATCCCACGAGCAAAGACAAGTTTCTTACCATCGACGACCACGTAAACGGCTATATGGACACCATGGTAGACTTTATCCTGGAGCGGGAGAAGGTCAAGAAGATCAATCTGATGGGGATATGCATCGGCGGGACCTTCTGCGTGATGTACTCCGCGCTCCATCCCGAAAAGATCAAGAATCTCATAACCACGGTCAGCCCCACGAATTTCGATACCGACCAGGGGCTCCTCCACATCTGGATGAAGTGGGTCGACGTGGACAAGATGATCGAAACCTTCGGCAACATGCCCGGAGACCTCATGAACCTGGGTTTTCTCCTGCTCAATCCGGCCAGGCTCATGATCGACAAGTATATCGGGTTCCTTGAGAACATGGACAACAAGGACTTCGTTGAAAATTTCATCCGCATGGAAAAGTGGATCTTCGACAGCCCCGACGTTCCCGGAGAAACCTTCAGGCAATTCATCAAGGACTGCTACCATAATAACCTCCTGATCAAGAACGAGATGGAGATCGGCGGACACAAGATAGATCTGCGCAAGATCACCATGCCCCTGCTCAATATTTATGCCCAGTACGATCACCTCGTTCCTCCGGGTGCCGCCGATAAGATCACCGGCGCCGTGGGGAGCACCGATACCGAGGATGTTTGCCTCGATACCGGTCATATTGGCATATACGTCAGTTCCAAGACACAAAAGGAATTCGCCCCGAGGATTGTCAACTGGCTCAAAGAACGGGATGCCCCGTCGGAATCGGTTCAGGAGTTCAGCTTCTCGAGGAAGAGGCCAGGTCTGAAGAAGGGAAGCCAGCTTATGAAGAAAGCCTTTCGAGCCTCCAAAGAAGCGAGGAGATGACCAATGCCGGAGAGAAAAGAATTTTTTTCCACAATCTGCATGGTAAGCAGAGCCTTCGGGACGACCCTCGAGATGAGCGCTCTACTCGATCTCATCGTGCAGAGCGCCATCGAAACCATGAACGGGAAGGCTGCCTGCCTCTTTTTGCATGACGAGGGTAAAAAGAGCCCGCTCTATTTTCCGCTGGCTCAAAAAGGGCTTTCCAGAAACTATCTCCACGTCGAACCCCAGGAGGCGATACGGGCTGCCGATGTGATCCTCAAGAAGGGGTATCTGGCCATCCACGATGCAACAAAAGACCCCAGGGTGAAGCATCACGATCTCAAGAAGGCGGAAGGGATCGCCTCGATCCTCGTCGTTCCGGTTATGGTCAAGGACGCCCTCATTGGACTCCTCGCCTTGTATACCTCCAAGGCGAGGAGATTTTCGGATAACGAGATCGAGTTCCTCACCGCCCTTGCAGAGCAGGGAGGCATGGCCATCCAGCACACCCGCCTCCTGGAACAGATCCGCAGGAACACCCAGCTGTTCTACGATCTGGCGGTGAACATCAATTCAAGCCTGGACATAAAGGAGGTCATGAAAATCCTGTCTACTAACGTAGCCAAGTCGTTCGGCGTCAAGGGTGTTTCCGTGCGCCTCCTCGACAGGGACAACCGGACCCTGGAGCTCGTAGCAAGCTATGGCCTGAGCAGGAAATACCTCGACAAGGGGCCCATAGATGCTGAAAAGAGCATTGCCGAAGCACTCAGTGGCAAGGCTGTTGTGGTCCGGGATGCTTCAAAAGACAGCGGCGTACAGTACAAAAAAGAAAAGCTCAAGGAGGGGATCGTATCCATTCTGTGCGTGCCCATCAAGGAGAAAGAGGACGTTATCGGGGTCTTACGGTTGTACAGCGACGTACCCAGAGAATTTACCGAGGATGAGATCAAGCTCGCCACGATTATCGCGCACCAGGGTGGCCTGGCGATCCAGAATGCCTCCATGTACCTCAGGCTCAAAGAGGACATCAAGGACATGAAGGAAGACATGTGGAGCCACCGATCATGGTTCTGACTTAGGAAACCGCCCCTCTACGGCATTGCCTCGAAGCCGAGGCTTCCCTTCCCTCTCATGCGGCGCCTAACATAAGGAGAGAATATGCTCGGAAAGACAATATCAGAACTTCATACGGGTGATTTCGCTGAATTCGCCAAGACTGTTACCGAGGCGGATATCATCCTTTATGCAGGTATTACCGGAGACCTCAACCCTGCCCATATCAACGAAGAGTATGCGAAGGGCACCTTCTTCAAGACGCGGATCGCACACGGGATGCTTGCTGCCGGCTTCATTTCCGCCGCGATCGGCACCGGCCTCCCCGGGCCCGGGACCATCTACATCCGGCAGGAGCTCGATTTCAAAGCCCCTGTACGTATAGGAGACACCATCACTGCCAGGGTGGAGGCCTCGGAGATCAACACCGAGAAGAACCGCGTCGTCCTGAAAACCACCTGCACAAACCAGAACGGGGAGATCGTCGTCGACGGGCAGGCCCTGGTGAGCCCTCCCAAGGCGCCAAAGAAATAATCACTTCACCCGCGTTAGCGGCCGACTCTGCCTATGGCGCAAGGGATCATTCCTTCGGCTCCTTGCGGGCAGAAGTGCCTCTGCTTGCGGAAGACGGGGATCTCCGCCTTGCCTGCGCGGGTTTCTGTGCCTCTGTTTCCTGTGCTGGTGCGGATGGTGAAATTTCAGTCAGTGCTCGGGTGAAGCTTGCCATGAGATTCTGGAATTCCTCTGTCTGCTTCTTTGCCAGTTCCTCGAAGTGCCGCAGGCCTTCACTCTGGATGGAAAGTCCTTCCTGCAGGATATTCTCAAGGCCGGCTGCACCGGCCTCTCTACTCTTTTTCTTCAGGGTTTCGTACTGCTGAAGCAGCTCGAGGTAGTCTCTCTTGGGGACGAGGTCCATCAGGGAGAGGAAACCCTTGATCGACTGCTGGAATTCCTCGAGAAGATTCCTGGAGAACTTCATGAGTTCCGTCGTGCTCCGGGCAAGGGCATCGAATCCGAAGAACCTGCCTGCCGTCTCGTTCCAGTTCATGAAATTCCAGGGGGCGAACCCCATCAGTCTTGAGAATTCCTCGAGCTGCTTCTGTCCTCTCGCGGCATTCATGAACATGTTCCCCAGAGAGTCGAGGTACTGGTAATGCATGTCCATAACCGTACTCCTTTTTCTTATTTATCTATATCGAGCTGGAACAGAACCGGACCGCGCTGATTGTTGAAGCGCTTATCGAGCGAGTACTCAGACTTCGGGTTGGACCAGGAAGTGGCAATGGCGAGGTGTCCCTTGGGGAATCCTGTGGTTTCCACCTTGATGAAATCCGCCGGCGCGAGCGCTGTCTCTTTTTCCACAAGATCATCCTTCTCGCCATAGCAGATGAGCCATTTGACCCCCTTCTCCGGGATCCGGTGAAGATTGAGCGTCTTTCCGAACATGCGGATAGGCAAGGTGCCGTCCTTTGCAATGGGGATATTGTACGAATCGAAGCTCATTTTCGTGATGGCCATGGGGAGGTCCGTACGCTCGTAATTGAGCCAGTACTTGATGGCGAGCGCTGTCTTGTTGAACTGCCCCCTTGCCTGATCGGTTGCAGAGATCATGACGATGTCCCGGTAGAAATCAACAATGGGATATTCGTTCTCAATGGCCCTGAGCTTATACACCCATCCCATGAGCTTTCCGTCTGCCACCTTGTTTCCATTGGGCAGGGTTTTGGTTCCGTATGCAAGGTCATTGAACCTGGGAGGGAGGGCCTTGAGGAAGGTTGCGAGTCCCGGGCTCCTGGTACCGTCCATGGGCGATACACAGGTGATGATCGCATCTACAAGCCCATCGAGCTTTCCTGAGAGGACATCGCAGACCCCGATGAACCCTCCCTGGCAGTAGCCATTGAGGGTCACCTGCTTTCCATGCCTGTTCTTGATGATCTCGCAGAAATGTTTCGTGTCACGGGCGTCGTCTTCACCGGTCATCACCTGGAAAGCCGGCGTGGTATGGATATTTTTGGGAACACGGATATAGGTTGGGATTCCCTTGTTTGCGAAGGCATGCACGTAGCTCTTGTCCTGATTGGGGAGGAAGGCGAGAACATTCGTGCCGAGAACAAAGGGAGGGATGATGATGACAGGCTTTGCATTTTCTCTTACCGACACGTTTTTATGGGTCGGCAGCACCTGCCAGAGGTCGAACCTGTCGGTTTCTCCTGCCTTGATATACCCACCATTATCGAAGTGGAACCCGAACTCATCCCTGATCGAGCGGATGGCCTTGGGATAGTCGTACACAACCCTTTTCATGAGGTGTTCCTGGTTGGAAACAATGGTATCTATTCCTTCTCTGTCACGCCCGAATATCGTATTCATCCACGCATTTAAGGCCTCGTAAATTCTGGGGTAGTGATATTCGGCCATGGTTGAGATACTGGCTTTCAGGGCTTTTTGCGCCACGTTCGTATTCAGGAAGAAGAGGCCGAGATAATCGGTGAGATTATCAAGAGGTGTTTTCTCGAAGAGCTTCCTTCTCTCTACTGATTGGAAGTATCCTACGGAGATCCAGTACGCTTCTACAAAATCCTGGAAATACTTCAGCACCCCATTGACATAAACGTGCGATGCTTCGAATTTCTCACCTGAGGCCTCGCCCAGCTTGACTGCAGTTTCCGGTAAATGATCAAAAACCTCTTGCAAATCATTAAGGTAGTGATTACCTGCTTCTCGAATTTGATTTATGCGGCCTATCATTGATTCTCCTCTCTTGCGATGTTACGGCCTTTTGGCTTATTTCTTTCCCTTTTTGGGGGTGCTGAAATAATCCTCAACCTTCTGGAAATTGTCGTCGACAACTTTTCTAAAGTCGTCTGCACCTTTTTTATATGCGTCGTACCATTGGTTTAGAACCTTCTTGCCATCCTCAGGAATCCAGTTTGTCTGGGAGAGCAAGGCATCGGTTGCCTTCTCTGCCTGCTCCTGAATGGTCTTCATAGCTTCGAAGCTGTTGTCAAAGGAGGACTTCTGGAAATCGATTACCTTCCTTACGAATTGCATCTGATCCATGCCGTTTCTCCTCAGCTCTACTGTGAGGCTTTACTCTGTGTCTTTCTGGTTTCGGATGCCGCAGATCTGGCCTGCTGAGCCACATGCTCATGGGCTGCTACAAGGTAGGACTCCATTTTGTCATATCCGTCGTCGAAAGCCTTCTTGAAGTCGTCTCTGCCTTTCTTGTACATCTTTCCCCATTCCAGGATGACATTCTTGCTTTCTTCAGGTATCCAGGGAATCCTGTCCAGAAAGAAGCCCAGGGATTTTTCTGCCTGTTCCTGAACCGAGATGATGCCTTTATATACGTTATCTATGGTTTCTTTCTGGAAATCCATTGCCTGCTTCATCATAGATTTCTGATCCATTTGGTCTACCTCTTCTCTATTTAGTTCTGTGGAGTGTGCTTATTGCTGCAAGCCGCTGAATAACGATGAAACGTACCCTTCTATCTTATTATAGCCATCATCGACCAACTTCCTGAGATCATCTCTTCCCTTCTTGTACGCATTGGTCCATTCATTCATGGCGCTTCTGCTCTCCGATGGAATCCACGTGGCCTGGTCCAGAAAGGCATTGACTATTTTTTCAGTCTGATCCTGCAGGGTGATGATCGTCTCGTATCCGTTATCAAACGATGACTTCTGCAAATTGATCATCTGCATCACCAAGGTATTTGTATCCATAGCCAAATCTCCCTTCATTGGTTTGACTGAGGCTCGAACCTCAAACCAATAATAGTATCACCTCCCCATTTGTCAAGGCGATGTCTTGCATTGCGAAAATGTGATCTTTCTATCCGACTGATTTGAAATATCTTTTAATTAATAGAGATTATTATTGTATTATTGCCTGTGGATTCATTTCCTCCCGGTGAACTATGTGGTTATGAGATCTTATTGCTGCAGTGCGTCATGGAATGGTCTTGGGAATCTTTGTATGATATAATGATAACAGCTTCCATTGAGAAAACGATGGCTGTCATCAAGATGAATTCAGAAGTCGGGAAGATGGTTCTTAAAAAATGCGAGATAGCGGGATTCGGGTATGACGGACAGAGAAAAGATCGTGTTGAAAAAGTACGGCAACCGCAGGCTGTACGATACAGTCGGGAGCACCTATGTCACCTTGAATCAAATTGCGGAATTCATCAGGCAGGGCTCCGAGATCGAGGTGATCGATGCGAATACCAAAGAGGATGTGACCGCATACATCCTTACCCAGATCATCCTGGAGCAGGCGAGAAACAGAAATGCCCTGCTCCCCCCGTGGCTTCTGCACGTGATCATCCGCTATGGCGGAAACGTGCTGCAGGAGTTCTTCGATAAATACCTTCAGCAGATCATATCAGGCTATCTGCAATTCAAAAAGATAGCCGACGAGCAATTCAGCCGATGGATTGATCTGCAGCTGGACTATTCGAAAATGGCGCAAAAGGCGATCTCTGACTTCTCCTCCTTCCCGTCTTTCTTCGGGAAACCTCCCGAACCACCGGACAAAAAGAGCAAGAAGTAACCGTCACCCCCGCGCCATTTTTACCATCATCCTCAGATACTTGCAGCCATCCCCGGCGAATCGGAAGATGTCCGCCTCTCCTTCTTTGCGTCTTTCAGCTCGCGGAGAAACCGGAGGGCATCCGGCCATTCATGCTGAAGCGCCCTCTTCCCCATGAATACCGAAATATGCCCGGCATTGGGGATGATCGCCTTGAAGATGTGGGCCTTCGGCGTCGATGCATGATCGGCAATGTTGTGCACCTGGGGAATGAGCGTAATGTCATCCCGCTCTCCTGCAAGCAGGGCCAGGGGGCAGGTAATGGCTTTGAGGTCGACACGGGTACCGAGAACCTCCAGTTCGCCTTTGATCAGCTTGTTTTCCTTGAAGAGATCTTTCACCACCTCGAGATACCAGCGTCCCGATATGTCCTGAGTGTACTCATACCACCTGCTGAACCTCTTGGCCCTCTCGATGTAGCTCCGGTTTCCTACATTGAGCCAGAGATTGACGTAGTCTCCGACAAACCTGTCATAGGGATTCATGAGCTTCCATCCCATGAGCATGTAGTCTCCCAGCATGTTCCCCCCGCCACAGGAGACCATGTACCGATAGTACCAGAACGGGATCGTATTCACGATCTCCTGTATCTTTCCCCCTCCTGCCGAGAAATCGATGGGTGAGGCAGCCAGGATAAGGGCCTTGACATCCCTTGGGAAAAGCGACGTATAAATCGCTGAAAGCCAACCTCCCTGGCACAGCCCCGCAAGGGTGACCCGCGGGCCTGCCATCTTCACGCACAGCATCAACTGCTTGACGAGGTCGTCGATGCCTTCACCTTGCCTCTTGCAGGTGCTCGGTTTCCACTCGATGGCAAAAACAGGGCTCGATGTGTTGGCAAGGCATGTCTTAACAAGACTGTGGTCGGATGAGTAGTCTGCAATGGACGAGTGATGCCCTGCCTGAGGCGGCACGATGAGGAGAGGCTCCCCGCTGCGATCTTCATCAAATCTCCTCAATATTACGGCATCATCTTCAAAGATCTTCCTGTTGGATGAAACCCACTCGGGCTCCCCGCGATACATAAGCACTCCAAAAAAATTCACTAGGTCTTCGTACGGCGTATTCATGGTGTATCTCCTCGATAAGAAAGGTAATTTGGATTTTTTATCCCCGGCCTCCCCAAGCCGCCCGAAAAGACCGGTGATCTTGTAATGAATATCGACAAACAGGCTGCGAATCTTGACGAGAACAAAGGTGAAAATCAAAGAAATTGAGAAATAACTTGAGAAATCGGAATAATCCCTTAATTATGAACAGGTTTTCTTTACAACTCCCAATCTCTTGCCTTTTTTGCAGAGTTCCTCTAGAGTGACCTTTAAAGATACCATGTTGATTGAGGAGGATATTAATGAGGGAAATCAAAATAATGCCCTGCCTTGATATGAAAAACGGGCGGGTTGTCAAGGGCATACATTTCGTGGATATCCGCGATGCCGGAGACCCGGTGGAGCATGCACGCTTTTACCAGGAAGAAGGGGCAGACGAGCTCGCCATGCTCGATATCGCAGCCACCCAGGAGAACCGCAAGACCAGGATCGAGTGGGTGAAAAATGTCTCTTCCGTGATCGACATTCCCCTTACGGTGGGAGGTGGGATCTCCTCTCTCGAAGACATCGACCTTATTCTCGGCGCCGGTGCGGACAAGATTTCCATGAACAGTGCAGCCGTGAACAATCCTTCCCTGGTAAGCAAGGCCGCTGCAGAATTCGGCAAAGGCCGCATCACCATCGCCGTCGACGCCAGGAGGAACCCCCAGATGCCTTCGGGCTTCGAGCTCGTTATTTCCGGAGGGAACAAGCCTGTCGGCAAGGACGCAATCGAGTGGGCGAAACGGTGCGAGGATCTCGGGGCGGGCTGCATTCTCCCCACGAGCATGGACGGGGACGGAACCTTGAAGGGCTATGACATCGAGTTTACCCGCGCCGTTGCCGACGCCGTTTCCGTGCCGGTCGTGGCATCGGGCGGAGCGGGAAAGCTCGAGGACTTTTATGCCGCAGTGGTCGAGGGCGGAGCAGACATCCTTCTCGCTGCTTCGGTCTTCCACTTCCGCACCTTCAGCATCCGGCAGGTTAAGGAGTTCCTGAAAGGCAAGGGCCTGACCGTAACGCTCTAGCCGCTGCTTTGAACAGAATAGGAAAGCTGGGCCTGCTGCCCTGCATAATGATTATATTTCAGAGGGCTTGTTCTAAGCCCTCGCCATACTACTTTTTGTCACCGTCACCGGTCAGGAAGCCGGGTGCGGCATATGCCGGGTTCGGGTATTTGTAGAATCCCTCCATGGTCTTGAATCCGAGCAGGCCTTTGTCGACGTATCCCTTGAGGAATTCAGCATTCGCCTTTGCTTGGGGATCGCCCGTCTTCTTCGCCCAGTAATCGGTTATGGTATGTACCGTCGATAGGCCCACCTGGTCCATGATGCCGAAGGGCCCGATAGCCATATGGGTAACCCCCATCCAGGCCCGGTCGACATCCTCTACAGAGGTAACGTTTCGTGATGCCAGTGTCAGGGCGGAAAAGAAGAGGCTCGAGAGCATGGTGTTGAAGACATAGCCGTTGTTCTCCCTGTGGAGCATGATGGCGATCTGGCCGATGCTCTTGGCGAAAGCCTCGACAAGATCGACCACCTCCTTTGCCGTGCCGGGGTGGGGCATGACATCCACGACGTTCGAGATCCGTGTGTCATGGAAGTGCAGGGCGCAGAACTTCTCCGGCCTTCCTGTGGCATCCGCAAAAGCCGAAGGCACGAGCATCGACGTGTTCGTCGTGAAGATGGTCTTCTCGGGACAGAGTTCATTGAACTGGGCAAAGACCTTGGCCTTGATTCCCGGGTCCTCGGGCACGGATTCGCTTATGAAGTCGGCATCGCTGGCCGCTTCCTCCGGATTCGCGGTTGCGCTTATCCGGCCCATGATCTCGGCGAGCTGCTCCTCGGTAATCCGGCCTGCGGAAATGAAAAAATGCCCGAGCTGTTCCATGCGCCTTACCGATTTGTCGAGGATCTCCTTCGAAAGGTCGTACATGACCACATCGTATCCATGCATGGCACAGACGAATCCGATCTGCTGGCCCATGGTTCCTGCTCCCAGGATGAGTACCCGCTTGATGTCAGACAGCTTCATGAAAAACCTCCCCCCTTGTAATAGTTTCGTTTCTGCGCTTGGGCGGATATATGCCCCTCAAAGCCTGCTCGATCCGCCCTGACTAGGCCAGCGCTCCCCCGTCCACGACGAAGCACGCGCCCGTGGTGAACGGGGCTGCATCCGATACCAGGTAAAGCACTGCTCCGGCGATCTCCATGGGCTGCGCATGCCTGCCCAGAGGGATCATCTTGACCGCATAGTCATAGATCATCTCGTTATCCATGATGGCCTTCGAGAAGTTGGTCTGGACGAGACCCGGCAGGAGCGCGTTTACCCGGATGTTCTTGCTCGCAAGCTCTTTGGCGAAGGCGAGGGTCATGGAGATGAGGCCTGCCTTCGTCATGGAATAGATTCCCTGGAAAGGCGCAGGCTTGACCCCGTTGATCGACGATACGTTGACGACAGATCCGCCGCCTGCTTCAATCATGAGCTTTGCGGCCTTCTGGACCAGGAAGAAGGGTCCCTTCAGGTTGACGTCGAAGGTCTTGTTCCATACCCCTTCGTCGGCCCCCAGCATCTCGCCGAAATAGGGATTGGTGGCTGCATTGTTGATGAGAATGCTCAGCTTGCCGAACCGCTCTTTGACCTTCGTGAAGAGCTCGTCTATCTGCTTGAGGTCTCCCACATGGCAGGCCATAACATCCGCCTTTCCTCCGCGGGAGGCGATCTTTTCCGCGACCTTCTTCAGCGCATCCTCTTTCCTGCTCACCAGGATGCAGTGCGCCCCGTAATCCGCCAGGGTAACCGCTATGGCCTCGCCGATACCTCTGCTCGCCCCGGTCACCAAGGCGACCTTGCCGTCAAGTCGGAAATCCACCTTCTCCATACGCTTTTCTCTCCTATGGTTTTTGGACAGGAGACCAAGGAGTGTATCCGAAGGGCCGCCTCTCCCTGTCTCTCTTCACGTGCCCGGTTTTTTCCTGCTCCATCCTCCTCACAGCCTTTTTACAAGCCGCTCTGATCGATGGCCCTGAGTGCCGCCTTCTCGAGAATATGGATCGCGAAGATGAGTATCTTGAACCGCTCGTCCTTTGTCTGCCCGTGGTAAAATCGGTAGTAGATCTGCTGGGCGATGACCGCGAGACGGAAAAGCCCGAAGCACAGGTAAAAATCGAAGTTTTCGATCTTGATGCCGGCAAGCTTTTCATATCTCTTTACGAGCTCATCCCTCGTCAGGGCTCCGGGCAGGGTCGTCGGCAACATCCTCGCTGCCTGGAAATCCTCGGGGTCATCGTTTTGTACCCAGTATCCAAGAGAGCTTCCCAGGTCCATGAGGGGGTCGCCGATGGTGGCCATCTCCCAGTCGAGCACCCCGATGATTTCGAGGGGATTTTCAGGATTGAGCACGACGTTGTCGAACTTGTAGTCGTTGTGGATGATCCCCGGCTTTTTGGAGTCGGGCGGCATCTTCTCGGCAAGCCACTGCATGACGTTTTCAAAATCGGGCGCATCCGGGGTCCGCGCGGCCCGGTACCGCTCGGACCATCCGTCCACCTGCCTCTTTACATATCCTTCGGGCTTGCCGAAGCCTTCGAGCCCGATGGCCCTGTAATCGATGGAGTGGAGCTTGTAGTGGACGTCGAGCAGGTTCTCACACAGGGACCGCATCTGCTCCGGGGTGAGGGTAAGACCCTTGGGCAGATTCTTTCTCAGGATGATGCCATTGATGCGCTCCATGACGTAAAAGGGGCACCCCATGACGGATTCGTCTTCCGTATAAACGAGGGGCTTCGGGCAATAGGGAAAAACCGGGTTCAGTGCGCTCAAGATTCGGTACTCCCTGCCCATGTCATGGGCGGTCTTTGCCTTCCTGCCGAACGGAGGCCTTCTCAGGACAAGATCGGTGTTGCCGACCTTGATGAGGTATGTAAGGTTCGAATAGCCGCTGGGAAACTGCTCCACCGACATTTCGCCGCTCAAGCCCGGGATCGTGTCCCTTAAATATTCCCCGACTTTCTGTGTATCGAGCTCTTCGCCCTGTCTGACACCGACTGCCTTGTCGGTAAGATCCGCGTTCGTCATTTCCCTTTACTCCTTTGCCATGAGATATGATGAAACAAGATCCATGATGAATTCAGCATAGGCTTCAACCGAAACCTTCCTGCGCTCGTATTTCCAACGCTTCAAATACCAGTCCTGGAGCAGGGCTTTGAGGGCGGCCGAGACCATTTGGGGGTTCGATTTCCTGAATCTTCCCTCTTTGATGCCGGCCTCGATGATCTCGGTGAAGATCTGTTCGGTATACAGCTCTGCCTCAATCGACTTCTTGTGCACCTCTTTGGGCAGGTTCTTGGTCTCCATATAGGAGAAATAGAACCATGGCTGCATGACCTCGCTCAGGTAGAGGTGGACCTGTATCCCTCTCTTCAGCTTTTCCAAAGGGTCGTTGATGTCTCCGAGATACTCGCCGAGGATCTTGACTATCAGGGACCTGCCCTGCTGCTGCATCATGTCGAGGAGCTCTTCTTTGCTGGAGATGTAGGAATACAGGGCTCCCATGCTCAAGCCTGCCTCGCTGCTCAGGTCCCGGAGGCTCATGGAGGCGAAGCCTTTCTGATTGCTGATGGAAAGGGCTGCATCGAGAATCCTCACGAGGTTCTTGACCGCCACCTTCTCTTTCTTGATCTTGATGCGGTCTCGGTTCTGGGCAAGGAGATCCCTGCAGATATCCTCTTTCGAGAGCTGGACCGACTTCTTGAAGGTTTCGAATTTCACACGCTGACCTTTTTCCTCTCTTCAGCGGAACTGCTTTCCCTCGTACCCTTTGAGGATCCTCTTGGCCAGAGACACCTTGTGCACCTCATCCGCACCGTCGTAAATCCTGGCTGCACGCTCGTGGCGGTAGAAGAACGGGATAATGATGTCGTCCGTCATGCCGAGGCCGCCGTGGACCTGCAGGGCCTTGTCTATGACGTTCTGCATGATGTTCGCGGTGAAGAACTTGATCATCGAAATGTCCTGCCTGGCTTCTTTGACGCCATACTTCTCTATCTTCCAGGCGGTGTTGAGGATCATGAGCCGTGCGGCCTGGATTTCGGCAGCGCACTCAGAGATCCATGCCTGGATGATCTGCCTGGTGGCAAGGGTCTTGCCGTCCGGGGTCATGACCCGGTTCGAGGCCCGCGAGCACATGAGATCGAAGCATCTGTTGCAGATGCCGATCCAGCGCATGCAGTGGTGGATTCTTCCTGGTCCGAGGCGCTCCTGGGCGATCACGAATCCGTGGCCTTCCGGACCGAGCAGGTTTTTCCGGGGAACGCGGCAGTTCTGGTAGAGAATCTCTCCGTGGCCGGTATAGTCTGTGCCCGCCTCTCCCATGACCGGAATGTTCCTCACCTGATTGAACCCCGGGGTATTGCAGGGCACGATGATCATGCTCGCCTGGAGGTAAGGCGGGGCCTCGGGATTCGTATTTGCCATGACAATGGCGAACTCGGCCCCGTCCGATGACGAGCTGTACCATTTCTGGCCGTTGATGACATAGTCGTCACCGTCTTTGACAGCCGTGGTGGCCATCATGACAGGGTTTGATCCGGGCATCTCAACCTCGGTCATGGAGAAGCAGCTCCTGATCTTGCCTTCGACGAGAGGCCGCAGGTATTTCTGCTTTTGCTCCGGCGTTCCGTAGAGATTCAGGATCTCGATGTTCCCGGCATCGGGTGCCTGGCAACCGAACACAAAGTGCCCAAGCGGGCTCCGCCCGAGCGCCTCGGAGACAAAGGCGTGCTCCACCAGATCGAGCCCCATGCCCCCGTATTCCTTGGGGTGGTTCGGGGCCCAGAGCTCCATCTTCTTGACCATCCTCCTCTTTTCCTCGATGAGCGGGAGCATGGTGCGGAAGTCCTTGTGGAGGAACTCGGCCTCGAGCGGGATAAGCTCCTTGTCGACGAACTCGTCTATCATTTCTGTTATTGCCTTGATCTTGTCCGGAATTTCGAAATCCATATATCCCCTCCTCTTTTAAGGGTTTACTTACCGGTAGCTTATGAGCTTCTTGCGGTCTTCATGCAGGTCGAGATGGGATGAGCAATTGAAGCAGGCCAGCGTGATCCGCTCTTCGTTATACATGAATTTGGTGTAGGAGGTGTTTATCACCTGCCAGTTAAGCCGAATGGCTGCCTCCGGCGAGAGAGACAGGGCAAACTGCATGGCGGCGGCAATAGGACCTCCGGAAGTGAATACGAAGATGGTCCTGCTCCGGCCCTGCTCCTTCATGATGCGGATGATCGCGCTGCTCACCCTGCTCGAAAAATTCATCCAGCTCTCTACCTCCGGGCTGTCGGATGCACCGGATACCCACCTGAGCATGGCCCCCTCGAAGATGAGCTTGAATGAATCCTTGTTCTCGTATATGCGCGGAAGGTGCTCTGCGAGCAGCGGATCTGCCTTGAGCAAATGGGGCCACTGGGAGAGCATGATCGCCGAGGAATCGAACTCGTCGAGGCCTTCCAAGACTTCTGCCTGGGGGAGACTGCAGCCAATTTGCCTGTAGCGTTCCCGTACCTCTTTTTCCGTATCTTTCTGGCGTGCCATCCTCCCGGTGTAGATTGCATCCGGGAGAATCCCGGCATCAATGAGATGCGCTCCGAGAATGCGGGACTGCTCAATGCCCCTGGGCGAGAGCTGGTCATAGTTCTCTGCCCCGAAAGATGCCTGCCCGTGCCTGATCAAATACATAACACTCATAGGAAGACTTATATCAGGGAGGAACCTGCCTGTCAACAAAAATAGAACGAGCGTTCGATTTTTTAATTGCAATTGCAACCTCTTTAGGGTATGATAATTTTTATAAGCAAAAACAAGCCTTCCCAAAAATGAAAAGGGGCTGCGGAATGGCCATCTTCTCACTGTTGAAGAGAGCAGCTGGGCAATACAGGAGATGATATGAAAATACTCGTCTGCGTGAAACAGGTCTGCGACAGCGCAGACACGATTTCCATCAATGACTCTGCCGGATGGATCACGTATGGACGAAATACTGTCTTCCGCATGAACCGCTATGATGAGTATGCGGTAGAAGAAGCGCTCCGCATCAGGGAGCGGCTCGGGGATACGATTATCGATGTGCTGTCCATTGGCCCCGAGCGGGTTGGGAAAACCATCAGACGCGCCCTCGAGATGGGAGCGGACCATGGGATTCATGTGCTCTTTGAGGAAGAAAGATATATGGATCCTGCCGAAAGGGCCTCCCTGATCGCCTCCGTGGCAGGCAAGAGGAAGTATGACCTGATCCTTATGGGAATCATGGCGGAAGACGACATGGAGTGCCAGGTTGGCGGCCTTACGGCCGAGATGCTCGGGTATGAGTGCGCTACCGGGGTGATCCATCAGGAGATATCCCAGGGGCTGGCCGAGGTTTCCCTCGAACGGGAGCTCGAGGGCGGCCGGAGGCAGTGTCTTACAATGAGACTCCCGGCAGTGCTCACTGTTCAGTCGGGCATCAATACGCCAAGGTATCCTGCCCTCACCCACGTTCTCAAGGCCCGCTCAGCCAAGCTCGAATGCATTGAGGCGCACGAGCTCCCGGTCTTGCCGTCTCCGCAGAGACTCGTCAGAATGGACCTCCCTGAAGAAGGAGCCAAAGGCGAGTTCCTCGAGGGCACACAGCATGAAAAAGCACGAGCGCTCCTGGATATCCTCCATGAGCATTCTCTTCTCTAGAGGCAAGGAATGATCAACGCATCGGTCTCCGTAATTGCCCTCCATGAAAAGGGCCGGGTCGCGAAGGAAACCTACGAAGCAGTAGACTTCGCCCGGGAACTCTCGAAAGACAGGCCGGGCATCGTCGTTCTTTCCGGAGAAGAAGAGGCCGAACGCGTGAGCAGAGAACTGGCCGAAAAGACCGGGCTCGATGTCGTCTGCCTCAGCGGGAGCATGCTCGGCGAGTACAGCGCAGAGGCGTACAGGAAGACGCTCCTCTCTTTTTTCAGGAACAAGGGCGATGTATGCATCTGCATCCCCCACACCTCTGAAGGAAGCGACTTCGCGCCTCAGCTCTCAGTAGGCCTCAAAGCCTGCTGCATCACCTCTGTAGAGGGAATCGGGGAGGGTGTCTTTTTCCGCTCCATGTTCGGGGGAAAATTTCGTGCTGAAATCAGGCCCGAAAGAAATTCTCTGGTTCTCACCGTCATACCGGGGGCATCGAGGCAGCAGGTGGGTGTTCCTGATTTGCCGGGCGCAGTCAAGGTCATTCCCCTCGCAGACATGGCTGTCTCGACAAGGACTCAAGGATTTCGCGAGGCCGAGCACGCAGATATGGCCCTTGCCAAGGCAGAGGTGATCGTTTCGGCCGGAAGAGGAATCGGCAGGCCGGAAAACCTCTCCCTCATCGAGAAGCTCTCGTCTCTCTTCCCCAAATCAGCCATCGGTGCGACGAGGGGCGTCTGCGACCTCGGCTGGCTGGGGTATACTCATCAGATAGGCTCTACGGGCAATACGGTGGCACCAAAGCTCTACCTTGCGTGCGGGATATCAGGGGCAATCCAGCACGTAGCAGGGATGAAGGATTCCCAGCTCATCGTTGCCATCAATACGGATGTGCATGCGGCGATCTTCCGGACAGCCCACTACTGCATCGTGGAAGATCTCTCCACGTTTATTCCCCTGCTTATTGACATACATTTAAAAAGGGGGGGGTAAAAGGCAGGTTTGACAGAGGCTGGGCTGTCTCCTTGCATGCTTTTTCCATGATACTGCTGTACGTACATCTTCCCCTATCACAAAGTTACCCCATGAGGGGCGGCATCATTTATCGTTCTCGGAGGAGTTATGGGAATATATTCATATAACGGGCATACCCCGGAGATCGGCGAG
>JAKPPU010000134.1 GCA_029547185.1 Deltaproteobacteria bacterium | reverse complement strand
AAGGGCATACAACGAACTGCGAAGGAGAACCAGATGATCAAAGAACTGCGTCGATACAAGAGAAGCGCGACCATTATCCTTGGGCTCGCGGGGATCGCCGTGATGGCGGCTTACAGCCTCTGCTCGGAATCCTCCTGCACGTACCTGCAGGGATCCATGCTCGGCCTGGATCTCAAGTACCTGGGCATGCTTTACATGGGGGCTGTACTAGCTGCCGGCGGTCTCGGGAAGAACGCCGCCTGCGCGATCCTGCTGTCCCTGGGCTTGGGCGTGGAAGTCTTTTTACTCGGCTTCCAGGTCATGAACGGCGTTTACTGTCCCTATTGCCTCGCCTTCGCCGCCGTGGTCATCGTTCTCTTCGCAATGCATCTTGAGAGGATCAGGCCGTCGACGGCGATTCTCTTCGCCATAATCGGGTTATCCGTGTTCCTCTGCCTCTTTTCCGGGTCAGCGACGCCGGCCTACGCCGAAGAGACTCGGATACCCTCCTTCGGGAATGGCCCCGTCAGGGTGAGAATCTACACCGATTATTTCTGTCCTCCCTGCCGCTCGATGGAGCAGGAACTGGAGCCGATCGTCATCGACCTGGTCAGGCGACGGATCGCCGCAGTCACCTTCGTAGATACGCCCGTCCACAGGGAAAGGATCCTCTACGCGAAATGTTTCCTGGGAATGGTGACTGGGAGAAGAGATGTCTCCCAGATCCTCTGGGCGAGAGCCGCTCTCTTCAAGGCGGCGGAGAAAAATATCCGGAGCCTGCCGGACCTGGAAGCCTTCCTGGGCAAAAGGGGCCTGAAGTGCCGGTACGTCGATTCTTCCCAGGCCTTTGAAACCTTCGGCAAACATCTCAGGGATGACCGTATCGATTCCACACCATCCTGCGTAATCGAGGGGCCGGGCGGCAGGAAGAAATTCACCGGCGCACGGGAGATATTGAGGGCGCTGACCCGCCTGGGGGAAGGCGCATGAAAATAAACAACGTGTCTATAGTCTGGAGCACGGTCCGGAAGCTCTCCGGGTGGTCGAGTATTTGCCATTCGATGGCACACCGGGTTCGCCCCGGCAAGTGTCTCAATCGCACGAACATAATAAACATTATTATGCTGACTCAGGCGAAGGCCCGTACCGGATCATTTTCGGGGTTTTCCGGCGTGGAGAATATTCGACCGAAAAACCCC
>JAKPPU010000066.1 GCA_029547185.1 Deltaproteobacteria bacterium | reverse complement strand
GAGGGGCGGTGAAAGGTCACAACCCCGTAACTACCCGGAGTAAGGCCGAAATCCCGGTAAGCCGCGTGCCCCTCGATCTTTGCCCGCAGCATCTCGAGGGAATCGATCATGATGTTGCCCACCCGCTCGATCTTCTCCGGGGCGATGCCCTCCCGGAGAAGATTCTCGTCCGCATCCGGTGACGGTGTCCAGAGGATATCGGCCAGCACATCGGTGACCAGGCGGTTGATTTCCTCGGGCATCGACCTGTCGAAGGAGCGCAGGCCCGCCTCTAGATGAGCGACCCGGACCCCCAACTTCGAGGCGGCAACGGTCGCGGCCATGGTGGAGTTCACGTCGCCGACTACAACGACGAGATCGGGTCTCTGCTCCAGAAGAAGCTTTTCGTAGGCCATCATGACCCTGCCCGTCTGTTCGGCGTGGGAGCCGTTTCGCACGCCGAGATTGAAATCCGGTGCGGGCAAGCCGAGGTCCACAAAAAAGGCATCTGACATATTGAGATCGTAGTGCTGGCCCGTGTGGACGATCACGGGACGTGCCCAATTCTCTTTTCGAAGGGCATGGTAGAGCGGGGCGATCTTCATGAAGTTGGGCCGCGCCGCACAGATGAGATGAATCAACATGTCTTAGCCGCCATGGTTAAGTTTGCTCAGTCAACTATCCGTTGCCGAAGCACGTTTTCCTTACGAGTCCCTTTGTAGCGCTCGGCCGGAAACCATTCAGCCTTCCCGCATCAATGCCTTGCCTATCTCTTCGTCTGCATCTCCACGAGCCGGACAATATCATTCACTATGCTATCGAGGGCGCGTCGATTCTTCGATATGTTTGAAATTTCTTTTTCTCTGCGTTCGACCTTGATCCGCTGCCGCACCTCGGCTGCGCTCTGCAGCATGACGAGCCTTCCCTGCTGACTCAAATACCGATCCACCGCCCCGGTCGGACCCCTGAAAATGCTGTACACGGGAATGCCCAGCGCGGCCGCCTCCCGGTTCATGGTTCCGCCGCCGCTGATCACAAGGTCTGAATGCCACATCAGGTTGAGG